>VXSB01000012.1 GCA_009838175.1 Chloroflexota bacterium
CGCCCCGTGCACTCCCGCCCGTTGCCATACTTCATTATTCAGTTGTGTTTAAGCTACGTCTAAAAAGGTTGCGCGCACCCGTCTCGACGCGGCGATTCTTCGTTTTCGTGCGCCGTTCCGACGGTGGCCGGATCGGCGCTTAGTTGTTATATTACTACAGATGTAGTGGGAGTCAAGTGTCTGAACCGGGGATTGCGGGGATTTAGGGATTGGTGGGATTTTGTTGGTGTATGAACCCCCTGCGTCTCGCCTCGCTTGACGCGTCCCCCTTTTGCTGACGCAAAAAGGGGAGGGCCGTCCCTTCCCCTTGTCCCCGTTCACCCTCACCCTGACCCTCTCCCATCAAGGGAGAGGGGAGTGTTCTTTACACACAGGCTCTCTCCCATCGAGGGAGAGGGGATGTGTACACCACACCGTTGCCCCTCTGGATACCCGGCTGCGCGGGTATGACGAGGTGGAGTGGGCATCCCCTGCGTTCGCTTCGCTCCGCGTCCCTGTTGTCGGTCTTATTGGGCTTCGCGAAGGGGACGGGGCTGTTATTCGACGACGCGGGATCGGCTACGTACTTCTGAGGGTATGACTAGGCTTGAACCGTATTCGATGAGATTGGCTTCGACGTCGTACTGGTCGCAGGTGAGGCCGCGTACGTCGAACTGCCAGGTCATGGAGAAGTTGATGATCTCGTAGTTAGTGGGGTCGATCTTGAATGTTGCTGAGATTATTGCTTCGTCGGTCCATTCCGGTGCTGCGTGGCCTCGGACGCGGTCGATGCGGAATTCGATTCCTTCGTCGTCACGGGCGGCCTCGGTCAAAGATTCTTCTCCGAACCAGAGGACCGAAACCAGCAATGCCATTGGATCCGAGAATTGCGGGCTCCACGCCGTTTCGCTGATCAGTTCCTGCTCGTCCGAAACCGAGAAGCGTCGCCATGTCCGGGTGCCGCCATCCCAATACTCTGCTCGGCCGTCCTCTGATCGCCAGAAGGCGTAGAAACGCTCCGATGCATCTGTGAGTCGGTACCTGAGACCGCGATGCGAGCTGAACTCGGAAACCGTTACTTGCGACGGTCCGAAGCGGTCGATACATGTACCACCAGACCACTCGCCGCGCATGTTGTACAGCACCGATCCTTCATCATGCAATTTCAAGCGCGCGTTCTCGATTATGTTGATATTGGTCGGAGGTGCCGGCTCTTGAACATCCAACACTTCGTCGGAGAAGACGATCAAGCTCTCGATGTCCGCGGTGGTGTCGCCTGTCTCTACTAGCGGACTCGTCAATATCCTCACGATTTCGCGGTCGGACGCGCTCATCGTTGGGAAGCGTAATCCGGTGTCGATACTCATCGCGCTGTCCGGGACGTCGCGATAGCCCAAAGGCACGATGACCTGCATCATGCTGTGCAACATCGCGTATCGGATCGATTCATTTATCAGACCGAGTTGTCGGAGAGCAGCGTCGTTGATCTCGAAAATCACGATCTCGCCGGCGACAATCTCGCCATTCTCGTTGGTCTCGTAGTCTGTGCAGCCCCAAAAACCGTCGCATCTCCCGAATCCGAGCACTCGCGCGTCTTCCTCAGTTATCCCGACATACACTTCGATGTCTGCTCGACGCGCATCCGGCACCAGCTGATAAGTGAAGTTCAACTGCGGCGCCAGTTCCTGCAACGTGTCTTGGAACTGCTCCGAGTACGCTGACAGTCCGTTGATCCAGATCGTCACGGGCTCATCCTGCGACCATTTGCTGACCACATCGCCATCGCGGCCGCTGCAACTGCCGCGCGGGAATTCGTCGCTCATAGTTGTATCCGAGAAGCAACGCCAGAGACCTCGGTCGATGCCCACGATCCGCTCTGGGATCGAGACCTCTATTTCGTCAGCGATTGTTTTGTTGATGTCGACGACCTCACCGCCGTCGAGATCCAAGTTAATCTCGCCAGACGGCGAGCGCACCATGACCGACCCGCTTACGGGCCCGTATCCGTCGGTTAGTTCGAGTGTCAGAACATCCCCACACGTAGACACAACTTCCTCGTTTTTGAAACAAGTGATCGCGATCAGGTAGTCGCCTGGGATCGGCTCAGCCCCGTCGTTTCGCAACGAGGCTGTCACGTTGATCGCGGCATCGCCGTTGGAGTAGTAGCCGACCAGTTCAGCTTCAGATGCGAAAACCGGGTCGATATCCGGCTGCAACGGCACGTCCACCGTGATCGGTATCGTATTGGCGTCGCCCCAGCGATAACCGTATTCGAGGTCGCCAGCAAAGAGCACGATACCGGTAACCCCTTGCGGGACGACGGCATCGATCACACCGGAAAAAGTTCCGCCCGGAGCGAGCGATTCAACGCGCGTCTCACCAACGCATGTCGCGTCCGGAATCTCAGGGCATGCGACCGCGACTAGGAAGTCGCCGCTTGGTGCAACACCAAGGTTCGAGACGCTGAAATCTATCAATATGTTCGCGGTTCCGCCACGAATGAATCCCTGCGCTTGAGCGGACCCGGCGCGCAGTGACAGTGACACGTAGTCGACATCGATATCGAACGTTGCCACGTTGTTGGACAGCTTGGCTTCGCGTTCGTCGGACGATGCTGTCACCTCGACCTGATGCGATCCGGTCAGCAATGGCAGGTAGAAACCGACCATCTCTGATTCGCCCGGTTCGATCGGTTGAACCGTTGCCACGACGTTGTTGTAGGTGATCAACTGCACCGGGCGTGTGACCAACGTGCCGTTGTTCGCCAACTCAACAGTTATTAGAACCAATCCGTCGGAGATAAGTTGATACGAGATCGGAGCGATCGACACATCAGATGCGAGCAGGTCCAAGGCGACCAAAGATACGGCGTCCTCGACCTGTAACTTCAGCTGCTGAGGCCCGGTATCGAATCTGATGTCGAACAGCAATGTCGTGCTTTCGCCGCCACTCAACGGGGGTATTGTGGCGACCTCTGTTTGATCTCCCTCGTTCACGATGCCAAACACGGGCGTATCACTGTCACGCCTCGCCTCGCCGTCGTTTACGACGTCCAGTGTGAATCGGACGACTATCTTGTCTCCTTCAGGTCCCTGAACGCCCCAATCCAGAGAATCGACGCGGTAGGCGGCTGGTATCGGTGTAGCCGTCGGAGCAGGCGGTACCGGAGTGGGTGTTGGTGGTACCGGAGTAGACGTCGGTGTAGCGGTTGGCGGGACGGGTGTCGGAGTTGGAGGTTCGGGTGTCGGAGTCGGCGGGACAGGGGTGGCCGTCGGCGGAACTGGAGTGTTGGTTGCGGTTGGTTCCGGCTTGGGCATTGGTGTCGGAGGGACCGGTGTCGATGTCGAGGTGCTAGTCGGGGGTACGGGAGTATCCGTCGGGACTGGCGTTGGAGGCACCGGCGTAGGGGTGCGCGTCTCAAACGGCTCGGCTGTAGGCTCCGGTTCCTCGGAAGAACAGGCACTGAATCCGATTGCGGCGACTACCACCACGGCGGTGAAGGCGGCGACGGCGATGAAGAAAATGCCCACTCGGGATAGCCGAGAAGGAAGAGTACCTAACGATTTCAATGCCGTTATCAAGAGTCAGCGATTGGCGCGCGCGGTCAGTCGATATGACGAGTCTAGACAACCACTCTCGACCGAATCCACGCTCTACCGCGCGATTGAACACCAACATCCTTCCCTTTTTGCGCAACAAAAGGGGGACGCGTCGAGCGTAGCAAGACGCAGGGGGTTCGTATACACGTGCGAAGCTGATCTAAACCCCCTTCAATTCCCCCTTGAGTATCAAGGGGGAGGGATGCGCTGTTCCCTACTAAACTACCGCGTCGTACAGCGATTTTTGTCGTTCCACAGCCTGGCGATACGTCTGGTGGTGCTGATCCCTGGGGCGATAGACCGCCGCGATCTCCGGCATGACGTCGTCAAAACCTTCCCAGACATCGAGAGCGTTGAGCGCTAGGATCGCTGCTCCTCGACTTGTCGCCTGTTCTTCGGCTGGTACGTGGACTTCACCCTGCAACACATCGGCCATTGTTTGCAGCCACCATGGCGAATTCGTCATCGCTCCGCCACCCGCGATGAAGACTCGGTCATCGGTCATCTCGTCGCGTAGCAGGTCGGCGACTAGAGAAAATCGATACGCTACTGACTCCATCAAGGCCTGCAAGATATCCAATCCGGAGGTGGAGACGCGGATTCCCTTGACGACCCCGCTGGCATTCGTAGACCAACCAACCGCGCGCTCACCGGCTATAAATGGCAGGACTGTCAATCCGTGGGCATCTGGAACTGTGTCGGCCAACGCATCATTGAGTCGCTCCAGAGGCGGAAGGTTTAGGCTGTTCAACGCCCATTCAACGACATTTCCGCCCTCGCTGAAAGCACCGCCTAGCAACGTCCGATCTCCGCGCAGGACGTAGCCCCACAAACCTTTCGGCACAACTGGCGGCGGCTCGTCGTCCGGATGATCGACGACTAAACGCATCGCTGCTGTTGTTCCGACGGTGAGAGCGATGTTCCGTCGGTCGGTACATCCTGAACCGATGTTCACCGCCGCTCCATCGCCAACTGCCAAGTAGAACGGCACATCTGAAAGTTGCGGCCATCGCATCGAATAGATCGGACACAGACCGATCTGCCCCTCCGAATACGGCGCCAATCTCGGCAGATTCGACCGCTCCAGCCCGATGGCGTCTAACAACCCAGCATCCCAATCCAACTCGTGGCGGTTCAGCAGTCCGCTCCACGCCGAGATGCTGTAGCTTGCGGGCACATTTGTAGAACCGAACCAACGAGTGAATATGAAGGTCGAGATGTCCGTCCACTTGGTGATCCGCTCGAAGGTTTCAGGACTGGTGCGTCGCATCCAGTTAACGCGACCTGGCACGTAAGATGTGTGCTGCATCACCCCGGTTCGTTGATACGCGTCATCCACATCGGTGCTCGCCTGCAACGCGTCTACATCTGTAGCCGTCCGAGTATCGGCATACGTGAAAACCGGTGTCACCGGCTCATGGCGGACATCGACACCGAGTATTGTGCTGGCCATTGCGTCGAAGCCAACAGCCGCAACGTGTTCCGCCTCTTCTTCGGCAAGATCCAAAACGCGATCGATCGCCAATTCTGTGACGCGTTGGATCAACTCCCCATCCTCCTCGTGAGTCCCATCTGCCGCGGTTCGCTGTTGGTGCGATATTGCAACCAGAGTGTGCGGCAACGCGTTCGCCTCGGCGTCATATAGCCCGGCCTTGACGGCCGAGCTTCCGATGTCTACAGCCAGAATGTATGGCTTGGGGGGCAATCTCAACTCCCCGGGAACGCGTAACGCTCCAATGCCGCCTCATCGACCTCGACACCCAAACCCGGACGATCCGTCACCTTGTAGTATCCGTTCTCCGGCTCGAAAGGCTCTTTGAGTATTTTGCTCTTGACCGCGTTCGCGTGGTGTCCGTGCTCCATGATCATGAAGTTCGGGCACGATGCTGACCATTCGACGGTCGCGGCGACCGCAAGGATGCCGCCACCTCCGACGTGGGGAGCGACTGGGATGTTGTAGGTGTCCGCAAGCGTAGCGATCCGATGCCCTTCGGTGATGCCGGTGCGTCCGATATCGTGCATCAAGATGTCGTAGGCGCGGCGCTCCATCTGCTCCCGCATCTCGTAGCGGGTGCGCGTCCACTCCCCTATCGCCACTGCCATGTCCAATGCGCGCGCAATCTCAGCCTGGCCGGGGATGTCGTCGGGCACAGTCGGCGACTCTAACCATGTGAATCCCAGCTTTTCCAGTTCACGACCGAGCAGAATCGAGTTCGATACCGTCTGCCGCATGTGGGTATCGACCATGAGCATGATGTCCGGGCCGACGCGTTTTCGGACTTCACGGCAGATCTCTGACACGCCCTCGACGTCCAGCAGGAGGTGTAGTTTGAAGGCCTTGTAGCCGTAGTCGAGATGTTCTTCGGCGGCATCGGCGACTTTTACGGGATCGGTGCCTCCGAGGCCGTTGTAGAGCAGGATTTCGTCGCGGTATCTGCCGCCTGCGATCTTATGTACTGGTTTGCCGATGGCCTTGCCGACGATGTCGTGGAGTGCGATGTCGGTTCCGCCGATGGCGTCGATGTAGAAGCCGGTCGGGTGTCCGCGCTCGCGCATTGCGCCGTAGTTGCGCGTCCAGATAGCTTCGATGTCGAAGGGGTCACGGCCCATGATTAGTGGGCGGACGATTTCGTGGACAATGGTGGTTGTGGTGTTTGGCGAAATCGGTGATTGTGCCTCGCCCCAACCGACGATTCCGGTGTCTGTCTCGACCCGAATCACAGTGGTTTCGTGATGATGGGAGTAGATTGAGGTGAAGGCAGATCGGTCGACATAGTAGTCGCCGAACTCAATCGTTGGCGGCCTGGACGAGCCTTCAGACTTCTCGTCTCCCCGCTCGCTGATGCGTAGGGGGAACGCTCTGACATCCACGATTTTCATCGCTTTACTCCGATTACTGGAATCTAGAACCTCATTGCATGGTAGACGAAAGTCCCAACCGCCGTTCTTCTTTGCTGAACTCTTTTTGAGTTCGACGTACGCCCCAATGTTGCATACTTGATGCATGGATTTCATGGAACGAGCGCTGGACTTGGCGGAGGGTGCTGCGGGGGGGGTGGCGCCTCGGCCGGCGGTGGGTGCGGTGGTCGTTGCTCGGGATGGTGAGACGATTGTTGGGGAAGGGGCCACTCAGCCGAATCCGGGGGCTCATGCGGAAGCGGTCGCCCTAGATATGGCGCATGATGCTGCCAATGGCGGGACGATTTACTGCACCCTTGAGCCGCATCAATTTCGTTCGACGACTCCGCCGTGTTCGCAAGCGATTATCGATGCCGGTATCGGGAGGGTGGTCTGCCCTACTGTTGATCCCAATCCACAAGTTGCGGGACGTGGTTTAGAGCACTTGAAGTCCGCTGGAATCGAGGTCATCAACGATGTGGACGATGCTTCGCAGCAACGTGCGGATGAACTGATCGAGGGCTTCGCCAAGCACGTCAAGACCGGTCTGCCGTTCGTGACTGTGAAGTGGGCGATGTCGCTCGATGGCAAGATCGCTACTCGCGGCGGTGATTCGAAGTGGATCACTGGTTCCGCGGCGCGGGCTCACGCACACTCTCTCCGCTACCGATCAGACGCGGTGATGACTGGCATCGGCACTGTTCTCGCGGACAACCCGCGTTTGACCGCCCGCGATCCTAAGTCTGGCACACGCGTGTACGGTCGTCCGTACATCCGCGTGGTGGTCGACAGCAACGCCAAGATGCCAGATGATGCCGCATTGCTGGAGGAAGACGGGGAAGTTATCCAAGCGGTCAGCAACGGGGAAGCGGCGAACCGGCGCTGCGAAGTCATAATGGCTCCGAGCCAAACCGAAGATTCGGTCGACCTGGCGGCTGTCGTGCGACATCTAGGTGAGCGCGGTTGTATCAACGTTTTGGTTGAGGCTGGAGAGCGATTAACGGGCTCGCTTTTCGACTGCGGTTTGGTCGACAAGGTGGTGGTATATATGTCGACGGATAAGATTATCGGAGGTTCCGACGCGCTCTCGCCGGTCGGGGGTAGCGGGCCGTCGGTGATCCATGATGTCACAAGATTGAAAAACGTTCGGATGGAACAGTTCGGTGAGGATATAGCGATCATTGGCTACGTTGGTTGAAAAGCGGAGATGATGGAATGTTCAGCGGAATAGTCGAAGAGGTGGGCAGAATTCACTCTTTCTCGCCGTCTAGCGGTCACCTCGCCATCAGCGCGCAGCGCGTGCTATCGGGCGAGGACGGATTGCGAATTTCCGACAGTGTGTCGGTGAGTGGCGCTTGTCTTACCGTCACCAGTCTCGAAGCGACCAGATTCCACGTAGATGTGACACCGGAAACGCAACGCGCGACTTGGTTTTCGGAACTCCATCCCGGTGCGCACGTCAACTTGGAACGCGCGTTGCGTTTCGGATCGGTCGTGGGCGGGCACCTCGTGCAGGGGCACATAGAAGGCCTTGGTAACGTCACGGACATCCGCTACGATGGCGACGCCAAACTGGTAACCGTCCGATGTGCGGGAACCATCTCGCGCTACATCGTCGAAAAAGGGTTCGTCGCAGTCGAGGGTGTCAGTCTCACAGCTTTCGATTGGAGTCCGGAC
The DNA here is from genome assembly GCA_009838175.1 of Chloroflexota bacterium. GTDB lineage: Bacteria > Chloroflexota > Dehalococcoidia > Lucifugimonadales > Lucifugimonadaceae > Bin127. Next base: position 8,154 of record VXSB01000012.1, read on the forward strand.
AGGTTCACCTTCACATTGATCCCATACACCGCGATACACACCACATTGGGGGTGTTGAAAGTCGGGGATACAGTTAATATCGAAACTGATCAGACTGGCAAATACATCGAACGGTTCGTAATGAGCCAGGAACGTTAAATCCGATGACAACTGAAGCGCGGGAGATGGGACCCGAAGCCGTGGAGTCGGTTGAGCGCGCTATTGAGCGCGTGCGAACGGGCGGGATCGTCATCATGGTCGATGACGAGGACCGTGAGAACGAGGGCGATTTCGTGATGGCGGCGGAGGATGCGACTGCGAAACAGATCAACTTCATGGCTGTCCACGGACGCGGCTTGATCTGCGTTCCGATGGAGGGGCATGATCTAGACCGCCTCGAGATGCCGATGATGGTGCGCCACAACACGTCGCCGCACTCGACGGCGATGACGGTGGCGGTTGATGCGGCATATGGGATTACTACCGGGATATCGTCGGCGGACCGAGCGCACACGATCCGGTTGCTGTCAGAACCCGAGGCGTCGTCCGAGAATTTTGTTCAGCCAGGGCATGTATTTCCGCTCCGATACCAAGAAGGCGGGGTTCTAGTGCGTGCGGGTCACACTGAGGGCTCTATCGACCTGGTTCGCGCGGCGGGCAAACGGTCTGCGGCGGTCGTATGCGAGATCATGAATGATGATGGGACGATGGCGCGGCGGCCACAACTCGAAAAGATCGCCAAGAAGCACGACATCCCAATCGTCTCGATTGCGGACATCATCGCCTACCGTTTGAGTCGGGAGTCGTTTGTACAACGTGTTACTGAGACGCGTTTGCCTACGAAGTGGGGGGAGTTCAGGTGCGTCGCGTATCGGAGCAATGTGGATCCGGCGGAGCACATCGCCCTCGTGATGGGGAAGATCGATCCTGAGGAACCGGCGGTTGTTCGGGTTCACTCTGAGTGTCTGACAGGTGACATTTTCGGGAGCCAGCGTTGCGATTGCGGGGAGCAGTTAGACGCTGCGATGTCGCAGATCGCGGACGCGGGAGTTGGGGCGCTGGTATATATGCGTCAGGAGGGTCGTGGCATCGGACTCATCAACAAGCTAAAAGCCTACCGTCTGCAAGACAACGGACTGGACACAGTAGAAGCTAACAACCGTCTCGGCCTTCAGACCGATCTCCGACACTATGGGGTCGGCGCCCAGATCCTGCTCGACCTTGGTATCCGCAAGTTCAAGTTTTTGACCAACAACCCGAAAAAGGTTGCGGGTTTGGAAGGGTTTGGACTAGAGATGGTGGAGCAGGTACCTCTTTCTCTAGCCGCTAATGACCACAATCGTAAGTATCTAGAGACTAAGCGCGATCGGATGATGCATCAGATCAAGGTGGAAGATGGGAAAGAGGAGCCGTCGGGGCCGGTTGCCAGTCGGCGTCGGACACGGTTGGGCGGATAATCGCTAGGAGAGGTTGATGGCTGAGATCGAGAAGGGCGCTGGTGAGTCGCCCGTGGAGTTTTTGGATGGATCGGGTTTGAAGATCGGGATTGCGGTAGCGCGGTTCAATTCGGACATCACGTTCAAGATGCGGAATCTGTGTTTGGCGCGGTTGGAGGAGTTGGGTGTGAAGGTCGAGGAATCGCAGATTTTCGAGGTACCGGGATCGTTTGAGTTGCCGTTGGCAGCTCGGGCGTTGTTGGACCCGCCCATCGAATCTGATGCGGTGATCGCAATTGGAGCGGTGATTCGCGGCCAAACCGACCACTATGAGCACATTGCGAATGCGGCTTCGCAGGGGTTGTTAAGGGTTTCGGAGGATGCGCTGAAGCCGGTGGTGTTTGGGGTCTTGACTACGGATACTGTGGAGCAGGCGGTGGAGCGGATTGGGCACGCGTCGGGGTATGCGGAGTCGGCGGTGGAGATGGTAAATCGGTTGAGGGGGACGCGGGAGAGGCGGCGGGGGATTGGATTGGTGTGAGAAGGTTTACATCTTCGTAGTTCCCACGTCTTGATGTATGTTGCAATCCTCACAACTTGGTTCAATTGCCGCCATATGCCTTTAGCTCTCTGACGATTGCTGCATGCTCTCTATGTTGAGCCAGATCGAGAGGAGTCGCCCCTCCAGGGTCCCTAGTATTGACATCCGCACCTGCGGCGATCAATTCCCGCACAATGGCCAGATGTCCCAGGTACGCGGCGATATGAAGCGGCGCCCAATCTTCATCGTACTTGGCATCGACATCCGCGCCGGCCGCGATCAGGTCTCTAACGATGTCAGTGAAACCGTTCGATGCGGCCCAGAACAGGGGTGTACCCCACGCATCCGAAGCCAAGTTCACGTCGGCGCCGGAAGCTATGAGCTCGCTTGCCGGCTCCGGATGCATGTTAAAGAGCGAAATCAAAAGCGGAGTCGTTCCGTCGGTGTCACGCGTATCGAGATCGGCACGAGCGCGTATCAGTTCTCTGACGGTTGATGTATCGCCGTTCGCCGCAGCAACGTATAACGGGGACCAACCGTCGCTAGACGCGACGTTAACATCTGCGCCGGCATTGATCAGTTCCCTTGCAACTTCCGAATGACCGGTTTCTACAGCAAAGTACAAAAGAGTTGACCCGTCTCCAGCCACGGCATTTACGTTTGCGCCAGCCTGTATCAGTTCTTTGACTATAAAAGTATTTCCTTCCGAGACCGCGCGCCAAATGGCATCGTTAAGGTGCTGCCGCGAGAATCTATCCACGTTTGATTCGACTGGTATTTCATCAGCATGCGTCAGTAACTGCACGACTTCCGCATGATCGTCCTCACTGGCGTAATCAAGAGCGGTCCTTCCTTCGAAATCCCCGGCATCTACGTCGGCTCCAGCAGCTATCAAGATTCGAGCGATTTCGAGTTCGTCGTTCCTAGCAGCCGCATGAAGAGGTAGCAGATCGGATGTTGTGAAATTTGGGTCTGCACCAGCATCTAGCAATGCCTGCGTGGCCTCGAGATTTCCATACATCGCAGCATGATAGAGCGGCGTTACGCCGTTGGATTCGGAGTTGACATCAGCACCGACGGAGATGAGATGCTCGATTTCCGCGATATCGTTGCCGGAAATCGCGCTGAAAAAAGTATTGGTCAATTCGTTTGGCGATAGTGCCGGTGTTCTCGGCGTCGGGGCGGGAACGGGCGTGTAGGCTGGCGTGGGCGGCGCTGGTGTGGGCGGCGCTGGTGTGCTGGTCGGTGGTTCTGGCGTCGCTGCGGGAACGGGCGTGTAGGCTGGTGTGGCCGGTGCTGGCGTGACTTCTGGTGTTAAAGTTGTGGGTTCGGATGTTCCTACGAATGTGGGAGTCGGAAATCCCAAAAACACCCACAGCAACAATATCGCCGATATCACAGAACCCACAGCTCCGATTGCGGTCCACAATCTGCTCTTTAGTAGCGATAGTAAATCCACAATCCGACTATCCTCAGTAAATGTAGGAATCCGCTGTACACACAAGATTTTACCTTGGTTTGAAATGTAGCGATCCGGGCCGTCCAAGTCGGCGAAACCTTTCTCAACGACCCCATCCCTACCACGTCGAATTCGACTACGGCATAGTAGGCATCGATGCCATCAACGGCGACATCTGGCTAAGAACTCGCTACGACGACGAGGTCTCGGTTGAGTCGTAGAGGTAACGTCCATCGAGCTCCCCCTCGCCGCCAGAACACTCCTAGACTCTCCCATCGAATCCGACGCCGTAATCGCCATCGGAGCCGTCATAAAAGGCGAAACCGACCACTACCACCACATCGCCAGCGCCGCATCCCAAGGCCTACTCGGAGCATCCGAAGACGCCCTAAAACCCGTTATCTTCGGCGTCCTCACTACGGATACGGTGGAACAGGCTGTGGAGCGGATCGGGCAGGCGTCCGGATATGCGGATTCCGCGGTGGAGATGGTAAATCGGTTGAGGGGGACGAGGGAAAGGTTAATGGGCCGGGGATTGAGGTTTTAGTTAGCTGTGTGTCTGAGTGGAAGGCGATCGCCAGTTTCCCAAAATCAATGTGAGGCTAACCGTTACTTTTGAGGACTTCATCAGCAGGGTTACGCTCTTCATAAATCGCACCCAATAGGATTCGCATCTATCAATTTGATGGCCTCTTTGATGTCGTACGCGTGAATTAGGCCAGTATTTGTCTGCAAATGAAGTCCAGTTTCTGCGCCTGTACTGTGTAAGACTGGTTCTTCTTCAATTTGATACGCCGACACAACTGCGGCAACTTGGAAATCGGCGTTTGGGCTCGGTCGAAACACTACAGGACCACCGGAGAATCCACGATTGTTGTGACCGTCCAAAAGGTAAAAGTTGAGCAAATCTGATGGAAACATCGAGAGTGTGGCACGTTTTACCAGAGGAAGTGGGCGGAATTTGGATTCGTCATGCGCCAATATCGAGGCGTTGATGCCTAATGGAAACCCCAAGAAATAAACATCCTGACCATAGGTAATGCCTTCGCTATTCGCCGGCAACGCGAATCTAGAGTTCGGCGTTGTGATCGGCTTTTCAGGACCTAGAACCGAGATGTCAACATCGCCGTCGGAATGACCGACGGTTGTAACTTGCACTGCCTGCCAATCGCTGTTTTGGAACAGTCGGATCGTATTGATTCCGACTAGATGTTCTACGACGTGCCTCGCTGTTACCAAGTACTCCTTGCTGCCATTTTCGATCGCGAAAGCTGTGCCCGTGATTCCTCCTACCCTTACATGAAAAACTCTGAAAATGACGTTGGACGTTATCAAATCGTTATCCTGACGAGTTCGATGCCAACTCTAGTGTTCGTGCGACCTGTGTGTGATGCGGCTTCATTATGCATTGTCGACATTACTTGCCGCCATCACATCCACCAACTCTTGCACCGCGTCCGCTGATGCCTGCAACGCTGTACTCTCGGCTTCCGTCAACTCGACCTCGATGATCTCCTCGACGCCGCCCGCGCCGAGTTTCACTGGCACTCCCACGTAAAGGCCAGAAATCCCGTACTCCCCGTCCAGCATCGCCGCGCATGGCAATATCTCTTTGCGGTCGAGGAGGATCGCCTCGACCATTTGGGCGCTGGCGGCTGATGGTGCGTAGTAGGCGGAGCCGGTTTTGAGGAGGGCTACGATCTCGGCACCTCCGTCGCGGGTGCGTTGGACGATCTCTTCCAGGCGGTCGGCTTCGATGAGTTCGGATACGGGTACGCCGCCGACGGTTGTGGCTTTGATTAGGGGGACCATGGTGTCGCCGTGTCCGCCGAGGACGTATGCGGAGACGTTGGTAACGGAGACGTTGAGCTCTTGAGCGAGGAAGGTGCGGAAGCGTGCGGTATCTAGGATTCCGGCCATTCCGACGACGCGCTCTTTGGGGAAGCCGCTGACTTGCTGGGCGAGCTGGACCATGGCGTCGAGGGGGTTGGAAACGACGACGATGATGGAGTTGGGCGAGTATTTGACGACCTGCTCGGTGACGGACTGCATGATGCGCATGTTGGTGAGCAACAGGTCGTCGCGGGACATGCCTGGGCGTCGGGCGATGCCAGCGGTGATGACTACGACATCGGAGTCCGCGGTTGGTTCGTAGTCGTTTGCGCCGATGATCTGGGCGTCGGTGCCTAGGACGGGGCCGGACTCCAGTAGGTCCAGCGCTTTGCCTTGGGGCATGTCTTCGACTACGTCGACTAGGACTACATCGGCATAGCCGCGTTCGTAGATGCGCTGTGCGGTGGTTGCGCCGACGTTTCCGGCGCCTACGACGGTTACCTTGGATCGCATGGGTGGATTGTCTTTCCTAACTTGATGTGGATGTCTGGTCGATGACTGTTGGGGCTTGGCCTCGGGAACCCCCTGCTTCGCTTCGCTCCGCGTCCCCCTTTTGCTTTGCAAAAAGGGGAGGAATATTACGACGCGTCAACGTAGGACTGCCATTTGGTTTCTAGGTTTGGGTCGTTGACGGTGTCGGCTACGTAGGCTCCGTATTCGTCGCCGGTTGCGCCGGTGTCGCGACCGGTGGTTACGATCTTGCGTTCGTACTGACCGCATACCTCCAGCGCCATATCGAGGCGTCGTCCGAGGTCAGCGTAGCCGATGTGCTGGAGGAGCATGGCGGAGGCTTTGAGCATGGATGACGGGTCGGCGTATTGGGCTCGGCCTTCGGTGACCATGCGGGGTGCGGAGCCGTGGATGGCTTCGAACATTGCGTACCGGGTACCGATGTTGGCGGCTCCGGCAGTTCCGACACCGCCTTGGATCTCGGCGGCTTCGTCGGTGAGGATGTCGCCGTAGAGGTTGGGCATAACGAAGACTTGGAAGTCAGAGCGTCGTGCAGTGTCGAGGAGCTTGGCGGTCATGATGTCGATGTACCAGCCGTCCCACTCGATACCGGGGTATTCCTGAGAGACGCGTTCGGCGACTTGGAGGAAGCGTCCGTCGCTGAGTTTGACGATATTGGCTTTGGTGACGACGGTTACTCGGTCGCGGCCGTTTTGCTTGGCGTGTTCGAAGGCGGCGCGGATGATGCGCTCGGAGCCGGGTTCAGAGATGAGGCGGAAGTCGATGGTGAAGTCGTCGGTGACATCGATTCCGTCAGAGCCGAGGGCGTAGAGGTCCTCGGTGTTCTCGCGGAAAAATACCCAGTCGATGCCCTCGGACGGGACGCGCACGGGCCTGACGTTGGCGAATAGGTCGAGCTCTTTTCTCATGCCGACGTTGGCGGATTCGAGGTTCGGCCAGCCATCGCCTTTTTCTGGAGTTGTCGTGGGTCCCTTGAGGGTGACATCGCACTCTTTGATCTCGGCAAGCACATCGTCCGGTATCGACTGGAGATGTGCAGCGCGGTTCTCGATGGTGAGGCCTTCGATATCCCGGAACTCGATCTTACCGCTCGCTACGGCGTCGGAGAGGAGGCGTTCGAGGACACCGCGAGCGGTGTCGGTGATTGCCGGGCCGATGCCGTCGCCGCCGATGAGGCCGATCTTTATCGTGTCAAGTGCGTTGTAGTCGACGAAACCGGACGATTCCTTCATCGCCTCGACGCGTGAAATCTGTTTCTCTAGCAGCGTGCCAAAATGCTCCTTGGCACGCTCGATTGCTGCGTTTTGCATTCAGTGTTCCTCTGCTGATGTTCCTCTAGTGGGGGTTCATTCCCACTTGTGTGGTTTGCCTTCTTTCGGCAGCAACTTGCCGGTGTCCTGCCGTATCGCATGAGTTTCTTCAGTCTTGCGTGCGTTTTTGGCGGTGACGTATCTGACACCATCGAGACCGTCCACACCAAGAGCTTCGACATGTCCGATGGCTACGAAGAGAACGTCGGCGGCTTCGTTGAGGACACCAGTGGTGTCGTTATCGTCGACCGCTTCGGCTAGCTCTCGTACCTCTTCGGCGAGTATTGCCTTGCGGCGGTCGATGATGCTAGCGGGGGTCGCATCTTTGAAGTGTCCAGACCCGAATCCCCAGCGGTTGTGAAAATCCCAGACCTCTCGTGCCATGTCTGAAACCGCTTGCACGAACTCCTCTTCTCCCACGGTGTTCGGAGCGTAACGGGGCTGATCGGCGACGCTCACAGAGGGATGTTCCCGTGCTTCTTCGACGGCATGTCGTCGACTTTGTTGGCGAGCATCTCGAGCGCGTCTATGACACGTGAGCGTGTGTCGCGGGGATCGATAACGTCATCGACGTATCCGCGGTTCGCGGCGATGTACGGATTGGCGAATCGTTCGCGGTAGTCGGCAACGAGTTCTTGACGTTTAGTGTCGGGGTCATCGGCGGCGGCGATGTCGCGGCGCGCGATGACGTTCACTGCGCCGTCAGGCCCCATAACCGCGATCTCGGCAGTTGGCCACGCAAGGTTCACATCGCATCGAAGCTCTTTGCTGCCCATGACGATGTACGCGCCGCCGTAGGCTTTGCGTAGGATGACGGTGATTTTGGGTACAGTGGCTTCGGAGTATGCGTAGAGCATCTTTGCGCCGTGGCGGATGATGCCGCCCTGCTCTTGCGCGGTGCCGGGCATGAAGCCGGGCACGTCAACAAGGGTCAGGATGGGAATGTTGAATGCGTCGCAGAAGCGGACGAAACGTGCGCCTTTGTCAGAGGCATCGATGTCCAATACTCCCGCCACTTCGTTCGGCTGATTCGCCACAATGCCTACCGTCGAACCACCCATGCGTCCAAAGCCAACGACGATATTGCGGGCATACTCGGCATGGACTTGCATGAAGTCACCGTCATCAACGATCTCATCGATGACGTCGAGAACGTCGTATGGCATGTTGGGGTCGTCAGGGATTACCCCGGCTAGTTTTTCTGGACGGCGGTTTGTGGGATCTTCGGAAGGAGACGCAGGTGGTGATGATGCGTTGTTGGACGGCAAGAAACTGAGCAGTCGCCGAACTTCCGCGTAGCAGGAATCTTCGTCAGGGGCAGCATAGTGCGCGACGCCGGAAGTTGTCGCATGCATTCCCGCACCGCCGAGGTCTTCGTGGGATACGTCCTCGCCAGTTACGGATCGAACCACGTCGGGACCGGTGATGTACATCTGCCCTATCGACTCGACCATGAAGATGAAGTCGGTCATTGCGGGGGAGTAGACCGCGCCGCCTGCGGAGGGGCCTGCGATGACGGTGATCTGGGGGATGACGCCAGAAGCCAACGTGTTTCGTCGGAATATCTCGCCATAGCCTGCTAACGAGTCGATGCCCTCTTGGATACGGGCGCCGCCGGAGTCGTTGATGCCCACTACTGGGGCTCCAACTTTGATGGCGTGATCCATCACCTTGGATATCTTTTGCGCCGCGATCTGAGAGAGCGATCCGCCGAGAACTGTGAAGTCTTGAGCGTAGGCAAATACGGTGCGGCCATCGACTTTGCCCCATCCGGTTACCACCGAGTCGCCTTCGAAGCGTTGCTTGTCGAGTCCGAGGTCGGTGGAACGGTGGGTGTTAAAGGTGTCGATCTCGGTAAAGCTACTGTCGTCGAACAGCTTTGACAGCCGTTCGCGGGCGGTGAGTTTGCCGCGTTTCTGCTGCGATTCGATGCGCCGTTCGCCGCCGCCAAGTTTAGCCGTCGAGCGACGTGATTCCAATGCCGTGAGACGGTTCTCGAAACCGTTGGTTGATGACGTAGTTTCTTGTTGCTGAGTGATCTCTCTTCGCCCCTGTCGAGCCGGAAATCGAGCGCGCTTCGAATCTTCGATTTATCGCAGTCGCCAACTTAGAATCCTAACTTACGACGCAACCGAGCGATGCAATACTCACTGCCCTCCACCGCAACTTCAATTGCCGTTCAACATTGACGAAGCCAAACACCGACCACCGCTGAAAATCGGCGGTCGCATCTTCGATTGGGGTTCCCGCACATACATCATGGGAATCCTGAACGTCACACCCGATTCCTTTTCGGGCGACGGCACTATGCGGAAGGGGACGGATTGGATAAGCGCATCCGTCGATGCGGCGTTACGGATGGAAGATAACGGCGCAGACATCATCGACATCGGCGGAGAGTCAACGCGACCGGCATCGGTCTATCCCGATGCCCGCCCTGTTCCCGCAGACGAGGAGCTCGAGCGTGTACTACCCGTCATTTCAGCTTTTAGGCAGCGCAGCGATATCCCGATCAGCATCGATACACGCAAATCTGAAGTCGCGGATGTTGCTCTCTCCGAGGGTGCCAGCATGGCGAACGACGTGTCGATGTTGTCAGACCCTGACATGGCGATGCGCGTCGCCAAACACAACGCGCCTATCGTCATCAGTCACATCCGAGCTAAGGCACAGTACAACGACGTTATTGCCGACATCACCACGGAGCTTGGCAACGCAGTTTCAAGCGCCCTAAGATACGGGGTGGCCGAATCTCGAATCATCGTTGATCCGGGCATTGGTTTTGCCAAGAATGCGTCTCATAGCCTGGAAGCGTTGCGACATCTCGATTCGATCAAGACTAATCTCGGCAATCTGCCCGTCTTGATAGGCGCATCACGCAAATCATTCATCGGTGCGATCCTTGACGCGGAACCGGACGATCGGGTTGAGGGCAATGCCGCTTCCACCGCACTTGCCATCGCTTCAGGTGCCGATATCTTGCGGGTACATGAAGTCCGCGAGATGGCGCGAGTTGCAAAGGTGGCTGACGCGATAGTTCGAGGCTGGGAGCCCGGATATCAAGGATCGCAAAGCGAGCGTGTGCGTCGAGCGGTTGAAAGGCAAACCTGATTGGTCTCGAACCTCAAACCGAACATCGCCTATATCGGTCTCGGCAGCAATCTAGGCGACCGCGTCGCGTATCTGCGATCCGCCGTCAACGCGATTCAACATCTCGGTGATTCAATGTCCATATCGTCGATCTACGAATCCGAGCCGTTCGGCGTCGGTGATGAACAGCAACCTATGTATCTGAACATGGCGGTCTCGATTAAGACGATACTCGCCCCTGAACAGCTACTATCGAAACTCATGGATATCGAATGCGCCAATGGACGTGTCCGAATCCGAAAAAACGAGCCGCGCTCCTTGGACCTCGACGTTTTGATGTTCGGTGACAAAAAGATCGAGACTCCAGCATTATCCGTGCCCCATCCGCGAATGCACGAGCGGGCGTTCGTGATGCTGCCACTCGCCGAGATTGCTCCACATTCGGTTCATCCCGTGTTGCAGCGCACCATATCGGAGATTGCCGCGGGTATACCCTGCCAAGGTGTGCGGCGCATCGGAGAGTACTTGCCCCTTTCGAGAATCGAAGGGGGCGCGCACGAGCCCAAATCGACCGACATAGAGTGTGCGGGGGATGCCCGCCTTACGAATCCTGTCTGAGCGCCTGAATAAAGATGTACGCCGCGATCGCTAGGAATATCGCCCAGATGAAGATGCGTGGACTGATCTTTTTGAACACTGAGAATCCGTACCAGACAGGATGGTGTCATCGATGAGCAACGGGCCTTTTTCAGCAATCGTATCCGACATCGATGGGACGCTGTTGACGCGGGTAAATGGCAACATTTCGCCCCGACTTAAGGCGGCGGTCGCCGAGGTGACGAATCGAGGTATCCCGTTTTCGATATCTACGGGCAGGATGCGGCGATCGGCTTGGATCGTGCATCAGGAGATCGGTGCCAACGCCACGATGATCTGCTACCAAGGCGCGATGGCGGTCGATGCGGAGACGAACACGTTGCTCAAGCACGAACGCTTGGACGAAGCGACCGCCGCAGAGGCGATCCACTTCTTCAAGAGTCGTGAACTCGACATACGCGTCTATGTCGACGACGATGTCTTCGTATCTCACCAAGACGAGGAAGATTTCGACTACGCTCAGCGCAACCACGCCAAACTGGTCAAGGTCGACGATCTATTCCCCCTCGCCAACCGCGAGCCTACCGTGGTACTCGGAATTTCACCTCCCAACGAAATGGCCGAGCATGTCCACGATATCGCTCGCCTGCTCGGATCGGCGGCGGAAGTCACCCACTCGCTGCCCCACTTCTGCGAAGTCGGATCGCCTCGTGCAGGAAAGGTACGCGCTCTGCAATGGCTTGCCGAACGTCACGGTCTCGAACCGTCCGACTACATCACCTTCGGAGACGGACTTGGCGACCTCGAAATGGTCCGCTGGGCAGGACGCGGATACGCTGTCGGCAACGCTCACCCCATGGTCATCGACGCCGCCCATGACCACATCCCCGGCCCCGACAGCGAGGGCGTCGCTATCGAGTTGGAGCGTCTAAACGGGAGTGGGATGCTGACGAGGCAGGATTGAACCTGCGTTTCCCGATTATTCCAATTCGCATATAATGCGGCGCAGTCGTAGCGTTCGCGCCTACCGTGCGAAGCATTGCGTACTGCTTTGATCTGAACCTGGCCTAAATCGCGACATGTCCGTAACTTATCTGCTGAAGAGAGTTGGACTTTTCTTGCTCGTCGTCTGGTTGGGAGTAACGATCAACTTCTTCTTGCCCCGCCTAGCACCCGGTGACCCGATACAGGAATACCTAGGCCAACTAGCTCAACAAGGGATGTTCGTAGGGGACCCATCGGCTGGGTTCGTTGAGGAATACCGCGCTAAGTTCGGCCTCGATAAACCGATGTGGCAACAGTACATCAACTATTGGATCGATGTCTCTCAATTCAACTTCGGCCTGTCTGTAACCGACTATCCAGTTGAAGTAACGAGGGTGATTAGGGCGGCGCTACCATGGACTTTGGGATTGTTGACGACTGCCACAATAATCGGATTCGTTTTAGGGACGTTGTTCGGGGCGCTGATGGTTGCGGCGCCCGGGCCTTGGAAGCGGTTACTGGCGTGGACAACACCGTTCGTGATGATTGTTCATTCGATCCCGTACTTCTTGCTAGGGATTGTGCTGATTGCTCTGTTCGCCTTTACGTGGGCGGTGTTTCCGTTAGGTGGTGGCTACACGTTGGGCGAGTCGCCAGAGTTCAGCCTCGACGGCCTCTTCACGATTGTCAAACATGCGTTCCTGCCGGCGTTGTCGCTGGTCGCAGTCGCCGCCGGGGGCTGGGCTATCGTAATGCGTTCGATGATTGTGATCGTCCAGGGCGAAGATTACGTGCAGATGTCGCGAGCGATGGGATTGAAGCCTTGGCGCGTCTTTTATACGTACCAAGTCCGGAACGCGTTGTTGCCGCAGATAACGTTCCTCGCCTTGAGTCTGGGGTTCATTGTGTCGGGATCGGCTCTTGTGGAGGTCGTGTTTGTCTATCCGGGCATCGGTACGATATTGCTCGACGCCATAACGGTCAAGGACTTGCCGCTGTTGCAGCTGATACTTCTGGTGGTGATTGTCGTGGTGACTTTGTTCCTGATTCTGCTCGACATCATCTACCCGATATTGGACCCGAGGATTCGGCATGAGACCGATTAGTCAGATAGTGGCGTGACAGTAGCACAGAGCAGCAACGATATTCCTTCGGTGTCTTTGACGCGCAGGTTCTTCCGGTTGTTGGTTGGGAACATGCTGCTTCTCCTCGGGTTGGCACTGCTAGGGGCGATTATCGCTTTTACTGTTCTCGGCTATCTGTTCGTTGATTTGGAGTTAGCGCGCCTCAACTCAGCGCCGATATCGCAACCGCCATCCATGGAGCACTGGTTCGGTACGGATGCGGTAGGCCGATCGATCCTTGCGTTGCTTGTGATCGGCACTCCGAAGACGCTACTTATCGGGTTGTTAGCGGGCGTATGCGGAATCACGATTGGGACTTGCCTCGGGTTTTTCGCCGGATATGTCAGAGGTTGGGCAGATACGGTTATCAGGATCGTCTCGGACGTTCTGTTCGTGATACCGATACTCTTCCTACTCGTCTTCATCATCGAGTACTTTCCGGTCGGAGCCATTTGGATGATGGGTATCGTCATCGGAGTCCTTTCGTGGATGGGTACCGCTCGGACGGTCCGTGCTCAAGTTTTGACCCTCCGCGAAAGGGCTTTCGTAAACATGGCACGCGCTTCCGGCGCCGGCACTTGGCGGATCATCTTCGTTGAGTTGATGCCAAACCTCACGTCGTATCTGGCGGCGAGCTTTGTCCAAGCGGTCTCCGGAGGAATACTGTTTTCAATCGGCTTAGAGGTGCTCGGATTGGGACCTGCCAACTCGCAGACTTTAGGCTGGTCTATCTGGTGGGCGAATGACTATGGCGCCGTGCTACGCGGATTCTGGTGGTGGTGGGGATCGCCTGTAGTGATCATCGTGATGATATTCCTCGGACTTTTTATGACGTCGTTGGGACTTGACCGCATCGCGAACCCGAGATTGCGAGGCACGTCTTGACGTCTGGAAACGGCGGGCCGGTCCTCAAGATCAACAACTTGACGGTGGAGTACGAGACGCCGCGAGGGATGCTGCGCGCGGCGGATAGTGTCTCGTTTGAGTTACGGCCCGGGCAACGCTTCGGCCTCGTGGGAGAATCTGGGTCGGGCAAGACGACGACCGCGCTGGCTTTGATGCGATTGACGCAGCTTCCGGGGCGGATAGTCGATGGGGAAGTGCTGTTGGATGGTGTTGATTTGCTGGGGCTTTCGGAAAACGAGATGCGCGAGGTGAGGTTGGCGCAGATATCTTACGTCCCTCAAGGCGCCATGAACTCACTGAATCCGGTGATCAAAGTTGGCAACCAGATAGCTAATGGATTCAAAGACCATCTCGACAGCATCAGCAGGTCAGAGATTTCGGAGCGGATAGTCCAGGTTCTGCAGAGCGTGGGTCTCGATCCTGCGGTGTCTCGGATGTATCCACACGAATTGAGCGGCGGGATGAAACAACGCGTCGCGATCGCCATTGCGGTCTCGTTGGGGCCGAAGGTGATTATCGCGGATGAACCCACGAGCGCGTTGGATGTTGTGGTGCAACGCGAAGTGATGTTAACGCTGCGCAAGTTGCAGGAGGAGATCGGTGCGGCGGTTTTGATAGTCGGGCACGACATGGGTCTGATGGCGCAGTTCGCGTCTCACGTCGGGGTTATGTATGCGGGGAGACTCGTGGAGGTCGGCGAAGTGTTGGACATCTTCGATGATCCGTTCCATCCGTACACGAGGGCGTTGATCGCCAGCTTGCCGTCAACAAGTCGGCGACATAGACTGACGGGGATTCCCGGGCTTCCTCCTGCCCTGCTCGAACTCCCTGGCGGATGCTCGTTTAATCCGCGCTGCGATTCGGTGATGGAGGTTTGCAGGTCTGCGGATCCGAGTTACGACCAGATCCGAGAAGGTCGGTGGACAAGTTGCCATCTCTACGCGGAGGCGGCAACATGAGCGCGGTCTTAGAAGCCGACCACCTGACGCGTGTTTTCAGCCGCGGATTGTTCAACAAGGTTGAGAACGTCGCGGTCAACGACATCAGCCTTAGGGTTGACGACGACAACCCGAGCATCACCGTCATAGCAGGTGAGAGCGGGAGCGGCAAGACGACACTGGCTTCGATGCTCTTGGGTTTCATGCGTCCCACGCGAGGCGAGATCCGTTATCGTGGTCGCGAAATACATTCACTCAAGGGGGATGACTGGAGAGAGTTCCGGCGAAATGTTCAGCCGATATTCCAAGACCCGTTTGAGGTCTTCAATCCGGTCTACCGAGTCGACCGAATACTCACACAACCCGCGCAGTTGTATGGCATCGCTGATTCTGAGGATGAAGCGCACGAGATGGTAGAGGATGCATTGCGTCAGGTCGGACTGCGACCTGCGGAGACTTTGGGACGCTTTCCGCACCAGTTGAGCGGCGGGCAGCGTCAACGTATAACTGTCGCGCGGGCTTTCCTGTTGAAACCGAAGGTTATCGTGGCGGATGAGCCTGTTTCGATGATCGATGCCTCGCTTAGGGCAACGGTTTTGGAGAGCCTTCGCGAGTTGAAGACGGAGCTGGGGATATCGATCATCTACATCACCCACGACCTTACGACTGCATACCAAGTCGGCGACAGCATCTACGTGCTCTACAGAGGATCGGTTGTGGAAGCAGGCAACGTCGAAAATGTTGTCCAGCAACCCTCGCATCCTTACACCCAATTGTTGATGGGCTCCATCCCGGTTCCCGATCCGCGTGTGCCTTGGGGTGACGACCTGTCGGCGATATCATCGGGTGACCAGCGGGATGTCGCGGTTGCGGGTTGTGCCTTTGCGCCGCGTTGTCCTCACGCATTCGACCGATGCGAAGACGATCCGCCACACTATAGGCTTGACGATGATCGCGCGGTCAAATGTTTCTTGTACGGAGATAGACCGGTAACCGACTTGGATTCGATGCTTTCCCAAAATACGATGTCACCCATCTGAACAGGCGAAAAACACAATCACCCCCAAAACCAAATTTCACCTTAACGCCACCAATAACGGAGAACACAAGTAAAGGAGATATCCGGAATGTTCAAGTTACACAAGTTGCTCGCGATCGCCGCCATGAGCGTCATCCTGGCCGGCGTCGCAGCATTTGCGTGTACTTCGGAAAAGATCGTCGTCCAGACGGTCGAGGTCGAAGTCGCGCGCGAGGTGAGGGTCGTCGAGACCGTGGTCGTCGAGAAAGAGACGATCGTTGAAGGTCAGACCGTCGTCCAGACTGTCGTCGTCGAGCGGGAACGCGTCGTTGAAGGCGAGACCGTCGTTGAGACTGTCGTCGTCGAAAAAGAGGTCGTCGTACAGCAAGAGGTGGCAGTAGAGGTCGAGAAGGTCGTTACAGCAACCGCTGAACCAACGCCGACGCCGCCAGCAGCAGCCGGAACTGAGGGTCTGCGCGATGTCGCGCGTGACCGCACGCTCGTCATAGCAATCGGTGGACAGCAACTTGATCCAGCAAATATGAACCTGTTGTCTGGCGGAGGCCTGAGTCGAATCAGGACGTTCTCCAACAACTCTTGGCTGGAGTTCCTGTTCTACTTCGGGCACCACGACGGCAAGGTGCGACCGTGGCTGGCTAAAGATTGGCAGTACAACGACACCTTCGACGAGATCACAATCACTCTCAGGGAAGACGCACACTGGTCGGACGGCACTCCGTTTACAGCGGAGGACGTCCGCTTCACTTGGCAGGATTTGATCATCGACAATCCGTCGAGCGCATTCCACTTCCGTCTGAAAGGCGCTGTAGAGAGCGTCGAAGCGCCGGATGACTACACCATCAAGCTGAATCTGACGCGTCCTGATCAGCGGATATTCTTCATCCTCTTCCAAGAGAACTCAGAAGAACAGTTGCCGGTATTGCCGAAGCACATCTGGGAAGGCAAGGACCCCGAGACGTTTGAGAACGTCGACATCTCGCAGGGTTGGCCAGTCGGCACCGGCGCGTTCAAGCTTGTAAAGGCTGCACCTGAAGCATTGATTTTCGACCGCGACGACAACTGGTGGGCTGCCAAAGCCGGCGTGGCACCGTTGCCCGCCGTCGAGCGTATCGTCTTTGCGCCGTCCGGCGACGAGCAGTCAATCGCGCTGCGGTTGGCTCGCAATGAGATCGACTTGCAGTTCACGTTCCAGCCTGGACTCTTCGAGCTGACTCGAGTTAGGAACCCGAAGGTGATCTCGTGGCAGGATGACCCCTTCATCCACGACCCGAACGGCTGCATGATCTCGATGACGATGAACAACAAGGTCGCACCGTTCGATGATCCTGCCGTCCGCCGAGCGTTGAATTTCGCCATCGACAAGCAGTCCGTTGCTAACCTCGCGTTTGAGGGAACTACCATGCCAGTTGCGGTGCCACTGGCGATCGGTTTCCCAGGGCCAGCAGCCTACTACGAAGAGATACGAGATCTGATCGAAGCCGACGGTACGGATCAGCACAATCCGGAGAAGGCCGCAGAGATCATGGAAGCCGCAGGGTATTCCCGCAACGACGACGGCTTTTGGACAGATGCGAACGGCGAAGTTCTCTTGATCGAACTCTGGAACCCGTCCCCCGGATACTGGAAAATGTCCCGCGCAGGGACCGCAGTCGTTGAGAGCGCGCAGCGCGCCGGCTTCGACGCTGTCGAGCGACGTGGTTTGACCGGTTTCTGGGGCAAACAGGCAGTTGGCGACCTGCCGTCATGGCTGACTTGGCACTGCGGCAGCACCGTTGAGCCATACCAGACCTACGTCCACTGGCACTCCAACAACTCCGCTGATATCGGAGAAACCGTGGCGTACTTCCTCTCGGCTCCTCGATACGAGAACTCCGAGTACGACGCTCTCGTTGACCAGATGGGCATGTTGGAAGCATCGCCTGACAACGCCGAATACATCGACCTGTTCCGCAAAGCAACTGAGATCATCCTCCGTGACATGCCGGAGATCCAGTTGGTGATTGATGGACACATAAACGCGATGAACACGACGTACTGGACCGGTTGGCCAACGAGTCAGACGGCGGACCTCCGCTCAGAGCGCATCTGGGCCGAGTTTTACCACGCGATCATCCGATTGCAACCTGCTGGCTGATAGTCCAGCAGTTCCGATCTAGCGATCAAATCATCAGGGCCCGTTCCTACGAGCGGGCCCTGTTTTACTTCGCGACAATTTCTCGCCGAGCTTGTCGGACAAGCATCATCCTTAAATCGCTGGTATCTTACGAAACCATACGGATGATTTCGTAAAGATTACGCAACACCGCATTATTGCTCGAAGTTTTGACGTAATTTGTATATGGCGACACAAATGAAAGAGGCAACCAAAATGTTGAAGTTACACAAGATCATCACAATTGGCCTTTTGAGCGCTGCTTTGTCCGCCGCCGCGGCAATCGCCTGCGCTTCCGAAACGATCGTCGTCCAGACGGTCGAGGTTGAGGTAGCACGCGAGATCAGAGTCGTCGAGACGGTCGTTGTTGAGAAGGAGACGATCGTAGAAGGCGAGACGATCGTCCAAACGGTTGTCGTTGAGAAAGAGCGTATTGTCGAGGGTCAGACGGTCGTCGAGACCGTGGTGGTCGAAAAAGAGGTCGTAGTTCAGCAGGAAGTCGCCGTGGAAGTCGAAAAGGTCGTTACAGCAACCGCCGAGCCCACCGCAACACCGCCTCCGGCCGCGGGGACAGAAGGCCTACGTGATGTACCGCGCAACCGAACGCTCGTAATCGCCATCGGAGGTCAGCAACTCGCGCCCGCGAACATGAATCTGCTATCAGGCGGTGCTCTGAGCCGCATAAGGGACTTCGCGAACCAAACGTGGCTCGAGTTCCCCTTCTATTACGGTCACCACGACGGGGAAGTGTATCCATGGCTCGCCACAGACTGGCAGTACAACGACACGTTTGACGAGGTGACCATCACTTTCCGCGACGACGTCTACTGGTCAGACGGCACGCCATTCACCGCCGAAGATGTCCGATTCACGTGGCAAGACCTCATCTTAGACAACCCGTCGAGCGCATTCCACTTCCGCTTGAAGGGCGTAATAGAAAGCGTGGAAAAGATCGACGACTTCACGATCAAACTGCACCTGACGCAACCGGATCAGCGCATATTCTTGGTCCTCTTCCAAGAAAATTCGGAAGAGCAGATGCCGGTCCTTCCGAAACACATCTGGGAAGGCAAGGACCCGGAGACTTTCGAGAACATCGATATCCCGAACGGTTGGCCGGTCGGCACCGGTGCATTCAAACTAGTCAAAGCTGCGCCAGAAGCGTTGATCTTCGATCGCGACGACAACTGGTGGGCAGCTAAAGCAGGCGTAGCGCCGTTGCCTCAGGTCGAACGCATCGTCTTTGCTCCAGCCGGTGATGAACAGTCGATCGCGCTTCGCATGGCAAATGACGATATAGACGTGCAATTCACATTCCAGGCCGGACTCTACGAACTGACACGTGTGCGCAACCCCAAGATCATCTCGTTCAAAGACGAGCCGTTCGGACTCGACCCCAACGGATGCATGATCTCGATGACGATGAACAACAAGGTCAAGCCGTTCGACGACCCAGCCGTGCGGCGGGCGTTGAACTACTCCATCGACAAGCAGTCCGTCAACAATCTTGCCTTTGAGGGTGCTGCGAATAACGTGGGGGTGCCTCTCGCGATTACGTTCCCGGGGCCGGCGGAATACTACGAGAAGATCAAGGATCTCATCGATGCCGACGGCACTGAGACCCACAACCCTGAAAAGGCCGCCGAGGTCATGGAAGCCGCTGGCTACTCCAAAAACGAAGCAGGTTTCTGGACCGACGCTGACGGCGAGGTTCTCAACATCGAGCTTTGGAACCCGGCACCCGGGTACTTCATTATGTCCCGCTCCGGCACAGCGGTTGTTGAGAGTCTTCAGCGCGCTGGATTCGACGCGGTCGAGCGTCGTGGTCTGACCGGTTTCTGGGGCAAACAGGCTGTTGGCGACCTTCCGTCTTGGTTGACATGGCACTGCGGCAGCACTATCGAGCCATATCAGACGTACATCCATTGGCATTCCAGCAACTCTGCCGAAATCGGCGAAACCGTCGGATACTTCCTCTCAGCACCTCGCTACGAGAATCCCGAATACGACGCGATCATCGATCAGATGGGGGCGATGCAGGCATCGCCTGACGACCCCGAGTACATCGAACTGTTCCGTCAGGCAACGGAGATCATCCTCCGCGACATGCCGGAGATCCAGTTGGCAGAGGACGGGATCATCAATGCCATGAACACCACATACTGGACCGGATGGCCGACGGCCGAGACCTCCGACTTCCCATCGCACCGCGTTTGGGCCGCGTTCTACCAAGCCATCATCCGCCTGCAACCAACTGGCGAGTAGGTCGTAGATTCGCGAGGACAGTTAGTGCATTAAGAAGGGGCCCATCTACTCCGGTGGACCCCTTCGCTGGATGGTGCGGGTACACTTAACGCGCTGCGAAACCCGTCTTTCCGCATCTGCAAATGAACCAACTCGCCCGTCGAACAGCCTCATTCGTCGCCACCGTTTTCCTCGCCGGTTCCCTCGCATACCTCATACCTCGCTTTCCCGCGCTCTGGACCGATTACGGTTCATTTCCGTCGATATCCGACTTTCTGCATTGGTGGTTGTGGGCGCTTCAAGGCGGGTTCATCAACGATAAAGTCACGCAAGCCGTGCCTTGGACATTGACATTGATGGGACTAGCAACGACAGTATCTTTCGTTATCGGATCGATTGCAGGTGCGTTGATGGCCTCACCGTTTGGAAAGATCGGGCGGATCGCTCGGTGGGGCACGCCAGCCGCACTGACGATGTACGCCACACCGTACTTCATCTTCGGGATGGTTCTGATCTGGCTTTTCGTTTGGCTATGGGCGGTTTTCCCGACTGGCGGCGGATACACGTTGGGCGAAACACCGACTCTCACATGGGAGGGGATACGAACGCTGCTCTGGCACGGAACGCTGCCGACACTCAGCATCATTCTGACTGGCACGGCACACTGGCTGGTGTTGATGCGCGGCATGATGGTGACCATCGAAGGTGAAGACTACGTGATCCAATCACGGGCCATGGGATTGCAAGACTGGCGCATCTTTGCGTGGTACCGGATGCGAAACTGCGCCCTCCCCCAATTCACTCAACTGTTCCTCAGCATGGGTATCATCTTCACCGGTGCCGTGATGGTTGAGATCGTCTTCGCCTATCCCGGAATCGGATACTTGCTCCAGCAGGCGATTCTTGGAAACAATGCTGGATTGGTGCAATCAATAGTCATCACCACCGCGATCATCTTCGCTGTGCTGCTGGCGATCATGGAAACGCTTTACCCGTTGATAGACCGTCGCATCGTGCGCGATTGAAGGAACAACCAGATCACCCCTACGGCTCCACCAACACCTCCGCATCGTAACGCGCCCTCAAATGTATGTCCCCGTTAATAACGTCGATGCCGACTATACCGTAGCCATACGGCACCCGGTAAGGATCGAGATCGTCCGGGAAGGTCCCGCCGATCTGCACCGCCCAGATCTGTCTCTGCATTCGAGGGGAATCGGGCGTGTATAGGTCGGATTTGGTCAATTCTTGGAGTTTCCTCAACCTCATCGAACCGACACGGATACGGATCTGGTCGTATCCGGCAAACTCGATGTCCTCGATGACTTCGGTCAGTGAGCCCTTAGCGACCTCGATCGCTTGCGCCTCTGTGATGGGCGGATCGGGATCGATCGTCGGTACCGGTTCTTCTGGTTCGCCGCACGCGATGACGAACATGACAGCAACCACCAGAATTGCCCAGCACTGGATTAAGACGCGATTGTCGACTTGCAAAAACACTAAAGCCGACTTTGCCGCCCCCATCAGCTAGCTACCGATATCGAATCAACTTTGCGGACGATGTCTCGGGTATTCACGAGATGCTTGCCGAGTCCGAGTGTCTTGGAATCGATGCCCATCGCCAGTCCGAGTAGCTGCGGGAGGTGGATGATCGGCAGATCGGCCTTGCCGCGCTTGTTCTGTCGGCGCGCCTTGGGCTGGTAGCCGTCAAGATTCAAATGGCAGAGGGGGCAAGGTGTAACCATCGCGTCCGCGCCCAGTTCGCTCGCGGTGCCGGTGTGGTTGGCGACCATTCGGAGGGAGTTCCGCTGGTTGATAAGCAGGATCGGGAAGCCGCAGCAGGCCGTCTTGCCGGGGAAGTCAATCACGTTGCCACCAACCGCTTCGATCACGGTCTCTAGGGATGTCTGGCGTTCCGGGTTCTCGTCGAAACCGAGTGCGTCTGACGGACGGACGATGTAGCAGCCGTAGAACGGCGCAAGATTCACGCCCGAAAGTTCCTTCACGAACGTTTTCTTGAGCGTCTCGACTCCGATGTCCTCAACGAGGACCCACAGCAGGTGCTTCACGGTCGTGTTGCCGCTGTACGACAAACCCTCTTCCGCGAGGTAGCCGTTGATCTCTTCCAGATAGTCGGCATCGCGACGAATTCTGCGGTCGGCCTGCGCCATCACGCCTTGGCATGTCGAGCAGATGGTCATGACCGGGAGTCCGAGTTGCTCAGCCATAGCCAATGTGCGGATGTTTAGGATGTCGCCTAGTTTCTGGTCTTTCTCTTGCAGCACGCCCGCGCCGGTGCAAGACGCGCCTGTTAACTCGACCCACTCGATGCCAAGTTTTTCCATGACCGCGACCGCGGAATCGAAAAGTTCGGGGCCGGCGCCACGAGCCACACAACCTGGATAGAAGGCGAATTTCACGAGCCACGCTCGCTTTCTACTTTTTCGAAGATACGCGTTATCTTCTCTTTCTCATCGGCTTTATGCGGCACTATCGGAGGCATCTTGCCTTTCAGCACTGATTTGACGCCGATCTCGGCGAGGTCGATCAGTCGTGGAACGTTCGTGTAACCAGCCGATTCAACCGCCAATCGCGCTTCGTCGAGACGCCCATGCTTCTTCACTGATTTGTTGAACGATTCGGTGTGTCGATAACCGGATGTGTTGGTGTTACCGGCCTCGATCGCCATGTCGCGCATCTCCATGATGCGATCCATCGGCGCGACGTCCTTCGGGCATACCTCGACGCACTTGAAGCAGCGTGTGCAGTCCCAGATGCCGCCCTCAACATCGTTGAGCTCTTCCAATCGCGCGTCTCGCTGGTCATCGCGCGGGTCTTCCACGAACCTCCACGCCTTGGCCAATGCGGCAGGACCGATAAAGGCTTCGTCTACCTCTAGGACGGTGCAGTCCGAGACGCATGCGCCACACATGATGCAGTTCATCGCCGTCAGCAGATTCACCATCGATTCGTCACTCGCCACGTACTCACCCTGCTCCGGTTCCGAGTCTGGTTGAAGATACGGATCAACCTGTCTAACCTTGTCGAAGAACGTATCGAGCGTGACCACCAAGTCCTTGATGACCGCTTGGTTGCCCATCGGCTCGACGACTATCGTCGCGCCCTCTTCACCAACATCAGCGATCCGCGACTTGCACACCAGCTTCGCATCGCCATTGACACGCATACCGCACGAGCCGCAGATCGAGGCGCGGCAGGCGCAACGCAATGCAAGAGTTCCGTCGACCTCTTCGCGGATCTGGATCAGCGCGTCTAGAACCGTCGCGTTCGGGTGGACATCGAGTTCGAATTCGTCCCATCGCTGCTGACCCTGCCCCATCGTCTCAGGGTCGTACCTGCTAACTTTCAGTTTTGCCTGCATCAGTAGACCCTCTTGACCGGTTCCCACTTCGTAATCGTCACTGGCGAAGTCTCGACACGCACGCCGTCCTCGCTATCCGTGTCTTGGTATGCGAGCGTGTGCTTCAGCCAGTTCTCGTCGTCGCGTTCGGTGATGTCTGTGCGGAAATGCGCTCCCCTGCTCTCCTTGCGAGTCAGCGCGGAGTGGACAATCGCCTTTGCGACATCAGCCATGAACTCCATCTCCAACGTGAAGATAAGGTCGGTGTTGAACACCTTGCCCTTGTTCTGGAGCGACATCTTCGGCACTCTAGCGCTTACATCGTCGATTGCCGCTTTCGCGCCTTCCATCGACGATTGATCGCGGAACACGCCGATGCCTTTAGTCATCTCGTTCGCCATATAGTTGCGGATTGCAGCCCAGTTCTCGTTCGGCTCGCGGTCGAATATCGATTGCATGCGCGCCTTGGTAGCTTTCAGATGCTCGTCTGATCCGGAACCGGCATCCACAGACTTGACGTAATCCGCTGCGTGAACCGCTGAGCGTCGTCCGAACACGACCGTGTCTAGCAACGAGTTGGCGCCAAGACGGTTGGCACCATGAACGCTGACGTTCGCACACTCGCCAGCACCGTACAGACCCGGGACAATGGTCGCTCCATCAACGTCGGTCTTGATGCCGCCCATGATGTAATGCACACCCGGGCGAACCGGTATCGGTTGTTCGGCGAGGTCGATACCTACGAACTCGACCGCCACTTCTTGCAAATATCCGAGACGATCCTCGATGAACTCGCGTCCGAGGTGTCGCAAGTCGAGCAAAACGTTGCCGTCGATACCCCGGCCTTCATTGATCTCGGTCTGCTCGGAGCGCGAAACGACGTCTCGTGATGCCAGCTCCTCGTATTGCGGCGCATACTTCAACATGAATCGCTCACCTTCCGAGTTGAGCAGATGTGCGCCTTCGCCTCGCGCCGCCTCGGACAATAGGATGCCCGTCCGAGCCAACGTGGTTGGATGGTACTGCACCATCTCCATATCCATCATCGGAACGCCCGCGCGCCATGCCAACGCGAGTCCGTCGCCGGTGCAGATGATGGCGTTAGTAGAGGGTTCGAACACCCGCCCTGCCCCACCAGCAGCCATGATTACTGACTTGGCCCAGATCGAGTGCAGCTCACCTGTTTTGATATCCAGCGCCACTACGCCGACGCAACGACCATCCTCGATGATCAGATCGGTCACGAACCACTCCTCATAGGTGTTGAGTCCGTACTTCAGCGCCTGCTCGTAGAGGACGTGCAGGATGGCCGACCCGGTTATCGCGCCGACGAAAAACGTGCGTGCCACCAACTGACCGCCAAACCTACGCGTGCCCAACCTGCCATCATCGCCGCGGCTGAAGATGACGCCCATCCGCTCAAGTTCGATCACCGCGTCGCCCGCCTCGGTAGACATGATCTCGACGGCGTCTTGGTCGGCTAGATAGTCACTACCCTTAATGGTGTCAAGCGCGTGGCCTTCCCAATCATCTCCGCGGTCGGTCAAGGGTGCGTTGATACCGCCTTGGGCTGCATTGGAATGACTCCGAACGGGATGGACTTTGCTGATGACGGCAACGTCCAATCCGAGACGAGTGGCTTCTACCGCCGCTCGCAGTCCTGCTAGACCCGCTCCGATAATCAGGACATCGTGCTTATACATCCGCTCTCCTAGCTTCGTCGAGGAACGCGGAGGCGCGGGTGACCGCCGCAATTGTCAGCGCATCATCGATTTCGCCATTCATGCACATTCGCCGCAAATCGTCGACGGTCGTTTCGACAACCATGATGTCTTCAAGTTTATCTTGCGGCAAAGGGTCCAATTCGAGGCCTGTGGCCACGTAACCGTGGCAATACTCCTCGCTGTAACCAGACACCGGGCAGAAGCCCCCGATAGGTGTAAATTCTGACGCGCGGTAACCAGTCTCCTCTCGCAACTCGCGATCCGCGGTGACTTCTGGAGGTTCGTCGCCGTCGCGGGTGCCAGAAGGCAATTCCAATGTGTAGCAATCCTGCGCCGCGCGCCACTGCTTGACGAGCAGCACCGTCCCGCGATCCGTAATCGGCAACATCACCGAGGAGCCAGGATGCTGGATAATTTCCTTCGTCGCAGGGCTTCGATCACCCATCTTTAGGGTGTCCACACGCAGGATCAGTTTTTCGCCGCGGAATATCGTCTTGGATGCTAGCCGCTCCGTTTTGAGCGGCAACTTCTCTTCGCCCGAGGCGGTCAATTGCTCGTCTCCTCGCCGCGGCGCACCGCGCCTATCCGCATCCCCAACCGATGCGACAGCCCTTCCCAGAATCCGCTCTTCGGGCCACCTCGCAAAAACCTGGCGCAACGCTCGCTCCGCGATATCGTCACTGCATCGCCCTCGTGTATGTTCCTGCTGATATATCCGTCAACGGTCAATGTGGCGTTAGCCGTCGAGTCCAACGTCAACTCCAGAACGCTATTAGCGTCTAGTACCACTCCCCCAAATTGACTCATGTGCGCCGCAATCGCCTTGAGCAGGAAAACCGGCGCGTTGGGGTCGATTACCGGACCGCCGAGTTGCAACGAATAGCCGGTCGATCCGGTTGACGTCGCGACGATTAATCCATCGCCGCGGTATGTAGATAGCTCGACATCGTCGACTACCGCCTTCACCTCGATCATCCGTAGCTCCGCGCCACGGTGCACGGTAACGTCGTTCAACGCGTGCATCGATTGCCCTGCATCTCCTCCAAGCGTCGCCATCAGCATAGCGCGTTCATCGATACGACCATTCCCTTTGAGATACCACTCAATCCCCTCCAGAGCGTCGCGCGAATCGATCTCGCTCATGAACCCGACACGACCCATATTTACACCGAGAACCGGAATGCTATGGAGCGAAGCGGCGTGCATGCCCCGCAAGATCGTTCCATCTCCGCCGACCGTGATGATCAGATCGGTATCACGCAACCGGTCATCCGCTTCTTCGTGCGCCAATGTCATCTCGTTGGCGACCCACCATCGACAACGGTCTTGGTAACGCGCAACGATGCGCTCAGCCAACTCGGCAGCCTCAGGCAACAGGCTGTGATGGGCTATGCAGACTGCTTCAAAGCTGCTCACGTTACGCCATCCGTCTGACGTTTGTCACTGGGGCATGATTTCGACGACAATTCGCCGACCCGCCGATCAAACAATTGTCAGCGATTTGTCCACGAGTTCCAATATGAACCACGGCACGATGCCGAATACCAAAGCTCCGGCCACTCCAATGCTTACCGCAGCTAGTTCTCCGGCTCCCGGTTTAATCGGGTCGGCATCGTCCGACTCACCGAACATAATCACCCCGACGACTCGCAAGTAATAGTACGCCGCCACTACCGTGTTAACAACCGCCACAACGGCCAGCCATATCAGTCCTTGGTCAACCGCGGTGCTGAATATCACCGCTTTAGCCATAAACCCGACCGTAGGTGGCATTCCCAACAGCGACAAGAGCCCAATGACCATCAGTATGGCGAGAACCGGCGATCTCTTCAACAACCCACTCAACCCAGCGATAGTGTCATTGCCCGTTCGGTGAACAATCGCCGCGAAGGCGAGGAACACCGCAAGGTTTGTAAATGCATATCCGGCCAAGTAATACATGATGCTCTGCGGACCCGCAGAGGCGCTATCACTGGATGATGCAACCGATACCGCCGCGAAACCAACCATGATGTAACCAGCCTGCGCGATCGTCGAATACGCCAATAGCCGTTTGACATTCGTCTGCGACAGTGCCATCAAGTTGCCGACCGTCATACTTGCGGTCGCGATCAGAGCGAACAATATCTGCCAGTCCTGCGCTACCGGATCGAATCCGGCGAATGAGTAGAGAAGCCGCATCAACACCGCGAACGCGGACGCCTTCGATGCTACCGATAGAAATGCCGCGACTGGCGTAGGAGAACCTTGGTACACATCCGGTACCCACATGTGCCACGGAGCAATCGCCATCTTGAACCCGAAGCCAGCGACGATTAGCAGAACAGACAGCATCACCGCGAGCGATCCGAATGGCACTCCCGATTCGAACGGCAATGCGCCCATTCGCGCGACAATCTCGTCGATCCGGGTAGCCCCTGTGTATCCGTAAAGGAAAACCAGACCGAAAAGCAACAACGCGGTCGACAACGCCGAAAGTATCAAGAACTTCGCGCCAGCCTCGATCGAGAATCCGTCGCGTCGCAACGCCGCTAACGCGACTGCCGGCAACGCGGTTGTTTCTAGCGCTACATAGATAGTTATCAACTCGCTGGCACCGACTAGCAGCATCATCCCGGCCGCCGCCGTCAACAGCAGCGTGAAGAACTCGCCTAGGGAATCCCTGAACTGTTGCAGATACGGCACCGACGCCAATATCACTACACCCGTCGCACCGATGATCAGGAACTGGAAGAACAGCGCAAATCGGTCAGCCGTGAACGTGCCGTAAACCACTGCTTCCGAGGTCGATTCTCCGAACCACTCGAACCACAGATTCAGCGCTAGGAACGCGGGAACTGCGAGGCCGATTACCGCGATCCAAGACAGCGCGCGTTTGCTGCCGTAGCGTTTGCCGCCGAACATCCGCTCCGCCAGCAAAGCGTCAGCGGAAAGCAGCACCAGTGCAAGTGCTGCCATCGCTATGACGGGCGATAACGCCCAGTAGTCCTGAGCAGTCACTAGCGCAATATCCCTTCAATGCCGATCTTGAACACATCGACCACCACTTTCGGCCAGATACCGATCACGAATATCGGTATCGTCAAAACCAATATCGGTATCAAATCCAATGGCTCGGCATCGGTCAACTCTTCATATTTGTCATCCGGTATCCCCCCTTCAGGAGGTTTCGAACCGAAGAAGGTGCGCTGGATCATCCACAAGACGTAACCCGCCGCAAGAACGACTCCGAATGCCGATATGCTCGCCGCCCATGGCCATACCGGGAACGAGTTTAGGAAGACCATGATCTCTGAAACGAATCCCGACAGCGCGGGAAGTCCGAGCGAAGCGAAACCCGCGATGAAGAAGAAGATACCGATCACTGGCATCCGTCTCCACAACCCGCCAAGATGCGGAATGTGCCGAGTGTGTGTCCGGTCGTATGCAAGCCCCACCATCAGGAACGCTAAGCCCGTGATCGTGCCATGCGTGAACATCTGCAACGCGGCACCATTGATGCCACCCAACGCGACGTCCCTACCGAACTCGGTCTCTTGCTGGATTCCTGCAATGGCCGTCAATCCCAACAGAACGAAGCCCATGTGACTCACCGATGAGTATGCGATCAATCGCTTCATGTCGGTCTGACGAATCGTCACAATCGCGCCGTACACGACACTGACGGCAGCGATGACCGACAATATACCCGCGGCGTCGTGCACCGTGAAGCCCTTGGTCTCTTGGAAAAATCCGATGTTTATCCGGATCATGCCGTATCCGGCCATCTTCAGCAGCACACCCGCAAGCATCACGCTGACCGCAGTCGGTGCGTCAGTGTGGGCGTCAGGCAACCAGTTGTGGAGTGGCCAGATCGGCAACTTCACGGCGAACGCGACGAAGAAGAACGCGAATATCAACGATGCCGGAGCTATCAGATCAACCCCCGCTATCTGGTCCGCGATTCCTACGATTCCGAGTTCCGGCACCGGCACCATCGTCAGTGTGTCCACCGCGCCAGTCAGATAGACGGCAAAGATCCCCACGAACATGAACGCCCCACCTGCGAGGGTGTAGAGCACGAACTTCATCGCCGAGTAGCGCGGCCGACCCGATCCCCAAAGCGATATCAGCATGAACATCGGGATCACTTCGAACTCGAAGAAAACGAAGAACAGTAGTAGATCGAGGCTGACGAACACTCCCATAACCGCCGTTTCCAACAGCAGCAACCAGATGAAGTATTCGGAAACTCGCAGTCCGATGTTGCGAGACGCAAACGCCGCCGCCATACCCAGAAGTCCGGTGAGCAGCACCAACGGAGCGCTCAGCCCGTCTACACCGAGTAGGTACGAAGACTTGATCGTCTCGGCAGACAGCCAACTGAGATGATCTATGAACTGCACCCCGCCAGCGTCGCGGTCGTACGCCAAGAAAACTATCAGCGTCAAAACGAAGGTGACAACGGTGCTCACGATGGCGAACCAACGAATGATCCGATCCTCAAGCTGCAATGGCTTGACGAGCAAGATGACCAGACCCGCCAGCGCGGGCAGGAACACCGTCAGCGTCAATATGCCGTTGAATTCGCTCATCGTCTAGTCGTTATCCGTCAACTACTGCGCCACCACCACGAAAATCACGATCGCCGCGATCAAACCGACCAGAGAAACGATCCCGTAGGTCTGAACCTGCCCGTCCTGCACCTTCGCTAATGCCCTACCAGCACGATCCGTCCACCGATACAACTGCACGTTCACATTGTCGAGACCGGATATGTCTAGCCTGTCGACGAGATTCGCGAAGTAGCTGTAGAACAGCTTGGATACGATCAAATCCTCGTACAACTCGTCGAAGTAATACTTTCGCGTGAGTAAAGTGCGAATCGGTTGGGTTATCCGAATGAAGCCTTCAAGAACCGCTACGCGCTTAATCCAAGCAAGGTATATCCCGAGCACCGCCAAGATCGTCGATACGGTAGCGATAATCACATCGAACTCAGGCTCTGACCCAGCCTTGACCTGCGCGTCGTGATCCTGAAATACATCGGTATTCCGCTCGACAACAAAGGTCGAAAACGCATGTTTGTGAACAACGCCCAAATCGATAACTGGATTCGCGAAGAAACCAATAACGATCGCGAGAAAGGCGAGAATGCCTATCGGCACAATCATCGTCTTAGGAGATTCCCCAAGATGGACGTGTTCTAATCCCTCAGGAGCTTCTTCGCCCGCCGCTTCGATGTCCTCTCGTTCCTTGTCGCCGCCTCCACGGAACTCTCCATGGAACGTCTTGAACACCGCGCGGAACGTGTAGAACGCCGTCATAAACGCCGCGATCAAACCCATCGCCAATGCGAAAGTGCCGATCGATGTGTCATAGTGGAACGCGTGAGCGAGAATCTCATCCTTTGACCAGAAGCCAGACAGTGGGATGATCCCAGCCAACGACAGGCTCGCGATCACCATCGACCAATACGTGACCTTCATGTGGTTCTTGAGGCCGCCGAGGTAGTTCATATTGAACGTCCCACCGGCATGGTGTACCGAACCCGCGGCAAGGAACAAGCACGCCTTGAAGAACGCGTGAGTGAACAGATGGAACACCGCTGCGCCATAAGCGCCGATACCGAGCGCGAACATCATGTACCCGAGTTGGCTCACCGTCGAGTACGCCAAAACCCGCTTGATGTCATCCGCCACTAGCGCCATCGTCGCCGCAAACACCGCTGTGATCGCTCCGATAAGCGTCACTAAGAACATGATGTCGCTATGCTCGAACAGCGGAAAGAATCTCGCCACCAGAAAAACACCAGCAGTAACCATCGTCGCAGAGTGGATCAACGCCGATACCGACGTCGGACCCTCCATCGCGTCCGGCAACCACGAATGGAACGGGAACTGCGCCGACTTACCGATGGCGCCCAACAAGAACCCCAACGCTATCCATGACGCCACCGACACCGCCATCATCCCGCCCGAGATCGCACCGTACATCGCTTCTATATCGAGCCACGACGGGTCATTCGAGTACAGATACAAGATAGCCAGCAGGAATCCGAAGTCGCCGAAGCGCGTCATCAGGAACGCCTTCTTGGCTGCGGCAGCGGCGGATGGCCGATTCAACCAAAAACCGATGAGCAGATACGACGAGATGCCGACCAGTTCCCAGAATACGAATAGTTGGATGACGTTACGCGCCGTCACCAATCCGAGCATCGATGCCGTGAACAACGCCATATACGAGAAGTACCGCGTATACCCGTCATCGCCATGCATATATCCCACGCCATAGACCTGCACGAGGAAGCTGACACCACTTACAACCACCAACATGATCGCCGTCAACTGGTCGAGCATGATTCCAAATGTGATATCGACGCCAGCGACCGCGATCCAGCTATGCATCTCGAACTGCTGCGCCCCGTCCGAAACTACCTTTATCAACGCCAGTAAGGACAAGACGAAAGAGGCGCCAACCGCCAACACCGTCAACCAACCCGCCAAATCCGACTTCGTGCCGGTCAAACGATAAGGACCTACTACCACCTCCGGAATCCATCGCAACACGATGCCATTAAAGACAAACGCAAACGCGGGCAGCAGGATAATCAGCCAGATTGTGAGTTCTAATGCCAAAGCGAAACTAGCCTAGAGCTTCCTGATGATCTCATCGGCCACGTGTTCCCGACCCTTGGGAACCATGACCATGAACGGCACGTCTTCAGCCCAATCCAAGATATCGCCGACTGGCAGTATCTTGGCTGGCAACCCCTCGCCGTCCAGCAAATTCTTCCAACTCTCGGCGACCTTCAAAGTTTGAGTCCTCTTGTATTCGACCCACATCTTCAGTTCTTCATCTCCGAAGCATCAGTTATCTCTACCGACTGTTTCGCACGGTAGAACGCGAACACTAGAGCCAGTGCCAGAGCAGTCTCCGCCGCGGCGATCGAAATCACGAACACGGCGAACGCATGACCGGTTAGAGATGCTCTGACTGCGCTCTCTGTGATATCGCCGCTAGCCCCGACAAGTGCTGCAGGCACAGTAAACCTCGAAAAGCCAATCGCGGCAACCAACACGCCGTTGAACATCAGCTCTAGCGACATGATGACGGCGATGATGTTGCGTCGCGCGAGAACCCCGAAGAGTCCGATAGAGAACAGGGCGCCAGCGACGACTAAGACGATCTCAAGCGTCATGCCGCGTCGTCCTCCCGTCTACCGCGAATGACAATCAGCGCACCAATCAAAGCCGCGATCAACAACAACCCAAGCGTTTCAAAAGGCAGGATCAATTCGCGTATTAGAAACGGCCCAATGTGCGATGACCCGTCCACCAGTGCACCGCCACGCGCCTCCTCGGCACCCGCACCAACCGCGCGAATCACTGCATCGTCAGAGTCGGATGACGTTACCTCATACTGCCCAGCTAGACCAGCGACGGCATCCGGATCCGTGACATCGTCAATCGCCGTCCAATCGGTGTTGTAAGTCACAAAGATTACCGATGCGAGCAACAGCAACGCAGCAATCGCCGACACCAATCGGTTCTGCGATAGTGTCCCCGCGTTCGCAAGATCACCGATGAACATCACCGCAAACGCGATCAGGATCGAGATCGCACCAACATAAACGAGAACCTGCACAACTCCGATGAACTCGGCGTTCAAAATGAAGTAGATCGCGGCCACGCCGACAAATGACATCGCCAACGCCACCACCGCGCGTACGAGGTCGCGCTGCGTCACGACTATGATCGCCGACGCGATTGTCAAAGCCGATGCGACGTAAAACGCAATCGTCGCAAAGATGCCTGAATCGAACGCCCCGCTCATCGCTCCTCGACCCAACGTTCGTCCAGCGTCTCATCGCTCGGCTTCTCGTGTCGACCAACTTTGTAGTGATCGTCTTCGGCACCATCGCGGAACGGATCGTAGTCGCGCTCCTCGAACTGCGGCCTGAACCAAGAACTCGGTTGCTTCAACGCCTGACGCAACTCGTCGACCGGGATCACCAACGCATCACGCTCGTACTTGCTCCGCTCAAAGTTGCTACCCATGTGCAGCGCGTCATATGGACAAGCTTCCACACACAAGCCGCAGAACATGCATCGCCCGATATCGATGTCGAACACATCAATCGCGTAGCTCTCGCCCTCCTGCACATCGAAACCACCCGGGCTCGTAACAATCTCAATGATCCCCAGCGGACAGTACTTCGCACACGAAGCGCAACCCGTGCAACGATCCTCGTACCAAGTAAACTCGTTACCGCGGAAACGCCGGTTCTGCGGGATGTTGACTGGCACCGAGTACATGCTCATCGCCGCCTTGGCCGCGGTCACGGGTTGGGTCGCCACCAAACCGATGGGCGACTTGCCCTCTTCCTTCGCAGCGCCCACGATGCCAACTTTCCGGTCCGGATATTGGATCGTGAATGGTGCCTTGAGCGCGTTCCTCAGCGTCACGCGCATCGCCTTCAATAAACCGAGGCCGATCATCGCGTCGCACCTCCCGTGTAAGCAACTTCATCCGGCAACTCGTCCGTGGCCACCGGATACGAGGGTCGATCTTCCTGAGGCGCAGGTGCCGTGTAGTCCCCGGGTCGCAGCAACTTGCTGACAGCCCATATCGAGATGAAGAACACGACCCAGTTAATCGCCGACATTATCAACAACTCTGTGATTCCCGGATCCGGCCAGATGGCTATCAATATCGCCGTCACGAAGATGTTGATTAACGTGAGCTCGAACAATCCCTTCCAAGCAAGAGCGAGTATCTGGTCAACTCTCAGCCGCGGCCACGAGAACCGCATCCACATGATGAACAGCAATACGAGCACGGTCTTACCTGCGAACCAGATCTGCGACGGTATCGGCTCCCATCCGCGCCATCCCCCAAGGAACAGCGTCACGATGAGCATCGAAGCCACAATAGTCGCCAAGAACTCCGCCAAGAAGAAGATACCGAACTTCATGCTGCTGTAGTCGTTGAGATATCCAGCCGCAAGCTCCGATTCCGCCTCGATCAAGTCAAACGGCGTCCGACTCGTCTCCGCCTGTGCCGCCAGCAGGAACACGAACAGTCCGAGCGGTTGCACAAGTATGAACGGGATGTCCTGAGCATCAACGATCGCGCCCAACGACATCGACCCGGCAAGCATCAACACACCGATCAGCGAGAGCGCCATCGGTATCTCATAGCTAATAAGCATCGCAACCGAACGCATCCCGGCGAATATCGCAATCCTGTTCCCTGAAGCCCACGACGCCAAAACTACCGAAATCCCGGACATCGACGTGATCGCGATCACGAACAATATCCCGACATTCAGATCCACCACGAACGTCCCGACCCCGAACGGAATCACCGACAACACCATCAATACCGGGAACACCATTAGTATCGGCGCCAGATTGAAAAGCCAACGATCCGCCTCATCCGGTACGATGTCCTCTTTAAACAGCGTCTTGATCGCGTCGGCGACCGATGTCAGCGTGCCGAACGGCCCCCAACGGTTAGGGCCAGTCCGGTTCTGAATACGTCCCAATATCCGACGTTCTCCCCAGATGTAGACGATCACCGCCCCCAATCCCGCGTTAGTGACGATGTTGATGATGATGAACGCCGTCAGCGCGAACGCGAGCCATTCAAAACCAGACGGCAGAATCGCCACATCGTAACCGCGAGCCGCGCAGTCATCACTGCCGCTCGCCAAGTAGCAGTAGATGTTGCGGAATAGGGAGTTGTCCAAGAACGGCGAGTTCAACGGTCGACCTCGCCCATGTTGATATCCACACTGCCGAAGCTCACGAACATATCCGCCAGCAATTCACCGACCAACATATCGCGCAGCAACGTCAAGTTGATCAGTGACGGCGCCCGGACGTGACAGCGATATGGCGATATCGACCCGTCGCTCACCAGATAGAACCCCAGTTCGCCCTTCGAGTGCTCGATCGCCGCGTAGGCATCCCCAACTGGCGGACGCAACAGCCAAGGCACATCGTCGTGTTCCGGACGGACCGATCCAGGCTCGATCAACTTCTCGCACTGCCTGATGATCTTGATGCTCTCGCGCATCTCCTGCACCCGCACCCAGTACCGCGCGAAGTTATCGCCAGCCGTGTGCAACGGACGCTCGAACGTCACCTGATCGTAGTAGTCATAAGGATCACGATGCCGCAAGTCCCAGTCCACACCCGCTGCCCGCAGCATCGGACCCGTTATCGACGCATCCAGCATCTGCTCAGGTGTCAACACCGACACCCCCTTAGTGCGCGAGAAGATAATGTCGTTGTCAGTCAGCAGATCGTCCAGATCATCGATCCGCGGAGGCAACTCGTCCAGCACCTCGTTCATTGCCGGCCAGAACTCCTCGGGCGCATCCATGAACACACCACCAGGACGCAGATACGAGTTCGTGATTCGCGCACCGCACAACATCTCGAACAGGTCGAGAATCTTCTCCCTTTCCCGCATCGTGTAGATCAGCGGAGTGCCCCAAGCGCCAAGGTCTTGTATCAGAAATCCAACCGCAACTAAGTGGCTCGCGATGCGCTGCAACTCAGACGCTATCATCCGCAACCAAACACCTCGTGGCGCAGGTTCCACACCTGCCAGCTTCTCGACCGCCAACATGTACGCCTGGTTGTTCAACATCGACCCGACATAGTCCATGCGGTCAGTCAGCGTCACCACCTGCACATACGTGCGCTCCTCTGCGAGCTTCTCCGATCCGCGATGGAGATACCCGAAGATCGGCTCGACGTCGATGATCTCTTCGCCATCGAACGTGACCCGCATCCTGAACACGCCGTGAGTAGACGGGTGTTGCGGGCCAAGGTTGACCGTAATCGGCTCTGTGCGGACCTGCGTCGTCACTACCCTTGACCATCCCCGATCTCGCCAGCCAACGCCGACGGTACGCGCCGTTCACTCTCAGGCACAATCGATTGCTCGTAAGTCGCGAAGTCTTTTCGCAACGGGTGACCCGGAAATCCTTCCCACAGCATGATCCGCTTATGGTTCGGATGACCATCGAAAATGATCCCCATCAAGTCCCAAACCTCGCGCTCCTGCAAATCGGCGCCGCGCCAGATATCGACCACGCTCGGTATACAAGCCTCTTCGCGCCCGAACCCCACTTTCGACTTCACTACTGCCGTCGCGTTGCGGGTCAACGATGTCAGGTGATAAACAACCTCGAAGTAAGAAATGTAGTCGACCGCGGTGACGCTGCTCAGCAACTCGAATCGGAACTCCGCGTCATCCCTCAACAACCGCATCACATCGGGAACGGAGTCCGGCTTGATCCAGACATCGGTTCCGCCCGCGTCGACTATCGCATCAGGCAACGATTCGCGGATCGCGTCCGCTAACTTGGCGCCATCCCAAGCTTTGCTCATGAGCCACCTGCGGAGTCGCTGATGCCCCCAGCGGGGTTGTCCAGCAACGAGTAGCGTCGAATCTTGTCGTGCAGCTGCATGATCCCGTAGAGCAACGCATCCGGCCTCGGAGGACACCCTGGAACATAAACATCCACCGGAACGATGTGGTTCACCCCCGGCACCACCGAATACGACTGATAGTACGGCCCGCCGCTAGTCGCACACACGCCCATAGAGATCACCCACTTCGGCTCCGCCATCTGCTCGTACAACCGACGCAAAGGCACCGCCATCTTCCATGTAACCGTTCCAGCAACGATCATCAGGTCCGCCTGCCGCGGCGTAGCCCGGAACGCCTCCATTCCGAACCGCGAAATATCGAACCGGCCCATCGCAGACGCAATCATCTCAAACGCACAGCACGCCAACCCAAACTGCAACGGGAACAGCGACGATTTACGCGCCCAGTTGAGCAGATAATCGACCGATGTGACGATGACGTTCCGCGAATGATCATCGTCCATGTGCATGATCGGCTCTGGCAACGGCGAAAGCCGAGTCGCCTTCATCAGATTGACTTCATCACCCTCGTCACGATCCATGTCCCACGTCACATTGAATAGCGGGTTACGCGGGTCGTGACCCATCGGAACGCCGTAGGCGGTTTCGATGTCGGAGGTCAATTGTTGCTGCTCCGAGTCCATTCGAGCGCGCCCTTTCGCCATGCGTATAGATAGCCCAACGTGACCACAACCAAGAATACCAGCACCGCGAAAAACGCAATCACACCGAACTGTTTCGAAAGCACCCCATACTTGATCGCCCACGGAAACAGCAGAACCGTCTCAACGTCGAAAACCACGAACAGAATCGCGTAGTAGTAGTACCGAATGTTGAATAGACGGGGCTTCGGGCTGAATGGCCGAAGACCGCTTTCGTAGGAGGTCCGTTTAACTACCGAAGTTTGGCTAGGTCGGACACGAATGAACTGCGCCGCATAAGACAGCAACAACATGCCTATCGGGACGCCAACCGCAACCATCAGGAACATCACGAGTATCCCGTACTGGCGAAAGTAATCTTCTAGCATCTGGGAGTTGTCCGCTCGTGTGACGGCCGCGCACGGTCGCCGTCTAACAGTCCCGTTGGTGAACGTTCAGCGTGGCTTAACGCTCGATAGTTGATTTTACCCTGTCAGCTTGTCGATTGGCATGACCATCGGTGTGACACAAACAAATCTCTGCTTCTCAGTTCACTCCCTCGAAAACGATGACGCCGCGCCCATCAGCCCCACGTTCAAGATCATCGTACGCCTCGTTAATCTCGTCGAGGGAATACGTTCGCAGTGCCAATCCGCCGATTTCAAGTTTCCCAGACTGATAAAAATCGATCAGAGTCCTGAAGGTCTCATGCGGGGAAGCTGATCCGTAGTAACTGCCGACCATCGTTTTCTGATTGCGCACAATCTCAACCATCGGAATCTCAGCTTCCGAACCTTCTGCCGCAATACCGATCACCACACACGTTCCGCCCTTCCGAGTCGCGTCGAACGCCGAGCGAGTCGTCGTCGCGTGTCCAAACGCGTCAAACGCCATGTCAACGCCCCCGTCCGTCAACTCCATAATCTTTTCCACCGCATCCTCCGCACGCGAATTGATGACATCCGTCGCGCCGAAGCGATACGCGAACTCCAGCTTGTTGTCCAAAATATCTACCGCGATGATTTTCGAGGCGTTCAGAAGACGCGCTCCTTGCAACACGTTCAATCCCACCCCGCCAACACCAAAAACGGCAACCGTCATCCCCGCCTTCGCGTTCGGCTGGTTGATAACGCCACCCACGCCGGTCGTAACCGAACACCCGATCAGCGCCGCAACATCCATCGGAACATCATCCGGTATCGGATAGATCGCCTGCTGCGGACAAATGATGCTCTCGGCAAACACTCCCACCTTCGCGAATTGGTGAACCTCCACACCATCCTCGTCAAATAAACGAAACGTGTTGTCGTACTGCTTCGTTCCCGTTAGTCGGTTGGTATCACAAACATTCTGTAACCCGGTTCGGCACGACCGGCAGTGACCGCAACTAGGTACAAAAGACAATATGCAACGGTCGCCGGATTGGATCCCAGACACTCCCTCTCCGACCTCATCCACAACACCCGCGCCCTCGTGCCCCAACACGATCGGCATCGGGAAGCTCGTCTGCCCCTTCATCACGTGATGGTCCGACGCGCAAATCCCCGCTGCCCCGATATTCACCCGCACCTCGCCGTTACGAGGCGGCAATTGCTCCAAGTCCTTGATCGGCATCCGCTCGTTCGCCGCATACAAAACCGCTGCTCTAACCATCTCTTACCTTTATTGTCCTCGTCGTTGAAAACATCCAGCACATCCAACTCCAAAAAGACGAACGTCTCAGAGACGTGGTCAGTACCACCCCTCTGAGACGATCATTGAGTTAGTCTCCGTTCCTTCGCGAAGCGCAAGGGGACACGGTAGGGGCAGGTTTCAAACCTGCCCGCCCGCAGGGGGTACCCAACCCAAATCAGTTCATCTGGATCATCGCGCCAGACTGAATCATGTTGGCGACTTTGGCTTTGAGTTCCTTGACCTCCATAATGTGAGGCGACTTGCCCTGCACCTGCTTGTCCCAGAGAACCTCACCGTCGACAGTAACCTTGAAGGCACCGGAATGACCCGGAGTCAAGCTGATCGCCAGCGACGGGCCAGCGGCCTGGAAAAGCTCGGCAGCCATGTAGGCAGCTAGATTGGCGTAACCGCAAGGCACGCAGTACTCGATGTCGGCTTCCATCTTCCAGTGGTCGGACATATTCAATGTCTCCTTTGATAACTTTCGTGCCTACGCTTCGTAGGTCGCAATCTCAAACTCTATCAACCGCAAGTAAATTCCGCAAAACACTCACCCGTCACGCTCCCCTCTCAAGGGGAGATTAAGAGGGGTTAGCAAAGCGAGGAATCCATCCCCTCTCCCTTCATGGGAGAGGGCCAGGGTGAGGGTGAACGGGGACAAAAGGGCGGGGTGGATCACAGCCCATTCCTTCAATCCTTCAAATCCTTCAAATCCGGGTTCAGACACTTGACAAACAATACATCTGTAGTAATAT
>VXSB01000031.1 GCA_009838175.1 Chloroflexota bacterium
TTACGAAGACCGTTGTAGCTGCAGGGCTCGGACGCGGAGCATATGCCTGCTCCGCTAACAAAAGCAAGCCAGACGGCGATCAGAAGATCGCCGTTCAAGGTTCGAGCGAACGGTCTTCTACCCGGCAGACGTCTTTCCGCTTCGCTGGACGGAAGAGGCTACAGCGCTAG
This sequence comes from Chloroflexota bacterium, assembly GCA_009838175.1. Taxonomy (GTDB): domain Bacteria; phylum Chloroflexota; class Dehalococcoidia; order Lucifugimonadales; family Lucifugimonadaceae; genus Bin127. Next base: position 171 of record VXSB01000031.1, read on the forward strand.
CGAGAGGGGTGAATCGAGCGATGGCGGGGGCAGTCTTTCAGATGCCCCACGCAGGGCCGACGGTCTGGCGACGTCGGCGGTGCTGGACTATTGACTGACTTTCAAACCGACTTATCGACGCGATCCCGAAAGACGCGGCGATGCTTCGACAAACCACTCGTCGAACGAAAATCTCCCCGAAAGGGAGAATTGAACGCGCCCAACACATGATCTCCTCACACCCCATCACAAAAATCAGCGCAATCCGCGGTTCGAAACCAATCCCTACTACTGCTGTTGCTGCTGCTCAGCCTGAATCCCGGCAGCGTCAAGTTCCGCGGCGAAATGCGATGTCTCAAGCTGCTCTTGCAGTTCGAAGATCGAACCAGCAGGTTCAGGGTGCGCCGGCAACGGCATCGCTACAGGCACCCGTTCGAGCCGAGGACGGTTCGTCGCCTCGCCGCGAACAATATCGCCGGTCCAAGCATCCCAGTCCGGTACGCCCCTCAAAGGCCAAGCATCCGCGGCCTGGTACCCCATCAACAACAAACGCCGAGGCCGGTCTGAGATGTTTGGGGCCGAACCGTGCAGCGTCCTCACATGGTGAATCGAAACCCCACCCGCCTTGATCCGAATCGGGACCGCCTCTTCCATGTCGAAGTCGTCTTCCGACACCGCGCCGATGAAGTAACCGTCCTGATGATGGCTCAACGCCGGCCACTTGTGCGAGCCCGGAATACCCATCAGACAACCGTTCTCGATCTCCATGTCGTCAAACGTCAGACCGATCTCCAAGATGTCATCATTCGTCGCCGGATAGAAGCCCCAGTCCGTATGCCACTCAACCTGCGCGCCGCCTCCAGGAGCCTTCATGTTCAACTTCGTGTGATGCAGCTTGATGTTCGGCCCCAGCAACTGCTCGATGATGTCCAGAAGTCCCTCTTTCCGCATCGCCGCATCGTAAACCGGATGTCGCATGTGTGGCGATGTGATGCGTCGCAACTTGGGCGTTTCCGGACTGTGTCCCGCCGCAAAATCGAGGTCGAAAATGTCGGTATGCTCGGTCAGTTCAGCGGACTGCTGGACGAACTCGTCGGTGACCCGGCGCAACTCTTCGACCTCTTCCATCGAAAAGACGTCGTTCACACCGATGAACCCATTCTCCCGGTACTCCGCTATCTGTTCGTCGGTGAGTTGATTGGTTGTCGTGCTCATCTTTGCTTGATCCTGATCGATCGTGGGCTTTGTTACGGCGAATTGTACGTTTGATTATGCTCAGAGCACTTTAACCGCTGCTCGAAGTGCGCTAGTGAATTTACCCCGCCTACCGATCACGATTCGATCCAAACCCAACCAATCCGCCATCAACCGCAACTCCGATGCCAGCCTATAGGCGACCGCCTCTTCCTCACATCCATCCTCCAGAAACGCCCCAGGCACCCTCAGCACTCTCTTCTGCCGATCCGCCTTCAAATCCACCCGCGCCACAAAGCGATTTCCAAGAATGAACGGCAAGACATAGTACCCGTATCTCCGCTTCTTAACCGGCGTGTAGATCTCGATCCGATACTCGAAATTGAACAGCCACTCAAGCCGATCCCTGAACCACGCCACCGGATCGAACGGCGAAACAATTGCACAGACATCAGAAGACACGTCCGGAACCTTGATACCGGCCACAGCGAACATTTCTCGCCGAATCCCGTCAACCTTCACTTCCTCGATTTCGCCAATCTCGACGAGATGCGTTACAGCCTTCGTGGCATCGTTTCGATTTATCCGGTAGTAGTCCGCGCAATCCGCTACCGTGCCGATGCCTAGGGAATCAATCGCATGTTTCATCATCTGATGGTGCGCTTCAGCCTTCGAGAACGGCGATTTCGACGCAGTTTCTGCGGGAACTGCACGATCAAATAGGTCGTACCGGCGGGCGGTATTGACTCGGTCCGATACAGCCAACTCGCCTTGGAATGTCAACGTCTCCAACACAAGCTTCGCGGTTGAACTGCCCCAATACCCGTAACGCTCTCCCTTGTTTTGAATGTCTGCAACCGCTGTCGGCCCACGAGATGTGACCTCGTCGACGATGGATTCCAGGAGGCCGGGGTGCTCACCCATCAATTCCGACCATCGACGCCAAGGTCGCCACTCCGTCATCCGATGCCGAATCATCGGCAAATGGTCCATCGGTATCAACGATGCTTCGTGCACCGAATACTCGAAAAGGTTCCGTTCTTCATACGCGTATCGGTGCAGCATCTCCAACGGATACATGCCGAGACGAGAGAAGAACGGCATGTACTGGGCACGAACAAGAACATTCACGGAATCGACTTGGACGATGTTCAGACGACGCGTGACGCGCTCGAAATCGTTCAGGCCAACCTCGCCGGATTTCGGCCGCGGTTCTGCTAGTCCCGCCGCGATGATCGCGATGCTGCGCGCCTCGTCGATGCTGAAGATCCTCAAATCATCGGCCATGGCACATTCCAATCCGGATCTAAGTGCGGAAAATTCCGGCTCTCGAGCATCTCTCTGCCACGCCTGATTAAAGAATCGATTTCCGGTTCATCAAGCACCCCAGCAAGTTTATCGCGCAGATCTGAGCCCCCATCGTCGAGAGTCGGCACCAAATTTTCGATCGATTTCAACAACTCGTCAGGGTAGGGCGTTCCATTGAATTCGAACATCACCGTCCGCCGTCGCGCCAAGGGATTGAATGTCAATCCGTGGTCAACTGCCCAGATGCGGTCGTCACCGTCCAACAGGCAAGCGCCACCTTTCCGATCAGCGTTGTTCACCAGCACATCGAACATTGCAACCGGGGTATAGTCGTCGAGACGCTCATCACGCAGATTGAAGTAGTGCTTCGTGAAATCCGCATCGATAAAGAGTTGCACGCTGCCGATACCGTGAGGACCGTCTCGGACTACCGTGGGAGGAACCGCGGGCCAACCCAAAGCGTCGGCAATGATATACGCAGACCACTCGCGGTTATGAAGGGTGCCGTATGGAAAGTCGCGGAGCGGTCGTTCGCCGGCCGCGGGTTTGTAGATCGCAAAAATCTCTTCGTCATCTTCAGCCAGACGGACCACGAAAACGTAGTTGGAACCGCCGGGGTGAAGTCCGATACCGTTAATTGGCCACTTGGCGAGTCGTTCCTCGATCTCCTTGCGGCTCAACCCAGCAACCGAGTCGGGCTGAATCATCGGGAGGGTACGACATCAATCATCGTCGTCTTGCAACTGTTCGAGAATCGCCACGCTCAGATCGATGTTGTGACCATTGCGTCGTTCACAGACATGGTCTTCGCCTTGGTTGATAGCGACGTGACAATACGGGCAAATCGGTCGTCCGGCGGCCACGATCTCCATGCCTCGTCTGGCGACGAACACGGCCTGCTGGTGAGAAAAGCCGAACTGGAGAATGATCGGATCCGGATCCTCTTCGCCAGACTCGATCTGCTCCAGACTGACACCGGCAGCTGCAAATAGGAAAACCTTCCGACCCGCATCGTATTGCATCGCGATCCGCCCAGCTTTGAAATCTACATCACCTTCAGAATCAGGAGGGATGTCCGGCAACGTTCTGCTCGTGATCTCATCGTCGGGATCCATCTGCTCGAGGGCATTGCCGAGAGAGAAAGCGATGTTGTAAAGCTGTTCCTTCTCCAACCAAACAATCGCGCTGCCGCGTTCGCTGTTGGCGGTAAGGTTGAAGGTTCGCTGACCCGGCTCCCCATAAGTGAGAACCTGCAAATCATCAACAATTCCGAGATGCGTTGACTGCTCCAAACCGGATATCTCCTTGACGACGGGACGGACGTAATCGGGGCGCACCGCCTCCGTTGTCGCAATAGATTCTAGCAACCTGTCTACTAACGGCAGCCCGTGTACCGTAAATTCTTGCGCGGCAATCGGCGTTAATGTACGATCTTTGAGTGGAACAAGTATCCAAGCGCGGCGGCGAACCGCGTCGCCAATCGGAGACGGGAAACACCGAATCGATGCTATTCAACCGAGTTTTCCCGACATCGCTCCGTAGTATCTGGAAGAAAGTGCTCATCTCCAAACTCGTTGGGCGCAATTAGAACCAGACGGTCGCGAACCGTTATCACGCAATCAACTGAGAGGCGTAGATCCCAACCGGGGCTGTGCAATGTGGGTGGTACCGCGAGCCGTTAGGCGGGTCAACAACGATCCGTCGGCCCGTCCCATAAAGATGGACGCGCGTTACGTAGGGATCGAAACTCTCACGAACGCCCGTCCGAAAACAGGACGGGCTTTATTTTTGTCCGAAACAACCCCAAAGATGACTACGACCGAGAACGCAAGAACCGAAACCAACGGCCAACCCGCAAAAGCAGTGAAATCCGTAGAAATCTACGACACCACGCTCCGCGACGGAGCACAGCAGGAGGGCATTTCGCTTTCGGTAGAGGACAAGCTGGCAATTACGCAGCTACTGGACGACTTCGGCGTGGACATCATCGAGGGCGGTTACGCAGGTGCCACACCAAAGGATGACGAGTTTTTCGAGCGCGTAGGAACGTTAGATCTGAAACACGCGGAAATCTCCGCTTTCGGCAACACACGGCGAGCCGATGCGGATTGCGATGACGATATCTCGATGAAAGCTCTCATCGATTCGGGAGCTTCCATCACCACCATCGTAGGCAAAGCATCAGAGTATCAGGTGCGCGTGATTCTGGAGACGAGCGTCGAAGAGAATCTGGCAATGATCGCCGATTCGGTCTCATACCTGAAGTCCCGAGATCGACGCGTGTTCTATGACGCCGAACATTTCTTCGACGGTTTCAAAGAGAACCCTGACTACGCTGTTCGTTGCTTGCGCTCGGCGTACGACGCTGGCGCTGAGAGAGTGGTGTTGTGCGATACAAACGGCGGTACCCTGCCGCACGAAATCGCAGATATCGTGCGTGAAGTCAAAGAATCTCTCCCAGATGACGCGGTAATAGGCATCCACACACACAACGACACCGATACCGCAGTCGCATCTGCGATGGAGGCGTACCGCGCGGGTGCACACCAGATTCAAGGCTGTATCAACGGTTACGGCGAACGGACCGGCAACGCCAACTTGATAAGTATCATCGGCAACTTGAATTTGAAGCTAGGTGTCGAAGCGATCCATCCGGAGAAACTACCCCAACTCACAAGCCTTTCGAAACTCGTGTCGGAGATCGTCAACCGACGTCCATTCCCGTTCCAGCCGTACGTCGGCATCAGTGCCTTCACGCACAAAGGCGGATTGCACGCGGCGGCAACGGAAAAGTCAGCAGCAGCCTACCAGCATATCGACCCCAGCATGGTCGGCAATGACACTCGAGTAACCATCTCCGAGTTGTCCGGCCGCGGGAACGTCATGCGCCTCATCCGCGAGCTCGGTCTAGAGGAGGACTTGACGCGCGATGACGCGCGACGCATCGTCGAGCACATCAAGCATCAAGAGTCGCTTGGATTCGCGTACGAGAACGCAACGGCATCTCTAGAATTACTCATCTTGCGGAACTTACCGAACTACGAGTCGCCGTTCGAACTTGTCGACTTCATGGTGATCGTCGAGAACCGCCGTCGCGCTTCGTTCGGCACCGGGTGGCGCAATGATGGCGTAGAGCACCCGGTTCTATCCGAAGCAACGGTAAAGATACGAGTTGGCGAGGACGTGTTTCTGGAGGCCGCCGAGGGTAACGGGCCCGTTGATGCGCTCTATCGTGGATTGAGCAAGGCAATCTCGGACAAGTTCCCCGAAGTTGACAGTGTCAACTTGACCGACTACAAAGTTCGCGTCGTCAACGAGACGATGGGAACTGGAGCATCGGTACGAGTTTCGATCGAGTCCGCGGCAGAAGGCCAGGTTTGGACTACCGTCGGTGCTTCGACCAACATCATCAACGCGAGTTGGATGGCTCTCGCGGATTCAGCAGAGTGGTGGTTGAACCGCAAGTTGCGGGAACGCTACACCAGCGATTAGGCGGGGTGGCGGCGGTGACGTCGCCGGTGCGGGTGCCAAGGCCCGCGCCGCCACAATTTACCGATCTGGCTTGGACGTCGGAACCGTACGTTCTCGGCAATGAACTGCATTGTCTTGGGATGCGAGGCGAGCATGATGCCACGCCAATCGCGCAAATGCTTGAAGGTTTCAGCTGTGTTGGTGTACGGCTGTGACCACCCGCGGAAATCGCGCCATGAACCATCAGGCGCGAGTATCATCACCTCGCCACCGGCTTCTTGAACGATGACAACGGCAGCCGCAAAGTCCCATACTGCCGCCACACCACCGATGGCGAACTGGTAGAGACCAGTGCCAACGCTCGACATCTCGTGCGCCGCGCTACCCGTAACGCGAACATCACCAGCGTGACCGCGCATCCTGTTATCGAACTTGAAGACGCTTCGGGCATTGCCAGGCAGAGCAGACAACCTGCCCGAAACCGGCCGATTGAATTCATCGCTGGGTTCAAGTACTTGCATGGTCTCACCGTCGCGCTTCGTGCCGCCGTTTAATCTCGCGTGAACTACGATGCCTCCGTCAGAGGAAGTTGGCCAAGGGCTCCATATAGCTCCGACGATCGGCGAACCGCGATGCATCAGCGCCACCGAGACAGCATGCGTCATCGAGCCGTTGACGTAGTTCGCAGTGCCGTCGATCGGGTCTACCGCCCACACAAATTCGGCCGCCGGGTCCACCTCTTCAGTCTGGTCTTCCTCGCCAAGAAACTGGTGATCCGGAAATCGACTGGTGATGATGTCTGAGATGATGACTTGAGAATCGCGGTCCACGTCGGTGACCAAGTCGCGGCCGGGTCGGTCGGTCTTCGACTTGATCTCCATGATCGACGTGATGCGCTCCAGCACGAAAGAACCGGCCTTAGATGCCGCCTCGACTGCGACATTCTCGAACTCCTTAAGCTGTACGTCGTCAATTCCGAGAGGCATGGTTTTCAGGGGCATAGGGTTTCTTGCTACGTGCGAGACGCATCTAGACAAATCAGACGCGTCGTATGTAGATGTTGCAATAGACTGAATCTTAACGACAGGCTTCAAACCGAGTTGATAGTTGACAAAACTGCGATGGGATACGACGGATGAAGTCGGCAGATATGAAATGAGAAACCCACAGTCGGTTAGAAAACTCAAACGCGATCCCGGCATCGTGTCTCGGATGTATTTCACGATGCTCTTGATCGGCATCGTCTACGGCGTCTTCGCCTATATATTGATGCGGTTGGGGATACCCTTGGCCTTTATCGGCGTCATCGTGCTCGGATTGGCGATATTCCAGTACTACATGTCCGACCGTTTGGTGATGATGTCCACAGGCGCTAAAGAGCTGTCGGAAGAAGACGCCCCGGAACTTTTCGCTATGATCCGAGAGCTTGCAGATCGTTACGGAATGCCGATGCCCAAGGTGGCGATTATTCAATCTGCGATGCCCAACGCGTTCGCCACAGGCCGAAATCCGAACAATGCTCTGGTCGCGGTGACTACCGGCATTTTGCAGCGATTGACACGCCGAGAGCTGCGCGCGGTGCTGGGTCACGAGCTTGCACACGTCGCGAACCGGGATATGAAGGTGCTGGCGATATCCAACTTCTTCGTGACACTTACGAGCTTCTTGATGACTATGTTCTTCTTCAACATGCTCTTCGGCAGACGCGACGCTGGTGGCGGATCGGCCCCATTCATGATCGCTTATCTCGTGACGATACTCGTCTATTTCGTAGGAAAGTTGCTTGTACTGGCCTTGACGCGTTATCGTGAATACGGGGCGGATCACACGGGCGCCGAGATTTCTGGCGACCCGGGTGGTTTGGCCGACGCGCTGCAGAAGATTTCGATGGGCATGGACTACATACCGGACGATGATTTGCGTAGGTTGCAGACCGCGCAAGCGTTCTTGATCGCCCCAGCCATCAGAGGTTTTGCCGCAAACATGTTTTCAACGCATCCTCCCATGGAGGAGAGGATCGCTCGGCTGCGTGAATTGGAAGCTGAGATGCGTTACGGGTACCGCAACTGATGGGCTGGTTCTTCGGGCGGAAGAAAAGCGCTGACACGATGTGGGACTCGATGTCGTCGGTCTCGCGGATGGTGGCGGGTTTCAAGCGGGAAGGTGAGGCAGTATCCCCTCGACGCAATGCGGGGATCGTGTACCGCCACGACGATGATGTTCCGTTTCTGGAATCGCTCGCAGAGCATTTAGACGGGATCTTGTACGAAGGCCCGGGCGCGACCAAAACAGCATACGAGATCACCGACGACGATCATGGGATGCGCTGGGCGATCCTGAACGATGGGAACTTCGAAGACCTGCTGAGCTCGATATTCACTGTCTCGAACGCCATCAAGATGAACGGCGGCAGTCCAAACCTCTTGGCAGCAGTATTTCAACTCGATTTCGCGAACCATGCCGTTAATCCTCAAGTTCAGATGGGCACTGGTTTCGTCAACGCCTATCTGATCTACCGTTTCGATCGCGACAGCTACTATCCATTCGTTCCGACAGGCGACAATCCCGGCGAACGTGACCGGGAGACCGAACGGATGCTCGGATCGTCGATTCGCTCCGCCGGACTGAAAACCGAAAACGCGATGACAGAATGGTTGGGACTGTGGGGCATTCCGTTTTAGGTTTTTATCGGCGACGGATTTTCGGACATTGAAACCGGTCATCGCAGTCGCCGCACCTGGTACATTCGCGGCTGACCGATTGGTCTATGACTACGATGTTGACCGAGAAAATATCGTTGAACTCGACGCAGATCAAGGAGAACTTCCCAACCTCACTTCCGGTTTGCTGATCTATGCCCCTAACGATCATCTGAGCGGGATAGATGCTTCAGAATTCGTCAGAGTTGCGTTAGAAGCCGAGATACCGATACTAGGGTCCGCGGTCGGAATGCATCGCCTCAATGTTGCGTTGGGTGGAGACGTTGCTCGAAAAACACCTGAACACCTCGCTGATGAAACGGAACGACGCAATCGGAATTCGATCTTTCTAGCACCCGGAGCGAAAGTGTCGTCGACAATTGGCGGCTCGGGTTGGTTATCGCTCGAGTGTAACCACCAGGAAGGAATTCGACACTCGGATTTGGCACCAGGAATGATGCCGGCGGCGATGAGCGACGACCGGGTTGTTGAGGCGTTTGAGATGCCGAGATTCCATTGGGTTTTCGGTGTCCAGTGGGACGTTTTTGGCGCAACTCGATTGCCTCGAGGGTTCGACAACGTTTTGGTGGCGTTTATCGAGCGCGCGATGGGCATTTAGTGCCAAATATCACCGCGAAACGTTCCCCGTTTCAGTTTGAACGCGTCGTTTTTCATGGTTGGCGGATAGCGTTCGCTTTAGAATCGAGTTAAGTTCAAAAACCGCTTTGGCGCGTCCAAAATTCCTTGACCCTCGGATACGCAAAAAGCATCGAAACCACCAAGCTCTGTAAGGTGAAAACGGAATGGTAATCGGCACCGACGCAGGTGACATTCGCACCATCGGCATCGAAGAGGAAATGCGCTCTTCATATCTCGATTACGCGATGAGCGTAATCGTCTCTCGAGCGCTTCCAGACGTGCGTGACGGGTTAAAGCCCGTGCAGCGTCGCATACTCTACGCGATGCACGACCAGGGCATGAGGCCCGGGTCTTCCTACAAGAAGTGCGCCCGACTCGTTGGTGACGTGCTGGGCAAGTACCACCCGCACGGCGATTCACCGGTCTACGAAGCACTGGTGCGAATGGCACAGCCCTTCTCGATGCGGGAGCCGTTGGTCGATGGGCAAGGCAACTTCGGCAGTGTGGACGGCGATCCGCCAGCCGCTATGCGTTACACCGAGTGCAAGCTCGCTGCGATCACCGAGTACATGCTCGGCGACATCGAGCGAGAAACTGTCGACTGGCAAGAGAACTTCGACCAGTCGCTGAAAGAGCCTACAGTCCTCCCAGCGCGTCTTCCAAATCTGCTGGTTAACGGAGCATCCGGCATCGCGGTCGGAATGGCTACCAACATCCCACCACACAACGTCGCCGAAGTTTGCGACGCAGTGGTGCATCTGGTGCGAAACCCAAACGCTGGCGTCGAAGAGTTGATGCAGCACGTCAAGGGCCCTGACTTCCCAACCGGAGCACACATCTGGGGCTCTGAAGGAATCCGCAACGCATACGCCACCGGTCGCGGACGCATCGTCGTTCAAGCGACTGGCGAAATCGAAGATGTCGCAAGGCAAGACCGCAAGCGCATCGTCTTCACCGAGATTCCCTTCCAAGTCAATAAGTCGACACTCATCCAACGAATCGCCGAGTTGATCAAAACGCGGCGGGTAGAAGGTGTATCAGAAGTCCGCGACGAATCGGATCGACGCGGAATGCGTATCGTGTTGGAGCTTCGACGATCTGCGTCTCCGGCCATCGTCATGAACAACCTCTACAAGCACACTTCGTTGCGCTCATCGTTCTCGGTCAACATGATCGGACTAGTACGCGGCGCTCCGCGCGTACTCAACCTGCGGCAAGTTCTCCAGTACTACATCGAGTTCCGTGAAGAAGTCATCCGAAGGCGCGCCGAGTTCGATCTCAAGAAAGCACGTGCGCGTTTAGAGGTTCTCGAGGGACTCAGAATCGCGATCGACAACCTCGACCGAGTCATTCAGATCATCCGAGGTTCAGCCGACGTCGAAGAGGCACGCGCGGGCCTGATAGCCGAATTCGCATTCTCGCTGGTTCAGGCTCAAGCGATCCTAGATATGCAGTTGCGCCGATTGGCGGCTCTCGAAAGAGAGAAACTCGAGAATGAGTACAAGGAACTCCTCGAACTCGTCCAACGACTAGAAGCGCTTCTAGAAGACCCCGCGAAGGTTCGCGCGGAAGTCATCAAAGAGACGCACCAACTTAAGCGTAAGTACGGCGGTGAGCGTCGCACGGTAATACACGCGGAAGAACTCGGCGAGTTCCGACGCGAAGACATCGAGCCGCACGAAGATGTCGTTATCACCCTCACTCAAGGCGGATACATCAAGCGCGTCAAACTCGACACCTATCGCAAGCAACATCGAGGCGGTAAAGGCGTTAGCAGCCAGAAATTGACGCGGGCAGATGACATCACAGGATTCCTGCAAGTCGCAGACACCCACGATACGCTGCTGTTCTTCACCGATCATGGCCGTGTCTACTCCTCGCGCGTGTTCGAGTTGCCGCCGGACCAATCGCGTCAATCGCGCGGCACATTGGTGCACAACCTAGGGTTCAATATCGGCCCAGGCGAGACGGTTCGTCAGATGATGGTCGTCACCGACATGCATGCGCCAGACACCTATCTCGCGTTGGCCACGAAGCATGGCGACGTCAAACGAATGCCACTCGAAGCGTTCGCAAACATCAACCGCGCTGGCCTGAACTGCTACAAGCTGAAGCCAAAAGAAGAATTGATCTCGGTCGCCATGGCGCAGAACCATGATGATCTGATCTTGGTAACCAAAAAAGGCCAGTCGATCCGTTTCGCCAGTTCCGAACTGGCATCACGGTCGCGTCAAGCTGGTGGAGTGCGGGGTATCAGATTGGACAAAGGCGACCAAGTGGTAAGTATGGACCTAGTAGACGAGGCGGGATATCTGCTGATCATAGGTACTAAGGGGCGCGGCAAACTTACAGCGCTCCGACATTATGGACCGCAGGGTCGCGGAGGCAAGGGCCTAAAAACACTAAATATCACCCGCAACACTGGCGATGTCGCGGCAGCAACGGTCATCAACGAGGATCTGAAGCAAGACGACACCGGCAAGCTGATGATCCTGACATCGCGCGGTCAAATCGTAAGGACAACGTTGGCGGAGATACGGGAAACCGGCCGTTCAGCTCAGGGCGTGAAGATTGTGGCTCTAGATGGCGGCGACACAGCGGCTGCGATAGCCGTTGCTGAAAAAACCTAGCATTTCAGGAGTCGGCGATCTGAGCGCCTCCCATGCTCGCCAAAATCGGTCGCTGGATATACCGATACCGCTACGCCGTAGTGGTGGCATGGGCTGTAGCTTTGGCGGCGATGTTGCCGGTCGCGCCGCAAGCCCAGTCCAAGCTGCTCCCAGGCGGATTCACCAGCGAAAACTTCCCGTCGCAGAAAGCGCGCGACCTACTCCAAGAGCGATTCGGAGTAAGCCCGACAGGGATACTTTTTATCGTCAGTCATAAGGAGTGGGATCCCTATTCGCCCCAATTTGTCGACGCCACGAATCGTTTTGTAGCGCAACTGGAAGCGAATGCCGATGTTGAGACGGTTCGATCGCATCTAAGCGAGCCCGGTCTGATTTCAGAAGACGGGCAGATGGCCATAATCAGCGCGGATCTCGGCCTCGACATTGAGGACTCTCTGACCGCGCTCGACAGTATCACCGAAGATTTGGACTCTGGTGGACTGGATGTAGTGATGACTGGCGCACCACCGTTGTATCGCGACATCGTCGTAGCCAGTGGTGATGACCTGAGACGAGGTGAAATCGTCGCGTTCCCGCTAGCCGTAATTGCTTTGCTGCTGGTCTTTGGAACCATCGTCGCGGCAGTAATGCCGGCGGTAGTGGGAGGAGTCGCCGTCGCTGTAGGACTTGGCGTGGTCTACTACGTCGCGGACTGGCGCGACATGTCAGTCTTGGCGTTCAACATCATCACATTGCTCGGCATCGGCATGGGCATCGACTACTCGCTGTTCTATGTCAACCGATTCAAAGAGGAGTTATCGAAGGGGATGAGCGTTCCCGACGCGATTGCTGAAACACATTCCCATGCAGGAATTGCCATTCTTTTTTCAGGAATGACGAGCATCATCGGGGTAGCATCGTTGCTCTTATTCGACCTGACCGTGCTCGATTCGATAGGGATCGGCGCAGTTATCGTTCTGTCGATCGCCTTACTTTCGTCACAGACACTCATGCCTGCGATTCTCAGCATCGTCGGGCACCGCATCAACTGGCTGCCAGTACTCCCGCGCTGGCGAGGAGGATCAGGTATTTGGTCACGGATGGCAGAAAGCGTGATGCAGCGACCGTTTCTGTTCCTGATCCCCACCGTAGTATTGCTGATTGCATTGGCAGTTCCGTTTAAGGACATCCGCCCAGGCACCGCGGACGTGACGATTCTGCCCAATCGGTATGAATCACGACAAGGCTACGATTTGTTGCAGGACGAGTTCGGCTGGGACATATCCACGGAACTCACAGTCGCTTACACATTTGAAGGCGACCCTTTCAAAGAGCGAAACTTGTCCACGCTCCACGCGTTCGGCCAGGCGTTGGATGGACTGCCATCGGTTAACAGAGTATCCAGCATCGTCAATCTGCGCCCAACCCTCGGATTGGACGACTACTACTATCTCTATCGTCACCCAGAGTCGATCTACGATGCGACGACTTTGCGTTTGTTGAACGACAGCGTCCGCGACGGCGTCGCATTGTTTTACGTGAGCAGCGACCTGCATCCCTTTTCTCCCGAAGCACGCAGGCTGATAGACGAGATCCGTTCGTTCAGGTTGCCTGAATCCGAGAGGAGCTACGTAGACGGGGGAGCAGCTCATACCAACGACTTAGTTGATTCGCTTTACGGCCGTTTCCCAATCGTTGCCACTATTGTGATTCTGCTCACGTTCGTTTCGTTGATGGTCCTCTTCCGATCTATCGTGATACCTCTGAAAGCGGTAGTCCTAAACATCTTGAGCATCTTGGCGAGTTTCGGCGCTCTGGTTTGGGTTTTCCAACAAGGACATCTCAGCGGCCTCCTCGATTTCGAACCGCAGGGAGTCATCGACGCAACCACACCGATTGTGCTTTTCGCGGTGCTCTTTGGATTGAGCATGGACTACGAGATATTCCTGCTTTCCCGGATCAAGGAGGCCTACCGTGATACGCAGAGCAATCGCGAAAGTGTCAAGTTAGGATTGCAGCGAAGCGGAACGATAATCACGGGCGCAGGATTGATCCTGATAGTTGTGGGCGGGAGTTTCGTGCTTGCCGAGGTCGTAACGGTTAAGTCCGTGGGTTTCGGTTTGGCGCTCGCGGTCTTCATAGATGTGACCATCGTGCGGGTATTGATCGCACCCGCGCTGATGAGACTATTCGGTAAATGGAACTGGTGGTTGCCAGAGTGGATAGACCGTCGGTTGCCGGAGTTCAAACCGGAATGAAGGGGTCAATTAAACATGCCATCGCCACGACGGGGTTATTGATCGGGTTGCTGCACGTTGCGTGTTCCACTGGCCTCGCGCCGCGGGACGTACCAACACCCGCGCCGCCAGAACCGACTCCAACTCCGAGAGAACTGGTGTTGCCTCCAGACGATCGTTCGCATTCCGCCCCCATCGAATGGTGGTACTACAACGGGCACCTTAAATCGGAAGCAGGGGAGGAGTATTCATTCCACTACGTGATATTTCAGACTGAGGACAGCGACTCCGGGTCCCAGACCGAGTTCGGTCAAGCGGGAATTACAGACATCCAAAAGGGTAAACACACCTACATCAGTTCGGAACGTCTAGGCTCCTCACGCAGCTTGACCGAAAACGATGACAATAGCCTGCTGAATCTGCAACTCGGCAATTTCGATCTCGAGATCGCGGCAGACGGGTCGCACACCTTCTCAGCGCATGATCTGGACGGTACCTCAGCTTTGGAATTGGCAACCGAAATCCCTACAGAAGTAATGCTGCATGATCGCATCGGCTGGATGGACTGGCCGTTCGGTTGGACTTACTACTACTCATATCCGCGAATGCAGGCAAACGGCGCACTGATGATTGACGATCAGAGCGTCGATGTGAAAGGCGAAGTTTGGTTCGATCACCAGTGGGGCGACTTCTTCGTGGTTGGGAAACCAGCCGGTTGGCAATGGTTCGCGATACACCTCGACGACCACCGTTCCCTGATGATTGCTGAAGTGCGCGGTGCAGAAGGGGAGGTCTTGGCAATCGATGGCACTCTGATCCAATCGGGATCCGACCAACGCGTTCTAGATGTTGAACAGGACGGTATCGAGTTGGAAGTCCAAGAGTATTGGACTAGCCCGCGAACTGCTGGCGAATATCCCGCGAAATGGAGATTGCGGATCGACAGCATCGATCTTGACATTGTGATGACGCCAGCGATCGCAGACCAAGAAATCCCCGCGCTGCCGTATGGGAATCAAGCGGCTGCTTATTGGGAAGGTCGAGTTGACGTGACCGATACCGCTTCGGGGGAATCGCTCGGACGGGGGTTTGCGGAGTTGTCTGGTTACGTTGAACCCGAACCCTTGAGCTGGCGCGGAGAGAGACGTTAGAGGGCTTCATTCTTGTAGTCCAGTGAAACATCGTATCGCTATAATCTCACGTGAGGGACCATTTGGACATGCCCAACACTGAAGTAACCTCTGAACTTTTCCGCACTGCATGGTCGAACTTTGCGACCGGGGTTACTGTCATCACCACTTTAGAAGCTGAGGGAACAGATGTCCATGGGATGACCGCGAACGGGGTTGCGAGCATCTCATTGGAACCCCCGCTGGCAATGGTTACCATCGGACATGATCGCAACACTTTTCCGTTGATGATGATGAATCAGCGTTTCGGTATCAGTGTCTTGACGCGGGAACAGCGAGGCGTGGCGCGGCACTTCTCGGTACCAGAAGAAATACGTAAGACCCTGCCGACACCTCCTTATGAAGAACTCGGGGAATCGATGGTCATCGGAGGCTCTTTGGCGACGATGGACTGCCGCGTCGTCCGCACCGTACAGGCAGGCGACCACACGATCTTTTTGGCTGAGGTAGAGCATGTCAAGATCGGCTATGGTCATCCACTGATCTTCTATCAGAGCCACTTCGCCGAGTTGGCATAGTTGCTTATTGAAGGCGCGTCGACGTTCAGAGTGTCCGCGTCTGTAATGTAGAATCGGAGAGTTGACCTATCGCGGATTTACACCGCGCCGATCCTGATCAAGATGTCTGAGAACTACGCAATCGTCGCTACCGGTGGCAAGCAGTACCGTGTTCGCCCCGGAGATCATTTGGACGTTGAAAAATTGCCGTACCCCGAGGGTTACACGATCACTCTCGATGAGGTTTTACTGGCCTGCGTGGATGGCGAAGTTGAAGTTGGCACGCCCACGGTTGACGGCGCACAGGTAGTCGCTACCGTTCTTTCACATGGGCGAGATCGCAAGAAAACGGTCTTCAAGTACAAAAACAAGACCCGGTACCGTATCAAGCGCGGACATCGACAAGCCATCACCTCGCTCGAGATAACCGACATCGAGGTCTAATTCACCGATCCAAGGCTACGGAGTTCTCATCATGGCACACAAGAAGGGTTCAGGAACATCTAGGAACGGACGAGACAGCGCAGGACGGCGCTTGGGTGTCAAGGCTTTCGGCGGTGAAATAGTGTCCGCGGGTTCGATTTTAGTTCGACAGCGAGGAACGCGTTTCCACCCTGGCACCAACGTTGGAATGGGCCGCGACCACACACTGTTCGCAACCGTTGACGGAACCGTGCGCTTCGACTACGCCAAGCAAGACAAGCGTCGCATCAACGTCGACGAATTCGTCGCTTGATCGACAGTAGCTATTCGACTGGGTTTCTCGATATGAAGACTGACATTCACCCGACTTACTACCCGGAAGCCAGAGTGATCTGTGCTTGCGGTGTGGAAGGCATGATTACCGGCTCGACGAAGGAAGAGATCCGTGTCGAGGTTTGCAGCACCTGCCACCCGTTTTGGACCGGCGAGCAACGCATCGTCGACACGGAAGGCCGTGTCGAACGGTTGATGCGTCGATACGGCATGTCCTTGGAGGAGTAACCCCTCTTCTTCTGTCGGATATGTTTTCTGAGCTGACAGCGGAGATGCTGGATAGCTCGTCCATTGGCGACATCTCGTTCGCTTCAATCCTCAATCCGAACGTGCCGATTTCGGATCGCGTTGGTTCCCGCTGAATGGCTGATCTGCAGAGAAGCGACAATCTAGGAGCCGCACAACCCGCGATGTACGGCGGTCAGGCGATCATCGAGGGCGTGATGATCCGAGGTTCGCGTGGTTGCTCAGTCGCGGTTCGCAGGGCCGACGGTTCGATCCATCTCGAAACGATCCCGTTGCTTGACTGGGCCAACGGGAATCTCCGGCGCGTGCCATTTATTCGTGGGATATTGGTCCTGATCGAAACACTTGTCATCGGGATGCGGGCGTACACAATCGGTGCCAACGCGCAGATCAAAGATGCTGGAGAAGATGAAGATGCAGAGATCGGCGCGTTCGGTATGGGCTTGATGACCGCAATCGCCTTCGTATTCGGCATTGCCCTGTTCTTCCTATTGCCGCTGTTCCTGTCTCGTCCAGTCGAAGCTCAGTCGGATTTTCTGGCTAACGTGGTTGAAGGCTTGGCGAGGTTGGTCATCTTCCTCGTCTACATCTGGGCGATCGGATTGATGAAGGACATCAAACGGATGTACGGCTATCACGGTGCCGAACACATGACCATACACGCCCACGAAAACGGTTTGCCGTTGATTCCGAGCGAGATCAGGAAGTTTTCTCCCGCACACCCTAGATGTGGAACCTCTTTCCTACTGACAGTCGTCGTCGTATCGATCATCATCTTCATGTTCGTGCCGCGAGAACCCTTGTGGTTGCTAGTCGGTTCACGGATCGTGCTAATACCGCTGATCGCCGCGTTGAGTTATGAGTTCATACGCTTCACCGGCGTTCATAGTGGGCATGTTCTCGCCGATCTGGTAGGCAAGCCGAATCTATGGCTGCAGAAACTCACAACTGCTCAACCAGACGACGAAATGATAGAGGTGGCGGTTTCAGCCATGCAGACCGCAATCGAAATCGATCAGCGGGAAACCGCTTAAACAACAGACGCGAACACGCGTCACGCCTTAGCGTCGTCGTCGCGCCAATTCTTCCCAGACATCCTCGATCGGCACACCGATCGACTCCAACAACGTGACACAGTTGTAAATGAGGTCCGCCATCTCCGATGCCACTTCATCGGTAGCACCAGTCGCCGCTGCTAATCCCGTCTCGCCAGCTTCTTCGATGACCTTTTGAGCGATGCGCGACGGGCCTGCGGCGAGTTGCTTGGCGGTGTAAGACCCTTCCGGCATCTCCACCGCTCTTTGGTGGATGATGTCGACCAATTCGAAAAGGATGCCCGGGCCGATCCGGTTTGAAGTTTCGTCGTTCGCTTCGACTGCCTTATGGAAGCACGAGATTCTGCCGGTGTGGCACGCGGCGCCGGCCGGTTCAGCCATCACCAAAAGCGCGTCACCATCGCAATCCAACTTGAGGTCCACGACATTGAGGTAATCACCGGATGTGGAGCCCTTCTCCCACAGCGATTTTCGGCTTCGGCTGTAGAACCAGACGTGCGGCCCCGCAATCGTGCGTTTGAGCGCCTCACGATTCATATGGGCGACCATCAGCACTTCTTTGGTGTGGACGTCCTGAACGACGGCAGTTAGAAGACCGCGGTCATCAAAGGTAATCATTGCGATTGTTCCCTAGTCGGCTCACTTACACTCAATGGATCATCCGCATGGGCAGACCAGATTCGGCCATGTGAGACTTGACTTCGGATATTCGTAGATCACCGTAGTGAAACAGCGAGGCAGCTAAGACCGCGTCCGCGCCACCGTCCGTCACCGCTTTGACGAAGTGATCTGGAGTGCCAGCACCACCACTTGCAATCAATGGAATAGACACCTGCGCCGAGATAGTGCTTAGCAAATCACAGTCGTACCCCGTCTGTTGCCCATCGGCATCCATACTGGTGACAAGCAACTCTCCGGCTCCGAGTTCCGCACCGATGCGAGCCCACTTTATGGCGTCGAGTGGGGTCGCTCTCCTGCCGCCGTGAGTATAGACCTGCCACAACGCTTCGGCATAGTCGTAACTCCCATCAGAACGTTGCATCAGGGCTGGCTCTTCAACCCGCTTGGCATCGATTGCGAGAACAACGCATTGCGATCCGAACTCTTGGGCGCACTCTTCGATCAGAGTAGGGTTGGCTACCGCCGCCGAGTTCACACTGACCTTTTCAGCACCGGCTTCGAGCATTCGACGCATATCGTCTCGCGAACGTATCCCTCCCCCGACTGTCAAAGGGATAAAAACCTCCGCTGAAACTCGCTCGACGACATCGACCATCGTGTCACGGGCGTCTGAAGAAGCAGTGATGTCCAGAAATACGAGCTCATCCGCACCTTCGGCATCGTAGAAACTCGCTAATTCAGCGGGATCGCCTGCGTCTTTGATGTCGACGAAGCTGACTCCTTTAACGACGCGGCCTTGGTCAACGTCTAAGCACGGTATAACGCGGTTGGTAAGCATTGGCGGTCAATTGGCTTGGTCAATTGGACGACGTACGCCGCTTGCGGTAAACGTGCACGTACCGTTGTACGCCGAGGGTGCGCCGAGTAATTGGAGTCATGTCGTGTTCGGCCGCCCATCTTTCAACGCGCGAAGGATCTACCCGTTTCGACTTTGCTGGACCAGTGTCTCCCCTCGCGTCAGTTGAGAACCAATCAGCTATAAGTAACCATCCGCCCCCTGGCAGCAGCTTAGCCACCGATGAGAACAACCGCGCCGGGCTTGTGGTGTTGTGCAAAGCGTCAATCACCACGATGCCATCCGTGTCTAACTCGGTGCCCTCAATATCATCGTTCTCAATTAGCTGAGGCACGACGTTGGTCAGATGGAGGTGATTGACTTCAGTCGCCAGCTCATCAAGTGTCGATTGGTCGCTATCGAGTGCGATCACATTACCGTCATAGACATACTTCGCAATCGGGATCGTCAGCCCATCAACTCTCCCACCTAAGACAGCGACATGCTGCGACCTGTGGATCGGAAGCAGCGAAATGATCGCATGAGGATCGATCTGATCATTGAAAGTGTGCCAGCTCGCGGTCGGTCTCGTCGTCAATTTGGTTGTCTCGCGTCTCAGTCGGAATTGTGGTTGTTTAATCGTCATTAACGGCTCGGATCGCAGCGGCGAGATCGAGAGAGCCAGTGTAAATGGCCATTCCAGTGATGGCACCGCCAGCGCCGATGTCGCGAAGTCGCACCACGTCTTCGACCGTTGCGATTCCACCCGCCACCATTACTGGATATTCTATTTCCCGCACGACTTCATCAACCGTTGCGAAATTGGGGTGCGACAATGTGCCATCGCGCGTCGTGTCGGTATATATGAAATGTCGTACATGGCATTCAGCCGCCATCTCCTTGAGCAGATCTATCGCGCGCATCCCCGTTTCCGAGAGCCATCCCCTCGTACGAACCATCCCGTTTTTGGCGTCTACTGATACGCAAACGCTGTCCGTGCCAAATCTTCCCACAGCGATCTCGATGGCTTCGGGGTTTTCTACCGCCGCTGTACCGAAGATCGCGAGCTGCACACCCATCTGGAACACCGCATCAGCGTCTTCAACAGAGCGAATACCACCGCCCATCTGGATCGGCACATCGACTGAATTCACGACGCGCTTCACAGTCGCAGCATTGGTGCGCACACCGTCTTTGGCACCATCTAGATCGATGACATGGAGCCGTTGAGCACCCATGTCGACCCACCGCAATGCGGCATCAACCGGATCATTGTCGAACACTGTCTCTTGGGAGTAATCGCCCTTGAAAAGGCGCGCGCAACGACCGCCGCGGATATCGATTGCTGGTATGACTTCCATTCGTGTCGATACGTTAACGGGTTCAGGTCAAACTCTGGGAGTATTCCAAGAATTTGGCGTAGATGCCTAATCCTGATCTCCCGCTCTTCTCCGGGTGAAACTGAGTTCCAACGATGTTTCCGCGCACGACTGCGGCGCAAACATCAATGCCGTGCGGTGAGGTAGCCGCTACATCTCGTGCGTTTTCAACTTCGCAATGGTACGAGTGGACGAAGTAGAAATAGGTGTCCTGTGGGATGTCAGCGAATATGGGATGGCGCTGTACTGATTGGTCTTTGAAATGAACGGTGTTCCATCCCATGTGCGGGATTTTCAGAGGTAATCCGCTTGAGCCGGATATGCCGTTCGGCAACCGAACAACCTCTCCCCCTAAAACGCCAAGCCCTGGTAATTCGCCCTCTTCCGATCGTTCGAACAGTATCTGCATGCCGAGACATACGCACAACAACGGTCTTCCAGAGGCGGCGAACTCTCGGATCGTGTCGGGTAATTCCCGATCATTAAGTTGCTTCATCACGGCGTCGTTAGCCCCAACGCCGGGGAGAATCGCCGCATGAGCATCAGCGATTACGTCCGCAGAGGTCGTCACTACAGGGTCTCCACCTACGATACGGACCGCCTTTTCGACGCTGTGGATATTCGCAGCGCCGGTGTTGATTATGGCGAGACGAAAATCTTTCAACTTGTGCGCCTCGTTCCGGTTACCATTTCTGGCGGCAATTCGCGATCGGCGTACCTAGCCATCATGAATAAGCAGTCCGACAATCGATTGAGCCAAACGAGCAGGCTTTTGTTCTCCAACATGTCGTCTTCGTAAAGTGTCACAGCCGCACGTTCAAGTTCGCGGACTTTGCAGCGCGCTACATCAAGAGTTGCGGACGCGACTGACGCGCCAGGGATGATGAAAGAAGGTGGGAGTTCGATTTCTTCCTCTAGCTTTTTGAGCAACCCGTCTAACTGGTCGATCTGTTCGTCACCGATGGTTAGGAAGTGTCGGCGGAGACTATCGAGCTGCGAAATCTCGGTCGTCAGTTCAGCATTGGCGATGAACATCAGGCGCTGAATCTCGAGTAGTTCGTCGTGCAAGAAACCTGAATCGCAGTGCGCTCTCGCCAGTCCTAGGAGACTAACCGCCTCATCACCGATGCCGTTTGCTTCCACACGCCGGTTCGATTTCGACACGCGGCCGCCGTAAAGCAACGACGTTTCGCCGCTGTCTCCCACCTTCGTGCTGATTGAATTCCTGACCAATGGGGGTGTAATATCATGGGTACCAAGAGATATTTCCGATTCTACGTTGCGGACGGCAACCTCCCGGAACGCGACTGCCGAATATCCGCAACGGTCGGAGCACTCATAGAACTATGACCATCGCCGAACAGCAACATGCGGTCCCGATAAACACCGTTCACGTCACGCAAAAAGCGGCGTCAAAAGCGATGGAGTTCGCTCAGAAGGCGGGGCGTGATAACTGCGGACTGAAGATAGCGGTGCAGGGCGGAGGTTGCTCAGGCCTCCAATACGTGCTTGAACTCGTCGATGGCCCGGAAGATTCAGACAAAGTCATTAGCGAACACGGCATCGAGGTGTACATCCCGAAACGGGCTTTTGTCTTCCTCGCCGGGACAGTACTTGACTTCTCAGACGGCCTTAACGGGCGAGGCTTCGAATTCCACAACCCGAACGCTAAGCGCACCTGCGGATGTGGCGATTCATTCGCCGTTTGAGCCCGTAAAGTGGCTCGTACCTCACAGAACGTTGCCACCGATTTGGCGCAAGTCTTTGCAAAGTACGAAAAGCGCGGCGTAGCCGTCTTCTCGCCTTGTTTCGGGTCTACCTACAGGCACGTCGGTCCCGATGCTTTGGACTTGCTCCACCGATTGACCACGAATTCGATCATCGATATCCCCGACGAGTCAGCGCGTCGAACAATTCTGACAAATGAGAAAGGCAGAATCGTCGATGTATTTTGGGTGATGAAGCGGTCTCACGAAGAGCTGCTGTTGGTAACCGACTCCACAGATCCATCTTCAATGCGAGATTGGATCGATCGCTTCACAATCATCGAGGATGCAGAACTCATCGACGCGTCGGATTTCTTAACTCGCTGGTATGTGGTAGGCCCAAACGCGTCTGACGCGTTGGGCGAAGCCTTTTCAGAGTTGGATTTTGCGGATTGCATTGTAGGAGAGTTACGTGGCATGGACGTGGCTGAGGGTGGAGTTGTGTTGTTTTTGAGGACTGATGCCGCAGGACAAAAGTCTTGGCTAGTCATTGGGGGCGCGCCTGCGGTTCCGGAGATAAACTCTCGATTCGAAAAGGCCGAGATTGAACCTGCGCCGCAGAAGCTGTTCGATCACATCCGTATATCCAACAAGGTCCCGATTGCCGGTTTTGATTTGACCGAAGATGTCAACCCTCTCGAAGCCGGGTTGCTGGATCTGATCGATTTCGAAAAAGGCTGCTACATCGGACAAGAGGTGATTGCCCGTCTCGACACGTATGACAAGGTTCAGCGCTCGCTCGTAGGATTTTCTCAAACGGATCTTACTAACGACGTGCAAAGGATCGAGATAGACAACGACATCTTGTCGGGCGACGGCGGCAGACGTATCGGGTGGGTAACGTCAGTCGCACAAAGACCACGAACGAACGAATTGATCGGGTTAGCATACCTGCGCAAAACCCACACACAACCCGGATCTGTCGTGATTACCTCCGAAGGGACGAACCTTCAAATCTCACCGTAGCAGACGTGATCTGACCCTGTTTCGGAATGCGAGGGAATGGAGCGGGAGACGGGATTCGAACCCGCGACACCCTGCTTGGAAGGCAGGCACTCTACCACTGAGTTACTCCCGCGTTCGTGAATTTCATTGTAACCCTCGCGGGTCGTGGAATTAACTTCGGGCCCTCTTCCTTGATTTATAGAATCGATTGAGTCTGCTAATCGCGAACTGACTGGTCAAACATGAAGACAACAGGCTTCCGCACGATCGTACTCGGCACGCCGTGGCGAAATCTAACCTACTGCATCATCGAAACTGACGAAGGTATCACTGGTGTCGGCGAAGCCCGGGTACTCGGTAAAACCCATACGGTTTGCGAGTACTTGAAAGATGTCGAACGTCATTTCATCGGACACGACCCGTTCGATATCGAGGCGCTCTACCGACGTATGACACTTCTCGACTTCGGCAAAGCCGGCGAGGTAGTGCACACTGGCTTGGCGTTGGTCGAGCTCGCGTTCTGGGACATAATCGGCAAAGCTTGCAACCAACCTGTCTACAAGTTGATGGGCGGACAAGTTACCGACCGAGTTCAAGCCTACGCAAACGGTTGGTACACAGTAGAACGCGCACCTGAACAGTTTGCCGCGGCCGCCCAGCGAGTAATCGATCGCGGGTATCGAGCGATGAAGTTCGACCCCTTCGGCAACGGCGACTTGGAACTGGAACGCGACGAGTTTTTCAAATCCTTAGACTTGATCGAAGCAGTTGCATCTGTGACCGGTACCTATGCACAGATCATGATCGAGATGCATGGTCGGTTTGCCCCGCATCAGGCTAGGGAAATTGCCAGACACATCGAACGCTTCAACATCGGGTGGATCGAAGAACCAGTTCGACCAGGAGATGTTCCGGCACTCGAATCGGTCAGGAATCACACTAGTCTGCCGATCGCAACCGGCGAACGCCTCTATGGTGCCCCTGAATTCAGGGAGATCTGGGGAGGTCAGACAGTAGACATTATCCAACCAGACATTACCCAATGTGGCGGCATCTTGGAAGTCAAGAAGATCGCATCGACTGCAGAGACCTACTCGATTATGGTCGCACCTCACAACGTAGGTGGGATCATTTCGACAATGGCTGCGTTGCAACTTTGTTTGACATTGAGAAATGTGAAAATCCTTGAGCACTTCAACGATTTCGCCGACCCGCACGTGAAAAACGCCGGGTCCAATTATCCAGAGGTCGTTGATGGCTACTTCCCGTTGCCTGACAAGCCGGGATGGGGAGTCGAACTGAACGAGGAGTTCATCAATTCGCAACTCCCAAACTATACTGATGCTGGCGTCATCGCCGACCCCGGACTCAACATGTTCGAGAACGCAGATTGGGCGAAACGCGGCCAAAGCGATTAACTGGTTGCCAGAAAAACATAACGCTATTACATCCACACACAAACAACCGGTAGAGGTAAATGACAACAACAGCTGTATCTGAAGCAAACCGCTTAGTCGATCCGCATGGAGGAGAATTGGTGAACCTCCTTGTGGGTCCGGGACGCAGTGCCGAACTTGAAGTCGAAGCGTCCGAATTGCGGAAATGGGAGTTGACCCCGCGTCAACTATGCGACATTGAACAGCTGATAACCGGTGCGTTCTCGCCGCTTAAGGGTTTCATGAATCGCGGCGATTACGAAGGTGTGCGCGACGAGATGCGACTCACTGACGGCACGCTTTGGCCGATGCCCATAGTTCTAGACGTACCAGCCGAGTTTGCAACTTCGTTATCCGAAGGTGACAGATTGGCCCTGATGCACCCTGAGGGTGTCCTGACCGCCGTGTTGACCGTTGGTGATGTCTGGCAACCAGATCGGACCGAAGAGGCCGAAAAAGTCTTCGGCACTGCCGACGAGTATCATCCTGGCATTAACACACTGCTCAACGACACTGGCGAGTACTACGTTGGCGGATCGTTAGAGAGTGTGCGAGCCTCGCAGCACCACACATACGCCGGATTGCGACACACACCGGCTGAGCTTCGACAGGAGTTCGAATCGCGCGGATGGTCACAGGTCGTTGCATTCCAAACTCGCAACCCGATGCATCGCGCACACGTCGAACTGACTCGTCGGGCAGCTGAGCAAGTTTCCGCAAATCTATTGATCCACCCCGTCGTCGGTCTGACTAAACCGGGCGACGTCGAGTACCACACCCGGGTCCGTTGTTATCGAGCGATCTTGGACGGTTACGCAGAAAACTCGGCAGCATTGAGCTTATTGCAACTCGCGATGCGTATGGGCGGTCCTCGCGAAGCCGTTTGGCACGCCATTGTTCGCAAGAACTATGGCTGCACGCATTTCATAGTCGGAAGGGACCACGCAGGCCCCGGCAATGATGCGGATGGAAATCCGTTCTACGGTCCGTACGATGCTCAATATCTAGTTGAAGAGCATCGCGATGAACTCGGCATTGACGTGGTGACTTTTCAAGAAGTCGTCTATGACGGAACTAGCGACCGCTACATGACACGCGACGAGTTGACGGATGCTTCCGAAGTAATGAATCTTTCGGGCACCGAACTTCGAGATCGGCTACAGACCGGCGCGGATATACCCGAATGGTTCTCATTCCCCAGCGTCATTGAGGAGTTGCGCAAGTCGTACCCAGCAATGAACGAACGCGGATTTAACGTGTTTATCGTGGGCGATAGTCCCTCAGCTAGCACATCCCTTGGCAATGCGATCGCCGAGATGCTTCTCGAGGAGGGTTCACGACCAGTAACCGTCTTGGACGACTCTGGTCTAACAACTGACACCATCAACTTAGTTGCCCGCGAAGCGTCCCGAAACGGTGGCGCGGTGATTTCCATACCAAGTAGTGGCGATGGGACAGAAGCAGCCCAACAGTTTGGTTTCGGAGAAGGAGTGTTCGTTTGGGTTCAGCAAGGCATAGGTGTCGATGGTGCTGATGTTTCAATCGACCCAGATATGACGCCTGGCGAGGGAGCAAGTGCTGTGATGGGGCACTTAAGTTCCTTCGGATTGATATCTTGAATAAAATCAATCTTGATTGCTATGATCCATATGCGATAAACGAAGGCTACGAATAAGCCGGAACAGAGCGCAATCGGAAATCACCAAACTCGCACCATCATATAGTTAGGAATGTCACATGGCGTGGTAATTTATCCAACTGCGAACAACGGGCGTATGGTTTGATTGGTGTTTAACGACAGCGAGAAATGCGGTAAAAATGAGAATCGAAGAAGTATCACTCCGCGAAGTGCAAGAGGTATGGGAAACTAACCGCAGATACTCCGCTGCTTCCCGATCACCGGAGATGATCGCGCTCGTCGACGCACTATCCAAAATGGATGTTGGAGATGCGAGGGCCATCGGGTATGCCGAAGAACGCACCCCAAACAATGTCAAGCTACAAGTACAAAAAGCTGCGAAACTCGTCGGCAAAAATGTAAACGTAGTAATTGACGAAAGCCAACTCCGGGTCATGTTTTCGGTCATGGACCGCCCGGCACGTAGACGACGGGCCCGAACATAGCAAGGATGACGTCGGCTTTATCCCAATTGCTGGCCGACTAACGATCCTAATCCGAACGTAATCGCTCCAGCAGCCACGCCAACCAAGAGCATCCTCAAAGCTCCGTAAATTTTCCCGCTACCAGACATCCAACCTAATCCACCGCCCACGATTGCGAGAGCAGCGCCCGAAGCGAGCGCACTGACTGTGATTGAGGTTGAGCCACTCAAACCAACTGCGTACGGTATTAGAGGTACAGCCGCACCTCCAGCGAAGGCAACTAGAGAGCTAAATGCGGCAGTCAACGGGGAACCACCCAATTCATCTGGGTCGATGCCCAATTCTTCGCGTACATGCATCTCTAGAGCAGCTTCGTGGTCGCTCATGATGCGTGCGGATGCCGATTTCGCCTCACTTGGCGAGAGACCTTTCGATTGGAGCAACTCGGCAAATTCCGCTTCTTCCTCCTCGCGCCAAAAATATAGTTCAGCGTTTTCCCAACGCACCAAGTTTTCATTGAATTCACGTTGAGAAACGACTGAAATATATTCGCCGGCTGCCATTGACAGGGCGCCACCTACTAGACCTGCGGTGCCCGCCAGCACGACGATGGCGGGGTCTGACGCTCCAGCCGCGACTCCCAAGGTGAGCGTAGTATTCGAGACCAATCCATCGTTCATGCCCAACACCGCCGCTCGCAAGGCTCCCGATTTGGTAACCAATGAACCGTACTCGTGATGTTTCCCGTCGTCGGTCGTATCCTCAGCCAACTGATCCAGCAGATCCATACCCTCGGCCGCTTCGTCATTCAGGCCGGTATTCAGATACTCTTCGGTGTTGTTGCTCAGCGATTGGCGAAAACGGCTCCGAAGAAATCCTGCGATACGTGCCGAATTTAGGAATTTCGAGGCCAATCTGAACAAGACCAACGAAATCGAGAATCTACCGACGCTCTGAGATGCTACATTAGTCGCTGCGGATTGTGACCAACGGCGGGCAATGGTGGTTTGAATCTCTTGCAGACGCTTGAAGCGCCGAACGCGTTCCGGGTCATCTACGACATCCGCCATCAATCCGTAGATGGCGGCGTCCTTCCAAGAATTTCGAATGAGATTTCGAGTCTTGGACGCATTAACCATCGATTTTGTAGCTTTCTGAGTTAATCCTTAGACCGAACCGTCCAAGATTACATCCACACATGCAGGTTTTCCAGAGGCAACCGCCGCCTCGATTGCCGGCTTGATGTCATCGGCCTGGGTAACACGTATCCCGACACCCCCGTACGCCTCTGCCTGCGCCTTGAAGTCGAACGGCGTCGGGAAGTCCATCGCGTTGTAAACATCGGGCGGCGGCAGATCGTTCAGCTCATGGTAGACGTTCATATTGACCTTGAGGATGCGGTACTGGGCGTTGTTGCAGATCACGTACGTCACTGGAATGCCGTAGTTGACCGCGGTCCAGAATCCCTGCACGGTCATCATCGCGCTGCCGTCGCCGACTATTCCGATCGTCGGGTTGTCTGGATCTGCCAACTTCATCCCCATCGTCGCACCGATGCCCCATCCGATCGCGCCGCCTCGGGCACCCATAACGTTCAGATCCGTGCGATGCGCGATGCCTGCGTTAACCATCGCGGATGAAGAGATCGAGTCGTTGAAAATGTTGGCGTTTTTCGGAATGGCATCACCGAGCGCCCTGCCAAACGACGCAGGAGGGATCGGAGTACGGTCCCAACCAGATGCAGCCAGTTCTTGGAAAGCCGCAGCTCTGGCACGATTATCATGCGCGATCTGGGTTCGTCGTGCACTGGCGGATTCCGCGGCTTCATGATTCATGCGCGTCTTTACCGCTTCATCCAGCTGAAGCAACGCATGTTTGGGAGATGCCCATATACCAATGTCGGTAGGCTCCTTCTTGCCGATCTCGCCGCTGTTCATGTCGATATGTATCAGCTTGGCGTCGGAAGGCACGAAGTTGCCGCTCTGATAGAAGAAATCATCGAACACCGCGCACCCCACCGCCAGCACCACGTCGGCGTTTTGGATGGCCTCTCTGCCTTCCTTCGTCCTGAAGGACAGCGGACCGCACCACAGTTCATGATCACTCGGAAAGTTCGTCTGTCCGCCTGCGACTCCAAAGGCCATAGCCCCCAAAGTCTCTGCTAGAGCGGCGGCTGCATCTACTCCGCCTGAGGTGTAGACGCGGTCCCCCAGCACGAGCAGCGGGTTACTCGCTTTTGCCAGAACGTCCGCGGCTTCTTCGATGGCCCCCGGCTCCGGAAGCGGGTCAGCGTAAACGGGAACCGACGGCGAGATATCGATCTCGGCCGAGTCGTCGAAGGCGTTGGTAGACACCGCCACGAATACAGGTCCAGTAGGTGGAGTTCTTGCTTCTTGGAACGCCCGGCGCATCACGGACGGAACCTGTTCAGGATGCGAGATCTCCGCGCTCCACTTTGCAAACGGCGCGGCCATATCCGCAAGATCGCTTCTGCCTGCCGCCATGTGGCGGATGTCCTTGTTGCCCGCGGTGATGACGACGGGCGATCCGGTCTTTTTCTGGTCGATCATCAGGCTGAAACCGTTAGCAAGTCCGTTATCGATGTGGAGGCTCACAAAGCCCACCTCACCGCTGCGACGCGCGTACCCCTCAGCCATCCCGATCGCCACACCTTCCTGGACGACCATCAGATATTCGAGATCGGGATACTCGTGGATGACGCTCATCATCGGCGCCTCGCTAGTACCCGGATTGCCGAAGATGTAACGTACTCCTTCGGATCGAAGCGTCTGCAAGAACGCATGTCTGCCTTGGAGCTTAGTGGTCATGGCTGCATCTCCTGTTGATCGGCGGTTTTTAATTCCCTAACGAATCAGCCCTCGTTGGAAGCGTCCAACAGAACTCGCCTCAATTTATCCGTGACTTGTTGAACTTCCTCGTCGGAGAGGTTCAGTGGGTCGACCCAAAAGTCTGCGACCTCCTCGAGGAACGTCAAGATCACGACGCGGTCTGGGCCTTCCAACATTCTCTCGCCGATGACGCTCTTGGGCGGGCCACGCCAAGAGTCGTTAAGCCTCAACACTGCGTGAGGGATGTAATGGTTGTAATCGTGGACTACCTCCGCGTGGACACCCGGAATCTCGATCACCTGGTCCACAACCGACTGCATCAGCCGCGTGTACCGCCGGTTTTCCTCGTCCTCGTCTTCGTTGACGAACATTTCGACCGCCGCCAAGATACCAGCAATCGATTCTTTGGAGACTTTTTGCGCTCGTGCGACAGTCGCATTCGGGGCATTATTCAACTTGGCATATTCGATCCACTCCTCGCTGCCCAGCAATAGTCCAGTAGCCTGCGGCCCCCGAATACCTTTGCCGCCGGAGAAAGAGACCAGGTCGGAACCGGCCTCGACGAATTTGGTCAGATTCTTACGCGGTGGAAGGCGAGAAGCGGCATCGCACATCAAGGGAACACCATTTCGGTGCGCTATCTCGACCAGCGTTTCGATCGGGAGGACGTTGTCGCCGCTGTACGGAGATTCAAGATGAATGATGGCTGCGGTCTTGTCAGTGATCGCATCTTCAACTTTCTCAGGAGAGCATCCGTCTGCAGTTCCGACCTCAACGAAGCGAGCGCCCGGTGTCAGGTACAGATGGTCGTAACCGAATCGGTGGTTGCGTTGGATGATCAGTTCGTTCGGTACGTCATCCGAGATTGGTAGCTGGAAGATCTTTTCGGGGTCATCCTTCGCCATTGCTGCAGCCGTCTGAACCGTCAGGCCTCCAGATGCGCCGCTGGTAATGGTCGCGGCTGGGACGCCGATGATCTCGGCGATCCGTTTCCCTGCGGCGTCTATGAGTTCGGGAAGCTCAACGAACGGATCAACCATCGCCATCATCGCCTGCATAGCTTCAGGACGCGGTCGCGTGCCCGAAAATCGTGTGACAGGTCCGGCGGCGTTGATTATGGGTGTTACCCCTAGGCTTTCGAGAATCTGCTCGCCACTGCTGTAATCCATCATCAATATCTGACCTTGTTATTTGCCTTAGTCCATCGCGTTTCGTGGCGGGGACGAAGATTGGTGTAAGGATGTTTGGTGCAATTATCGTTCAAAACGGTTCAGGTGGACGCTCAGAGATCGATTGTTGAAATACGGTGATGCATGACGAAGTCCTCGTCGATCTCAAAACCAAGACCAGGCGCAGTCGGCGCGGTCAAGACACCATCCGAGTTGACTAGGATCTCCTCCTCTAATCCGAACTGCTGCGCTTCTAATGGACTCCAATATTCGTAGAAGTCACAGTTCAAGACCGACATGATGACGTTCAGATTCGCCGCGTTCATCAATGAATTGCCGGCGGTACCCACTTCGCAATTGACGTTAAAACCTTCGGCCATTCCACACTGTTTTTTCAGTCCAGTGATTCCGATTTTGCGGGTCGTGCCTCGGATGGTTGGAGGCCAACCTTGCTCGAGGGCGCGGGCGGCTTCGTGGAAAAGGAATTCTCCTGCGTCGCTCATGTTGAGGGGAGTGTCGAGTTCCTCGGAAAGTGTGCGGATGGCGCGCCAGTCTCCCCATGGGACGGGGTCTTCGAACCAGTGAAAGTTGGTTTCGTCTAACGCTCGTCCGATTTTTAAAGCGTCGCGAAGGTTGTAGCCGTTGTTGGGATCGAGCATTAAACGCATCTCGTCACCGACCTCTTGACGGACTGCGCGGACCATCTGGATGACTCGGTCTGCCGGCATTGCACCGGGGTGGATTTTGTATGCGGTGAAGCCTTGTTCGACGAGTTCGGCTGCTTCGGCGACGTAGCCTTCGACGGCGGAGTTTCGCGGTGGGTACGTGGCATAGACCTCTGTGGTTCGACGTGCGGTTCCGAGCATTTCGTGGACGGGCATGTCGGCGGCTTTACCAGCGGCGTCCCACATTGCTACGTCGATGTGTGACCAGAGGGCGTGCAAGGATGTGGATGCGCCGTGGCCGGACATGGGGTTGAGTTGATGCCAGAGCGCTTCGCGGTCTGCGATTTTCGTGCCGATTAGGCGACCTTCGAACGCTGATTGGAACGCGCGGATCGTCGTTGCGCCTCCACCACCCCGGTCGCCGATGTGGGCGTTGCCTTCGATGCCGGTGTCGGTGATGAGGCGGAGGACGCCGGCTGTCAACCTGCCGCCCATGCCGCCGCGAGCATCATTGACGCTTACGCGTGGGACATCGAACTCGATTACATCGATCTTGGCTTCTGCTATCTTCATCGTGCCGGATACCCGTGCTAGGCGATTTAGTATTCAGTGTTGGTGATGTTAAACCGTTGAACGTCAATAGTCCTACCAGCCTAGAACACCACAACATGTCTTCTTCTGATCCCAACGACAAGACCCAGATGTGGGAAGACTACGTCGAAGAAGTGCGACTTGTGCACCGAATTCCGGGGATCGCGGTTGGAATGGTTTGCGGATCGGAATTGGCTTGGTTCAAGGGGTTCGGAGAGACGCAGCTTGGGAACAGGCAAGCACCCGATGAACACAGCATTTTCCGGGTCGCGTCCAACACCAAAACGGCAACCGCTACGGCGTTGATGATGCTACAGGAATCGTCGATGTTGTCCTTGGATGATCCGCTCTTGCTCTACATCCCGGAGTTCACATCAGCCGCCGGAATCGCAGGTGACCTCGAAGACGTGACGCTGCGACGGATGACGGCTCACTACTCGGGACTTACTACTGAGCATCCCGCGACTGATTGGGATGCACCAGCCTTTGCCACGATGCAGACCATGATTGACCGCATCGACGAAGTGCAAATGGTCATTCCGCCCGATAGCGCTTGGAAATACTCCAATATGGCATATGGCTTCCTCGGCGAAGTGATAAGTCGACTGTCAGGCCAACCGTACGAACAGTTCGTCGAGAAGGAGATCTTGGATCGACTCGGTATGATGCAGACGGTTTTCGATATGGCCTCGGTTGTGGGTCTGCATCAAGTAATCGGATATAGCCAACCAGCACCGGGTTCGGAAACGTTGCGGGTTGCTCCGTACTCTGAACTCGAAGGCATGAACGCTGCCGGCCAGATGATGACCAACGTCGCTGACTTAACAAAATGGTTGGCCCACATCATGCGACGAGGTGGCGATCACGGACACAGGTTGTTCGGCGACCGTAGCCGTCGAGAGATGTTGCATCCTGCGTACCTCGATGGAGATTGGACGTTTGGAAATTGCGTGGGTTGGCGCGCTAATAGGTCGGGTGATCGGGTATATCACGGACACGGCGGTGGTATTCATGGTTTCGGTACGCAGACGATGTTCCACGCTCCGTTTCAGACTGGGGTGATTGTTCTAATAAACCTTTGGCCGAACGCCATTTCCGCATCCTTGGCCCAGACATTGCTAGATGCAGTGATCGAGGATTGGGATGAGATGCCCCCCGCTCCTACGGATGTCACGCATGAAATCCCAGCGTCAGATGAGAGTTCGAAGCTGCGGGAGTTCGAGGGAGTGTATTTCTCCGAACCCGGATTCTGGATGCGGGTCACCGCAGTTTCGGATGATGAGTTGCAGTTCAGCGGACATGAGGCTTCGGCGTACCTTCTGCATGCTCCGGCTACTGCTCAATTGATATCCGACACCACTTTCAAAGTGTCCGGCAATAGGGGAGCAGGGGAGACGTTCTCCATTCAAGACGGCGAATTCCGATTGGGCGGTTTCAAATACAAGTTAGTCGGCGACTAATGAGGAGAAAGATAGATGTCGAAAATCTTTGAGATCGCGGACGGTTTCGTCGATACGCTTGCGGAACTAAATCCGATAGTAGCCACCTACCTCGGAGTGCCTGGCTACGACCATTTGATGCCGGACTACTCACCAGACGGATCGCAACGGTCGTATGATGCTGAACGGGATGTGCTGAAGCGGATTCAAACAGAACCGGCGAAGACGTTGCGGGAGCAGAGGTGCAGCGAGACGGTGCAAGAGGAGATGTCGTGGTCAATCGACCAGCACGAAGCCGGGTTGCACTACTCCGGAATGAACATTCTGCATTCGCCGGTGCAGTCTCTCCGTCAGATCTTCGATCTAATGCCTAGATCTTCAACGGAAGACTGGGAAAATATCGCGTCTCGGATGGAAGGGATCGGAGATTCAATCGCATCCTACCAAGCCACTTTGGACGAGGGTATCGACAGGAAGGTAACTGCTTCGAAACGACAGACCGCTGGTTGCATCGAACAGATAGAGACATGGGTTGGTAAGGGCGATGCGACGCCCTTCTTCGGTGGAATCGCCGATGCCGGTGCCGAGTCAGATGAGGTCGACCAAGCCTTGGCATCAAGACTGTCGGACGCAGCGACTTCGGCGAACGTTGCGTATTCAAAGTTCGCTGAGTATCTGCGGAGCGGCTATTTGCCAAAAGCTCGAGAGCGGGACGCTGTGGGAAAAGAGCATTATGCACTTACCTCGCGTTCTTACAACGGCATAGACCTGAATCTGAACGAGACGTACGAATGGGGTTGGGAACAACTCCGGTGGGTACAGTCAGAGATGCAGAAGGCAGCAGACCAGATCAAACCAGGATCCACAATCGACGAAGCAGTAGATGTGTTGGAGAGCGATCCGAACCGAGCGATTGACGGCGTAGATGAGTTTCGGGAGTGGATGCAAAACCTCCAG
Organism: Chloroflexota bacterium; assembly: GCA_009838175.1. Taxonomy (GTDB): domain Bacteria; phylum Chloroflexota; class Dehalococcoidia; order Lucifugimonadales; family Lucifugimonadaceae; genus Bin127. Next base: position 34,806 of record VXSB01000031.1, read on the forward strand.
GATTCGACGATCGCCGACATGGACGGCACACATTTCGACATCGCGGATGACGTTAGGAAAATCGAGGCGATGATCGCTCCACCAGGCGGCGCACTTGCCATGTACTACACCGGACCCTCGGAGGATTTCTCCAGACCCGGGCGGACTTGGTATCCCACCGGAGGCAAAACATCGTTCCCTCTATGGCGCGAGGTCTCAATCGCATATCACGAGGGGGTACCAGGGCACCATTTCCAGATCGCGACAACGATGACATTGTCAGACCAACTGTCTCGATACCAACGCCTCCTCGCCGGCACATCCGGCTATGTCGAAGGATGGGCGCTATATGCCGAGCGTCTGATGCACGAACTCGGATATCTTGAAAACCCCGACTACTACATGGGAATGCTCGACGCCCAAGCCCTGCGATCCGTACGTGTCATCATCGACATCGGAATGCACCTCGAAAAGCGCATACCAGACGATTCCGAGTTCCATCCCGGCAAAGTTTGGACGCCCGATCTCGCACTGGAGTTCATGCGCGACCGGGTGCATTTCCCGCCTGATTTTGTTGCCAGCGAGATAGATCGTTATCTTGGCATTCCGGGGCAGGCGATTTCTTACAAAGTCGGTGAGCGAGTCTGGTTGGAATCCCGCCAACGGGCGCGAAAAGCGCAAGGCTCTTCCTTCGATTTGAAGGATTGGCATAATCGCGCGCTGGAGCTCGGGCCGATGGGTCTGGCTCAGATGCAGCGCGAAATGGTTTAATCCCCTATCCCTCTGTGGGAGAGGAATAGGGTAGGGGGTGTTGGACACCTTGAAAACGCCTAAGCAGCGGCTTCGGCTCGACGGTCGAGAATGCTTCGTGCGATCTCTCTAGCTTCGTCTAAGTTGTCGGCGAAGTGATCCTCAGGGACGTTCTGCAGGATGTTGAGGGCTCGCAACGTTGTGGCGGGAAGCCCGTCCAGTCCCATGACGATGCATGCAGTTTCTTCGTTGTCCGCGGTGTTGATCATCTGCTCGACGACGAGTGCTGCGCTGTCATCCATGTATACGGTGTCGGAGAAGTCGAGGATTACGACCTCGTGGTCGCGGATGTCGATACTGATCGCGTTGATCAATTTGGAGGCGGAAGCGACGGAGAATGTGCCTTTGAGGGCTACCAAACCGACTTGTGCGGAGAACACATCGATATCATCGAGATTCTCATAGTCTTTGAAGAAGACTTGATCTAGCAGGGGAACCGAAATGACGCTGTCCAACTCGAGTCGTTCGAATTGTTTAGCGCTAGTGACGCCGGCAGCGATCATGCCGACAGCGACGGCGGTGACCAGGTCGAGAAACACGGTGAGTCCGAGAGTGAGGAGCATCACTAACAGATGATCTCTTTGGACGTAGAAGATTCTGGTGATGAATCGCCAATCGATGGTGTCCCATCCGACCTTTATGAGGATTCCGGCAAGCACAGCCATGGGGATGGATGCAACATATTGCCCGAGCTGCATCACGATTGCTGACAGTATTGCTACGCACAGGACGCCTGACAGTGGTGTCCAACCTCCGGCCCTGATGTTGGCGACGGTCCCGGGTGTCGCGCCGGAGCCGGGGAGCCCGCCGATGAACCCGGTCACGACATTTCCGATTCCCTGTCCGAGGAGTTCGCGATCGGGGTTGTGTCGAGTGTGAGTCATCGAGTCAGCTACTAAAGATGTGAGCAAACTGTCAACTGAGCCGACGAGTGCGATGACAAGTGCAGGTTGAATAGCCCTGAGCAATGTGCCGGTCGAAAGGTCCGGAGTTACGAGTTCAGGCAATCCGGTGGGCACTTCGCCGATGACGGGGGCATCGGTGAGCCAAAGTATTCCGAGGAAGGTGCCTATGACCAAGGCGGCCATTGTAGCGGGGAAGAACCTGCTGAATCGTTCGGGCCAAAGCGCTGCGACAGCAAGAGTCACGGCCCCGAGGATGAGCGCGCTAGGATTGAAGTGGTTGATCAAGTCGGGCCAGGCACGGATGGCCCCTACGGGCCCGCCACTGGCGACCTCAGCACCTAGGAATGGTAGCGTCTGGGTCAGGAATATGATGATTCCGACTCCGGACATGAACCCGGAGATGACGGAGTAGGGTGTGTATTCGACGAAGCGTCCGATCCGGAGTACGCCTAGGAAGATCTGAATCAGTCCGGCCATGATGACGATGGTGAACGCGGCGGCTAAGTTGTCCGCGTTTGCGGTGACGATGACACCCATGGCCACGGTCATCGATCCTGTGGGCCCGGAGATCTGCGATCGTGTTCCGCCGAACACTGCCGCGAAGAAACCGACTGCGATCGCTCCATAGATGCCGGCGACGGGGTCTAGACCTGCCGCGATGGCAAAAGCAAGAGCTACCGGCAAAGCGATCACTGCGGACGTGACGCCGCCGAAGACATCTCCTCGCAAGGTCTGGAAGTCGTAATTTATCTTCGGCATGCTAGACGACTCGAACTCGAAGCCCATGTGATTGGAAGACGTTATCCTCAACGATCCGATCGTCAAACACGTAGAACACGTAATTTAACCCCAGTTTTCTCACGACTTCGACATCTTGAACCAAGGCGTACATCCATCTATCCTGCTGAGATAACCAGTCCACTTTATCAGTAAGACATCGGAAGGAAAGACTGGCCGGAGGTTGACGGTGGTTCGATAGATTTCTTGCGTCAGATTTCGAGTTTCATGAGTTCTTCCGCGAAGATTATTTCGCCGTCGTAGTGTTCGCGGATGTCGCCGATGGCTCGTTCCATGGGGCCGTGTATGGCTAAGTCGGGCGATGTGTGAGTGAGGACGAGGGTTTTAGCTTCCGCAGTTGCGGCCATTTGGGCGGCGGTTACCGTTCCGAGTTGTCCGTGGTTGAGACCTCGGCCTTCAAGAGTGGCTTGGTCGTTGGCGCAGTTGGCGACGAGAACGTCAGCGTTGTGAGCGAGGTCGGTTAGGGAGTCGCAGGGTTCGGCGTCACCGGTGAAAACGACGGATTTGCCGGATGAAGTATCCACGCGGTAGGCGAGGGATTCGAGGTAGGGCTGGACGTGGTCTGTGGAAACGGCGGTGATTTTCCAACGTTCCTTTGTCAAAAAAGTGCCAGGTCCTATATCTCGGGAGTAGACGACCGGCGGGTCGCGTGGAAGCGTACCACCTCGATTGACGTAGACGTTTTGGCTTATCGGGAAGTGGACGCGAGCATACCAGTCGTGGGCAAAGACACCATTCTCTTCGTCCATGATGCCGTGAACCAGACGCTCGGTCGGTGGTGGGCCGTAGATGTTCAAGGTGTTTTCTTTACCAACGGACTGATCCCAGCGGCAGAGTAGGAAACAAGGCAGGTCTACGTCGTGGTCGAAGTGGTGGTGAGTGAAAAAGAGGTGGTCGATCTTCGTGGGCCAGAGTCCAGCTTTTACCAGCTTGTGCGTCGTTGCGGGACCGCAGTCAAACATGAGAAATTCGCCATCGATTTCGAGAACCGCGGACGATCCGAAGCGGGACGGCGTTGGATGTGGTGTGCCAGCACCTAGGATGTGGAGGGTTGTGGGCATAGTCAGTCGCCCATCCGAAAATTAGACGTCGAGTTTCATCAGCTCCTCGGCGTAGACTACTTGGCCGTTGTAGACCTCTCGGATATCGCCAATGCCTTTTTCTAACGGGCCGTGTTGTGAGATGTGTGGCCCCATATGAACGAGTACGAGCTTTTTGACACCTGCGGCTTCGGCCATTCGACCGGCGCCAGTAGTGCCGCACTGCCCAAACGACTCTCCATCCTCGTTCATCACCTCTTGATCGTCCCAACACATGCACAACATCACATCAGCATCACGCGCCAGTTCTGTTACCGAGTCGCAAGGCTGGGTATCACCAGTAAAGACGATCGACTTGCCCCCTTTGACATCGAGTCGATACGCGAGGGAGTCGAGGTAGGGTTGCACGTGCTCGGCAGGCGCAGCCGTAACCTCCCACTTGTCAGCGGTTTTGACAGTGCCGGGTCCGATGTCTCGGGAGTTCACCACTGGAGGCTTGCGCGGCAGAGTTCCTCCTCGATTGACATGGATTTTCTGACTGAGCGGATGACTTACCCGCGCAATCCAATCATGAGCAAAAATCCCCTCCTCTTTGTCCAGCACTCCATGCGTGATCCGCTCAGTCAGCGTCGGACCATACACACTCAACGTGTTCTCCTTCCCAATCGACTGATCCCACCGACACAGCAAAAAACACGGATAGTCGATGTCGTGGTCGAAGTGGTGATGAGTGAAGAATAGGTTGTCGATCTCCGTTGGCCAAAGTCCAGACTGCACCAACTTATGAGTAGCCGCCGGCCCACAGTCAAACATGATCTTCTCTCCATCAACATCTGCGACGTAGGCGGAGCCGAAGCGAGTAGGAGTCGGCGTCGGAGTTCCAGCGCCTAGGATGTAGAGTGACGTGGGGAGTTTGGAATTGGGCATGAGGGGTAGTTTAGTGGGTTTCAAAGGTGTTTACTTGTGCCTCCGATAAGATTGAAAACGTGACCACCCAACATCTCATACGGAATTTTTGCATCATCGCGCATGTCGATCATGGGAAGTCGACGTTGGCTGATCGGATGATCGAGTTGACGGGCGCAGTTTCGGAGCGGGAACTGGTGGAGCAGCATTTGGACACCATGGATCTGGAGCGCGAGCGGGGGATCACGATCAAGGCGCAAGCGGTGCGATTGCGTTTTCCGTCTAAGGATGGGAACGAATACCAGCTGAATCTGATCGATACGCCCGGGCACGTGGACTTCTCATACGAGGTTTCGCGGAGTCTGGCGGCATGTGAGGCGGCGGTTCTTCTGATCGACGCGTCGCAGGGAATTCAGGCGCAGACGATGGCGAATGTCTATCTGGCGCTGGAAAACGATCTGGTGATTATTCCCGCGATCAACAAGATCGATATGCCGAATGCGGAGCCGGAACGTGTGGCATCAGAGATGGTAGACACGTTCGGATTCAGCAAAGACGAGATGCTGTGGGTCTCGGGCAAGACTGGCGAAGGCGTGGAAGAGTTGCTGGAGCGGATTATTGAGTTGACGCCTCCGCCCGTGGGTGAGTTGGATCAACCATTGCAGGCGTTGGTGTTCGACAGCAAGTACGACTCGTTCAAAGGCGTGGTTGCGTACGTCCGCGTTCTTGACGGGCAGATCAAGGCTCGTGACCGGGCGAAGTTCATGGACTCTGGATCGAACGGCGAGGTGTTAGAGGTGGGATACTTTTCGCCGACGGTGATGCGTGCGCCAGAGGGATTGAGAGTCGGAGAGGTCGGATACGTGGCGACGGGCATCAAGGATGTTGGCGATGTGATGGTGGGCGACACGATGACGCTGGTCAAGGAAGCGGCTATAGAGCCTCGTGTGCAGTACCAAGAGCAGAAACCGATGGTGTTCACGGGGCTATATCCGTCGGACGCAAACGACTACGGTGAGTTGCGAGAGGCGCTCGGGAAGTTGAGGTTGAATGATGCCGCGCTGGTTTTCGAGCCGGAGTCGTCATCGGCATTGGGTTTCGGATTCAGATGCGGTTTCCTCGGACTCCTACACATGGAGGTGGTGCAGGAGCGGCTGGAGCGCGAGTACGAGTTGGAATTGATCACGACGGCTCCGAGTGTGGAGTTTCAGGTCATGCTGAACGACGGCGAGATCATATACGTTGAGAACCCGTCGAAGTTACCCGATAAGAAGGACTACGCCGAGATATTAGAGCCTTGGGTCGACTTGTCCATCATCGTCCCAGCGGCCTACTACGGGAATGTCATGGAACTGGTGACGCAGAAACGCGGCGTGTTCAAACGGATGGAGTACCTGCAGACACAGGCAGCAGGATCAGGCAACGGCACGATGTCGGGCTCGATGAATGGTGCTGGCCGCAACGCGCGGGTGATGCTGGAATACGAGGCCCCGCTATCCGCGATCTTGGTAGATTTCCATGACATGTTGAAGTCGGCCACGCAAGGCTACGCATCGATGGACTACCAGACCTCAGGCTATCGTGAGGCGAACATGGTCAAACTCGACATTCTCGTCAACCACGAGGAAGTGGACGCCCTGAGTAGTATCGTCCATTCGTCGGAGGCGGCTGATACGGGTCGAAAACTGGCATCGAAATTGAAGGATCTGATACCGCGCCAGATGTTTGCAGTGCCGATACAGGCGGCCATTGGTGGGAAGATCGTGGCGCGGACCAACGTGAAGGCGTTGCGAAAGAATGTGCTGGCAAAATGCTACGGCGGCGACGTGACGCGTAAACGGAAGCTGCTAGAGCGTCAGAAAGAGGGCAAAAGACGGCGCGCCAAAATGGTGGGTTCGGTCGAGGTACCTCAAGAGGCTTTCATGGCCGTCCTGCAGTTGCGGAACTGAGGGACAGTTCTAAAGTTCTGCCGCGAAGTCAACAATCATCTGGCGCATAGTCGGATCTTTGGCAGCTTGGTGCAGAGTCGCACCGAACATTCCCTCGGGTACTCCAGCATCGTAACGGATGGCGTCTACGGTGACGGCGTGGGTGGGATATTGACCCATACATGCGATGATGGCGTCGGTGAGCCATATCTCGCCACCTGCTCCTCGCTCCATTCGTTCGAGGTGCTCGAAGACCGCGGGGTCCAAGGCATAGCGCCCGATGATTGCGAGGTTGCTAGGAGCCTCATCGCGTGGCGGTTTTTCAACCATCTGCTCGATTGCGATGACATTCGGCTCGACGGAGGGGCCGGCAACGATTCCTTTGGTGTGGACATCGTCCCATGAGGTTTCGGTGACAGCAATGACGTTCCCACCGTAGCGGTCTCGGACATCGAGAATCTGAGCGGTTGATGAGTACTCGCCCCATAGGATTTCGTCAGGAAAGATGACCACGAAGGGTTCATCGTCCACGAAATTCTTTGCGAGGAGAATAGCGTGTCCATTGCCGAGGGGTTCGAGTTGTTTGATAGATGTGATCCGTGCTTGGCTAGATATCTCGACCATTTGATCCGCAAGTTCGTCGCGTCCGGTCTGACGGAGCCTCCCTTCGAGGTCAGGCATGGAGTGGAAGTATGAACCGACGCTTCTTGCGTCTTCGACGATTGCGATGTCGGTGATACCGGCTTCTACAGCATCGTTGACGGCGTGCTGGACGAGAGGAATTCCAAGTACCGGAAGCAGAGCCTTGGGAACACTGCGGGTCACTGGCAGAAATCGAGTGCCTAGTCCGGCGACTGGGATTATTGCCTTTGTTGTTACGGAATTCGCGTTGTTTAAGGTCATTTGTCTTGAGTCTAACCGAGTAGATTGCTACTTCCTTTGGTTTGATACGACGGAGATAGTCCGATGGTTTACGATTCAAGGATGCGGTCGTGCCAAGCGGGGAGCTAGCGGTGCCCTGAACCTGCAATCCGCTCAGCAGGGCCGGAATCCTCGTGGAGGTTTCGCAGTTCGAACCGCTGGCATTCGATGCTCGGTGTTGAGAGTCGGGTTCTTGCGCGGCAGAGTCCCGTGAACCCCGTCAGGTCCGGAAGGAAGCAGCGGTAAGCGGATAGCTCTGGGCGACGCAGGGTGATCTGATTCGAGCCGAGGCGGGTGCCAAGTACGGGCTACATTCCGAATTCGAGGTGCACGGCCGCATTGACCTGTTCAGATATCGAAATCGCCATATGCCGCGCCGACGACTAGGTCAGCACTTTCTACACGACAACTCAGTCGCCCGACGCATCGTCAACGCGGCCGACATATCGGTCGGCGACGTGGTTATTGAGATCGGCCCCGGGAACGGCGCGCTGACGCACCACATCGTTGATGCCGCGAGCTTCGCTGGCAGTTCTGTTGTACTAGTCGAAATCGACCCGAAATATGCGGTCATGATGGAAGACAAATTCGCATCCAATCCGGATGTGCGAGTTGTTTGTGCAGACGCTAGGGACATCGATTTCGAAGATTTGCCGGAGTTGTCTAAGGGAAATCGATACAAGGTGGTTGCGAATTTGCCGTACTATGCTGGAACTCCGATCGTCAGATCGTTTCTGGAACGCGAACACAAACCGGAAAGTATGACGGTGATGCTGCAACGCGAGGTCGCGCGGGATATGTGCGCAACACCCGGCAAAATGAGTCTGTTGTCGATAGCGGTCCAGATCTACGCAGAACCCAAGAAACTTTTTGACGTCCCACCCGCAGCGTTTCGCCCACCGCCGAAGGTACATTCGACTGTGATCAAGTTAGTGCCACAGTCTGAGCCATTAGTAGCTTTGGACGAGATTGACAATCTCTTCAAGGTTGCGCGCTCGGCTTTCTTAGGTCGTCGCAAGCAGCTTCACAACTCGTTGGCGAACGGATTGGGACTGACGACAGATGAAGTGAAAGAGATGACGGCCGCGGTCGGGATCGACAGCGAGCGACGTCCCGCGACATTGGGTATCGATGAGTGGATCGCGTTGACGCATCATTGGCGAAACGCACATCAGGGTGATAAGACCGAAATCGTTGCAGGCTAAACGATCGTGATCGTCGAACACGCATACGCGAAGCTGAATCTGACGCTCGAGGTTATCCGAAAGCGCACTGATGGGTATCACGATTTGGCGACGATATTGCAGACGGTCGACCTTCACGACACGCTGGAGTTTCGCGACAACGAAGGGATCGAATTCGAGTGTTCAGACGCTTCGATAGCAGATGATGACAATCTAGTAGTCCGTTCATCCGAAGCGCTTCGGAAAGTTGCTGGGACTGGTCGAGGAGCACACATCAGCTTGCAGAAACGGATTCCGGTTGCGGCTGGGTTAGGTGGCGGTTCTGCCGATGCGGCAGCCACGTTGCGAGGATTGAATCGGCTGTGGGAATTGGGATTATCTGAAAACGAGTTAGTCGAGATCGCGACTGAGGTGGGTTCGGACGTCCCGTTTCTCATATGCGGCGGGACAGCCTTGGCAAGCGGACGAGGAGAGAAATTAGAGCGTTTGCCGGCTCCAGAACACGGGTGGTTCGTGATCGTTGCCCCGAGAGATGTTGGTGATGATGGTTCGGGATTGAACAAGACGGCTCGCATGTTTGGCATGTTGACTTCAACCGCGCATACAACCGGGAGCCTGACGCGGAAGTTGGCAGCTCGGATGATCGAGAAAGGCGATTGCCATCCGGCATTCATGTTCAACGTCTTTCAGCAAGTCGCACCGCACGCGTTTCCGAATTGGCAGAAGATTCACGACGGATTTGCGGGCCTAGGTGCCTCCGACATCGTTTTGACTGGCGCGGGACCTTCGATGTTCGCGGTCGCCCCTAGCAAAGAAGTGGCGACAGCGTGGGCTTTGCTGACTAAGGCGCGTATGGGATGTGAAGCGTTTGCCGTGGGATTGGCGCCCCGCATCGAGATCGACCCGGAGCAATGACACCCGCGTTGGACATATTGGCGGGAATGCTGTGCGGCACGTTGATGGGATTGATAGCCTCCGCACACGCGGCAGTCATGTTGACGGCCCGCCCACCGAGGATGATTCAACAGCGAATCGAGGAAGGCGGATCGTCAAATCTGGTGACTGTGATCGTGTTCGGATTGGTTGTGGTGTGGACGATATTGGGTGTGTTTGCAGCACTTGCCGCGGATGCGGTGTTGCCTGATGCCGCAGCAATGACACTGGTGCCAAATTCGGCATATCTGGTAGCTGTCGTTTTGGTTTTGGTGATGATGGGCGCGCCCGCGATGCTGTTTCTGCGGGATAGATGGATTCACGGAATGTTCAGCTTGCTGACCGCACTCGGTATATACGGATTCTTGATCCCCAACGCGGTGATCGCCTTGCAGAATCGTGCCTGAAGCAACCATTCCGCCACGCCTTGTCATTCCGAGCGGAGCGGAGTATGCCGGGCGAGGTGGCGGGGTGGCATAATTTTGCATCGCGTGGATGGGAGAGACACCTAGCCAACATTCCCTCTCCCCACCGTGGGAGAGGGCTAGGGTGAGGGGGAACTGAAGATGTAGGCACTTTCTACAACCCCGTCCTGTAATCCCTGTAACCTGAGTTTTGCAAAGGTCTCGAAAAACCGCAGGAGCAATCGAGCATGGATACGAGAAACAGATTTGAGGGCAAGGTTGCGTTGCTGACTGGTTCGGCGGCGTCGTTGAAGGGAGAGCGAATGGGCTTCGGCGGTTGCACGGCATGGAAGATGCTCGAAGAGGGAGCAAGAGTCGTCATCACCGATATACAGGACGACAGAGGCTACGCCGCAGTCGAGCAAATGCTCTCCGCGGGGCACGATGCGATGTATGCGCACTTAGACGTTCTTGACGAATCTAACTGGACGGACGTAGTTGATCGGACAGTAGTTGCTTACGGACGGCTCGACATCTTAGTGAACCTTGCCGGTGCTCAGGATCGCGGCACACTCTATGAGGCAGATGTCGATGAGTGGCGAAAAGTGATGGAGATCAGCACGACAGGAATTCTCCTCGGTACTCGCGCCGTGATACCACCGATGACGGAAACCGGTGGCGGCTCGATAGTCAACATGTCCTCGATGGCCGGCAAATTCGCAGGTGAATACGGGTCAGCCTACGCAATGTCCCGCGCCGGGATGCTCCACTTCACCCGTGCATCAGCGATTCAGCTCGCAAAGTTCGGCATACGTTGCAACTCGGTCCTGCCCGGATGGGTTCACACACCCTTCACCGAGCACATCTACGCGGTCGATTCAGAACGTGATTGGCGATCTGAACGAGTACCCCTAGGCAGATGGGGCGAGCCGGAAGAGATCGCCGACGCGGTCTGTTTCCTCGCCTCAGACGAGGCCTCATACATCACGGGCTCGGAGTTGTTGGTCGATGGCGGCGTTACAGCAGGATTCAAAGGGAACACGATGCCAAATAGGGATTGAAGACGGATACTCTGCGCGTTAAGATTACTTCCTCGGAATCCGAAAAGTTGGCACACGCTTGAATGCCATCAAACCCACAAAGAGAATTTGATCGATGATTGATCAGATGAGAAGCCGGATTTTGGAGTGGGATTGGCGACTCTTCTCGTTCATCATCTTGTTCTTGGGATTGCCGAACGTATATCAGCTGTATCGCGTGCGATTGATCGGCAATGAGATCCCTGATTCTGGCAGTCTGGCGATAGTTTCACAGTGGCAGTTTGTGGGGTTAGTGGTGGAAGTGTTCCAAGAGGCTTCCGTGTTGGCGATTTTCTTTTTCTTGGGTTCACAACTGGGACGTGGTCGTATCGTTCAACTAGATCGAGCGAAGAGTGTGATGTCAATCATCTTCGTCGCTTCGTTGATCTTTTCAATCGGTATTTTTCTGTTCAGAGACCAGTTCATCACGCTTATCGGCACGTCTGACGAAATCCAAGCTCAAACGCGTAGCTTTCTAGGGATCAACATATTCAGCGTTCCGTTCAGTCTGTTGGCTGCTGCGATAGTTGTCCTGTTCCAATCACTGCGAATGCGTAGATACGTGTTTCTGATGGCGATCGTCAACGTTGCCCTACAGTTCGCACTGGATAGTCTTTTGTTCGGAGGGTATGCCTTTTCGCTTGACGCAGGCGTGATTGGAGTAGGGTGGTCAACCTTGCTTTCCAGTGCGGGATTGTTCGCAGTTGGGCTAATTCTGTTGATTTTGGACCGCGGTGTGTCAACAGAAATGTTAGCTACGCTTCCGACTTTCGCCGATATGAAGGATTATCTGCGCGTCGGATTGGGAAGCGGCACCGACAGCTTAGTTCGCAACGTGGCTTACTTCGTGATGATCGTACGGATCGTCAACACGATCGGTTCTGAGGAAATCGGAGGTTACTACCTCGCCATCCAAGTCCTGTGGAGTTTCATGTTGGTACCGGTGCTGGCTTTGGCGGACACTACAAAGGCATTGGTTGCCAACTCAGCTCACGATATTCCACGGGTGCGGATTCTTTGGTACACATCTATGGGCATTACGGCTTGCATGATCTTGATTTGGCTGGCCTTGGTTCCGCTATTCCCGAGTTTCGCGAATTTCTTGTCCGATGATGAGACAACGGTAAGTTGGGCGATCACGGCATTCAGCCTACTTTTCGTGCCATATGTGTTGTTCTGCTTCAATACGGTTTCAGATGGTGTGTTTTACGGGGTCGGACAGACCAAATTCATGGCTTACCAATCGCTGCTAACCAACGGTACGGTCTATCTTGTCGGTTTCGTGCTCTACGCGTTGGGCATCTGGGAACCAACATTCCAGAGTGTCATGTTGCTGTTCTCGCTAGGTATTCTCGTGGATTCGATTCTCACGATACTTTTCCTGCTTAAGGTTCTCTACTTAGATACGACCGATCGCCTATGAGTTCCAGTCAGACAATCACACTTGACTCTCGCAACATCTGTAGTAATATAACGACTAAGCGCCGATCCGACGACCGTCGGAGCGGCGCCCACGAAAACGAAGAATCGCCGCGTCGAGACGGGTCTGCGCAACCTTTTCCGATGCAGCTTAAACACAACTGAATAATGAAGTATTGGCAACGGGCGGGAGTGCACGGGGCGCTGACGGCGCCCGCCGGCGGTGCCCGCC
>VXSB01000032.1 GCA_009838175.1 Chloroflexota bacterium
CAGCCCTGGCGAAGTACACCTTAGCGTATGGTCTAAAATCCCCGGACCACCTCTGTCTTCTCAACAAACCGAGACTGCTTGCTGTCAGCAATACTGAACATCAGCTGGTCCGGAATATCCAGAGCCCTGCGGCTCAGCTGCAGTGCAACGATAGACCTGTCCTCCATCGACACACATCCCAAGAAAGCCCACCGACCGACATCCGCCGACATCAGCACGTTCCCGAGAAGGCCCCAGGCACGAAATGGCCTATTTGCTCGCAGCACTTCAATTCAAATCGGCGAACAGGTCGCCCTGCCGACCCGACGAGGATTCCCCATCCAATTCTTGCGTGTGGTCATCGGGCTCCCACACAACGCCTCTCCGGTGAGCCGACTCTAACCACCTGCGAAGGCTTGCTATGCGGAGATACCTCGGCTCCTTAGTTCGGTGCGTAGGTAGCTGAAAATACGGCGTGAGAATCGGAAACAAATACCATTTCCTGCTCTGGCCACGATGCTTGCTCTTCGCTGTATGGCGAAAGGATTCCAGCACACCATATGCCACACAACTGTTCAAGAAAGCGCTGACGTCCGCGTTCGCCTCCAAGTCTCGTTCCGACAAGCTGAAGCCCGTCTGGCCCGGGTAGGACATTCGACGATCGTTGCGCAACCCTGACCGAAGTTCGTCGCCAAGGACGCTGACGAATCTATGCCGGTCGTCCCCACCATTCGGATCGGCCTTGATCTTACGAAACCAGTATGAACTGGCGTCGTGAATGCCAACGTCCTGAATGTTCACCGGGATCCCCTCCGGTGGTTTGTCGTCTCCTTCTGTCGTCGGGACAGTTCTTCTGTACTCGGCCCAAATGAATTGGCAAATGCTCAGGAACACTAGGATATTCCTCCCCGACAGCGAGAGGACATCCCTCGCACCGTACCACTTCATCCTCTGCTGCTGGTTTGCCGCAATCTGCAGGAGCGCTTGCTGAGTACGTTCCTTCTTCCACCACCGACGGCGCGACTCATTCCATGGTTCGCGCTCTATCTCCGAAAGAGACACCTCACCTTTCTTCCGAGCCACCTGCTGAAGCACCCAAGCCACACCCAATCTTGCTGAAAACGGTTCCCGCTCCGCTACCTTCGCTAGCACGGCACGATACTCGTCGGCCAGATCGTCCTGCGACCGAATGACATTCGTTGGATTGCTCCTCACATACCGGCGAGCCTTCTGCTCCGGCGCTTCGTTCCGGCCGAACACCGTCGTCAGTAGGCTCTTCGATTGCGGCCCTGTGTAGCTCAGCCTCCGCCGAAAAACGTCCTCGCAGAAGTCTTTGAACAGACCGGGCCGCGCCTCCTTCGATCCGAGGATCTCGCCAATATCGATGATCTTGAAGTTCCTCATCTCTTCTGCCGGCGAGCCGGTGCGAAACGTCGCGAAATCCGGATAGAGCGAGTACGGCCTCGCTCCTATCCTGTACGACACTTGCTGGCGTCTTTCGCTCAGCATCTTCATGACGATCTCGCGGAGCGGCTTGCCAGTTGTATCTTCGGACTCGACTTCCAGACCCATGAGATCTTCGAACTGGTCTACCACAACGAATACTGGCACGCCCTCTTGGATCACGCCCAACTGCTTCAACGTCTCGGCAACCACACCTATCGGCTCTCCGGGACTCGTCTTCGAGCGGGCGATAGCCGAAGGTAAGTCCGCGTTGTAGTTCAGGAAGCGCCGATACGAGTAGATGCGTTCATTTATGGCGAGCTTGAGCTCCGCGTAAGTCGATACCCCTTCCAGCGAACCGAACCAGCAGGGATGGCAAGCCAGGACCTTGGCGAGTTCGTCTAGCTTGGTCTGGTCTGCGTGCACTCCGAGCGTCCGATGGACCTCGGTAGCCGTGTCGTCGCGAATTACCTCTAGGCTGTGGAAGAGATCGTCAACTATCCAATAGTTGAGGAAATCCCCAAACAAGAGAGCATTCGTGGCCACAGGATCAGGCTCGTCAGACAGTATCCTTTGCCCGAAGTCCCTCGCCTTGCTGGTATTGAGGTTGATTCCTGCGGCAACGAACCTCGACAAGCTCTTCGGCAATGGCCAGTGGGCACCAACCCTCCGATAGGCAATCATTACCTCGGGCCTCAGGAGGCTCAGCAGAGCCGTCTTGCCCGACCCCTGCAACCCAGTCAGGAAGATGTTGCCCGGCTGAAAGAGCGCATGCGTCTGGCTTTCATTGGCTAACACCGGACTAAACAGCTCAGCGAACTTGTCAGTCCCAATACTCTCGGTAACGTAGAGGTCCGCGAATGGATTGCTAGCAGCCATCAGTCAAGCATCTCTGGCTATCCTGAGGAACAGCGGCGACCACCCTAAATCAGAGCGATGATGCAGCACTGGCACCGTGTTATCCGGGCAATTGTCGAATTTGCAAAAGACTGCCCCTGTTTTCCTGAAGCCAAACGCTGAAGTCTCTTGCGGCCAGCTTCCCTGGGTACCGCGTACCAGAGCATGTAGCGACAGCAATGTGTTCCTGATTAGCGCGTGATGTTGGTGTTCATCGGCCACCGTGTCCTCTGCGATGAATGCCTCTTCCGGTAACCGCATTACCGGTGAATAACTCAGCTTTCCGTGCTCCTGCGCCAACGCTCGCGCTCGTCTGTCCCCTTCCGGACATATGACGATCGGGCACAGGAGCACTCGATGCACGTCCGCTAAGCCGCACGCGCATTCCACCGCTGCGGCCATCTGGCTTCCGCTTCCAACGAAATCCTCCAGTAAAACCAAGTTCCTTCGCGGCACGGCCGCCCCAGAGTGCATCACATCCCGCATGAACGCGCAGGGGTTCCACGTGGTCAGGTGCTGTTGCCACGTGAATCGCGATCCCTGACCAGGGATGTTGTTCCACTTCAGGAAGTTGCCGAGCCCGAAGCTGTCGGTGATCTCGGTGAAGGCCGTCTTCTTTACGGAGTCGTTCAACCTCGCTTCAGTGTCGCCGCCGAAGAATGGCAATGCCTCAACGTCCATGAGCCATGAAGCTATGCTCCTGCTGTAGGCGGTTCGGTACCCCGCCATCATCTGATCCCGTCCCAAGAACACCAGTCTGCCGAGAAGCAGGTAGAGCGCTCGCCTATCGGCATCATCGTCTGCAGAGCCGATCCACCGGGCCAATCTTACCGCGAACTCTCCCTGTGCACTGGTCCGTGCTGGCTCGTATTCCCTAAAGAGAACGTGCTCAAGAAAATCGATGAGCGACCGTGTCTCTTGAATGTCGTCCGACAGTTCGTCCCTCGCCTGGCACCATTCCGCCAGCAGTTCCCGAAACTCCTTGATCGTCACTGGCTTGTATCACCGAAGGAGATCTGCCTTGCGAGTAGCTCCGCAAATCGAGGAGGCACTGCGTTGCCAATCAGTCGCGAACTAGCCGTCAAACAATCTGGGAACACGTAGGTTTTTGGGAAGTCCTGCAGGGCCGCCATCTCGGCGACAGAGAACCCCCTACACTCATCCGGGTGCAAGAAATATCGTGGTTCAACGAACCGCGTATCGACCGTGGGTGCGCACTCACCCCATTGCAAACGCTTATACTTACCGTTGAATGTGTGCGTAAGGTCGAATCGACCTTCCCTTTGTCTTACGTACCCGCGGTCCACGAGCGCACACAGTGTGGCGTCGCTTTCTTTGCCTAGGTATCGCGTCACCTGCTCTGCGCGTATCGGGTCGGCATCACCAACATCACGCCTCCTCTGACGCCGCCTCAGTCGGCTTATCGCCTCGAGCACGGACACTTCGTGTTCCGACACCTCACCAAAAACTTCCGGAATACTCCACGTGTGGACGGAGCGCGGTCCTGATCGGACGTTTGTCAGCCTCTGCCCAGGGGCAATCTGCGATGCGATCTTCACCTCTCTCGCCGTGAGGCGGATTCCGTCTTGTCCGTTGCTCGCTTGATGTCCGTTCCCTATCGCGTCCCTGAGCGTTCTCTTCGTACGCCTCCGTATGCCGTCCAGGCTCACGGGTGCTATTCCTCGGGTCCCGAGGATTATGACTCGCCGTCTTGTCTGGGCTACGCCGTACTCGGAAAAGTCGAAGAGCCGACACGACACCTCGAAACCTGACTCCCGCAGTGTCCCGAGACAACTGTCCAACTGAGTACGATATTTCGCGCCCAGCAATCCCTTCACATTCTCGATTACAACTACCTTCGCGGCGCTTCCGGCTGCAAGTTCGGCCACGCGTTGGAGATGCAAGTTTCGCTCGTCTTCCGGGTCATTCCGACCCGCCGTTGAGAATCCTTGGCACGGGGGTCCAGCCAACACAAGGTCAGCGCACTTCAGCGCAGTTGCAACGTCGGGATCACACGAGCGAAGGTCTACAGTAGAGGCATGACAGCCTAGATTCCGATTATAGGTGGCAACAGCCATCGCATCCGCATCGAACGCAGCGATACATCGGAAGCCTGCCGCAATGAATCCAAGGTCAAGCCCGCCGGCCCCGCAATACAGGCTCGCAAATTCCGTACCGGTTGGCATTGATCCTTGGGGGCGGTTGCGGTCGGGCACTAACCATTTATACCGATTCCTCGGCCGTAGAGCAAACAACGAGCGCGCGTGCCGACGCCAGATTCGCGATGGGGATTATATTCGAAAGTGCCCAAGAAACCCGAATTTCCTACCTGAGCGCTTCCCCTTCTTGGGCAGCACGCACCGAACTTTCGCGGATTGCACCAGTGCCTTGATCGCATCCTCGAAGGTGCCTTTCAGCCAGAAGCCCTCGCGCAGTTCGGCCGCGCTCGCTTGGTAGGACGGATGGATGATCTCCGCTTCGCGGGGCTCGGCAGGGGGCTTCCGTGTCTTCATGCCGCCTATATCATCCCTTGCTGAGAGAGCTTCGCTACGAACGCCGCCTGGTCCATCGTCCCCTTGGTTGAATTGAGGTGGTCCGATGTCTTTAGACCACTGGTCGGTGAATTTAAGGTGTACTCCGC
>VXSB01000057.1 GCA_009838175.1 Chloroflexota bacterium
CGCCGCCCCGGGCATACCCCGCTCGCGTCACTTCGTTTGCTCGCGCCCCTTTCGCTTTGCGAAAGGGGCGGGTCACCCTCACCCTGGCCCTCTCCCATCAAGGGAGAGGGGAGATCGCTGCATCAATGACGAGGTGGGGCCGCGGGTATGACGTGGGGGTGTTGGGGTTAAGATTAGAGGTTGCGTTGTGTGGGTGTTTCGGGTGTGTTGTATCGAGAAATCGAGGTTCTTTTGACTCAAACCGCAGAAAAACTTGGGGGATCGACGGAAACGGATGTCGATGCGGCTTTCGTGCAGGATTTCGCACGGAAGGTCCGTGAAAATGTGCAGCGGGTTTTCGTGGGTAAGGATGAGGCGATAGAGCTTGCCATCATCGCCATGCTGGGGCGTGGGCATGTGTTGCTGGAGGATGTTCCTGGTACAGGTAAGACGACGCTGGCTAAGACGATTGCGGCTTCGTTGGGTCTGGATTTCAAGCGTGTGCAGTTCACGCCGGACTTGGTTCCGTCGGACGTTTTGGGTGTGAATATTTATAACGCGGGGACGAGCGAGTTCGAGTTCAAGTCGGGTCCGATCTTCACGCAGATTCTGTTGGCGGATGAGATCAACCGGGCTACGCCTCGGACGCAGTCGGCGTTGCTGGAGGCGATGCAGGAGCAGCAGGTTTCGATAGATGGAGTGACGATGGCGCTGAGTTCGCCGTTTCTGGTGTTGGCGACGCTGAATCCGGTGGAGATGGAGGGAACGTTCATGCTGCCAGAGGCGCAGCTGGACCGGTTCTTGTTGAAGCTGTCGATCGGATATCCGTCGGACGATGAGGAGGCGCGGATGTTGCGGCGTTTCCAGACGGGTGATGGAGCGTTGTCGGTGGATGTTTGCGCGTCGGCGGAGGATGTCGAACGTGCGCGGAACGTGGTCGAGCAGGTGCGGATAGCGGACCATGTGCGCGAGTATCTGGTTTCAGTAGTTAGAACGACTCGGAACAATGCGCAGATCCGATTGGGCGCAAGCCCGCGCGGTTCGCTGGCGCTGCAACATGCGGCACAGGCCCATGCGGCTATCGACGGACGCGGGTACGTGATGCCGGATGACGTCAAGGCGTTGGCGGCGCCGGTGTTGTCGCATCGGGTGGTTTTGGAGTCGAGCATGCAGATGAGGCGTCGGGATGCGTCGCAGATCATCGATGATGTTGTGTCGCAGGTACCGGTGCCGATAGAGAGGTGAGATGTATTCCATCCTCCTCCCCCTTGATGTCCAAGGGGGAATTAAAGGGGGTTTAGATCAGCCGTCGCGCATCCCCTGCGTTCGCTCCGCTCCGCGTCCCCTTACGCTTCGCGAAGGGGACTGGCCTCCCCCTAGCCCCCTCCTGAAGGAGGGGGGATGTGTTGGAGTGCGACGAACACGATCATCATGCTGGTTGCCCGGCTCCGCGTCCGCTTCGCTTTGCGAAAGGGACGGTTCTCCTCCTAGCTCTCTCCTGAAGAAGGGGGGATGTGTTGAGGTGTTGAGATGATGATTAATCCGGTTATTAGGACGTTTCGGGAGAAGCGGACTAAGGATTTGCGGGCTCCTGATGTTATCGGTGAGCTTTTCATGTTGTTGATGCTGGTGGTGATTGCGGTTGGGGCCGGAACGGGTTCGGCGCTGGTGGTTGCGTTGGGAACTACGGCGTTTGTGATTTCGGCTGGTGGGACGTTGTGGTCGAAGCTGTCGTTGGCGGAGGTGGCGTATGGCGCTCAGCCGTCGGACAGTCACGCGTTTGTGGGCGATGAGATCGAGATTGTGATGACCTTGGAGAATCGGAAGCCGTTGCCGATTCCATGGGTGCAACTGATCGAGTTTTTGCCGACGGGGTTGTTGCCTTTGAGTGACGAGGGTGTGAAGCGTCGGGCGTACGCGGGTGGTAGCGAGATTGTGGAGACGACGAGTCTGGCGGGTTACGAACGGGTGCGATTCCGGCACAAGATCAAGGCACACCATCGTGGCCACTACTCGATCGGTCCGACGGAGTTGAGGAGCGGCGATCTTTTCGGGTTGTTCGGGACGGTCCGACGCGACTCGCGATCTTTGCAAGGGGTGACGGTTTACCCGCGCATCGTGCCGTTGGATGGTTGGGAGTTGCCGGCGGCCAAGCCGATGGGCGACACCCTAAGCCGGGACACGCTGTTGGATGATCCTTCACGACCTCGCAGCATTCGGGACTATCGACCGGGCGACCCAATGAAGCGTATCGATTGGAAGTTGAGCGCGAAGCGGGACGAGTTGACGGTGCGGACGTACGATCAGAGCGTGAGCAACGATGTTGTGGTGATGATGGAGTCTCGGACGGTGGACTACGCGTGGCATGGTTACAAGTACGACGTTTTGGAGTCGGCGGTTACGGGAGCGGCGTCGATTGCGGTGAGGTGTGCGGACCTTGGCTATCGAGTCGGATTGGTGGCGAACGGGGTACGTCCGACGCGCGGGGTGATGGCGGCGATTACGCCTGGGGATGGTCCGCATCACGTTCGGACGATCTTGGAGGCGCTGGCGTTTGTCCAGCCGCTGTCACTGACATCACTGGAGACGTTGGCGGTGGATCGTGGTGCACATGCGATCACGAACGGGTCTTCATTGATATTGGTCGCGGGATTTTTGACCGAGCCGGTGGTTGCGTATCTGCATCACTCGCAGCAGGTGGGACACCGCGTGTCGATTGCGTGGGTAGGACGTGAGGATCCGCCGCGGGTGACGGGGATACGGGTTGTGGATGCACGCGAGATATTCAAGATCGATGAGGATATCGAGGAACTGTTGATGTCGGTAGTGGACGAGCAGATGGAGATGAATGCCCGGATGAACGCTCCGGTGCGTGAGTACGACCGTGTCTGATTGGCGTAATCAGATAGTGTTCACCGCGATCGCGGTCGCGGAGAGCGTGATTTTATTCACGATCATCGCAGTTATCAGCGCCGGGTTGAGTCTGGACTATCCGCCGTTGCACTGGGGGATGGTTCTGCTCCTGTACCTGACCGGGATGGTGACGTCTTGGATCGTGGGCGGTTTGCGCGGCAGCCTGGTCACCATAGCGTTGATCTACGGTACTGCGGGCTTGGCGATGATTTACGCGGCGGTTGCGACGACGCGTCTCGGTGATGGGTTCAACTTCGATCTGGCGTGGATATATCACCTCTTCAACCGAGATTTAACGGGAGAGTCGGTTGCTTCGCTGGTGATCGCGTTGATCGTGAGTTTAGTGATTTGGCGTCGGACATCGACGATTATTCGGGATGACAGCGACGCGCCGGATCACTTGAAGCGGATATTCAAGCGTGGTTTGGTAGTGCTAGCTGTGGGTTTGATCGTCGACGAGTTCGTGTCAGAACCGATCGGGTTGGCGCAGTTGCTGATTCCGTACTTCATCGCGACGCTGGGGGGAATGGCGGTTGCGCGTTTGCCGAACGATTCGCCAGTGGCTGGCAAGTGGATGCGGATCATTGTCGCGGCGTTGGGGCTGTTTCTCGGTACCGGATTGATAGCGGGATTCTTCGGCGGACGGTACGGGTACGCGGGTTTGAACGCGCTGTGGATTTTGTGGGGATGGACGGTTGATGCGATCTTGTTCCTGTTGCGGTACCCGTTGCTGGCGATCGGTTGGGTGATCGCCAAGATAATCGAGTTCTTGCAGTCGTTCTTCGGCTCGGAGCCTCCTGAACAGGAGCAAGAGCAGGGGCAGGGACAGCGTCCGGAGTTCCCGGAACGGGAAGCGACGGAGGCGGCAGACAGCGCGTGGGTGGAAGCGGTGCTGGAGATATTGCAGTGGCCGCTGACGTTCCTGTTGCTGTTTGTGGTGCTGATAGTCGTGGCGTTGGCGTATCGGCGGATCATAAGGCGGTTGAACCGCGACGACGGGATCGAACGCGAGACGATCCGTGACGAAGTGGAAGAGGTGACGTACCTAGACCTGCTGAAAGGTTTGTTGCCGGACTGGATGACGCGCCGGGGCACACCGCGACATCTTTGGAACTATCCAGACGAGCCGGGTATCAAGGAGGTCTTCATCCTGTATTTCGAGACGTTGGAGATGGCTCTGGAGCGTGGTTGGGAGTTCAACTCGCGATTGACTCCGAGCGAGCGTCAGCCGGAGTTGGCAACGTTCCTGGACGGTGCTCCTATCGCCGATATAACGTCGCGCTTCAACGCGGCTTGTTATGGCAATGTGCCTACGGAGGTGTCGCGAGTGGAGGATTTGAGGTCTAGATTGACGCGATCTATTGAGATTCTGGATGAGCGGCGAGAGAGGGCTGAATCGGGATCGGAATAGACTCGGGGTTGAGTCTAGGATGCGGGACCGTCTTCGTTTTCGCCGATGGTGATTACGCGGAGGAGGTTGGTGCTTCCGGATTTGCCGATGGGGACGCCGGCTACTAGTACGACGGTGTCGTTGTCTTTCGCGAAACCTTGCTCTTTTGCCAGCGCTGCAGCGTAGTCGAACATCTGGTCGAGTTCAGCGAGGCGTTCAGTTAGGAGGGGAATTACGCCCCAGCGCATCGAGAGGTTGTTGAGGGCTTTTTCGCTGGGTGAGAGGGCGATGATGGGTGTTCGTGGTCGGAATGCGGCTACTCGGTCGGCGGTGGTGCCGGTTTCAGTGAAGGTGATGATGGCTTTTGAGCGTAGGGTGTCGGCGGTTCGTGCCGCGTCAAAGGCGATGATGGAGTTGATTTGTGCGTGTCGCCCTTCCTTTTCAATGATTGCCATGCGTCGGTTTCCGAGCATGGCGTTGTCGAGGAAGCGTTCGGCGAGTTTGGAGACGCGGGCCATGAATCTGACTGCGGCAACGGGGTAGTCGCCGACGGATGTCTCGGCGGAGAGCATTACAGCGTCGGTGCCATCGCGGACGGCGTTGTATACGTCGGTCGATTCGGCGCGCGTCGGGTATGGGTTGTCGCGCATGGATTCGAGCATTTGGGTTGCCGTGATGACGGGTTTTCCGACCTCGTTGGCCATCCGGATCATGCGCTTCTGGATCATGGGAACGAGGTGTAGCGGCATTTCGACACCGAGGTCACCGCGGGCAACCATGATGGCATCGGTCTCGTCGAGGATTTCGTTGAGGTTTTCGACGGCCTGTTTGATCTCGATCTTGGCGACTAGGGCCGGAGTTCGTCCAGCCGCGGCCAAACGATCGCGAACCGCGCGGAGATCGTGGCGGTTGCGTATGTACGAGAGACCTACGAAGTCGACGTCGGCTTCAATAGCGAAGTCGAGAGCGGCAATGGTTTCGTCGGTGAAGTAGTCGAGAGTAGATGTGTTTCCAGGAGCGGTGACGGCTTTGTCGGACTGGATCAGGCCGCCGCGCCTGACGGTGCAGTGGATCTCAACGCCGTCAACGCGATCAACGCGCAGTTCGACCGCACCTTCGTCGATGAGGATGCGTGCGCGCGGTCGAATGTCGTTGTGGAGACCAGAGGGCCAGACGGTTCCGCGTTCCGAGGTCGTATAGACACGCTCAGCGGTGAGGACGAATTTGTCGCGGGCGTTGACTGATATGCCTTCTCGGCCGCTTTGTGTAACGGCTTGGTCTGGATCTACGGTGCCGATGCGATATTTGGGTCCGGGCAGGTCGGCCAGGATGCCAATAGGGACGCCCGTCTGATGGGCGGCTTCGCGGATCGCCTCGACGTACTCGAAGTGTTGCTCGGAGTCGCCGTGCGAGAGGTTGAGGCGCGCGACAGACATTCCCGCACGGATCAGTTGTCGTGCTCGGACGACGTTGCCGGTTGCTGGCCCGATAGTGCACACGATTCGGGTTCGCGGCGAGTTCCTGACGAATGTAGGGAGTTGCTGCATTTGGTTAAGCGGTTTCTCCGAGGGTGGAAGGCATCTCGGTTTAATGTATAACGCGATGCGGGTTGTGCAGTTCAGGGAGGCGTAAAACGGTGATAAATCGATGCTGTGAAGTGAGTTTGATATGATTAAGTTAGATGTTCGAAGTGTCATCGCGCCGTTGTGGGCGCTGATTGGGAAACACGCTGGGAGCCAGAAATTTGAACACGTTTGAAGCACTGCTCGCGTTGCAGGAAATCGACCAAGGGTTGCTACGGCAACGACAGTCGTATTCGCAGATTTCGCTGGATTTGCAGGACAAGGCGAAACGATTGAAGGATCTGCGTGAGAAGTGCGAGCGGGCGAGGCGGTCGCAGATGCAGGCAGAGGTTGCGATGAAGCGGTTGGAGCTTGATCGGGCGTCGGAGAATCAGAACCGCGCCGAGGTTGAGGAGAGGCTCTACAGCGGTGGCGATGTAACGAATCCTCGGGACTACTACCGTATGGAGTTGCAGGTCCAAGAGCATGCGAACCGAATCGACGCCATAGACCAGCGCATGGAGCCGATCAAGAACGCTGCCAATGAGGCGCGAAGGGTGCATTCAGAGCTCCAGATGCAGTTGGAAGCGATGGAGGTCGATTGGACGGAACAGAAGCAGTCGGGAACGGATGAGCAGTCGCGGATATCTACCGAGTACAACGAGGCTCTGAAACATCGCAACGAGACTGCTAGCGCGATTCCGGCACAGCACCTCGGCGAGTACAACCGATTGTTCAAGAACAACGGCGGGATGGCGGTGACGGTTGTGGAACGCGACATCTGCGCTGGCTGCTCCGAGCGGGTCTCGATGGGCGAACTGAACGTGCTGAAGCAGGCCACAGACCCGATACTGTGTCATTGCGGCAAGTATTTGATCACGCTTAGCACGGACTGATTTGACATGCGCGCCATCGGCTACGTCAGACGACGCGAGATCGAAGACGACTCAGATGCGCCTGTCACCTACAATGCCCGAAATTGGGATGGTTCTGTTGGTGCGGTAGCTGGTTCGTGGGGCCAAATAACGGAGATTGAAAGTCGGCTGAAGCTGGATAGCTCTGCTGACCCTGTCCAACAGATTGTCGAATATTGCCGTTCGGGAGGTCATCACCTGACGGGGATCCTTGGTCTGGAAGAGGATGACCAGTTGTTGCAGAGCGTTGAGGCGGAGTTGAGTGAGGAGTTGGGCACGGCGTTCACTCGGCAGATCCCAGAGGAGTTCGGGGATCCGCAATTTGCGGAGTTGATGGAACGGCTTGAGGGTCTGCATGGCCGGCCCGCGTTGGTGGTCATTCCAGACGCGTCGCATTTGGCCGGCGATTTGGAGACCTTGGTAGAGCGACTTCTGTACATCCGACGATCGGGTTCGGACGCGATCTGTACAGATATGGAGCTGCCAGACCCGTTGCAGAACGGCGAGGAACTGCTCGGGCTGCGGGGCGAGCCGGACTGGCTGCGCAAGCGGATCCGCAATCGAATTCGCGAAAAGGCATCGCGCGGGAAAGTGCTGGGCAGGACACCGTACGGATATCGCTGCGGAGCAGATGGTTCGCTGAAACCGGTGCCTGAAGAGGCTGAGGTTGTGCGGCAGATTTTCGAATGGTACGTCGGCGATGAAGACATCACCGACGAAAACGGCGAGAGGACCAGCAACGGCGTCGGGATGCGTTTGATCGCTCAGCGATTGGCAGCAGGGAACATTCCGACGCGCACAGGCAAGCCATGGTCGACGGCGACGGTGTCAATAATCCTGAAGAATCGCGTTTACGTGGGCACTTACACTCGCTACGGTTTCTTGGTGTCTGGCAACCACGAGCCGATAATCGGCCGATCGTTGTTCCGTCGTGCGCAAGATGAATTAACGGTCAAGCAACGACAGCGAAGGTTGTCGAAATCTGAAGACCCGTTCCTACTCGGCGGATTGTTGCGATGCGGTCAGTGCGGTCATGGTGTGCCGGGTCTCACGCGCCGAAGGACCTGGCGTCGGCAAGATGACACGACAACTTCGAAGACCTACCGCTATTACGAGTTTTACGAGTGTCAGCATCGACGCGCGGCGAAGAGCGGGAGTGGTAGTAACGGCATCGTCTGCCCTAAGTGGCGAGCCGATGATTTGGATGGCGAGGTGCGCAAAGCGGTGATGGCGTGGGAGCCGGAGCAGGTGAAACAGATCAGGCCCATTGAGACTGGTCTAACACTTGAGCAGCAGATGGAGAATGCCGAGAAGACGTTCCTGAATGAAGCGCGGGTGGTGTCGACCGGTCGTGGCGATCTGGAAAACTTGGAGCCGTTTCTGTCAGAAATCAAGCGTGTGCGCCGCTTGATCGAAGAGGAACAGGAGACTGGCAATAGCGCGAGCAGGTCGAAGAACGGCAGGGTGTCACGTGAGCGTTGGACCCGTGATCTGATAGCGGACGTGGTCGGTTCCGGTGATGTGGAACGGGCGCGTGATGCGCTCGTGGCATTGGTCGAGGATGTCGAGGTTTCGGAAGACGGGGTCAAAGTGCGACCTAGGGTGAGAGCCTAGCCTAGTCTAGTTCGGTTGGATGTTACTCTGAGGTCAGTGCGAGGCGGACGTGCGACCGCTGCGAGGGCGGTTTTAGACCGTCTTTGTGGAGGAAAGTCCGAGCACCAACGGGCAGGAGCGCCTGCTAACGGCAGGGCGGGGCGACCCGACGGAAAGTGCAACAGAAAGAATACCGCCTGTAGACGCGCATTTAGTTGTGCGTTTCATCAGGTAAGGGCGAACCGGTGCGGTAAGAGCGCACCGCGTCGGCGGTAACGTCGGCGGCATTGAAAACCCCGCTCGGTGCAAGGCCAAATAGGGGAGCGCCAAGACGAATGCCCGCGTCAGCTCCCGGGTAGGCCGCTAGAGGTCACGGGCGACCGTGATCGCAGATGGATGGTCGCACAGGGTCCGATTCGAGGGAGGAAGGCCTAGGGGTTGTAAACCTCGCTGGGACCCGGACAGAACTCGGCTTACAGTCCGCCTCGCCGAGGGTTGTCGATTTGGATTTGGGGATTCCTTAATCACCACATCCGCCGGACACCGTAACTATCGAACGCGATTTCGTTTGAGACTAGAACTAGGTCGTCAGATATCGCTTGCGCAATGAGCATACGGTCAAACGGGTCGCTATGCGGGCCGGGTAGGGATCCGGCACGGAGGGCGTGTTGGAGGGTTATTGGCAGTTCGATAAAATCTTGATCAGCCATGTAACCGGCAATGTCGAGCACAAGTTCTTCCGCTTCTGGCAACTTGCCCAAACGATACTTTGTCGCAATTTCCCAAGCAGTAGCGGAACTAATCACTACTTCGTTGTCTTCGGTCAGTATGGCGTCTTGCATGTGGTTGGAAAGTTGGGGGTCTCCGGCAAACCACCAAAGGAACGCGTGGGTATCAAGCAGCAATCGCAAAGATCAGCCGCCTTCCCACAACTTCAATTCTTCTTCCGGCAGGGGCTCGAAGAACCGTTCGTCGATCTTGATTTTGCCTTTGAGCGTTCCGAATTGCCGCCTTCCTTTGGGTGCGTACGGCACCAACTTCGCGACGGGTTTGCCGTTCCGGGCGATCACGACATCTTCGCCGGCCTCAGCTTCTGCCAAAAGGCGTGAGAGATGAGTTTTCGCTTCGTGCACATTGACGGTAACCATGGCTGGATCCTTGGGGCTTGATTAGCTAATTATATGACTAATCAAGTTTCCGAGCGGTTAACGGTCGTCGGCATCACATCCCGGCCGCACTTATGGATGGGCGTACCGCCCGCTGAAGCGCCCGCCTTCGCGGGATGACGGTGTTGCGCGCGACACCCCATCACGTTGATTTAGGAGGTGATCAATCCACCACTTCCAGCGTGGCGATGCGTGGCGCGTGGATGTCCAAGGACGCTCGCATGAATTGGTAGACGGCGTCGGTCATGGGGACGCATTCGGGGCACTCTTCGTTGGTGCCGGCGTTGTATTTGACCTTCATGTAGTCGTCGGTGAGTTCGAGGAGCTCCAGCGAGCCTCCTTCTGAGGCGACCATGATGCCGATGTTGTCGATGACCGTGTTTATCGCCGGGTCTGCGGTCTTCATGTTGGAGATTCCTTGGGTGGTTATGCGCTTCTATGTGATTTTAAGACAGAGTCGGGGGGCGATCATGCGGCATTACGAATCCCTGCGAGTTTCGCTGTGCTTCACTCGCGTCCCCCTTTGCTCCGCTGCGATATGCAAAAAGGGGAGGGTGGCGGGTTCAGCCATCTACTTTGAGGTCAACGTTTGAGATTTGCTGTTGGATTTCGCCGATGATTTCCCCCCGCTTCTTGCCCCAACCGCGGTTGAGACCTTCGATCATGCGCGCTTCGGCCAAGTTGCCTAACGGCAGGGGTACTCGCATCGAACGACCAATCTCGTTCGCCAGTCGAACGTCTTTAGCCATGAGTTCCAGATAGAAGGTGTATTCGGTGTCGTCGTAGTCTTCAGGTGGGCGTTCGAATCCATCGAAGGGACGACGCTTTCCGCCAGAGCCTTCATGGATCGCTTTAACCAAGACTTCGAAGCTGGTGCCCGCTTTGACCCCTGCGGTTATAACTTCCATGCGCGCCATGCCGACTATGGCGCCGAACAGTTGATTCATCTGTTTGCAGATCGTTCCAGTGCCGATGCCACCACAGTACTGGACTTTGTCCCCCATTGCGTCGAGTGTGGGTTTGATGGCGTCGTAGGCGCCTCGGTCACCGCCGACGTATACAGCGAGGTCGCGTTCCTGCGCACCTACGACGCCGCCGCTGACGGGGGCGTCGAGGAAGGTGATCCCTTGGTCGGCATACCGCTGGTGGAGGGATTGGACCATGTTGAGCGAGTTTGATGTGCAATCGATAACGATCGCGCCGTCTTCGACTCCTTCGGATATTCCGTCGTCGCCGAAGCTGACCGCGTCGACGTGTTGCGGCATTGGTAGGCACGTGACGACGAGGTCTTTGCCGGAAGCGGCTTCGGCAGGTGTGTCGGCCCAGTTCGCGCCGTCTTCGAGCATGTCGGTGGCGGCTTCTGGGTTGAGGTCGTGGACGGTGAACTCCTCGGCTGCAGTCATCATGTGTTTGGCCATCGGTTTGCCCATGTGCCCGATGCCGATCCATGCGATTTTCATTTTGTGTGTCCTCTTGTAAACCCCTCTTTGATTCTCCCCTTGTATCAAGGGGAGGGGGAACTAGTTAGTCAAGTTGTCTTAGGCGCGGGTCAAAGCGGTCTCTGAACCAGTCGCCCAGGAAGTTGAAAGCTAGGACCGTGAGCATGATGGCGAGTCCGGGGAAGAAGGAAATCCACCACTCGGTGTATATGTAGTTGCGTCCTTCCGCGACCATCACGCCCCATGCCGGTGTGGGTGGCGGAATACCGACGCCGAGGAAAGAGAGGCTGGCTTCCGTGAGGATCAGGGAGCCGAGTCTCAGGGTAGTAACGACGATGACGGTGTTGATGAGCCCCGGCATTACGTGTCGGTACATAACCCGCCAAATGCTGGCGCCGGCTACCTGCGATGCGGCAACGTAGTCGCGGGTCTTTAGGCTCAGTGTTTCGGCGCGAGCTTGGCGCGCCACACCGTTCCAGCTGAATATCGTGAGCAGAATGATGACAAGCGCGAAGGATTGTCCATAAACGATGACGGTGACCAGTGCGACGAGGATGAATGGTACGGCAAAGGTGAAATCTACGACGCGCATGAGGACTTCATCGAATGTGCCGCCCAAATAACCGGCGATTAGACCGACGAGAAGACCAAACGCGGTGCCGATGGATAGCACGATTGCGGCGATCAGGAGGGAAATGCGTGCACCGTGGATGATGCGAGTAAGCATATCCCGCCCCAACGGGTCTGTTCCTAGCAGATGTTTGGACGTTCCACCTTCTTGCCAAACAGGTGGAATGTTTCGCGAAATCAAGTCATCTTTTTCAGGGTCGAAGGAAGTTAGTTGATCTGCGAAGATGGCAGCGATCAGTAAAGCGGAAATAATGATGATAGGAACGACGGGCCAATACCGGATACGCCGAATCCAGCGATTGATGAATGGCGAGGAGTCGCTGGGTTGAACGACCTGGACAGCGGTAGTGTCGCCAGCGGTGTTGGAGGCTGTATTCACGACCTCACTCCAACCTGATCCGTGGATCCGCAAGCGCGTATGTGAAGTCGACTATGACACTCATCCCTGCATACGCTAACGTGATGACGCATACCACCGCGGTTAGGACGGGAAAATCGAGTTGGAGAACTGAGGTTACTGCTAACGATCCGAGCCCCGGCCAAGAGAAGATGGTCTCCGTGATCACAGCGCCAGTGATCAAACCGGCCAACAATATGCCGGCGTAAGTCAGCGAGGGAAGCAATGCGTTTCGGAACGCATGTTTCCAAATGACGCGCGTGTCGTGCACGCCTTTGGCACGAGCAAACTTAATGAATTCAGAATCTAGGACCTCCAACATCGCTGACCTGGTGAGCCTCAAAAAACTCGAAGCAAACAGCCATCCGAGCGTGATGGAGGGTAGGATGTAATGTTCCAATCCCCCTCGCCGAGCGACTGGCAACCAGCCGAGATTGACACTGAATATGAGAACCAAGACGATACCGAGCCAGAACACCGGGGCCGCCTGCCCGATCAATGCGAATGTTCGACCCAAATAGTCAAGGATGGATCCTCGCTTGAGAGCTGAAAGGACTCCTAATGGGATGCCGGTGGCCACGGAGAAAAGGAATGAACCCAAGGCCAGTTCTGCAGTGGCGGGTATCCGCTCGATTACTACATCCAATGCTGGCCGACGTTGTCGGATCGACTCTCCGAAGTCTCCAGTCAACGCGTTTCCGAGCCATATGACGTACTGCAAATACAAGGGTTTGTCCAACCCCAATTCGACACCCCACGCATCCCACTCCTCTTGCGTGCTCTGTTCACTCATGAAGAGATGACGGGGGTCGCCCGACTGACGTGACATCACGAACACGAATATAGTCGTCGCCAACACTAGCACGACGCTGTAGACAAGTCTTCTTGCGAGGAAAACTTTCATTGGCTAGTGGCCCCATTGCATGGGACAACGCTTGTTTTGCCAATTCAATGGTTGACTCGACCAGCGATGTGTTGTGAACTCCACCTCGCCCGATGCCTCAGAAGACGGGCGTACCGAGCGAGATGGAGTTAGAGCTAGTTGCAGTTACGGTCTACTGATCTAGCAGAATACGGTCAAACGAGTTCGGTGCGTTTTCGTTGTGCCTGTAGGCGTCCCACTTGAGGATGTCAGGTCCACTAACCCACCATTTGACTAATTCGACCACTCCAAAGGAAACCGCAGTTTCTTGCAGGAAGTTCTCGATCTCCGTATTCAGCGCGTAGATCGCCTCCGCATCGGCTTCGGCGTTCAGCCCGCTGTACCTCGAATCCCAATCCTTCATGATGTCGTAAGGGAGTTCGATACCGGAATTCCAGCCCGGGTTTGAGTTGTACCTGTTGTACTTCGCTCCGGTGAATGGTGGAGAACCTTGGTTCACGAAGATCCAAGGGATTTCCATCGTACGTTCGACTAACTTGGGTCGTCTTGCGGAGTACGCCTCAGAGGTGATCTGGACGTCGATTCCTACATCACGCCATTGTCCGGCAACTGCGATGCCGACCTCGGGATTCACGAATGGACTGTCCGGTGGTACCCAGAAGCCCATCGAGAAACCATCGGGATATCCCGCATCATCCAGCATTTGCTTCGCCATCTCGGGGTTGTATTCGTTGAGCCAGTGATCCTGCCACCAAGGAGTGTCGGGCTCGTACCCAACCTCCGTATAGAAGGCGCGACCCAAACCACCCAGGATGGTCGCGTTGATCACTTCCCGGTTCAACGCGTATGACAACGCCTTGCGAACGGTGTTGGCATTCTGGTCGTCCGGACCGGTGCCGATCCATGGGTGATCGTCGTCGGGTTTGTGACCTTCGCGCGGCGGGATCGCATCGTCGTTTTGATAGTTTTGGTCAGTCCAGAAGTTTCCGCCGAAGTAGATGCTCTGTGGCAAACCGCCAGTGATCTGAACGCGTCGGCCGCGCGATCGGTTCTCGGTGTCGATGACAAGCGAGTTCGGAATCTGAGCGATGTCGATTTCACCAGTGATGAGGGCTGCTGCTGCTTGGGAGGCTTCTCGGATTTCGATAATCCGGAGCGAGTCGGCGAGCGGCGGCGAACGCCAGTGGTCGAGTTTGGCTCGGGCAACCATTTCATCGTTACCGACCTGTTTGGTGACTTCCCAAGGTCCGCTACCGTGAGGCGTCAGGATCGCCTGCTCTTCACCCAACGTGTCGTAGACGTTCTTGCTACTGATCGAGACGAGACCGTTCTCGTTGGAGATATGGTAGAAGAACTCAGGGCTCAACTGTGCTGGATTGTGATCGCAGGAGAATGTGTAGTCGTCAATCGCTGCACAACCCCAGATACCTCTGCCACTGGCGTCGTTAAACGACCCCGCACGAGCCGCGCGACTTCCTTCCTTGCCGGCGTCCGTGAATGAGAACACGACGTCGTGGGCGGTTAGGGGTCCCCAATCTTGACCCATACCACTGAATTTCGCGCCTTCGCGGACGGTAAATGTGAGTTTGTTGCCATCAACGCTCCACGAGGTTCCCAATCCGCTAGTTCCCGGCGTGCCGTGGTTCGGTGGTGCTCCATCGCGGTCGGTGCGGAGCAAAGTCTCAGTGATGCCCCAAGCGTGGACTTTCCAATACTCAGGTGATGGTTGAGCCGACGGAAGGTAGAGGGGAGGTGGTACGTAAACGGTGCCAACCGTAACTTCTCCACCAGATCGTTGAGGCGCCTCAACCTCTCGCTCGACGACGACTGTCTGAACGACGGGCTTTTCAACCTCGACGACTCTCTCTTTTTCGACGACGACGGTTTGAACCATCGTCTCGCCTTCGACGATGACCTCTTTCTCAACGACGACAGTCTGAACGACGGTCTCACCCTCGACGATGACTTCTTTCTCGACGACGACTGTCTGAACGACAGTCTCGCCTTCGACGACTCTTTCAACGACGACGGTCTGCGGTACTGCAACCTCACGTTCGACGACGACCTCGCGTTCAACTACGACGGTCTCGACGACGGTTTCGCCACAGGCCATGAAGGCTGCGGTTACAGCTACGGCAAGCGCGGTCAGCAGAGATACGCTGATCCTCCGATGCCTGGTGAATGGTTTCATCTTGACGCTCCTTATGTTTGGGTTGGCGCTGTTCGAGCGATGCGCTTTTTCTGTCGCGCCCAAGCCGCACGAGCCGGGTGCTAGCGCAATTGATATGGAACGATGTTACTTCAATAGTTCGCCGATTACCGCCTCGTTTATGAAAAACGTATAGTCTCATCGGCTCAACGGCGTGATTCGGAATAAACACGAACTTTATGCGGTATATCCTAAACATGCCAACATAGCTAAGATTCAGGGTTCGAATCTTGCGAGATTCGCCCGTAACCACGATGCATCGAGGACAACATGTACCAACTTGAAGTCGTGAATCCAGTTTCGCCGCAGCGCGGGGAAGTGAGTGCGTTTCCATACGCGCCTCGTCCATCGAGTCTGAAGAACAAGGTGATTGGGTTGATGTGGAATGGGAAGGCGCACGGCGACGATGCGTTGAAACGGGCGGGTGAATTAATCAAGCAGGCAGAACCGTCGGTTGATGTGCGGTTCTATTCGGGAGCCTTGCCATTTCCCGACCCGCTGCGCGCGAAGGCGATTTCGGAGATCGATGTCGCTATTGGCTGTACGGCTGATTGAGGGAGTTGCACGTCGTGGCTTGTCTACGACATGGTTGAGTTGGAGAAGGCGGGAGTACCGACCGTCGTGATCCTCTCGAATGGTTTCCAGCACGATGCTGACGCGAGCGCGAAGGCGTTTGGCATGGGGCCGATACCTCGGGTTGAGGTGCCGTTGGTCTACAACAACATCACTACGGATCAGGCGATCGAGCAGACTGACCCGGTGGTCGAAGAGATCATGGAGTTGCTGACGCGTGGGATCAGCGGGGAGGAGATCGAAAATCAGGCTCTTCAAGATGCTCAGGCGAAGCGGTTCGTGTTCAACGGCGAAGATCAGTTCGGGGCTCTTGACGCGTTTAACCAGGAGTTCTTGGATCGTGATTGGGGAGATGGCTTTCCGTTGATACCGCCAACCGACGAGAAGGTGGCGCGGATGTTGTCTGGGACGACGTTGGATGCGGAGGAAGTGGTCTGCACATTGCCGCCGGGGAACGGGATCGTGACGGTTCAGAAGATCGCGGTCAATTGCGTGATGGCGGGTTGCGAACCCGAGCATTTGCCGGTTGTGATTGCGGCGTGCAAAGCGATTTCGAGCATGGAACCGTTCGAGGTTCGCGGTTTGTTAATGTCGACATCGGCCGGTGCGCCGTTGATTGTGGTGAATGGTCCGATCCGTAACGAGATCGGATTGAACTATAGGCGCGCGACGTTGGGTCCGGGCAAGATGTCGAAGGTGAACGTGACGATTGGAAGGGCGTTCACGTTGACCCTCAAGAACGGTGGTCACTGGTATCCGGGCGTGTTGGACATGGACACGATTGGGACGCCGAGGAAGTTCAGTTTCTGCATTGCCGAGAACGAGGAGGATTCGCCGTGGGATCCGTTCCACGTCGAGAAGGGATACCGACCTGAGCAGAATGTAGTATCAATATTCCCGTCGGGCGGCGAGCATGACCACGGCAATCAAGGCGTGGATACCGCGGATGGGTTGCTCAAGTCATTAGCAGCGTCGTGCGGGCATTCGAGCGCGCACATAGCGAATCTTCATGGTGAATTGGATGAATCGCCGGGCGGCGCCACGTTGATCCTTTTGGCTCCTGCACACGCACGTCCGATAGCTGGATCCGGCTACACCAAGAGCGCGGCAAAAGAGTTCCTGCATCAGCACGTGAAAGCTCCAGCAAGCGAGATGGTGGCGCATTTCAATGTGCCGGAAAAGGTGCGATACGAGTGGCGTTGGCTGTACGACTTGCCGCCATGGGAGCAGGAGCGAGTGATGTTGCATGGGCAACATGATGCGAGCCGCTACTTCATCGTGTGTGTAGGTGCAGATGATCGGGCGAAGAATCTGATCATCGGATCCGGGACGCCGGGGATGGCGGAGATAAGGGATCGGGCGTAAACCAATCGACTTGACGATCGGTTTTTTGATTCCGATAAGGTTGTAAAAAGTCGCAATCGCTCGCGTCTTGGATTCCGAGGCTGACACTTCGGAGCGTCAAGGTTACTGCTCGCGGATGGGAGTACGAAATGGAAAAGTCGCCAGAGGTGGCCCTATCGGTCCGTAATGTGTACAAACTGTTCGGCGGAGACGAAGATGCCGGATTGGCAATGGCGCGCGCAGGGGCGAACAAGGTGGAGGTGCAGGAAGCGACGGAGTCGGTGATGGCGTTGTCGGATGTTTCGTTCGACGCTGAGCGGGGAGAGATTTTCGTTGTGATGGGGTTGTCGGGGTGTGGCAAGTCGACGCTGATTCGGTGTATCAATCGGTTGATCGATCCTACCGCTGGAGAGGTCTGGATAGGCGATGTGAATGTGAGCGAATTGGATGAGGAAGGGATGCGAGAGGTTCGGCGCAGTTCGTTGGCGATGGTTTTTCAGCATTACGGTTTATTGCCGCATCGCAGAGTAATAGACAATGTTGCGCTTGGTCTAGAGATGAAGGGTGTTGGCGTTGACGAACGCCGTGCACGGGCGCAAGAGGCACTTGACACTGTTGGGTTAGGCGAGTGGGGTTCTAGCAAACCTGAAGAGTGCAGCGGAGGGATGATGCAACGGGTTGGTCTGGCTCGGGCTCTGGCTCATGACACTCCGGTGTTGCTGATGGACGAGCCGTTCAGCGCCCTTGATCCGTTGATCCGTAACGAGCTGCAAGATGAGTTGTTAGCAATGCAGGAGAAGTTGCGCAAGACAATTATCTTCATCACGCATGATCTCGACGAAGCTGTTCGGATCGGCGACCGCATCGCAATCATGCGGGATGGCGAGATTGTTCAAATGGGAAGTCCGGTTGATGTCGTGCTACACCCGGCGGACGCGTACGTGAGAGAGTTCACCAGCAATGTACGCCAGCACGGGCTTGTGACGGCAGAGACGGTCATGAACGAGGCAGTGCATGTGGTCAAAGCCGAACAGCGTGCTGACGAAGTGCTCCGTGAGTTGGTGCGACGAGAGAAGACTTACGCGTTGGTCATAGATGATTCGGGTCGATACATCGGAATGGCGTCGATGCAACGGCTGCAGAATGTAGTTCCAAGAAACGGTATATCGGTGGGTGCGACTTCGTTGTTGATGAAGCCGGGTGTCGGCAGAGATGTGGTTCTTGACGAGTTAGTCCCGCTGGGATTGCGGTCTGAACATCCTATCCCGGTGTTGGACGATGACGGAGTTTTGGTGGGAGAGGTGTTGTTGGAGACATTGGCCGAAGCGATGGCCGCGGAATCTGCCGGATGAATGGTCTCGGCATCACTACGCATTGCGACATGCCGTATCGAACACGGAATGTTGAACGGAAATCAGGAGGATGAGTTTGATCAGCGAGCGTGAAACGTCTGGTGCATCGGTGCCAACTGGCGAAGAAACGAAACACTCGGCGTTAATGCCGGGTTGGCTTGGTTGGCTTGGAATCATGGTCTTAGTCCTGATCCCAATCGTGATAGTGGATTTTAGGAGTGAAGAAGTCGGGTTGGTATTCGATTCAGAATCCCTTTCTGAGCGCGTAAGAGTGTTTCCGCATGACGTTGGACGAGACATCGGCTTGTGGATCGATGAGCGAATCGATTGGATGAACGCCAATTTGGGGTTTTTCTTCAATGCCGTCAGAACGCTTGTTTCGTACATCTTCGAGCCTTTGGAGGCGTTCTTGAAGTGGTTGCCGTGGCCAGTTGTCGTGTTTGCGTTGGGGTTGGTTTCATGGGCGTTGGTCGGCAGGACCTTAGCCATATTTTCGGTTGTCGGTATGATCCTGCTCGGGTTTTTTGGGCTTTGGGAGAGCACGATGGAAACGACGGCGTTGATGATCGTAACGGTCACGATGTGCATCGCGATCGCTGTGCCGATCGGGGTTTGGGCATCGCAGTCGGATCGGTTGGATGCGATCTTGCGCCCGATATTGGACGGCATGCAAACGATGCCGAGCTTCGTGTATCTCGTGCCCGCAATCGCGTTCTTCAGTTTGGGCAATCCTCCAGCCGTGATTGCGACTCTGGTCTATGCGGTTCCGCCGGCGGTGCGACTCACCAACTTGGGAATCCGGCAGGTGTCGCAGGAGACGATTGAAGCGACGGAGTCTTTTGGGGCGACGTCATGGCAGTTAATGATGAAGGTGAAGATACCCCTGGCGATGCCGACGATCATGGCTGGGGTGAATCAAACGACGTTGATGGCGCTTGCAATGGTTGTAATCGCGTCACTGGTAGGTGCCAGCGGTCTTGGCGAGGATGTGTTGAGGGGACTAGGAAGGCTTGAACCCGGCAATGCTTTTCTTGCCGGATTGGGGATAGTTTTTTTGGCGGTAATAATGGACCGCAACACGCAGGCGTTTGCCAAGAAGCAGCAAGAATCGCTAGGTGTTGGGTGATTGGCGCAGGCGCGAATGTGCGGGTCAAATCGTATCTGGTACGCTACAACGAAGTAATGACGAGAAAATACTGGGGGGTTGAAGATGACCAAGAAACGTAAATTCAGACAAATCGCCGCGTATGTGTTGGGGGCCGTTACAGCCGTAGCGATCCTAGCGTTGGGCATGGCTTGCACGGCCGAAGAGGAAAAAGAGAAGATCGTGTTCGCCGATCTGAACTGGGAATCGGCGGAAATTCAGACTCGGATCGCGGGTTACATCCTCGAACACGGTTACGGTTACCCAGTCGAGAACGTAGTAGCCGACACTACGTCACAGTTCCCGGCGTTCGAGAACGATGATGTTCACGTCTCGATGGAAGTGTGGGTGGACAACATCGAAGACGTCTACAACGACGCGGTTGCAGCGGGTTCGATTGTCCCTGCAGGCGTGACGCTGCCAGACAACTGGCAGGGGTGGGTCATTCCGAAGTACGTGAAAGACGCCAATCCAGGATTGGTGTCCGTTACCGACATTCCGGATTACCAAGATGTATTTGTGACTCCGGATTCGAACGGCAAAGCTCGGTTCGTTACGTGCATACCTGGTTGGGGCTGCGAGTTGGTAAACCAGAAAAAGATTGATGCCTACGACTTGGGTGAAACTTTAGACATCTTGAGTCCGGGGAGCTCGGCTGGTCTGATGTCGGATTTGGAAGGGGCCTACGGGCGTCAAGAGGCGTGGTTGGGTTACATGTGGGCACCGACTAAAGTTGCCGGTGAGTTAGACCTGTACGTGTTGGACGAGCCGCCTCATACAGATGAATGCTGGGCTGGAGACCAAGCCTGTGCCTACCCGACTGTGGACATCAGGATCGTGGTTAGCAAAGCCTTGAGCGAACGTGCGCCGGAGGTTGTCGAGTTCTTCGGGAACTGGGAGTTTGAATCCAAAACTGCCGGAGCGGTTGAGGCGTGGATGAAGAACAATAACGAAACACCTGAAGCGGCGGCGGTTTGGTACTTGAACAACAACCGCGATGCTTGGAGCGGATGGGTGACTTCCGACGCGGCCGAGAA
Source organism: Chloroflexota bacterium (assembly GCA_009838175.1). Lineage (GTDB taxonomy): Bacteria > Chloroflexota > Dehalococcoidia > Lucifugimonadales > Lucifugimonadaceae > Bin127. Next base: position 20,526 of record VXSB01000057.1, read on the forward strand.
GGTCGACGAGGCGTTGGCGGAAGGTTAAGTGGAACAGTTGCCGGGAGCGATCGCGATGGATCGCTCCCGGTTTTGACTACAACGTTTAGTCGTAGATGCTGAAGTTCAGTTCCTGCTGGGTGTGAACGTCGATGAGGGCTGAGCGGCCGTTCTCGAAGTTCTCGCGATGGGCTTCACGGACTGCGTTGCCGATCTCGGTCGGCTCGGTCACGGTGATTCCTCGTGCGCCCATGCCTTCGGCGATCATCGCGTAGTCGCCAGTCATGTTGCCAGCGTTGTATTTCTCCATCGCAACCGGCAGCGATTTGTTGTAACCGCCCATCGTGCCGTTGTTGAGAACGATGGTTGTGATTGGGTTCCCGGAACGCACCGAAGTCTCGATGTCGAGACCGGACATTCCGAACGCGGCGTCACCCATGAAGTTGACGCAGAAACGCTCAGGCATCGCCATCTTGGCGCCGATCATCAAGCCGATCCCGTAGCCGAGGTGGGTGCTCTTGCCCCAGCCGATGTAGGTGTGCGGCTTGGTGGCGGTGTAGAACGGCATCATTTGGTCGCGCGGGTGTCCGGCGTCGTGCGTCATCACGGTGTTCTCGTGATCGACCACTTTGCCGAGTTCCTTGAGGAGGCGGTACGGGTTGATCGGTACCATGTCGGAGTTGAGCAAACTGCTCCAGTCGGCATTCCACTCGGCGCGGACTTGTGCGACGGCCTCCTGCGTTGAGGTGTCGCCTCTCCGTCCTTCTTCACCGATGCGTCCTTTGATCTCGTCGATCAACAGACGAAGGGTTTCGCCAGCGTCGCCGACCAGTCCGATGTCTGTGGCGTATTCCTTCGAGATGTCTGCGGGGTTGTTAGTGCAGTGGATCAGGAATTTGCCCGACGGCAAATCGATGCCGTAGTTGGTGACGGTCAGACTCGCGCCAACGGCGAAGAGGACATCGGATTCTTTGAGCCATGTCCAGACGGGTTTGGGCGCTGTCCGGTTCGCGGCTCCGAGGGCGAGCGGGTGACGCTCGTCCATGGCGCTCTTTCCCGGCATCGTAGTCATGACAGGGATCTGTGTCAGTTCCGCGAGTTCTTGAAGTTCCGCGCTGGCGCCGGCGTTGAGAACCCCTTGGCCCGCCCAGATAGCGGGCATTCGGGCGTTGAGGAGTTGGTCAGCCACATCACTGATATCACTGGCGGACGGCGCGAAGATGTGCTTGGATGTCGGAACGTAATTTTCGACAGCGGCATCCGGCACGTCGTCGCCCATAGCGTCGCGTTGCATCTCAACCATCACCGGGCTGGGCCGTCCGTTCTTGAGAGCCTCGGTTGCGCGTCGCATGAGCGCGGGAATGGCGTCCGTGGATGTGACTGCAGCGGCGAATTTAGTGATGTGTTGGAAGTTTTGTGGGCCACTGAAGTTAGGAGTGACGCCTACCTTGTAGTTGCCGGGACCGTCGGGTATGAAGAGCACAGGGACGCCGTCCGCCCAAGCTTGTGCGAAACCGCCGAAGGAGTTTTCGGAGCCCGGGCCGCCTTGGCACGCGAAGACACCGTATTTGCCCTTGGAGGCCATGAGCCGCGAGTAACCGTCCGCGGCCATGATGCCCCCGCGTTCCTGCCGGAAAACGATCGGGCGAATACCTTCCTTGGCGACCGCTTCAATGATTGGGTTTGAAGGGAAGCATGCGAGCCACTCGAACCCTTCCTTCTTAAGAATCTTCGCAACAGCTTCGTAGCCGTTCATGTTTCAACTTCCCTTTCTAAGGAGCAGATTTCAATCGGGTGGTCGCGTCATCTGGCAGCGACTCTTCAGTTTCCCAAGTGTAAGTTGGATTGGGCTGATATGTAACTTCGATATTGAGCGAGTCGATAGAATCGTTTCGAACGCTGTTGCCCGAGTCGACTCGGGTCTTGGCAAGCAGGTTTAAGGGAATCTTAGGAATTTAGTAACTGCGCGCTGTGGTATTGCATCGTGTGGTGTCAATTGCATAGCGTAGTAATCACTCTGGGACGCGACGCGAGTTGCGACGTTGAATCGAGAGGTGCGAATCTCTCCAGCACAGTTCGATGCCGCGTGGCAGCTACTAGCACAGCCATGGTTTCTTTGAGATCGTGAAGGACGAAAACATGTTGCGTGAGATACACGACGAATTCGAGTACAGGCCGCAAGGCAGACAGCCTCTCGGTATCGGGAAGGTGGATATAAAGGTTGTCGGAGTGGGCGGCGGCGGATCCAACGCCGTGAACCGCATGTATAGCGACCCGATTGATACGGTCGACTACATCGTCATGAATACCGATGCACAGGCGTTGGAGTTGGCAACTGTGCCGACCGGCCTTCGCGTAGGCGACACTACCGCTCGAGGTATGGGTGTAGGAGGAGATCCTGCACAGGGTCGTATCTGTCACGAAGAGAACCGCGAAGAGATCGCTGAAATCTTGGATGGCGCTGACCTAGTTTTTGTCACTGCCGGTATGGGCGGTGGAACCGGAACTGGTGGAGCACCCGTCGTTGCGCAGATAGCAAAGCAACAGGGCTCGCTCACGATTGGCGTCTGCACTATGCCGTTCAGCTTCGAGGGAACTCACCGCATGGCCAAGGCGGAAGAAGGTGTGGAAGAGCTTCAGAAATATGTCGATACACTCATCCGTATCCCGAACGACCGACTGCTAGACGCCGCGGCACCTGACACGACTACCCAGGAAGCCTGGCGCATGGCGGACAAGGTCCTCAAAGATGGTGTGGAGGGTATTGCGCGTGTAATTATCGAGCCGGGCGAAGTCAACTTGGACTTCGCCGATGTGCGCGCAGTGATGACCAATGCTGGACCCGCGTGGATGGGTGTCGGGCAGGCGTCGGACGTTGAGCCGGGTGGTGCACTAGACGCCGTCAATGAAGCATTGGAGAGTCCGCTGCTCGATGTTGACATCACCGGCGCTCAACGCGCGTTGGTCAACATCACCGGCGGCCCCGGCATGAGGATGTACAGCGTCCAAGAGATTTCGAGCATCGTCCAAAACAAGATGACGGCGCAGTCGAACATCATTTTAGGTACCGCCCGTCAAGCCAACATGGGTCACAACATCCGCGTGATCGTTATCGCAACTGGCTTCCCGACCGACGAGGAGCAGCGAAGGATGGACACGGAGATGATCGAGCAGGCGATCGAGAATCCGGAAGAAATGAAGATCCCGCCGTTCCTACGTAATCACATGATGCAGCTCCAGAAGCGGGGACGCCGCTGAGACTACCTCATTCCCGCGCAGGCGGGAATCCAGCAATCATCCCACTAGATCCCGGCTTTCGCCAGAAAGACGTAAATCACGCAACCGCGTCGCTTGATACTCAAGCGACGCGGTTGTCGTCTATGTAGTCCCAGTTGAAGTCCATCCCGAGTCCCGGTCCTTGCGGCAGTAGGACGTTACCTTCTTCATCCATGGGATCGCAAGGCGAATTTAGATATGGCGGTGTCGCGTTGTAGTCGAAGCCGGGACGCAATAGGCCGCGTTCGTAGAACAGGCAAGTCTCCTCTGTGGTTGCTCCGAGTATCGAAGCGTTCGGAAACCAACCGCCGTGCATCTCGCACGGTATGCCGAACGCCTCGTAGATATCGACGGCTTTCTTGCAGGCAGTAATGCCGCCGAAATTGACGTCGATCCTGCCGATGTCAGAAGCGCCTTGCAACACCCATTCGGCGCGCGAGTAGTGCATCCATGTCGCGTGCTCTGGGGCGCAGACGGCGATGTCGAGTTCGTTGCAGAGGCGGCGATATGGTTCGACCCTGAACTCGTGCATCGGATGCTCGAGGAAGTAGTAGCCGAGTCGCTCAAGTTCACGTCCAACGTAGATCGATTCGTCTAAGGAGTAGATGCCCCAAGGATCGAGCATCAGGGTCATTTCGTCACCGACTGCGTCGCGCACTGCTTCGCAGACTTCGATGTCTTGTTTCGGAAATGCAGGACGGCGCGGCGCGGGCTCGTTCGTTATCGGGTTCCAGTAGATGTAGGCGTGAACTTTGAACGCGGTGTAACCCTGCGCTTTACATTCGAGCGCGAATTTGGCGTAGTCCTCGGGTGTGCCCATGTTGGGGAATGTGCTGGCATAGGCGCGTACCTTCTCACGTGCTTTGCCCATCAGCTGCGACACCGACATGCCGGCGTATCTGCCCGCCAAGTCCCAGAGCGCGGCATCCAAAGTACCGATCAAAGATTCGTGGAATCTGGCATTGTCTCGCATCAGGTTCCAAAGGTGTTCACGGCTCAGCGGGTCTTCGCCTACAAGCAAATTCTTCACCATCGCTTCGACTTCGGCAGGGAACGCGCCGTGGAAGTATCCGCCCATCCCACCAGTGTTGTATCCACAGACCCCCTCGTCGGTGGATATCTTGGTGATGCCGTGCGTCGCCGGCTGAGGGTCGTTTAACCACTCGCCATATCCCCACTTGGTGGGTATATTGTTGGTTTCGCTTTTGAAAGTGATGACTTCGATATCGGTGATGCGCATAGTTTGCCTCGGTGTCGGTGTCAGCGATGGCGAGATTCGTTTCGCCCATTACTCTACCTGTTTGGGAGAGGATGAGGATAAGGACGGAGATCAGGGCTCGTGGTTCCGCAGCACATTCACCAGACCGCCGACGATCAAAGGAGAGTTTCCCAACAGAACCGCACCGAAATACGCGCCAGCGACGCTATTGGCATTGGTAACGAAGTCGGCGGCGAAGGTGGCATCTTTGAAAAGGTTGAAGCCCACGTATCCGCCGATGATTCCAAGAATGAGGGAAATCCCCATCTCTTTCAGGCTGACTTGGTTTTGCGACGTTCCGTATCGTTTCACGATGGCAAAACCGATCATGGCTCCAGTGGCCTGCATCACGACCGCGTTGATCATCAAGAATCCGCTGTTGCCGGCGAAGAGCCAAGTCGTGACCATTACGGAACTGAGGACGTATAGCGTAAAACCGGCGACTGAGGAAAGGAAGAGCGCGGCGGCGACTTGCACGATGTAAGCCCCGATTTTGTAGTTGCCACGCCAGACTATGTAGGCGACGAACGCCGCAAATAGGATGAGCGCGGCAAGCGGAAAGTATTCGGAGTATTCGTTCAGCATTGAGTTAGGTCAGCGAAACGCTGTTTGGCTTCAATTCGGCAACGCGTCGATGATCGCGTTCGCTTCAGCGGTCGGTCCGTTGAGTCTTGGGTCTGCCACGATCGTGAACGCAGCCGCGAGCCGCCCTGCGACGGCTTCGGTTGCTGGAACGGCGGAGAAGCGGTACTGCGGCAGCAATCGGTTGATGCGTTCCGCGAGTGGCCCTTTGCGGGACCTCTCAACTGCGGTTCTGGGCGATGCGCCAAGTTCGATGATCCCAATCTTGGCTCGAAAATCGCAGTTGGCGCCACCGTTGAGATACTCGCTAATTGTTCTTCCGATGTCCTTTGTCGCTTCGATGTAGATTGGTTCGCCTTCATGGACGATAGCGATGATGCCGGTTTTTCGTCCCAGCATCCATGCCGCGTCTTCAGTCAAAGGCAGTGATTCGCCTTCAAGCAACCTCGTGTAGAGGGGTTCCCACTTGCCGAGATGGGCTGGAGTGAAGAGGGACATTGTGCATCTTTGGTCTAGAACTCGGGTAGGAAGCTATGAACTCCACTTGTAGGGAACATGGTATCAATCTGAGCTACAGTGCCGGATTTGTGTTCGGTTACACGCCCTGCGCGTTGCAGGTCGGCAAGATAGTGGGCACCCATGTAGATGGCGCCCAAGGACGCGACTGGAAGCGTAACGTCTGGGTCCTGTCCTGTTTCCTCACATGTCGCCATGCCGTGAGAGTCGACACGCAACTCGTAATTCCCCTGCGTCCATGGGCAGAACTCGTCTATGAGTCGGATGACGACTTGACCAGCGGCTGAGTACTTGCGTCCGGTCAAAGCCTTGATCGGATCGAGAATTCGAACCCATAGAGAGTCGTAGGGTTCAAACGAAAATTTACGCGGATCGGCGAGAAGCCAAAGCAGATTGGACTTCTTAGGGTGATGATGAATGACTTCACCTGCCAAGTCGATGTCCAGTAAGAACCGCCACAACGCCGCATCCGCGGCGGTAGTGGCCGCGATCAGCTCGATTACCCGTACTGCGTTGTACGAGTGCATCGCTTCCATCTTGTGTTCGATCCGGTACGCCGCATACCCGAGTGCTTCGTCTCCTTCGCGGTACACAACGCAGAACGCCCTACGTCTGCCAAAGCCTGGAATCCGCCGCCGGTCGTAAATCCAGTCCCAATCCGCTTTCGTCCGGAGCATCATACCGACGGTCTTTTCGGCGGTTCTGTTCCACACGACGGGTGCGACTTTCTCCATCGTCGCAACATCGGCGAAGCGGATTTCGCCGGTAACCTTGGGCATCGCGCGGAATCTTCCGTGTCGAACGTCTAGCTTGGAGAGAATTGTTTCGCCCGATATACCGAATCCAAAACGACCGTAGATGTTGCTTTCGCTTGCCCAAAGCCCGGCGATCGGATAGCCAGCGTCGCGTCCGTCGATCAACAGCCTCCGCATCATTTCTCGCAGGATGCCGCGGCGCGTATGCGTCGGCGCGACCGTGACACCAGTTACGCCAAAGAAATCAGATTTCCCGCCCGGTACCGTCAATTCGTACGGTTCCCACAGAGTCGTGCCGACGATGTCATCGCCATCGAACGCACAGACCGTATGATTCATTGGGTCATCGATTTTGCGGTATTCCAACTCGCCTTCTTGCGGCAGGAAATGACCACTGAAGCCCTTCATCTCAGCGACCGAAAACCGCAACCGCTCATGTTCGCGTGCCGGTCGAAACTCGATGCCAGTTAGTCTGTCGGTTTGAGGATTCAAGGTTTGGGATTCTCTACGCCAAGATCAAGGATTAAAAGTGATACGGATTCCAACCTGCGGGCGAGGTACGGAAGATGGCATCTGCGCGCAACGCGGCATCGGGAGTCCGAGCCGACACATCGGCGAGGCCGATGTCGGCCAGCATCGAGCATTCGACCGCGCCAGCATAAATAGCGGCAAGTTCAGCCTCGTTCATCACCAGATCGGGAGCCGCGTTAGTGTCTCGGCAAGTCGCACCATCGGTGCCAAACTCGACCGCGAGGTTCCTCGGCTCTTTAGTTTCAGTGTCGATGATCTTTAGAGTTAGCGAATCCGCGACGGGGTAAGTGCGTCGCTCAAGCATTGCTGGTATGTTGAGGAACTTCATCCAGATCGCATCAGTGAGCGTGCGTCGCAGCCGGCGTGGTTCACCGAGCATCCAAATGAGTGGGTCGTCGACTGGGCGTGCATAAGCTATTACTTCGTGGATCAGCTCTTGGTCGAGTAAGAAACGCCACAATGCAGCGTGGGCGGCATCAGTGGCGGCAACGGCTTCTACTACATACATAGTGCCCCTGAACTCGTCGTGCGGATCGAATTGCATGGTGTACCGGGCGTACGCCAACGCGTCGTTGCCTTCTTTGTAGATGACGAAGAACTCGTCCTTGGTTTCGACCGGGTGGATTTCGTAGAGCCAGCGTTTCGCGGTTCGGGTGATCATTCCGGTACGGTGCAGGCGCGTTCGTTCGTACGCTTCAGTCATCAGTGGGATAGCTTCGTCGCGTTCAACTTTTACGTAGTGCCCGGACCATTCTGGCGCATATTCGTAACTAGTGTGGCGCAGGTCGATGTGCCAGTTGTGGACAGGCATCGTGTTTCCGTAGCCGTAACGCCCGTAAAGGAGGCTTTGACTGGCCCACAGAATCGAAGCAACGTCCCCGCGCTCGCGAGCATCGTCGTGGATGCGCTTCATGATGTTGCGCTGGACACCGCGGCGGCGATGCGTCGGAGCAGTGGTGATGTAAGCAACGCCGGCGACAGGCACCTGAGCTCCGCCGGGCAAGGTCATATCGAATGAGTCTGCGCCTCCGGAACCCGCCATTGTGTTGCCATCCATGCACACGAGCAACCGGTCGATCTCGACACGGTGAGCGCGCATAAACGCAGTGCTTTCAGGGTTCGTGTGGTCGCCGAGACTGCCCCTAACGGCGATGCGCCACTGGAAGAATTCTTCGTCTCTAACTTGACGTATTTCCATAGTGAAACAGTAGGTTGGTTCGAATGGAGAAGAATGAGGCCGATAGGCCTCTAAAACAACAATACAATCGCGTCTGAACTCAAATGCCAAGTAACAAGAAAGAGAAGTCGAGTTTCATCGGACTGGAATCCAAGTTCCACGAAAGTATCGGGACGAGGATCGTGCACCTGCGCCGAACATCTTCGACGATGGACGATGCGCGCGAGTTGGTGAAATGTGCCGAGATTGCCGATGAGTTGCATGGAACGCTGATTATCGCCGATGAACAGACGAGAGGGCGTGGGCGTTTCGACAGGACATGGGACTCTGAGCCCAGCGAAGATATCCTGACTTCGATCATTGTCTGCCCTAGGCCGTCGATCTCCGGTCAGTTGACCATAATCGCTTCACTAGGTGCTGCCTTGGCGGTAGAAACTTTCACCGGATCGACTGTCCAAATCAAATGGCCGAATGATGTGTTGGTTAATGGCAAAAAGATCTGTGGCGTCATCGCTGAGGGGTCCATGTTGGCGGACGCGTTCGTGGGGATATTGGGTATCGGGTTGAATGTGAATATGAGGAACGCCGCGGATGACGGCAGGGACTATCAAGCGACCAGTATTCGCGAACTTGCGGGATCACTTGGAGCGATTGATCGCGTCGCGGTCTTAAGCGTTTTGCTTGAAAAACTCAACGAGGTTTACGATGCTGTCGACAGGGGCGAATCAATCATGCCGGAATGGCGCGGGAGATTGAAGATGCTGGGATCAGAGATCTCGGTGTCGATGGGGACGAAAAATAGTGTCGGCGACGTGGTCTCTGGCGTCGCGGAAGACGTTGACGAGTTTGGTCGACTATTGATCCGCGAATCGAACGGGACGCTGAGAGCGGTTGCGAGCGGCGAAGTGACGACGAGAGTCAACAGGGGCGATGGTTAGTCGGAGGATTGCAGTTCGGGCCATACCGCACTCGTCGGAAGATTCGAATTGCTAAAGAGACTAAATCGCGCGACAAAATCGTAGAGATTGATGCTGATTCGTCGAAATTCCCGCGGGTTTTGGGCAGTTGAAACCTTCGTGGTTTATTCGGGATCAGGTCCCCAACCTTGCATCAAATCAGGGCGCCGAGCTATAGTGCGTTCAGCAGCGATTCTCTTGCGATAACGTTCGACTTCGTGGCGGTTGCCGTTCAGGAGCACCTCAGGTACTCTACGCCCTCGGAATACCGCAGGACGCGTATAGACGGGCCCTTCCAACATTCCACCGATCTGATTCGAAAACGATTCTTCTTCCGCTGATTCCGAATCGCCCAACACTCCAGGGACCAGTCGCGCGACCGCGTCGATGATAGCCATCGCTGGAATCTCGCCTCCGGTCATTACGAAATCGCCGACACTGACTTCGATGTCGATGCACTCTTCGATGAAGCGCTCGTCGACACCCTCGTAGTGTCCACAGACCAGTGTCAAGGCATCGATCTGCGAGAGGTTTTCTGCCAGTTGATGTGTCATCGGACTACCTTGCGGCGACATTAATATCGTCGTCGGTAGTGTGTCTGGCGGATATTCGCGGTTGATGGAATCGACAGCCTCTGCGAGGGGAACTGGCATCATCACCATCCCGGGACCACCTCCGTACGGCGGAGCATCGACTGAGCGATGCTTGTCCGCGGCGAAGTCGCGCGGGTTGACAAAGTCGAATTCGATGGCGTCGTTTGCGATTGCCCGTCCGATGATGCTTGATGTCAGCGGACCTTCAAACATCTCGGGGAAGAGTGTCACTACGTGAAATTTCACGGCGGTTCAGCGTACAGGTTAGTGGGAATGGGTGTCTGAGCGGATCGGATGATCACCGCGGTGAGTGTCGCTCATGATTTCGACCGCGTGCGGCAGTACGGGAAGCACGATGTCGAGGGTTTCGACCGCACCTTTAGGGCTGCCTGGAAGGTTTACGATCAACGTTCGGTTCGCGACCCCGACAACAGCGCGTGACAGCATGGCCATACTCGTAATCTGCAAAGATGCCGCGCGCATCGCCTCTGCCATGCCCGGAACTTGGTAGTCGATTACGGATAAAGTGGCTTCAGGAATGACGTCTCGCGGGCCGAGTCCCGTTCCACCAGTAGTCAAGATCAGCTCGACATCCAAATCCTCGGACCATTCTCGAAGTTGCCTCGTCAAACTGTCGAGGTCGTCAGGCAGTAAAGACCTTTGGGCGAGCACATGCCCTTTGCTGTTCATCGTCGATACGACAGCGTCGCCACCTATATCTCGACGTTCGCCAGCGTGACCGGAATCGCTGCTGGTCAGGACCGCGTAACTTATGCCTCTAGTCATGGATTACTGTGATGTTTGATCTGCGCTTTACACACGATGATATTGCGACGTAAACGCGGCCACGCGTGTGGAATCACCTAAAACCCGAATCCTAGAATCTCGAAGGAAGACAACATCCCAATCAATTTGCGCGCTCCAAATCGTGGTGCGGGATTGGGTGCTGAGATCGAATCTGGGCTGCTTTTTGTAATCAATCTTGATGCAGCCGACTAGTTGTACATCGCTAATTGGCCTCGATGGAAATGAGCGGGAACGGATCAGGAAGCCCTCCGGAGTTCCATGAACCCGTGATGCTATCCGAGGTTTTGGACGCCTTGCAAGTAATTCCTGGTGGACGTTATATCGACGCGACATTGGGCGAAGGGGGACACGCCAGAGCGATATTGCGTGCAGCATCGCCGGGCGGGCAGTTGATCGGAATCGATGCCGACCCAGAAGCGGTGGTTTCGGCCGAAAAACGTCTCGAAGAATTCGGCTCATTGGTGCGGATCGTGAACGAAAACTTCACAGAGATGCAAGCGATTGCAACGCGTTACGAGTTCGCCCCAGTTCACGGAGTGTTGATGGACCTCGGAGTGTCATCGCTGCAGTTGGATCGCGAGTCGCGCGGTTTTTCGTTCCGCCGTTCCGATCCACTCGACATGAGGTTTTCAAATGATGGTGGTCTGGATGCCAACAAGATCGTAAATCAGTACTCGGAGCGGGAACTCGGGGACATCATCTATCGCTACGGTGACGAACGCGCATCGCGTCGCATCGCGTCGGCGATCGTTGAGAACCGACCGGTTAAGAATGCTTTGCAACTGGCGGACATCATCTCGTCGGTCAAGCGGCGCGGTCGCCGAGGAATCCACTCGGCCACTCAGACATTTCAAGCACTGAGGATCGCAGTCAACGATGAGATGGTTGCGCTGGAGGCGGGTTTGGAACAGGCTGTAAATGTAACGGGAACTGGTGGAAGGATAGTGGTGATTTCGTACCATTCACTAGAAGACCGAATAGTAAAGAACTTCTTTCGTAACGCGGCATCGGACTGTATCTGCGATTCCGAGGGGTGGCAATCGCCCTTCTGCACCTGCAACCATACTCCGACGCTTAAGCCAGTGATAAGAGGAGCGCTGACACCGACGGCATCGGAGGTTAATGCCAACCCCCGCAGCCGTAGCGCCAAACTTAGAGTAGCAAGCCGCATCTGAAAAGGAATACGTGGCAAGGATTCATAAATCGAAGGAGCATCGACCCAGATGTACAACGAAGATATTCGACTAGCAATCGACGTCGGCAGCAGCAAGGTCTGTAGCGTAGTTATCCGCCGGGACAACTACAACGAACCGGAAATCTTAGCGATCGACGTTTTGCCGAGTGAATCGATACACGACGGCGATGTCATGAATCGGAGCGAGGCGACCGCGGCGGTGCGAACGTCGGTGGAAGAGGTGTCGAATCAGTGCTCCCTGAAATTCAACAAAGCGTACGTGGGCTTTGGTGGGAAACACGTCGATTCCTATTCGGGGTGGGGCCGAGTCAGTGGTTTCGATTTCGCAACCGGAGTCATCGAAGAGGATATTGTCCAAGCAGTCCGTTTGGCTGCCAACGAACGGATCGAGGCAACGGACCATCTTCTATACGCAACGCCAACGGCTTATCGCGTCGATGACGGGACCGAGTTCCGTAAGCCGCCGGTGGGCATGCATCCGGAGAGCTTGGAAGTCGAAGCATTGTTGGTTGTCTCAGACATGGAGCATTACCGTACCGTGTTCGACGCGGTTGAAAATGCGGGTGTGACCCCGATTCACGGTGGTTCGACACTAGTGGCTGAATCCGAGTACTTATTGAGCGCGTACGAGCGCGACGCAGGCGTGGTACTGATCGATATCGGAGGCAGCGACACTGAGATCGCGATTTACAACCACGGCAGGGCCGCGGTGTTCAGCTCTTTGCCGATCGGCGGATTTCATTTCACCAACGACATCGCGTACGCATATGAGCTACCGTTCGAGAACGCAGAGGCGGTGAAGCTTGCCGCCGGAACGCTCGTTGGCGACACGATCGGTTTCGATGATGAGATCGACCCGACGGCGCTTACAGGTTCGGAACGGGTAATCGATGTTGAACGATCACTTACGCGAGTGTCAGTCTCCAACTTGCTCAAGGAGCGAGCCGCCGAGACGATGACGATGTACAAGTCGCGAATATCGCAAGTCCCGAATCTTCCCGACACCGACTTTCTCACCGTGGTGTTCACCGGTGGTGGAGCCAAATTGACGGGACTCACGACGTTCGCGAAGGTCACCATGGGGTTGCGGGGCCGCGTCGAAGTTCGCAAACCGATGGGCATCAAGAGTCTGCCTGATGATGTCAGTGATCCGTCGATGTCAGGTGCCATTTGTATGGGCCTGCGGGCTTTGGACCGCATCGACCGCGACAACCATGTCGAACGCAAGCCGATAACGATACTGCACACTGCTTCAGAAGATGGTGAAGAACCTGCGCGGGATGATCGCGAACCGGCTGGCGTTGGTGCCAAGATACGCTCTCTGCTCGGTCGGTAGACATCCGCGATAAGCGCGGCCCAGCGGTTGGGGCTTGACGTGTGTCCGTGGGTGTGACGGATCAACTACACAACCTTCAGCGGCCGCTATGAAGTGTAAAGTTAAGTTCAGCGGCTACGAAGCGCGTGTCGCAAGGCTACTGGCACGTAGGCTTTTTGGGTGATTGCTCGCGTGTCGAAGGGCGCATCAGTTCAAGTTGACAACCTCGCTATCAACGTCAATCAGGCGCAGGCGCAATCCGTCGGTCAACATCAAGGTTGTAGGCGTCGGCGGCGGTGGTTCGAACGCGCTCACACGCATGTACCGAAGTCGGATACCGAGCGTCGAGTACATCGCAGCGAACACTGACGCCCAAGCATTGGCACATACCGAAGCGTCGATACGGTTGCGTGTTGGCGATCGTATCGCCGGTGGCCTCGGCGTTGGCGGGAATCCACAGATCGGACGGGAATGTTTCTTGGATAGCCGCGAGGAGATTCGCGAGGTCTTGAGTGGTGCCGATCTGGTTTTCATAGCTGCTGGGATGGGTGGCGGAACCGGCACTGGTGGTGCTCCGGTCGTGGCGAACATCGCTAAGCGCGAACTTGGATGCTTGACGATCGGTGTGATCACTAAGCCGTTTCCGTTCGAGGGGTATCAGCGAGACCAACAAGCCGCCGAGGGCTTGAAACGCCTAGCCGAAGAAGTCGATACGATGATCGTCATCCCCAACGAACGGTTGCTTCTCGTATCGGCTCCTGACACCTCGGTCGAGGTAGCCTTTCGGATGGCGGACGAAGTTCTGCGTCAGGGCATCCAGTCGATCACCGAGTTGCTGTTGCTTCCCGGCGAGATCAACTTAGATTTCGCGGACCTAAGGACGGTGATGCGCGACGCTGGCCCGGCGTGGATGGCGATCGGTAAGGGAAACGGAATTGATCGCACGGATGCCGCAATAACGTCAGTTCTTAGTTCACCGTTGCTCGAAGTCAAGATCGACGGCGCGACAGGAGTACTGCTGAACATCACTAGCGGACCTGATTTGATGATGGCGGAAGTTCGAAAGATCTCTGAAACCGTGAAACAACAGGTCCATCCTGACGCGGAGATCATTTTTGGCACGACCCAGGACCTCCGGATGGAGAACGAACTGAAAATCACGATCATTGCGACTGGGTTTGAAGATATTTCGGATGTTGACGCGTACGGTGAAGAACGGGCGCAAAAAGCCCAAGAGGCACTTGAAACCGGTAGCGATTTGAATATACCGCCTTCACACAGGTCGATAGAACGCGAGTATCAGCGCTTCCTTAGAGGCCGGTAATATCGCGCGATAAGTTTTACGATTCGCGTAATCCGATCCTGTTTCTGTGATTGGAATCGTAGTTGGCGCTCGGACCAGGGGTTCGAATCATTCTTGATGATCGAACGCGTGAATATCGCAATTCCCTGTAAATTGGAGACAAAATTCTGGGCGCGTGATGCCGGACATGTAGTATATTTTTTTGCTACGAGCACTAGATGTGGTGTTTCGACGATAGAAATGGAAGCTAGGATTGGCATCCTGCGAGAGCCAGGAGCCAGACCGTGATGCACTGTCCAGACTGTAGACATCCGGAAACTCGAGTCCTCGACACGCGTGTCAGAGACAACTCGGTTCGCCGTCGTCGCGAGTGCGCGGATTGTTCGGTTCGCTTCACAACACTAGAACGTGTGTACAATACACGGTTGATGGTTGAAAAGCGGAACGGCAAATTAGAGGCATTCTCCGCGGAGAAATTGACCAGAAGCATTCAGATCGCGTGTGCCAAAAGATATCTGCCAGTAGGCGCGATCGAAGAGATAGTGGAAGAGATCCAACAACGAGCTGTCAACGATGGACGCGATCGTATCGAATCCGGCGTCATAGGCGAGATGGTTCTTAACCACTTGAAAACACTCGACGATGTTGCATATCTGCGGTTTGCATCGGTTTACAACGACTTCGAGGACCCGGAAAGATTTGCTGCTGAAGTTGACATGCTAGGCCGTGCCGCTTCGGAAGTCTCCGATCTTCAAGGCACTTTGTTGCCCAGTCCATTGAGACCGGCGATCCAGTATTCAAGCCGTCGAAATCGATCGAAGGCTGCAACGACTTTGTAAATAATCAATTACCTGTTACTGATTGATGCCAATCAATCGATGACCAAAATGGGGGACAGACATGGCTAAGGCGACGACCGGGAGATGGATGCTTGACGTTCAGGATGATGGGTTCATACCGGCGGAGATTTCTGAAAACGCCGAGGTGATATTGGAGAAGCGATACTTCGTGCGGGACCGCAACGACAGAGTCGCTGAAGACTCGCAGGGCATGTTTCAGCGGGTCGCGCACGCTATCGCCAAGGGAGACACGCTCTACGGAGCGACCCCGGATCGAGTGGATCAGATCGCGGACCGCTTCTATCAGATGATGGCCAGTTTGGACTTCTTGCCCAACTCGCCTACGCTTATGAACGCGGGCACCGGCCAGGGCACACTCTCGGCGTGCTTCGTTCTGCCGTTGACAGACACCATGGAAGGCATAACACGTGCGTCCCACGATCAGGCCATGGTGCAGAAGTTCGGCGGCGGCACAGGATTCGCGCTTTCTGAGTTGAGGCCTAAGGGATCGTCGATATCCACAACGCATGGTAAAGCTTGTGGCCCAGTCGAGACGCTACGCTACTTGTCTGCTACCTCAAGACTGGTGACTCAAGGCGGCAAACGCGACGGTGCCAATATGGCGGTGATGGATGTTCACCATCCCGACATTCTCGAGTTCATAGCCTGCAAAAGCGTTGAGGGGGAGATTCACAACTTCAACATCTCAGTAGGGGTATCGGATGAATTCATGCGCGCCGTCGTGGAGGGTAAAGACTACCCGCTTTACTTCCGTGAGAACCCTGCCGATCCCGACAGCAACAAGGTCGAGGTCGGACGACAGGACGCTCGAGAAGTGTTCGACAAGATCATTGATGGCGCATGGCTCAACGGTGAGCCCGGCATGATCTTCCTCGATGAGGTGAACCGAAACAGCCCGGTTCTAGACCTCGGATTGATTACCGCTACCAACCCGTGCGGAGAACAGCCGCTGTTGCCATATGAATCGTGCAACCTAGGATCGATTAATCTATCCAACTTCGTTGTCGGCAAGATAGCTACCGGCATCATAGAACGTAGCCCGGCGCAGCTTGATCTGCTTCGCCCAGAGTACGCCGGAATTCAGGCACACACCCTGAACAAACTCCCAGGCATCGACTGGGACCGCATGGGTGAGACGATTCGGTTGGCTGTTCATTTCTTGGACAACACGATCGATGTCAACGAGTATGCGATCCCTGAAATCAGGGATATGAACCTCCAGACACGCAAGATCGGACTTGGTGTCATGGGCTTCGCAGATATGCTCGTTGCTCTTGGCATCCCATACGACAGTCCCGAAGCGGTTGTCATCGGACGCGATGTCATGCGCTATATCAAGGAACAGTCAGATACGGCGTCTGCGAACTTGGCTGAGATTCGAGGCCCGTACGGTGCTTGGCACGAGAACGGCGAATCACATCCGCGCATGCGCAACGCGTGCCGGTTGACGGTGGCCCCTACCGGAACCATCTCGATGATCGCTGGATGCTCCAGCGGTATCGAACCCATCTTCTCCCTCGCGTTCAGGAAGCAAAACATCCTCGGTGGCGAAACCACGTTGACGTATGCAGACGCGAATTTCGAGCGAGTGGTCAGAGAACGCGAATGTTACAGCCACCAACTCTTGGACGCCCTCGCGAATGGTGAATCTTTGCAGGAACGTGATGACGTAGACGCGGACATCAAGGAGTTGTTCCACGTCGCCGCCGACATCGCTCCGAGCGATCACGTGTTGATGCAGGCGGCCTTCCAAGAGAGCGTCGATGCGGGCATCTCCAAAACCATCAACTTCCCTAACGAAGCGACCAAAGGGGATGTTGAAGAGGCATACAAGTTGGCATGGGAGACGCGGTGCAAAGGCATCACCGTATACCGGGCGGGCAGCCGCGAAAAAGAGGTTTTGACCAAAGGCACAAACGAGAATGCAGATGCTGATACGAGCATCGAGCCGGCCGAAAACGGTGCGGTAGCGTACGTGCACCGGCAGCCGCGACCTCCGGTGCTTGAATCGAAGACAGTGCAGGTCGAAACTGGCCGTGGCAAGATCTACGTTACGTTGTCATTCACTAGCGAAGGTCTTCCGTTCGAGATCTTTACCAACCACGGCAAAGCAGGTGGAAACGACAGCGCGATGGCTGAGGCCCTCTCTCGTATGATCTCGCTGTGTCTGAGGTCAGGTGTGTCACCAGATGATGTGATCGACCAGTTGATCAACATCGTTGACGCCCCGGTGTGGGACCGTGGTCAGCAGATTCTGTCGGTACCGGATGCCATCGCGAAGGTGATGCTCGAACACTCTTCGTCCCCGCCGAGAGGGAGTTTAGCACCCGGAGCGGATCCGGCCCAAACCGCATTGCTCCAGCCCCCGAGTTCCAATCAGATCGGTATGCCCCAATCTGGCGAACGCGAAAGTAGTGTCGGCAATAACACGCACATTACAGCGGAGGCCTGCCCAGAGTGCTTCGCGCCGAGAATGGCGTACGAAGAAGGTTGCATGAAGTGCTACACCTGCGGCTACAGCAAGTGCTGATAACAGGGCAAGACGAACGACGCGGAGATTGATTCGCAGAACCGAGGTCGGAAGATGAACCGCGTCAAACCGCTCTTGGCCCTTACTTTAGGCGATCCTTCGGGCATTGGCCCCGAAGTGGTCGTAAAAGCTCTTGCCGATCCTCAAGTAAACGATTCCGCTCGCATGTTCGTAGTCGGCACTGAGCAATCGGTGCGCCAAGCAGTGGCTGAAACAGGGATCGGTATACCGGTCGAATGCATCGCTGAACCTGCCGAAACGCCCGATTCCGCTGAGGTCGTATCGGTATTGAGCGTCGGTGACTACGAGGACGTAGAGTTCCCGCAGGGCAAGCACTCCTCCGATTCGGGACGAGCATCCCACGAGTGGGTAGAAACATCCGCAAAGATGTGCTTGGCTGGGGAAATCGACGGGATGGTTACAGCGCCCGTCAACAAGGAATCTTGGCAGATTTCAGGCGCAACTGATCTCGGACACCAAGAAGTTTTCAAACGCCTAACCGATAGTGCAACCGTTTACACGATGCTCGTCAGCGGCATCTTGCGTTGCATGCACTTGTCAACGCACAAGTCGTTGCCCGAAGCGTGCGCATTTGTCACAACTCAGAATGTCTACACCGCGGTGCGAATAACTGACGAACATTTCAAACGCTGGGGCTTCCGAAACCCGCGGATCGCAGTCGCAGCTCTCAATCCGCATGCCAGCGACAACGGTCTAATCGGCGACACCGAGGCCAAAGAGATTTATCCTGCAATCGAGCTAGCCCGTTCCGAAGGCATCGATGCTACAGGCCCTCACCCAGCGGATTCCGTATTCAATCAAGCCATCGACGGTATGTATGACGTTGTCGTGGTGATGTACCACGATCAAGGGCACATCCCCATCAAGGTTCACGGGTTCGAGGAATCGGTGTCAGTAAATCTCGGAATCCCGTTCATTCGCACATCAGTAGATCACGGCACCGCTTTCGACATTGCCGGCAAGAACATGGCCCAATCCACCAGCATGGTTGAGGCCATCAAACTCGCAGTTGCGCTGGCGACGCGACGTGGCATCGCCTGAACCGCTTCAGCTACCCGTCGATAGGTAGTGCCTCACCCCGATCCTCCAGACTTGGAGCGAACCGATCAGGAAAGCGATTCCGATCGCTGGAGCAATGTATTGGAACCATAACGGCGTGCCGAGTGGATCAGGCGTGCCCATGATCGCGAGCGCGGGGAAGTAGCTGACCGTCGCCAGCGGTATCCCAAAAGTGAAGAAGTTGCGGAACCATGGCCGATAGATGTTGATCGGATACTGAGTTGTTTCGACGCCGCCGTAGGTCAATGTGTTCATCATCTCCAACGTTTCGGTGGTCCAGAACGCAAGGGTCGCCTGCAACACGATCAACCCGGCAAACAATGACGCTCCGCCTGCGACCGAAACCATCAACAACGATGCATTGGCAAAAGTCCAGTTCAAGTCGAGATTCATCGCTGCCCACGTCAGTGCCACCAGCCCCGGTGTCAGCCGGCTGATGCGCCGTAGCGTCAGTTCCTGCCCGGCGAGCTGCAAAGCCGTAGATCGTGGGCGAATCAAGATCCGATCAAAATCGCCAGTCTTGACCATGTCGCCAAACAGATCGAAACCAGTAGTCATCGCATCAGCCACGGCGAAAGAGATGTTGACGATCCCGTAGATAAATGCGACCTGGTACACGTTCCAACCGATGAGCGAATCAAATCGATCGAAAAGCACAAGAATCGCCATGAACTCCCCAGCAGTGATGATCAATCGACCACCGAGTTGCATCAGGAACGACGCTTTGTACTGCATCTGCGCCCGAAGGGAAACGGCTAGGAACCGCCTGTAAATGAAAAGACTGTCCAGCACCTTCATCCTCCTTGCACCACCACTCTGCGCAACGCTCTCGCCATGGCGAGCCGCCCGGCAACTATAAACGCCAAGATCCAAACCAATTGATGCGCCAAAACCCCCGCAAATTCGGACACCGGAATATGCCCCAAATACAACCGGTAAGGCGTGTCGACCAGCCCCCTAAAAGGCATCGCGTTGATGATCGGCTGCGACCAATCAGGGTAGAGCGGAAGCGGCACCAGCATCCCAGAGAAAATCAAAACCAAGCCGAACGTCATCTGCGTCACGCCGTCCCCAGTAATCGTCCATAACATCGTCACGTTCAAAAACGTCGTAATCGCGCTGCTCAACAGGATCGCTGCACACATCGAGACAAAGAACGCTGCCGCAGCAGCCCAAGAAACCGGAGGTGACATGCCCATGACGACAAACGCGAATATCAGCAACGGAATCGCGCGCATCACCATCGGTGCAGTTCGCCAAGAGAGTGCGCGGCTAAGCCAATACGTGTAGAGGTCGACAGGTCGTATCAATTCGTAACCTATTCCGCCAGACCTGATCAAAGAGCGCAAATCCGTGTCTATATTCCAAGGCAACGCCGCGAGAAATGCCTGACCGAGCCAGATGTAGGTCTCCACGTCGCTGCCGTCCATCGGCTGCTCAGCGTTGGTCGAACTGTAGAAAGCCTGGAAGATCATGACTCGGATCATGCCCCAAACGATCTGGGTAACGAGCCCTGCCAAAGCCGCCGACCGGTACTGCAATAAGCTCCTGAACCGAGCGCTGACAATTGCCCAGTAGCTGATCAAGTCGCCTGGTCCTTGTAGATGCGCGCGATTGTCTCCTCGATCGGCGGATTCTCGACGAAAAGGTCCTGAACCTGATTCTGGGATGTGGCGTGCGCTATCAGATCCGCCGCAGAAATCTGATGTGGGTCGAACTGGATGTGAATTCGCCTACCGTCGCGATTTGCGAGATTGGCAAGCGGATGGATGGTGGGCTCAATAACGTTGTCGACTAATTCGACTACCAGTCGACGTTCCAACGACACGCGTCGTCGCAATTCATCAAGGGTTCCGTCGGAAACGATCTTGCCGTCGTTGATGATCATTACTCGGTCGCATATGACTTCAATATCGTCCATGTCGTGCGTCGTCAATATGACCGTTGTGCCGCGTTCTTGATTGAACTGCTTGATGAATTCGCGGAATGCGAGTTTCGACACCGCGTCCATGCCGATGGTCGGTTCATCGAGGAAAAGGATGTCGGGGGAGTGAAGCAACGCCGCCGCAAGATCGCAACGCATTCTTTGTCCCAAGCTCAGCTGACGCACCGGAACATCCAAGCAGCCCTCGATATTCAAAACGGCGATGAACTCATCGCGATTCGTCGCGTATTCGGCGCGCGGGATGCGATAGATGTCTCGCAGAAGATCGAACGATTCGATCACCGGCAAGTCCCACCAGAGTTGGGTGCGTTGCCCGAATACCACGCCGATCCGACTCACGTGCTCTGTCCGATTCCGCCAAGGCACGCGGCCCAAGATTTCGCAACGCCCAGCATCCGGAACGAGGATGCCCGACATCACCTTGACGGTCGTCGATTTTCCGGCACCGTTTGGACCGATATAGCCGACCAACTCTCCCGATTCGATCGAGAAGCTGACACCATCGAGAGCGTCGATCGTGTGATAGCGCCGCTTGACAATCCCCCGAATTGCGCCCCACATCCCGGCGTCGCGCTCGGAAACTCGAAATCGTTTGATCAGATCTTCGATGATTATCTGCGACATAGCGTGATATCCATTCGGGTTAGACGGCATGAACGCGCGAAAACACCCGACACGGGGTTCAAATGGCGTGTCAGGCTTAGGTCGACGTCAGCAGTTAGCTAACGAGTATGGAGTACGCAATCATACAACGCGCAAACAGAAGCCGTTGATGAGCGGAATCGTGCAGCGAATCGGAATGAGATGCGATAGCCGATCCATATAATCGACAACACAGCGGCAAACCCTCATTTGCGGGCGCGTCGGTTACTCATGGACAGCGAATCAATGCGGACGCATCAGCAATGAATGTTTCATTCATCGGCGGCGGAGTAATGGCCGAAGCCATTATCTCCGGCATGAAAGAGGCCGCTCTCAATGTCAACATCACCGTCAGCGAGCCGATACCTGAACGCGCTCGGTACCTCGCCGATACCTACGGTGTCACTGTCGCGGCAAACAACGTCAACGCAGTGCTTTCCGCTGACCTTGCCGTTCTTGCAGTTAAACCTCAGCAACTTGCCGAAGTCGCCGATGAAATCGCTAACGTGGCTAAAAGTTCGGAGCGCCTCACAGTCATGTCGATCATGGCGGGTGTCCAGGCGAACACGATTGTTAATCAGATCGGCTGTGACCGTCTCATTCGGATTATGGCGAATACCCCGAGTCAAGTCGGCATTGGGGCGACGGCTTGGACCGCTACGTCAACAGTATCCGACGAGATGCGAGAGTTCGCCGGAAAGATGCTCTCGTCATTCGGCGTGCAGGTCTACTTCGAAGACGAAAAACTCGTCGACATCGCAACCGCGCTGAGCGCAAGTGGTCCAGCCTACGTCTTCGTTTTCATCGAAGCACTGATCGACGGAGCGGTACAGCTTGGAATGACGAATGCCGACGCTCGTGAGTTGGCGATCCAAATGGTGTTAGGCAGCGCGGCGTTGGCCAAAGAAACAGGTAAGCATCCTGCGGAACTGCGAAATATGGTGACGTCTCCCGGAGGAACGACGGCCGCAGCGCTGCAAGCATTGGAAGCCGGCGGATTTCGTAAAGCGTCGATTGAGGCGGTATTGGCCGCCTATCAGCGTGGCGAAGAGCTGGCTCAGTTGTCGGACGGATGATGTGTTGCGGCTCGTCCGACCCTAAACCGTTTAAGCGGTGAAATATACTTAAACGTTTGGCGCGCACACCTAGATTTGCCAACGCCCATCTCCGCTTTGGACGGTGCGCCGACCAACAACAGCCCAGATAACCGCTGCCGCAGGAATAGTAACGCCATGAATCCGACTGACATGCTCAAAACCCGCCCCAAGGCGCAGATCGACGAGTTTCAGCCGGGCGATACCGTCACCGTAAATATGGTCATTCGTGAAGGCGACCGCACGCGTGTGCAGGCATTCCAAGGCAATGTCATCGCTGGACGTTACCGCGACGACAAGATTCCTAACCCCGGGTCCACCTTCAAAGTTCGTCGTGTCTCCTACGGCATCGGTGTGGAGCGCATTGTTCCATACCACAGTCCATTGCTCGAATCCGTCAAGGTCACTCGTCGAGGCAAGGTCCGACGCTCCCGCCTCTACTACCTGCGGGGACTTACCGGCCGCCACGCTCGCATCAAGGAGCGACGCTGATCGCTCGCGTCATTCCGGCGAAGGCCGGAGCTTCAGCGGACGGAACGTCCATCCACAGGCGTTGGCAACTAATTACCTTCGCCAACTAACCTTAGTTTCATGCGGAAACCATCCGTAACGTGTCGCGTCATCAATCGCGCGTCGAAATTACGCACCAAACATGTTCGTCGAGGTAGCAGTTGACTTCTCAGATCGGGATCGACTTCGCACGTACACCTACGCGGTTCCCGAGGACCTAACCGTTCAACCGGGAGATTTGCTTTGGGTGCCGTTCGGCTATCGTCCCATACAAGGGATAGCAATTTCGGTATCCGAAACCTGCGACACCGACAACGTCCGCGAAATCGACAGCGTTGTCGATGACGGCCCGTTCATCTCCCAACATCTCCTCGAAACCGCAATCTGGATAGCCGACTACTATCGGACGAACATTTTCCGCGCTTGTGTGGCGATGCTGCCGCCAGGCGCCAACCAGCAACTCCACATCTGGGTATCGCGCGGCGAGCTAGCCGATCAAGCCGATCAAGTTCTGACAGGTTTCGCGATCTCTGAGGAACAGCGCGAAGTTCTGCACGAGCTTCCGATTACCGGCCGAGTCCGTCGCGACCGTCTTGTCGGACTGATCGGCAGATCTAAGGAACGCCACCTTGACGCATTGGTGCGGAACGGGATCGTGGTTGAGGAATCGATCTGGGAACGCCCGCGTGCCAGCGCAGTCTTCAAAGCTCACGTCAAGATATCCGAGGGTGTCGATGTGGACAAAGCGGTAGAACAGTACCAGGGGCGTCGCGCTCATCGGCGGGTGGAACTTGTCAGGCATTTGGCTTCAATTACGAACCCTCTACCACGTGCAGATCTTTCGAAACGCTTCGGCAATCAGGTAGTCAGGGCGGTAATCGACGATGGTGTCGCTGAGTTGATGCAGGTCCGAGTCGAGCGAGACCCATTAGCAGACTACGCGGTTCAAGACGCGATCAGTCACGAATTGACGCCGGAACAACAAGATGCAGTCGATGCGGTCTCCTCCAGCATCGGACAACCTGAAGCCCCAAGTAAGGGCGAGAGGTTCTTATTGTTCGGCGTGACGGGAAGCGGCAAGACGGAGGTCTACCTGAGGGCTGTACAGACCTGCATCGCGGAAGGCAAGCGCGCCATCATCATGGTCCCCGAGATCGCCATGACACCGCAGACGCTCCAGCGTTTTGCCAGTCGATTCCCAGGTCACATCGCGCTCCAGCACTCTGGACTGACGATAGGTCAAAGGTTCGATCAGTGGCATCAAATCAGAAACGGCAGGTACAACGTCGTAATCGGATCTCGATCAAGCATCTTCGCACCGGTCGAAAACCTCGGGTTGGTGGTCATTGACGAAGAGCACGAGTGGACGTTCAAACAGAGCGACCGCGCGCCTAGATACCACGCCCGCGATATCGCTGATAAGCTTTGCGAACTTTCCGGAGCAGCGTTGGTACTCGGTAGCGCGACACCAGATATCGGGACATATCGGAGGTCAACCGACCCAGATGTTTCCGATCCGATCACTCTGCTTCAACTGCCTCGACGCATCAACGAAGCGATAAACACCACAACTAGAACGGGTGCTACGGACATCGAAACATCGGGTTACGCCGAATCGCGGATCGTCGACATGAAACTCGAGATCCAAGCTGGGCATCGAGAAATGCTCAGTCGGCCGTTGCTCGAAGCTCTAAACGATAACGTCGAGCGCGGCGAGAAGTCGATTCTATTTATCAACCGACGCGGCAGCGCGTCGTTCGTGCAGTGTCTCTCCTGCGGCACGATTCGCACCTGTCCAAACTGCGAAACTCCATTGACGTTGCACCGCAATCCGCGTCAAGGTCGTGGTAGCCGGTTGCAGTGCCACTACTGCAGCTACTCCGTCGGAGCGGCTCGGCAGTGCCGAAACTGTGACGGTGCCGGCGTCGCCCGTCGCGCGGCTGGAACCGAAGGCGTAGAAGAAGCAGTGCGCGGCTTTTTCCCCAACACTCCGATACTCCGATGGGATTCTGACACCGCGCGCAATTCGACCGAGCATGCGAAGTTGCTCGAAGAGTTTCAGAGCATCGGCAATCACATACTCATCGGAACCCAGATGGTCGCCAAAGGATTGGATATTCCTACGGTCTCGCTGGTCGGTGTCATCGCCGCCGACATCGGGTTGGCAGTCCCAAGTTTCAGGTCCGCAGAACGAACGTTTCAGATACTCTCACAAGTCACGGGCAGGGCAGGTCGTTCCGACACTCCTGGTGTGGCGATCATTCAGACCTTCCAGCCTGAGCACTTCGCCATCGCCGCCGCCGCTGAACAAGATTACGCCGGATTCTACGAGCAAGAAATCGCGACTCGACAGCATTTCGAGCTGCCACCATTCACATCGTACGTACGCCTGTCGTACGGCGCTTACGACAGTAACGACGCAGCAATGGAAGCGCGTAGCGTACGTACCCGCATCGATCAATACCTCGCGTCTGAGAGCGATGCCAAGGTGGATGTCGCCGGCCCGTCCCCGTCGTTTCCCGCTCGCCGGGCCGGGCGCTACCGCTGGCAAATCCTATTGAAAGGCGATTTCCCCGCCGCAATCCTAGACCATGTTCCAATCGGCCCCGGCTGGACCGTCGACGTAGACCCCATCGAGATGAACTAGCCCCTCGGACTCGACGAGAGAGCCAGAGCCCCCGCACCACGATGCCGATGACGACGTCGACACGCCCCCTTCGCGAAGCGTAAGGGGGCGCGAGCAAGCCTAGCGATGCGAGCGGGGGATGCCCGTGGGAGGCGGCGGTGCGAGCGGCATCCCCCTCTACCGGAGAGAGCCAGGCCCCGCGACATCCCCTCTCCCTCGATGGGAGAGGGTGAGATGGGACAAAAGGGCGGGGCGCATCCCACCAATCCACAAATGCCCGGTTCAGACAAACAACTTGACATATTCATACATCCGTTGTATAAACAACAAGTGAACAGTTCTGCGGGTT
>VXSB01000041.1 GCA_009838175.1 Chloroflexota bacterium
CGACGGCACCTACTCCGTGACACTGGCTCAGCTGACCAGCATCTTCCTGAACGAAATCGAGACGCTTCTGGGGCCCCGCGACCCCAACTTCACCTACGTCGGCCTCGAATTCGACACAACCCCAGACGCCAAACCCCACATCTGGTTCCCCCACGTAGGCCACCCAGACCGCGACAGAGGCAAGACATCCAACCACATCGTCATCCGCCTAACCGAGAAAGCCCAATCCGACGCCAACTTAGCCATCTGGCAACTAGCCCGCCAATGCGTCCACCTCATCGACCCATGGAACATCGAAACAGAAGACCGACCAACCAACTACCTAGAAGAAGGCCTAGCCGCCTGGTACCAAACCACCATCATCCAAAACATCCCCCTAGACCCACCCTACGAAGAAGCCAAATCCCTAGTCCAACTCCACATGCCCCAACTAGCCGCCACCATCAAACACCTCCGCACCAAACACAACCTCCGCATCAGCGCCATAGACCGCCCGGACCTCTTGTTAAGGCACTGCCCCGATATGGACACCAAAGCCGCCAACAGACTGTGCCAACGGTTCGAAACGGCTTAGGAAGGACAAGTTGCGTCTGCGACCTGCATGTACGCCCAATCCGCACACAAATCCAGATCATCGCTCTCGCCCCATCCGATCGCCCGATACGGCGTAATCCTCGCACTCTCAAAAAACGACCGGTCTTCCCATGCCTTCCAAACACCACGACCTACAAAACCAGTTAAATCGATCGTCCCATGGACCCCGTCGTCGAATTCAATCCATAGCCGGTACCCCTTGCGCGCCTCTACCCGCGTGGGTTCACGAATTTGGTTGCGTCCATCTACCCCAAGTTAACTCGTTTACCGCTCTGTGACCAGAATCCTCTATGCCAAAATGGAATCTTGTGTGTTCAAACCGCATCCAACCAAAATCGACCAGTCTCCGAAAGGCACCCACCCCATGCACAACTACGAAGACCTTCTAGCCAAGTCCAAAGAATGGCGTGACTGGTACTACGACGGTGGCCCAAAACCCAACCCGATCACCGAAGGCGTTACCGACGACGCATTCGACCTCATCAACGCCACCCTCTTCGGACACATCTACCAGCGCGAGACGTTGCCGACCAACATCCGAAGCATCTGCACCATCGCCGCCCTCATCGTCCTCGACAAACCCAATCAGCTTCCCGGACACATCACCGGCGCACTCAACTACGGCTGGACCAAAGAGCAGATCGTCGAACTCATCACCCAGATGCTCTTCTACGGCGGATTCCCCGCAGCCGTCAACGCCCTGAACGCCGCCGAACAAGCCTTCAAAGACTACGACGAACGCCACGCCAACGACTAACTTACCTGTCCCCTCTCCCGCGAGCCTTTCGCCTCCCCCTTCTAGGGGAGATTAAGAGGGGGCCTGGGTGAGGGTGAAACCGCTCTCAACCTACACAACCGCAAGGATTCGCCACCTAAATGTCTGAAAACTTCCGCTCCGAACGCGACTCCATGGGCGTCCTCGATGTCCCAGCAAACGCCTACTACGGCGCTAACACCCGACGCGCCGAGCTCAACTTCCCCATCAGCGACCTCCGATTCAGCCGCTCCTTCATCCGCGCAATCGCCCAGATCAAGCAGTGCGCCGCCGAAGTCAACCTCGAACTCGAAGCCCTCGACGCCGAACGCTCCGCAGCCATCGTAGCCGCCGCGCAACGCGTCATCGACGGCGAGTTCGACGACGCGTTCGTGGTCGACATCTTCCAGACCGGCTCCGGCACTTCCACGAACATGAACGCCAACGAGGTCATCTCCAACGTCGCAATCGAAGCCCTCGGCGGCGAACTCGGCTCCCGCGATCCGATTCACCCCAACGACCACGTAAACAAAGGCCAGTCCTCCAACGACGTCATACCCACATCCATACAAGTCGCCGCAGCCGTCGCAATCGCCGACACCCTCTTGCCCGCCATGCAGGAACTCGAAGACGGCCTCCGCGCCAAGTCCGAAGAGTTCTGGAACGTAGTCAAGACCGGCCGCACACACCTCCAAGACGCGACCCCGATCCGACTCGGCCAAGAGTTCCTCGGTTATGCAGGGCAACTCGAATACGGACGCGACCGCGTCCAGCGCGCCCTCGACGAACTAGCCATCCTTCCCCTCGGCGGCACCGCCGTCGGCACCGGCATCGGTATGCACCCCGAATTCGCAGAACGCGTCATCGCCAAACTCGCCGAACGAACCAACATCCCATTCTCCGAAACCGACAACCACTTCCAGTCGCAGAGCACCATCGACTCCGTCGTCAGCGCATCCGGTGCACTCAAAACCGTCGCCGTAAGCCTGCTCAAAATCTGCAACGACCTCCGCTGGCTCGGATCCGGCCCCCGCGCCGGCATCGGCGAGATCGCACTGCCCGAAGTCCAGCCCGGCTCCTCCATCATGCCCGGCAAGGTCAACCCCGTCATCGCCGAATCCGCAACCATGGTCTGCGCACAAGTCATCGGCAACGACACCACCATCGCCATCGCCGGACAGTCAGGCAACTTCGAACTCAACGTCATGATGCCCGTCGCCGCCCACAACCTACTCGAATCCATCGACCTCCTAGCCGCAACCTGCGTTAACCTACAGCGCCAGTGCGTTGGGGGAATTGAAGCCACCGAAACCGGCCCCTCAATGGTCGCCCAAGGTCTAGCCATCTGCACCGCACTAGCCCCCATAGTCGGTTACGACGCCGCAGCCGCAATCGCCCACGAAGCTTCCGAAACCGGCGAAACCATCCGCCAAGTAGCCCTCCGCCGAACCAACCTCGACGAAGCCACCCTAGACACCGCCCTAGACCCCTTCAGCATGACCGAACCAAACCCCAACATCTCCGCCAGCGGCTAATCACCGTGATTCCCGCGAATTCGGGTGCTTCAGCAGACGGAACGTCTATCCAGAGAGGTGGTGAGAAGGCAGGTCCTCTTCGCGAAGCGTAAGGGGACGCGGACGAGCGAAGCGAGAACCCAGGGGATGCCCGGACGACGCGGACTAACCAAACAACAAAATCCCTTAATCCCAAAAATCTCCTGGTTCAGACAGCTATGTATTAGAATATCTGTATGAAGAATAAAGAAGCCCACCTCAAAGACACAACCACAAAACCAAACATCGCCGTCATCATCGATGTCGAAAACATCAACAATGTCAAATCCCTCCGCCAGCTGATAGACCAGCTCCAACAACAAGGCGAACTCACCGTCAAACGCGCCGTCGGTGACTGGAACCGCGCCATCAAAATCGTTCAAAGCGACATCAGAGACCTCGGATTCGATCTGGTACACCAGAAAAACCTCGCTCCGGGACACAACTCCGCCGACACCCGAATCGTCATCGAAGCACTCGAACTCCTCCACAACCCCGGCGTCGATGTCGAAACCTTCGCATTCGTATCCTCCGACCAAGATTTCCTGCCACTCTACGATCGTCTGCGGGAACTCGGAAAATCAGTTATCGTCGCCGCCGACGCAAACGGAAACTGCGCACGCTTGGTACGCCACTCCGACATCTTCATTCCCATCGCCCATGCCGAAGAAACCCAGATCCGAGCCATTCACCAACAAAACACCCGGAAATCGAACCGAAAAGGCGTAAGAGTCGCTCGAAATCGCATGGGCAAGGCTAGGCGAGCCGCAGTCGAAAAACTCTTGATTCGTTCCATGCAAACCTGCATGAACGATAGCGGCGTCGCCCAAGCAACTAACCTGTACCGCACCATGCGACGACTCGACCCTACCTTCAGCGTCAAAAAACTCGGATACGCAAGGTTCGAACGACTCCTCAGAAGCTTCTCGCACGTCTTGTCACTACGCGGAAAGCAGAGCAACAACATCACCTTAAGACTCAATCGGAAACTGTTACGCCAGTTGAAACCTGGATCTGGCTGAACATTCCCATCCCTTAAACGCCAACCAATGACCAACCTGCGCCCCAAACTGGCAACACTTCTACTAACAGGCGTGCTCTGCTTCACTGCCGTCCTATGGACAGCATGTGAAGATATCGAAGTCGCAGACTTCAACCCCGAGTTCCGACCCGTCCCCACCATCGAGCGCGCACCCACAATCGAAACCGCCCCCACCATCGCCGCCGCACCGACCACAGCACAATTCGAAGGCTTCAAACAAGCACCCACCGCCGAAAAGTTCGAAGGATTCGAACAAGCACCCACAGTAACGCAAGCCGAGGGCTTCAAACAGGCCCCCACACCAAAGCAATTCGACGGCTTCAACGAAGGCAACCCCTGCGAAACATTCTTGGAGAACCCGACACCAAGAAATGCCGAAGATGCCGCAGAATGGGCCATGGGCTGGTTAGACGGCGCAGGAGGACAAATCGACCCCAACGACAATCTCCGCGTCACAGCGGCCTGCCAAGCCGTCCTAAACCGGTAGCCCCGTCGTGCAATCCCCTTTCGCAACGCTACTCCCATCCCCGGCAAGTCCAAACAAGCCCAAAACGCCGAGACCCACGTCCCCTTCGCGCAGCGTAAGGGGACGCGGAGCGAAGCGAACGCAGGGGATGCCCCCGGGGAGGCGATGTGAACCCACATCCCCTCTCCCTCGATGGGAGAGGGTCAGGGTGAGGGTGAACGGGGACAAAAGGGCGGGGCCATCCTGAACATCCTTCAATCCTGCCCATCCCGGTTCAGACTTGACAAACAATACATCTGTAGTAATATAACAACTAAGCGCCGATCCGACTTTTATCGGAGCGGCGCACGAAAACGAAGAATCGCCGCGTCGAGACGGGTGTGC
>VXSB01000064.1 GCA_009838175.1 Chloroflexota bacterium
TATATAGCTTGACCAAGAAATCCCGGCTCTTTGCGTGTCGCCAACCAAGAATGCACCTTAGCTCGCATAATTTTCTGCTCTGTAAACTCTCGTTCAGATTTTGGTATGTCATCAATGTATTGTTGTGATCTTGGCCAAACCGGATCGGCGTCTGGAATCATTTCGGCAACGAAATGTTCTAGTTCACCAAACTGCGAATTGTCGGGCATCAACCAAATTCCGATCCGAGGTGGGCCAATGAGTATCGTGCCTTGAGAATCAGGTTGTCGCGGTATGGATATGTTTTCTTTGCTAAACCGACCCACGAGCGATTGCCAGCGATCCATGGGTTGACTGTTGGCATCGGCGACAACACCCACAACCTTCCGGCCCGGTGCCATGATTTCCGCCCCTATCGAATCCAATAACTTATCTATGCCACCTTTGTCTTGTATAAAAAAGTTCTGGATGTAACCCGCTTCGCGGCAAATGTGCGAAATCACATGTTTATCGTCCGGGCCTTCCACCAATAAAATCTGGGTAGGGCTGTCATTTGGTGAGAGCAATCTTACCGGACCTCTATCCCCTGCTCAGCCGCTACTCGCAAATTAAGATCTGAATATTCCTTCGCCGATATTGTCATTGCTTCTTGATCGCGTTCGAGTCTGACGAGAACGCCTTCTCCTTCATCAAATTCAGATGCGGTCAACGCGAACGCATGCACGCAATCCCAACTGTGTGTGGTCGCAAATATCTGAACATTATTTTCACGCGCTGTTTCAAAAATCATTTTCCAAAGAAGCCTCTGTCGGCTATGATGAACACCATTCTCGACCTCGTCAACAACCAATATCCCTCCGCGACAGTTCGCGATAGCCACTGCCATGCTGAAAGCTCTTATCGCCCCGTCTCCGAGACTTTTTAATGGCATTCTTCGGGATTGTCCTTGCAACCCGACCACCGGCCGTCTGCCTTGATCAAACATTCCAAGACTGGTCCCGGACACTAGTAGAACGTCGATGATTTGATGAGGCAAAATCAAACCGAGCGCATGGATTCCCCCATACTCACGTTTTTCTTCTACTAAAGCATCCCAGAATCGTTCGATATCTTTATTTTCCGGTAGATTCGGGCCCAACAGAACACTAGGGATTTCAGGTGGTAGATCATCATCGTCAGCGCTTACAGAACCCAAAAATCCATATTCCCTGTCGTCCGAAATCGGAATATAGTAGCCACTCCGACCTGCGTGTACGGTCAACACGCGTGCATCTTGGAAGTCGAACACATATCCTGAACGTCTTCTTGAACGAGCGAGCTCAAGCATCTCCAATTGACCCGCGTTTTCGCGATCAAAGTTACCAATCGAAACGCTTACAACATCTCCGCTATTTTTCGGACCAATCGAAACGAAATCGCTCGTGCCGCCGGGCGTCGTGTGGAACAACGCGCTCCAGTCAACCATAAACACTCGATCGCCATCGCTGTCGAGTGTGTCCCTCAGTTCTTGCCGCTCCACTAAGATTTCTTGAAGCACGCGAACTCGACCCCGAGCCGCGAAAAGTCTGACAGCTTCTAGGAAGGTAGTTTTTCCCACGCTATTTTCGCCAGCGAATAGGTTGACCCGCCCCAGTCTTGATACTGTCAGATCATCAAACGCCCGGAAACCCACTATCTGAAAATCCGGAAGATGCAGACTTTTTATGTCATTTGGCACTGAACCATCTCTTTGGTGCTCGATGTTCATCACGGAATAATAGTGCGAATTCTGTATAAATATGCTAACACTCGCATACTTGGTAGACCAAGGCAACGAAGGCAATCATTTTCAGGCTTGACAGCCCCTCACACATACCCCCTCACCAACCGCGCCCTCAAATACTCCATCGGACGATTCTCCTTCAACGAGTTGCAGTGCCCACAAAGCAGCTGCAAGTTATCAAGATGACGCGTTCTAGCAATGCGATTGGCTTTTGGGTAGGGTACCAGTTCGCTCTTTGACTTGTGATCGGATTCCCGTCAGATACCCACCCATGTCCAGCGTTTCGGTGTTACCCTTGTTTGCCGTTCGCAAGGCGTATGCGCCGAGATCAAGCGCATATCCAACATATCCAGGGTGTTACACCTTCGGCCCCTAAGCACTGGGCGCGTTCCGTGCCTTCCTTCGGCGGCCGTTGTTGGAAACGCCTTGCGAACAAGCGTTGCCTGAGTTGCCAAGGGAGGCTATCTATGTTTGTTCGCACCGTATCCGCACTGCTCATCGCCGGGGTTTTGGCGACTCTCGCATTTACCGTCGCAAGTTGCGCCCAGCCCGTAGAAGTAATTGAGATTCCGGCGACGGTTGAGGTGCCTGTCGAAGTTACCCGTGAAGTGCCTGTTACGGTGAGCGTGGATCGCGAGGTTCCCGTGACCCGCGAAGTGCCGGTCACTGTTGAGGTTGAGCGCCGGGTAGTTTCCGAGGTCGAAGTGCCAGTGGTTGTCGAAATGCCGGTCACCGTCGAGGTGGTCCGAGAAGTCCCAGTGACGGTGGAAGTCGAGGCCACGCGGCAGGTGGAAGTGGCGGTGACGCGCGAAGTCTACCTGACACGCGAGGTCGAAGTTACACGGGAAGTCGATGTGGAAGTCCCTGTAACCGTGGAAGTTGAGCGCGAGATCGAGGTTACCCGCGAGGTGCCTGTGCGAGTAGAAGTCGAAATCACTAGAGAGGTGCCAGTAACCGTTGAAACGGTGAAAACGGTGGAAGTTGAAGCAACTCGACTCATTGAAGTCACACGCGAGGTGGAAATCTCGCCTGTGAACGCTTCGGATGAAACCTACCGATCCTGCCGCAAATGGATCGAAGTGGGCAACGACGACGATCTGTTGCTACCTGATTGGTTCGATTTTCTGACAGGCGACGATTTCGAGGTGAATAACATCATTCCGTATCAGGTTCACAACTTGACTCTTTTGATCGCTGCTCTGTATGACGAGTTGTGGGCAACGGAAGTAGGTTCGGCCGCAGAAGACGATGCTATAGAGTTGCTGGGCTACTCCGTATCGGTGATGTCGCATTACTGCGAAGATGTGTTGGGCCTGTCTTGATACATCGTTAACCCAAAGAGGAGCGAACACGCCCACCATCCAAGACAGCGTCACACCCCGAAAAATCACAGTTCAAAAACCAACCCCCATCATTCCTTCAATCCTTTAAATCCTTCAAATCCGGGTTCAGACAACTTTTTGAACTTGTTCAAAAACTAATCTTGCCGCGAAATTGCCGCTCCCAGCGGCAATATCCCCCTTAAATTGCCGCGAAATTGCCGTTCTTGCCGGAATCAGCGGCAATCTAGCGGCAACAGCGGCAACTTCGCGGCAAGATTTTCACCCCCGATTCACCCTGAAAACTGCTACCCTAATCAATGCAATTCATCCAACAACCCCACCCAACTCACCCATGAAAAAAGCACTCATAACCGACTACGTCTGGCCCAACATCGACGTCGAATCCGAAGTCCTCAGAGCCGGCGGAGTCGAACCTGTCGTCGCTCCCGACACCTCAGAATCGACCCTCGCCGATCTAGCCACCGACGCCGACATAATAATGTTTTGCTTCGCGCAAGTCACCGGAAACGTCCTCAAATCCGCCGAGAAGTGCGTCGTTGCCTCCAGATATGGCATCGGAGTGGACAACATCGACATCCCAACCGCCACAGAACTCGGCATCGTAGTCACCAACGTCCCCGACTACTGCATGGACGAAGTCACTGACCACGCCCTCGGAATGATCCTCGCTCTCAACCGCCGCCTCGGACAGCACGACGCCGAAGTCAAAGCTGGCGGCTGGGCAAACGTAACCCTCGACCAACCCATGCACCGCACCCGCGGCGCCACCCTCGGTATCCTCGGATTCGGACGAATCGGACGCGCCATCGCGACGAAAGCCGTCGGTTTCGGCATGAAAATCGTCGCATTCGATCCCCTAATCGAACCCGGTCAAACCATCGACGGAGTCGACATCATCACCTTCGAAGAAGTCCTAAAACGTTCACACTTCATCACCGTCCACACCCCATTAACCCCCGAAACAGAGGGCATGATAGGCCCCGACGAGCTAAACAGCATGATGCCCGGCTCGATAATCGTCAACTGCGCCCGCGGCGGAATCATCCAAGAACAAGCCCTAGCCGACGCCCTCCACAGCGGACACCTAGCCGGTGCCGGCCTTGACGTAGTCGAACCCGCACCCCCGCCAAACGACCACCCCGCACCGGGCTCGTATACACCTCTCCGAGCCCACGCGCCCGGACTAGGGGGCGGATGCCGGGGTCTGCTGG
>VXSB01000066.1 GCA_009838175.1 Chloroflexota bacterium
AAAATCCGGTTACGAAGACCGTTGTAGCTGCAGGGCTCGGACGCGGAGCATATGCTGGCTCCGCCAACAAAAGCAAGCCAGACGGGAATCCCGTCCCCTTCGCGAAGCGCAAGGGGACGCGGCGGGCGAAGCCACGCCGCAGGGGATGCCCGTTCAAGGTTCGGGCGAACGCATCCCCTATCCGGCAGACGTCTGCCCGCTTCGTCGGGAGGGTGAGGCTACGGCATCAGCAAGGGGCATGAACCGAGCGATGACAGGGGCCGATCTTCTAGACGCCCCCGGAGGGCCGACGGTCTGGCGACGTCGGCGGTGCCGGACTATTGACTGACTTTCACAACCAACTTATCGACGCGATCCCGAAAAGACGCGGCGATGCTTCGACTATCGACCTGTCGAACAGAATCTCCCCGAAAGGGAGAATTGAACGCGCCTCCCTGTCATTCCGAGCGCAGCGAGGAATCTCCCTCCCCTTTTTGCGTCAGCAAAAGGGGGACGCGTCAAGCGAAGCGAGACGCAGGGGGTTCATACAACGCATCAATCCGCGTTTAACATGGAGTCGCTAAACAGCTACATTTCACTGAACCGAAAGAATGGAGCCCCAACCGTGTCCGCTGACGCACGAATCGAAGAACTCGGCATCGACCTGAGCCAACCTTCATCACCAATCGCCAACTACGTGCCCTGCGTACGAGTTGGGAATCTCCTGTTTCTATCCGGAAACGGACCAC
Organism: Chloroflexota bacterium; assembly: GCA_009838175.1. Taxonomy (GTDB): domain Bacteria; phylum Chloroflexota; class Dehalococcoidia; order Lucifugimonadales; family Lucifugimonadaceae; genus Bin127. Next base: position 729 of record VXSB01000066.1, read on the forward strand.
GGCGAGGCGGATCCAACGAGATGGTCACCGGCAAATTGGGACGTGACCTGTCAGTCGAGGAAGGCTACGAGGCCGCGAGACTCGTCGGAATCCAACTCCTAGCCGCCATTAAGAACGAACTTGGCACCCTCGACGCCGTCGAGCGTTGCGTCAAAGCCCTCGGAATGGTCAACGGCACACCCGACTTCACAAGCCAGCCAGCAGTGATCAACGGTTTCTCCGACCTCATGGTCGAAGTCTTCGGCGAAAACGGCAAACACGCCCGATCCGCTGTAGGTATGGGCAGCCTCCCAAACGGCATCGCAGTCGAAATCGAACTCATAGTCCAACTCAAGGATGATGCATAAAATGCCCAGCTTCAAAGTCGAAAAAATCAACCACGTCGGACTTCCAACCGACGATCGCGGAGCGTCTATCGGTTTCTTTCGCGACCTGATCGGGCTAGAAGTCATCCCGCACGAGATCGAAGGCAACCCCCTCGTCTGGACGCGCGCCGAAGATGGCGGCATGTTGCACCTCATCGAGCCCCGAGATGGCAATCCCGCCGGTTGGCACGTCGCCCTCCAAGTCGACAACATCGATGCGGCTTTGGCAGCAGTCAAAGAGGCTGGTATCGAAATAACCTCCGGCCCCGGCGAACGCGCCAACGGACAGCGCTACTTCTTCATCGACGACCCCGACGGCAACCGCATCGAAATCGCAACAGCCGGATACACCATCGACTCTCAACGCACCGTCGACGAACTCGGCTTCACCTACGACAAAGACGGCAACAAGCTCTAACCATCCTCCCCTTTCGCTCAGCGAAGGGGGACGCGGTGAGCGAAGCGAGACGTAGGGGGATGCTCGCCCCGGATTCCCATCTACTGCGCCGTATCGAATTCCCTATCAGCGCTTCCTCGCAGCCTTCTCAACATTGTTGAAGAAGACCCCCATCAGCTGCTTCGACACGCCCGGCAACATCCGCTGCCCTACTCGCGCGATCATCCCGCCGGTTTGAATCTCGCCATCGGCTTTGATTAATGTCGACTCCGCATCGATCTCTTCAAGCTCGACTTTACCCGTCCCCTTCATCCAGCCATGACGTGAATTCCCATCCACTTTAAGGGTGTAAGAATTCGGTTCGTCACGCTCCTCGATCTTCACATTCCCCGCAAAACTGGCCTTGATTGGACCGATCCCGATGTCCATATTCGCGGTGTACTCGTCCGTCTCCACTTCCCTCAGTCCTTTGGCACCAGGGATCATCGAACCTAGCGCCTCCACGTCATTAAGCGTTTCCCAAACCTTCTGTTTCGGAGCGTTTACAGTGAATTCCCCGCTGATTTTCACGTCTCAATCCCTCGAAAAATGGTGTTTCTGCTTCGACGCGCACCACATTTTCGGATAAACTTGCTTCAGTTTGCATAGTCCATCATAACGTGAGGAGCGGGCTCATGAATCAAGAATTGTCGATCACCATCAACGGGACGGAGCACCGATTACAAGTGCCCTCCAGAACGTTGTTATCGCAACTGTTGAGGGACGTCTTAGACCTCACCGGCACTCACGTCGGTTGCGATACGAGCAGCTGCGGCGCCTGCACCGTCCTCGTGGACGGCAACGCCACAAAATCCTGCACCATGTTCGCAGTTCAAGCCGATGGTTGCGAAGTCACCACCGTCGAAGGCTTGGCATCGAACGGCGACCTCCATCCGATCCAAGAGGCGTTCCGTGAGAAACACGGCCTGCAGTGCGGATTCTGCACTCCAGGGATGATGATCACGGCAGTCCAGATTCTGGAGCGCAATCCTTCGCCATCTGAAGCAGAGATCAGAAGCGGTCTGCGCGGCAACCTGTGCCGTTGCACCGGCTACCACAACATCGTCGCAGCCGTTCAACACGCAGCTACGATCTCGGGAGGTGAGTAGATATGACAACCGGAACACTCATTGGCCAAGAGGTCAAGCGCGTCGAAGATCAGGCGCTGATCACCGGGAGAGGCCAGTACGTCGACGATCTTCGATTACCCGGACTTCTGCACATCGCTATTGTCCGAAGCCCATACGGGCACGCAAAAATAAACAACATCGATGTCTCCGCCGCGGCAAACGCCCCCGGCGTAGTCGCTGTATTTACAGGTGCTGACCTCGCTGAGCAACTCGGAAGTCTGCCCGCAGGCTGGTTGCTCGACGAAGAAGCAACCGGGATGAAGGCACCAGAGCATCCCCCACTCGCAATCGAGAAAGTCCGATACGTCGGCGACGCAGTCGCGGCAGTAGTTGGCAGTTCACCCGCGGCCGCTTCAGATGCCGTTGCACTAGTCGAAGTCGACTACGAGCCTTTGGATGCCGTCACTGACGCCGAACAGGCAACTGCCGACGGCGCACCCGTCGTCCACGACGACGCTCCAGGCAACCTCGCGTTCGACTGGGCCGTTGGAGCCGGTGATTACGACGCAGCAGCGGCAGAAGCCGATGTCGTCGTCAGCGAACGCATCGTCAACCAACGCTTGATACCCAACCCGATGGAAGCGCGCGGAATCATGGCCGACTACAACGCCGGCACCGAGCAGCTGACCATCTGGACTTCAACGCAGATCCCGCACTTGGTACGTCTGCTCTTCGCTCTAGTTACGGGTCACCCAGAGCACAAAGTCAGAGTGATCGCACCTGACGTCGGCGGAGGTTTCGGCTGCAAGCTCTACCTCTACGCCGAGGAAGTCATCTGCGGAATCATCGCCAAGAACCTTGAGCGTCCAGTTAAATGGATCGAGAGCCGCACCGAGAACTACGTAGCCACGACACACGGCCGCGACCATATCGCGGATGCCGAGATTTGCGGCACTAGTGACGGCATCGTAACCGGCCTCAAGGTCCACGTCTACGCCAACTTGGGCGGATACCTCTCGACCTTCGCTCCGGCAATCCCGACCATCCTGTTCGGATTGATGCTCGGAGGGTGCTACAAATTCGAGAACCTGTCCTGTCAAGTCAAGGGCGTATTCACCAACACGACGCCAGTTGACGCGTATCGCGGCGCCGGACGTCCAGAGGCGACTTACGTCGTCGAACGCATGATGGAGCGCTACGCCCACGAGATCGGGCGTGATGTTCTCGGCGTCCGCCGTCGCAACTTCGTCCGCCCCTTCAAGCGCGGACACGACATGCCGATCGGTGTCACATACGACTCCGGCAACTACCAAGGCGCGCTCGCAGCCGCACTCGACAAGTTCGACTACCAAGCGTTCAGGCAAGAGCAACGCGACGCTCGTCGCGAGGGGCGCTTCCTAGGCGTCGGCTTCTCGACCTACATCGAGATCTGTGGCATGGCACCATCTGCCGTTGCAGGCGCATTGGGCGCAGGCGCAGGCCTTTGGGAGTCGAGCACCGTCCGAGTCCACCCGACTGGAACGGTTACCGTCTTCACCGGCACCTCGCCGCACGGACAGGGCCACGAGACCACCTTGGCGCAGATAACGTCATCTCGCCTCGGCGTCCCCATGGAGAACATCGAGGTCGTGCACGGCGACACCGAGCGTCACCAGTTCGGCACTGGCACCTTCGGAAGCCGCTCCCTCGCTGTCGGCGGACAAGCCCTGATGATGAGCTTGGACAAGGTCATCGAGAAGGCCAAGAAGATCGCTGCCCACGAGATGGGTGTCGATGCCAAACAGGTCCGGTTCGAGAACGGCACGTTCTACGTAGAAGACATCCAAGAACGCGAGATACCTTGGGGCGATGTCGCACTAGGCGCGTACTGGGCAAAGAACCTGCCCGATGGTCTAGAACCGGGTCTTGAAGCCGTAAGCTTCTTCGACCCGCAGAACTTCACATGGCCCTTCGGCACGCACATCGCGGTCATCGAAATCGACGAGGTCACCGGTGAGACGAAGCTCAACCGCTACGTCGCTATCGACGATGTCGGCAACGTCATCAACCCGATGATCGTGGACGGCATGGTACACGGCGGCATCGCGCAAGGCGTCGGACAGGCGCTCCAAGAATGTGCCGTTTACTCCGACGACGGTCAGCTGTTGACCGGAAGCATGATGGACTACGCAGTTCCGACCGCTGAGGACTTCCCGACCTTCGAGACGGGTCGAACCGTCACACCTACGACGGTTAACGCCCTAGGAGCCAAAGGCGCAGGCGAAACTGGAACGATCGCCGCATCGCCGGCAGTTGTGAACGCCGCGGTTGACGCGCTCAAACACTTAGGCGTGAAGCACTTGAACATGCCACTGAGTCCCGAGAGGATGTGGCGGACCATTCAGGACGCCAAAGAGGAACGTCGAGCACGCCGTTCGGCAGCAGCGAGAAGGGGTAACTGAACATGACAACCGGAGTAACAGATCCTTTCGCATACCACGCCCCCGCAACGGTGCGTGAAGCTTCGCAAGCGCTGTCGAGATATCGCGGCGATGCCAAACTGCTGGCTGGCGGTCACTCACTCATCCCGATGATGAAGTTGAGGATCGCATCGCCACAGGCCATCGTCGACCTGCGCAACATCGACGACCTCAAAGGCATCAGTGAAACCGACGACGGTGGTCTAATGATCGGCTCGATGACCACGTATCACGAACTGATCACGTCGGACTTGGTCAACTCGAAAGCGCAAGCAATCGCCGAAGCAGCAGCCCAAGTAGCCGACACGCAAGTCAGGAACTGGGGCACCATCGGCGGTTCGTTGGCGCACGCCGACCCCGCGGGTGACCTGCCCGCAGTCGCAGTTGCATTGGATTTCCAGATCCACGCATCCTCCGCCCGATCGGACCGGACAATATCCTGCGACCGGTTCTTCCGCGGATACCTCGAGACCGCGCTTCGAGCTAACGAAGTACTGACAGGTGTATCTTGCGCCGCCTCAGGCGACGGCAGCGGATCCGCATACGTGAAACTGGCAAACAAAGCGTCTCACTACGCCATCGTCGGTGTCGCAGCCGCGATATCGATCGATGCAGGCGGGATGTGCACCGCCGCACGAATCGGCATCACCGGAGCCGGGCCGCATGCCGTGAGGTCTCGACGCGCCGAACGCATCTTGGTCGGCAAAGAGCTCTCATCCAACGTGATCGCACGCGCCGCCCAGCGGGGCGGTGCTGAGCTCGCCGGGCTGTTCAACGACGACGTCCACGCCTCGGCCGAATACCGCGAAGCGATGACCAAGGTCTATACCGAACGCGCCATTGCGCTCGCAACGGAACGCGCGTCTGGCTGAAAGCAAATCACAGGTGGATACAAACATCGGAACAGGCCGCCTTATCGGCGGCCTGATCGTCATCGCTTTGGGAGGCCTATTCCTCCTCGATACCCTAAATATCCTCGATTTCGGGGAAATCATTGGATGGGCCGCTTCGATCGCATTAATCGCATTCGGCATAGGAATCTTAATAACCAAGAGATTCCGACAGGTATTCTTCCCTATCGTGCTGATCCTAGTAGGCCTGTTCCTGCTTCTCAGTAATCTCGGTGTTGACGCCTATCGATTCTGGCCGGTAATCCTCATCGTCGTCGGTGCCGCGATTATTTTCGGCGGAACGCGCCGTCGGTCACGTAATAGCAAGCGCAATGCCAGCGGAAACTCGAATGCCAAAAGCGGAAGTTCGACTACCACAACCGAAGGCGAAGTTAGCATCTCTTGCACATTGGGTGAAACCAACGAACGAGTTGAAACTAGCGATTTCACGGGAGGTACCGTGAATGTAACTTTGGGTAACGTGAACGTGGACCTCAGAGATGCAACAATCGTCAATCGTCCCGCTACTTTGGACGTTTCCCTCACGATGGCCGGACTGAATCTGCGAGTTCCATCTGACTGGGCCGTTACCATAGAAACCGATGTCACGATGGGCGAAGCAGAAGACAAGCGAACTCGCACTGCTTCAACTTCCAACAGCCCGCAGCTAGTGATCACTGGCGGTCTAACAATGGCCAGTTTGGCGATCGACGACTAGACCCCTCGATGCAAGCTGAAGTGCCATCGTCGGGCCGTAACCTAGCGATGAAGTCGTAATGTCGCGCGTATCAGAAGAAGCACGTTCTCAAATCATCGACCTCGTTCGGGAGTTCATACGCAAGGACGTCGAACCCGTAGCTTCCAGATACGATCACGAAGACATCTATCCCGCCGAACTCATCGACACCATGCAGGAGATGGGTCTCTTCGGGATCACGATACCTGAACAGTATGGTGGACTTGGGCTTGACCATGTAACCCTCGCCATCATCTTTGAAGAGCTCAGCAAGGGCTGGATGAGCGTCTGCGGACCTATTGGCACGCACCTGTTGATGTCGGCGATCATCGCGGAGCACGGCACTGAAGACCAGAAACAACGCATATTACCGGGCATGGCAACCGGCGAAATTCGCGGCGGGTTGGGATTGACCGAACCTGAAGCTGGTAGCGATGTTCAAGGTATTCAAACTACCGCGACTAGAGACGGCGAAGAGTACGTCCTGAACGGCCGCAAGATGTTCATCACGAACGCCGAGAACGGCAACGCCTACGCCGTCCTAACCAAGACAGATCCCAACGCCGATCCACCGCATCGCGGCATGAGTTGCTTCATAGTCCGAAAACCGAACCCCGGACTATCCGTAGGCCAACACATCGACAAGTTGGGCTACCGCGGCGTCGATACCGGCGAACTGCTTTTCGACAACTGTCGCGTCGGCGAAGAGGATCTTGTCGGCGGCAAAGAGGGCCGAGGTTTCCATCAGGTGATGGGCGGTTTGGAATCGGGGCGCATTAATGTGGCGGCACGCGCAGTTGGCGTAGCAACCGCCGCGTTCGAAGCCGCCATCTCATACGCGCAGCGTCGCGAAGCGTTCGGTGTTCCGATCGCAAAGCATCAGGCGATCCAACTGAAACTTGCCGAGATGGGCACCAAGATCGAAGCCGCCCGTTTGCTGACCATGAGCGCGGCGCAAAAGAAGGACGATGGTGAACGCGTTGACCTTGCCGCTGGCATGGCCAAACTTTACGCCAGTGAGATATGCGGCGAAGTAGCAATGGACGCCATGCGTATACACGGCGGCGCCGGATACACCAAAGACTTCCCAGTCGAACGCTACTACCGCGACGCCCCGCTCATGATCATCGGCGAAGGCACCAATGAAGTTCAAAAGCTAGTCATCGCCCGCAGGTTGCTGGAGCGATATCGCGAATAAAACGCCGCCATCATTGCCAATCTCACATTACGTGCGATAACGGATGGACGACAATGGTCTAGTGGGCTAAACCCATCTACCCTCATATCATCTTCAAATGCTCAATCTACTCAAACAGTACTTCGGTTACGACCACTTCCGCCCACTCCAAGAAGAGATCATCTCCAACGTATTAGCCGACAACGATTCGCTGGTGATTATGCCCACTGGTGGCGGGAAGTCTCTCTGCTACCAACTACCCGCGTTACAGATGCATGGCATCACCCTCGTGGTTTCGCCACTCATCGCGCTGATGAAGGACCAAGTCGACGGATTAAAGGCCAATGGCATCAAGGCAGAGTTCATTAACAGCACTCTCCCCTATCAGGAGATGGTCCGAATTCGCGGAGAAGCGTTGCGGGGCGAGATCAAGATACTCTACGTTTCACCCGAAAGATTGGCGCTCGATGGTTTCCAATCACTCCTCAACAGCCTGAACGTAAGTCTCGTCGCAGTTGACGAGGCGCACTGCATCTCCGAATGGGGACACGACTTCCGTCCGGACTATCGCGGCCTAGGCGCGCTGCGTCGAAGTATGCCAGATGTCCCGTTCATCGCCCTGACCGCCACGGCAACGCATCGAGTTCGAGACGACATCATAACTCAACTTGGTTTGAAGTCTCCACAGCGTTTCGTGGCCAGCTTCAACCGCGCAAATCTCAACTACGAAGTTCGATCAAAGCGCAACTCGTTCGGACAACTCGTCGAGTTGCTGGAGAGTCGGAGAAATCAGTCCGCGATCATCTATTGCTTCTCCCGCAAAGAGACCGAAGAGCTTGCAGTAGACCTCCAAGGTCTCAGCTTGAAGGCTCGTCCCTACCACGCAGGCATGGATGCCGACGCGCGCCGCCGGACACAGGAAGAGTTCATAGCCGGCGAGTTCCCGATTGTCGTCGCGACGATCGCGTTCGGAATGGGCATCGACAAGCCTGATGTGCGATTGGTGGTCCACAACTCCCTTCCAAAGTCGCTTGAAGGCTACTACCAAGAGACCGGCCGTGCCGGTAGAGATGGTTTGCCCAGCGATTGCGTGCTTTTCTACTCCTATGGCGACAAGTCGAGGCAGGAATTCTTCATCAATCGCATTGAGGACGATGTTGAACGTCAAAAAGCTAGCGACAAACTAACGCAAGTCATCAAATACTGTCAATTGCAGACCTGCCGAAGGCGATACCTGCTCGAATATTTCGGTGACGAGACGGTTTCAAGCGGCGCATCGTCGAACAATTGTCAAGGCTGCGACATCTGCCTAATGCCACGCGATGAGTTTGACGCCACCATCATTGCCCAGAAGATGCTTTCGGCGATACTCAAGACTGGACAAAGATTCGGTGTTGCGCACGTCGCCGATGTCTTGCTGGGCAGCAAACGTAAGAAGATTCTCGAATTGGGTCACGACTCACTCAGCGTACACGGCATCGTCGACGATTTCGACAGAAACGAAATCAGGGAGATCGCGGGTCAATTGACGGCAAACGGATTGATCTACCGGAACAACCAAGAGTATCCGACGCTGGGCGTCACCGACAAAGGTAGGGAATTTCTAAAGAAACGCGAGCACCTCACACTCTCCAAGCCGAAACCCGCAGTACAACCACGACGCGAGCGAGTTGCCCGTTCCCAGACATTTAACGACGCGTTGTTCGAGAGTCTGCGACGCCTCCGACTCAGCATTGCGCGAGAGCTTCAAGTACCGGCATACGTAGTTTTCAACGACGACACTCTCCAAGACATGGCGCAACGCGTCCCAAGCAATCGTGAAGAATTTGGACGCGTATCAGGCGTCGGGACAGTAAAGCTCGAACAATTCGGCGATAGATTCTTGGCCGAAATTCAGCAATACCTGAAAGAAAATCCCAATACGACCAAAGTTGAACGATCATCTTACGCTAATCGCTCCCGGCCCAGCCAAAGACGGGCTGTCAATCGCGATGGTTCAACATACTCGCAGACGCGGGAATTGCTGAACCAAGGCATGTCAGCAAGCCAGGTCGCGCATCGACGCGAATTGTCGGTGGGCACTATCATCAGCCACGTCGAGATGATGGTTTCGAACGGGATCGAGGTTGATTTGGAGCCATCGTTGCCCAGAACGGATCGTAAAGTGGTAATCGAGGCCGCACTTGATCAAGCCGGTGGACCAGAGGCAAAACTATCAACCGTGTATGAGAATATCGGAGACGATATCACCTATGAAGACATACGCATCGTTAGAGCGCATCTGACGCAGTCAAACGGGAAGTCACACTAGGCGAGTCGAAAATCAGAGGTTGAAATGTGCCGAAGTATCAAAGTGTTGAGAGAACGCGACATACCAGCTAGCGATGACGAGATCGCAGCGGCCGCATTGCAGTATGTCCGAAAAATCAGCGGCTATCGGGCGCCTTCACGCGCCAACGAGGATGCATTCAACGCCGCCGTCGATGAAATCACTTTTGCATCGAAGCGATTGTTGACTTCGCTGCGATACGGTGCCAGAGTCTAAAAATTGACTGCTATGACTGATCACGCACAACCCGGCAGGGGCGACACATTAGTGATCGTTGGCACGCGCAAGGGCGCGTTCATCTTCTCGAGTGACGAGAACCGCAAGGTATGGGACATGTCGGGCCCTCACTGGGCCGGTTCTGACGTGTTTCACACCATTTACGACGCTCGAGACGGTGGAAAATTATGGGTCGTCAGGAACGATCCGGTTTTCGGATCCGAGGTCCACCGTAGCGATGACCTAGGAGCAACTTGGTATAGCTCAAAGATAGGCCCGAGTATCACTTCAGACCCGAAAATCAAGGTGAATCGCTTTTGGCATGTCACTCCCGACCCAGTCGATGGTCCCGATTCCGTATACCTCGGTGCGGAGCCAGCATCGCTGTTCAAGAGCGTCGATGCAGGTGAGACTTGGATGGAGATCGACGGAATCACGAAGCATCCTTCCCGGAATGGTTGGATGGAAGGGTTTGGCGGCATGTGCTTGCACAGCATCCTTCCCGACGCAAGTTCACAAAACCGAATGTTGGTAGGTATATCGGCCGCAGGGGTATTCAGCACGGAGGACGGCGGCGCTAATTGGTCACCTCTCAACCGCGGAGTCCGAGCCGATTTCATGGGGGAACCCTATCCAGAAGTCGGTCAATGTCCCCACAGCTTGGTCTCGCATCCAGCGAACCCGCGCAGACTCTATCAGCAGAACCACTGCGGCGTATACCGCAGCGATGATCGCGGACGCGAGTGGATCGACATAAGCGATGGTCTGCCTTCAAGATTTGGGTTACCGTTGACGGTTCATCCGTTTGACCCTGACACAGTCTACGTGTTGCCCGAAGACAAAGCCGTGGGCGAGGAGTTAGGCGGCGGCATGCGATTCGTGACCGATGCCAAGTTCCGAGTATTCAGAACGCGTAACGCTGGTCAGGATTGGGAGCCTTTGACCAATGGTCTGCCGCAAAAGAACGCATATCTACACGCGATGCGCGATGGAATGGCAGCAGACACCCTCGATCCTTATGGCGTCTACGTCGGCACGAGCACCGGCCAACTCTTCTTCAGCCGAGACGAAGGCGACAACTGGGGCCTCCTCGCCGACTACCTGCCACCGATCAACTCTGTTGAAACCGCCGTAGTCGTTTAGGCAGTCTCTGGGATAACTCAGCGCTGCCTCAACCGTTGCCGCGCTTCGAATGTCGTGAGTTCTACCATCGCCGCCAGTCCTTCGCCCTTACCCATTGAAAGCTGGCGACCGAAGATGGTATGAACGATGTCAGGTGGAACATTCGCGACTCGATCCAATGGTTGACCAGACATCGTTTCGTCGAGAATCGCGCCCATGGCTCGTGCCGAAATACCCAGAGGGTTTTCGACGGCATAGTGAAACTTCAACGTGCCATCGTCTTGATCTTGCGCCCAAACAAACGCTTCTGACTCGCACTTAGGGACGCGACGGTTTTCCGGAAACGGTCTGGTGGCAATCGAATCAGGGACTTCTTCGAAATCGTCCGACAACTCAAGGAGGTACTGGGCGCGCTCTACCCTATCGAGTGAACCGAGTTCCTCAAGCATTTCCGAGAGCGGACTGGGGATATCGTCCATTGCTGGCTATCGGCTTTATAGCAAAACGACGCGGACACCAAAATTCGATGTCCGCGTCGTACCTATCAAGGGTGTGTGACTACTTCTCGATTGGGACGCCGACGGAGTTGCCCCATTCGGTCCAGCTGCCGTCGTAGTTCTTAACGTCGCTGTAGCCCAACAGGTTGGTCAGGACGAACCATGTGTGGCTCGATCGCTCACCGATGCGGCAATAGACGATGACATCATCGTCGGACGACAGACCGGCATTACCCTCATAGATGTCTCGGAGCGCCGAAGCATCCTTGAACGTGCCGTCCTCGTTGGCGGCTGACGCCCACGGGACGTTGGCAGCGCCGGGGATATGCCCACCGCGCAGCGCGCCTTCGTTTGGGTAGTCGGGCATGTGAAGACGTTCGCCGCTGTACTCTTCTGGGCTGCGGACATCGATCATCTTCCCGCCGATGTGGGCCAAGACATCGTCACGGAACGCTCTAACCTTCGAGTCGTCTCGCTCAGGGGCTGAGTAGTTCGCAGCCGATACATCCGGGGCTTCACGAGTAAGTTCGCGACCTTCGGCTTCCCACTTCATGCGACCACCATCCATGATTTTGGCGTTGGTGTGACCAAACAACTGGAAGATCCAGAGCGCGTAGCACGCCCACCAGTTGCTACGGTCACCGTATAGGACGACGGTCGTGTCGTTTGAGATGCCTTTTGACGACATCAGGCTGGCAAAGCCGTCGCGGTCAAGGTAGTCGCGGCGAAGGGGATCGTTGAGATCTGCCGCCCAGTCGATCTCGACTGCGCCGGGGATGTGGCCTGACGGATACAGTAGCGGATCCTCGTTCGATTCGACGATGCGCACACCGTCGTCGTTACCATGCTTGGCAACCCAATCGGTTGAGACGAGCGCGTCGGCGTTGGCGTAGCCTCTTGAGTTGATTTCAGACATTGTTTCTTGCTCCTGAATGGACTTTTGTGCGGATCATTCACTGCATATGTCAGAGCCTGCATTTGGCTCGGCAGTCACGCTCACAACCGCGCACGAGTTTGGTTTAGTTCGCTCTAAGTTGATTCTATGCTAAAGAGGTTTGCGAAGTTTACAAACGCCCAGCTTCGACCAACAGCGCATAACTATGTCAACGAGGGATAGTGGCCGAAACAACCACCGAGCCTAGACGATCGAGATCGGTCCGACGGAACCGTTTCTCGATCGTTTCCCTTATTCCCACAGTCTATGCCCCAGCGTTTCTGCTGGCCGTCGGTCAAGGTGTGTTGATACCGGTGTTGCCGGTCTTCGCGAAGGACGAATTTCTCGCGACTGAGGCGCTAATCGGTCTTGCCGTCGGTGCCAAGCATATCGGTACTCTGGCATTCGATGTCCCAGCAGGGATTCTGGTTTCACGTTTCGGAATGTGGCGGACGATGCTGGTGGGCATTCTGCTGTTCGCGGTTGCAGCGGTCGCAGCGGCAAACAGCCCAAACTTCGGGCTGCTATTCGTATCGAGATTCGCCGCCGGAGCAAGTTTCGCGTTCTGGATGATCTCGCGGCACGCCTTCATCGCGGGCGCCGTTCCCACTCGGCACCGGGGCAAGGCACTGTCTCTTTACGGAGGCGTGGGCCGTATTGCCGCCATCATCGGCCCGATACTCGGTGGTGTACTAGCAGAGTATGTCGATATCCGAGCACCGTTTTACGTGCAGGCGGTTATAGCCGTGATGACTGGCATATTCGTTCTCTACGCCATGAAACGATCCGGCGGCGACAATATCGATCCTCAGGGACATCGCAATGTTGTGGCAAGCATCGGATCTACCTTGGTGCTGCACCGTAAAGACTTCATGACCGCTGGATTGGTCGCTGTCATCCTCCAATTCATCCGTGCCGCCCGCGAGTTCCTTATACCGGTCTGGGGCGACGAAATGGGCCTCAAGACAGACCAGATTGGTTATGTCGCAAGCGTTTCGTACGCGGTGGACTCAACTATGTTCCCGATCGTGGGCTGGACAATGGATCGTTTCGGCAGGAAGTACGTAGGCGTACCGGCACTCTTGATCATGGGTCTAGGCTTATCCCTGCTCCCCTTCGCAGACGGCATCACCATGCTCATGGTAGCCAGTGTATTGGCCGGTCTAGGGAACGGATTAAGCAGCGGTTTCGTGCTGACTCTTGGGTCCGATCTAGCACCCCTCAAAGACCCCGGGGAATTCTTAGGGGTCTGGAGATTCATATCCGATGTCGGAGGTGCAGTCGGGCCGCCGTTGATTGGCGGGATAGCTCAGGTTATGGCATTGGCATCGGCAACGTGGTTCACTGGCGGTGTTGCCGGAGTGGGAGCCATCGCGCTTGTCACACTGGTCAAAGAAACGGTAACCCGAAGGCGGTTGACAAGGCGCGCCAAGCAATCGCGTCCAACCAGCGGTTGAAATGATCAGCAACAGATAGGAGAGAAATGCCAAAAAACTACATTGCAATAATCGAAAAATCCCCTAACGGATACGGCGCTTATCTCCCTGATCTCCCAGGTTGTGTTGCCGCGGCCGACACTGAAGATGAAGTAGTGAAACTCATTCGAGAAGCCGCAGTGCTTCACTTGGACATGCTGCGGACCAGTGGCGATACGATACCCGCACCATTGTCGAAAGCGATTACCGTCGAAGCCTGATTCGTAGCGCACACAACTGGGAAAAAGGTTGCCACGTCGGTTGAGTTACGGTCTCAACCTATTCCCTGCTCTTCCAGCAGCGCCTGAAGATCGCGGATACACGCCGAGTCAGCTTCGAGGTCGCGGCCGTCCACCCACTCTTTGTGTTCGCCACTCATGCCCTCAACGGCTCCTACGGCGACGATTTCTCGAACCATTTGCATCGAATGTTCAACGCTGGGCAACAGATTCTCCCCGCGCTTCAATGACATCGCGGAGACAAGGCCGTAACCACCCCAATTCGAGCAACTCGCGACAATCAACTCCGTCGTGGTCGTCACGCACGGATTCTTAGGCAAAAATTCGTGTTCGATCGTAGGTATGACGTTTTGGAGGTTCCCCATTCCAATCTCGTTTCCGCCATCACCGATGCCGACCGAGTAAGGATGCTGATCAAAAAGATGGTCGATCTTCGCGTTAAATGGCGTCAACTCAATGCCCCGCATATTCCGGTATGTGCCGTCCCCGATCAACCCGGCACGTTCAATCGCTACAAGCGCAGATGGTGAGTGTTCTTGTACTAGTTCGTTCGCAAAGTTCGCAGATTCGAAGTGATTCGTGATCGGAAACTCGATGACCTCGTGTTCGGCAATTGATCTGACAACCTCCGACGATAATTCGTCAGTCACATATTTGACATCATTGCCTAGCTTGGCGAGCGCGTTACCGATGGCGACGGCGCCGGGCGGGCCGTCGGTCTCCGTAGCCTCCGCGGAGATGATGTAAAAGCCGGTCACGATGAAGATCGTGCCCGGATGGTCCAGCAGTAAGTCCGCACACGACTCCATGTATCCGCCGGGCATGTGTGGCTTGAGCGCCGTCATGCCGCGCATGTCGTCTTGCAGGACGATGTCTTCGATTTGGGCGAACGCGTTGTTGGACATAGAGTGATTTCGCTTTCTTTGGTTGATGCCGACCCGCTGGGCCTACATCACTGCAAGATCTTCGTCGTGCATGTCGGTTACGAACATGTATCCGGGCGAGTGGGTGATCATCAGCTCTGGTTTCGATGCCATTGCGACGGCTTGAGGTGTGACTCCGCATGCCCAGAACATCGAAACATCGTCGTTGGACTGCCGGTCCCATGCGTCGCCAAAGTCGGGTTTCGTCAAGTCGTCGATTCCGATTTCGGCAGGGTCGCCGATATGAACCGGTGCGCCGTGGACGGCGGGGAATCTTGAGGTGGCTTGCACCGCCCTGACGACTTTTTCACGCGGCACCCAGCGATGAGTCACGACCATCGGTCCGCCGAAAGGCCCGGCAGGAGCGGTCATGATATTGGTTTTGTACATCGCGACGTTTTTATCGGTACCGTAGTACGGGAGGTGAACCCCGTTTCGGATGAGGGCGTGCTCGAAGGTGAAGCTACATCCTAGGAGGAATGTGACAAGGTCATCGCGCCAATGTTCAGCGATGTCGTTGGGTTCGTCTACGAGTTCTCCGTACCGATAAACGCGGTATTGCGGGACATCGCTACGGATGTCGGAACCAGGAGCTGACAGGACGGCTTCGGTCTGGCCGGCTTCAAGGACTTCGATAACCGGACAGGGTTTCGGGTTGCGCTGGCAGAAGACCAAGAACTCGAATGCGAGGTCTTTGGGCAAGATGGCGACGTTGGTCTGAACGATGTCGGGCGCGGCGCCAGAGGTCGGCTGAGCGAATTCGCCGCTCCTCGAAGCCATGCGGACATCCTTGCCCCTCATCGTGGTGGTGTCCATCATCGTTGCGATCATGTTGAATCTCCGTCGCAAAGCGCTGTCATGGGTTCCTCATTTGGATAAAGTCTATTCCCAACGTGGCAGTGGTGTGAGATGCAGTGAGCATTTCACAGAAGTTGCGTTTGTATCGGAGGACAAACATGTCGCTGAAGGTTGGATTGGCGGGTTACGGTCGGCGCGGACGGGGTCATATCCGGGCCATCAACGAGATAGAGACGGCACGTATTACCTCGATTTCCGATCCAGTTGATACAGCTCGGGATGCGGCGCTCAACGAATTGGACGATATATCGGTCTACGCATCGGTCGGTGAAATGGTCGATTCCGGCGATGTGGACGCGGTAATTGTCGCGGCACCTGCGCATCTGAACAGTGTGGTTGCGATGGACGCAATTGAACGCGGTGTGCCCATTTTGATCGAAAAACCGCCTGCGCTCTCACTGCAAGGCGTGGTCGAACTTCGCGATGCGGCGGATCAATCTGGATCGAAGGTGATCGTCGCTTTCAATCGCCGGTTCAATCCCCTGATCCGTGCGGCTATAGACGTGATCCGAAAGCACGGATCGCTACGCCAGATCATCGCCGAGTTCCACAAAGACATCCATGATTTCACGGATGATCCGCGGTACTCCCCAGAAATTTTCGATTTGATGCTTCTGGAGTCGCCGATCCATTCCGTCGATATCGTGACTCATATGGCAGGAGCGGCGGTCTCGTCAACCAACGCGATAGTCAAGCGTACTGCGAGCCCGTATCGAGACGTCCATGCGGCACTGATCGAGTTCGAAAACGAGGTTGTATGCCAATTCACCGCCGCGTACACCGCTGGTGGCCGATTGGAGCGCTACGAACTGCACGGCGACTACGTATCGGTCTATCTCGAAGGCGTAAACCAAGGATGGGTGTTACGCGGTGGGGAACGAAGCGATCTCGAAGTGCCAGAAAAGTACGAGAACGACGGAGTTGCGCAGGCACGTTGTTTTGTAGAGAGTGTCGTCAGTGGGTTGAACTACCCGGAGCCAGCGGCGACTCTTGAAACTTCCATCGCAACTCTGCGTTTGTGCGAAAGTATCCTTGATAGCGTCGATTCAACCGTGAGTGCAGATTGAACTTCGATTGAGCGTGCTCTCGGGATGAAGAATCAGTATTTGGCTAAGGCACAGACGATATGAAGATAACGCGTGTTGATCAGTTTTCACCTCGGCAACGGACCAGATTAGTTCGCATCACTACGGATACGGGTATAGAAGGTTGGGGTGAGAGCACGCTCGAAGGGAAACACCTTTCAGTTCCGGCGGCGATCGAGGAGTTTTCTGGTTATCTGATCGGCAAGGATCCGCTTCGCATCGAGCATCACTGGCAGCAGATGTATCGATCATCGTTCTTCCGGGGCGGCGCACACAACATGTCAGCGATTGCAGGTATCGATGCAGCTCTTTGGGATATCGCGGGTAAACACTACGGCGTTCCGAGCTACATGCTCTTGGGCGGAAACGTGCGTGATCGCATCCGGGTGTACGCTCACTGGGGCATCCGTGATATGTCGGATGAGGCATTGAGTGAGGCTCGCGAACGCCTGAACATGCTGAGCAAGATGGGCTATACAGCCTACAAAGCAGGACCTCCCGGTTTTTGGCGGGCGCACGAGCCGCCGTCTCGCATTGACGAGTTCGTTGAAATGGCTTACACGATGCGTGAATGGGTCGGCGACGACGTCGAGCTGTGCTTCGACTTCCATGGCAAGATGGCCCCGGGCATCGCGATCGAGGTGTGCAACGAACTCAAAGGGATGCGCCCGATGTTCGTTGAGGAGCCGGTGCCGCAGGAGAACGAGGATGCGCTGAAATTAGTCTCCGATCATGTGTCCTTCCCTATCGCAACCGGTGAGCGTCTGCTCTCGCGCTGGGAATTCCGGCGAGTCATCGAGCAGCAATGTGTATCGCTGTTACAGCCCGATGTCGCCCACTGCGGTGGCATCACTGAGTTGAAGAAGATCGCCAACTACGCCGAGGTCTACTACCAGCACATCATGCCGCACTGTGCCATCGGCCCCTTGGCTCTCGCCGCTTGTATGACGGTTGATGCCGTGGTACCCAATTTCTTGGTTCAGGAGCAGGTCGATCAGGCTCTTGGCGATGGAATCATCAAGAACAGTTGGCAAGTCAATGACGGCCACATCGAATTGTGGGATTCGCCAGGGCTAGGTGTCGAGGTTGACGAGGCCGAAGCGATGAAGGTGTTTGACGGTGAAGCAACCGGTTACCACCGTGAACTGGGCGGCGAATCGTACTTTGAGGATGGGTCTGTGGCCGATTGGTAGGCCATTCAGCCTGAACTGGAGATCGCATTGAGCTTGGACATCGCCATCATCGGCGGATTGATGGCAACGATCGCCGCGATATTTTTCCTGCAGATCTGGGAGGTAGCACGGCCGTCGCATGACCACCTCAGAATCGTCACGCTGATCGGTTCTGCGTTCTCGCATAAACCGTTCCCACAGCAGTTGATCGGGCGCGTGATTTTGTTTGTCATCGGCATCTGCTACGGCATATTCACGTCTGCGGTTCTATACGCGTTTGAGCTGGAAGCCGTAGGCTGGATTTTCGGCATCGTCGTCGCAATCCCGTTGTGGATGCTGACGGGAATTAGCTTGACGTATTTCCGGTTGCTACACCCGCGGATACGGAACGGCGAGATGAAGGCGCCAGGGCCGTTCGCGCTTGGTTACTCGCGCCAAAGCGCGGTGATGCTCTTGATCGCGCACCTGATTTTCGGTTTCGTTTGCGGCTTCGTCTACGGAACCGTTGGGTAATCAGGCGAACACGTTGCCACCGTATGCGGACTTCAACAAGTCGCCTTCTTCGAACCGAGAGAAACGTAGGGGATGGAGATCGAATGTGGTTTCTTTGGACCCTGTAACTAGCTCTGCAAGAGAAAGGCCGATTGATGGCGACATTTTGAAGCCGTGACCGGAAAAACCAGCACCTACGACTAGGTTTTCGAAACCCGGTACATGATCGATCACCGGATTCCAATCGGGCGAAACGGTGAAAAGTCCCGACCATCCGCTTGCCCAGGTTGCATCGACGTATGCGGGGATGATGTCGGCGAGGATACCCATGCCTTCCGCGGCCACTTCCGTATCGACTCCTTGGTTGTAGGTGTCTCGGTCTACGGGATCTTCGCGATAACCAATCAGTGCGTAACCCGGTGTGTCGGGGCGGGCTGAGAGTCCTGACGGAATGTGGACGACGATCGGATGAAATGTCGCCGCTATGTCGTCGAATCCCTCTTGTTGCTGCAGACGAATTACTTGATGCCTGACCGTGTGTATCGGCAATGGGTCGCACACCTGATCAAGCAAGACGTTGGTCCACGGGCCAGTTGTCAAAACGATCCGGTCCGCATAGATGTTGCCTTCGTCGGTATTAACGCCGATCGCGGCTCCTTGCTCGTAAAGGATTTCTCTGACTGACACACCCAATCGGACGGTCGCACCGCGGCTGCGAGCGGAGTTGGCGAAACCGCTCGTGACGAGATGAGAATCGGCGAACCCAGCTTTGCCTTCCCACACTATGCACTCGCTATCGCCGAACTGCATGTACGGCCAACGACGGGAAACGTCGTCAATGCTGATCACCTCCGTTTCGACGCCAATCGATTGAGCGAGTTTGACGTTTACGCGTGCTGGTTCTTCGTTACCCGGTCCGGGCAGGAGCAACCAATCGTTCTGTTGATAACCGCTAGGTGCCCCCACGTGGTCTTCGAAATTGGCCATCACTCCCCTGCTCCACCAAGCCATCTCAGTGGTGACACGGTTGGAGTAGTGCATCCGCAAGATGGTCATCGAACGCCCGGTTGAGCCAGATGCTAGAGTGTCGCGTTCGAGAAGTATCGTGTCTGTGACACCGAGTTCCGCGAGGTAATGCAGTGTGGCGCATCCCATTACACCGCCACCGATTACAACGGCGTCGAAGGTTTCGCTCAAAACGCGTCTCCCCCTTTTTTGACGTTCTTATGACACCTGCGGGCGTGTTCCCGTCCATGGGCGAGCCAGTTCAAAAGCCCGTGACGCACGGAACACTATGGGGTCATCGTTGACGGGCCCGATGATTTGTAGTCCGAGTGGCATTCCACTGTCGCTAAAGCCGCATGGGACGGATGCGGCAGGGTTCCACAGTATGTTCCAGAGCGCGGTAAATGGAATCGCCGACGGGTTTGCGATGCCCTCCTCAAGCTTGTGACCGCCGACTTCCGTCGGAGATTGCTGGTGCGGCCATGCTTCGACCGCGGTTGTCGGCGTAACGAGAAGATCGAACTCGTCGAAGAGTTGTCCAACTTGTATACGATGAGCTTCGGCTTGTCTCAAGGCCGATGCGTAATCGGCACCGGTTACGTCGTATCCAGCGTTGACCATCTCCATCGTATAGTCGGTCAGTTGCACGTCTGGATCTTCGGCTAGATAGCCATACATCGCGACCTGTCCGGCGGTCCATATCTGCCACCAATACGTCACGGGAACGGGATCGAAACTGATGTCCGCGTTCACTACAGTCGCACCGGCATCTTCCAATCCTTTCAGCGCTTCCTCAGTTACGCGAGCAACGTCATCGTTGACGTAGGCGTACCCCAAGTCCATGGAGAAGCCTACCTTCATGCCCTCGATACCATCCTCTAATCCGGAGATGCAGTCCGGCACAGGTGTCTTTAACGAACCAGGATCGCGCGGATCGTGCCCGGAGATGGCCATGTGCATGACCGCCGAGGATCTCACATCTTGCGACATTGGACCGGAAGTGCTAGTGCTGTTGTACGACGGCATTGAGCGACCACCGTAGCGTGGTGTTCGGCCGTGCGTAGGTTTATGGCCGAAAATGCCGGTGAACGCCGCTGGCATGCGTACCGATCCTCCACCATCGGTGCCCGTCCCCAACGAACACATACCCGCAGCGATTGCCGCTGAAGTTCCTCCACTAGAACCGCCTGGGTGACGCGTGAGGTCCCAAGGGTTGTTCGCGGTTCGAAAAATGTTGGTAAATGTCTCAGCACTGTTTCCGAACTCCGGCGTGTTCGTTTTCCCGAGGATGACCGCGTCCGCAGCGCGCAGCCTCTCAACTACAGCTGAGTCGAAATCTGGGACCCAATCGGCGAACGCTGAGCATCCTAACGCGGTCCGCAACCCATTGGTCAACTCAAGGTCCTTGACACAAATCGGAATACCGTGGAGAGATCCGGGGTCATCACCGTCAGCCAACCCTTGATCACATTGGACGGCCGCAGCCAGAGCACCTTCCGCATCCAAGGTCACGAACGCGTTGAGCTGCGAATCAAGTTCCTCGATGCGACGTAGCGATGCCTGAGTAAGTTCTACGGACGAAATCTCGCCGTCCAAGATCATTTGGCGCTGCTCGTGCGCCGGCAAAAACATTAGGTCTCGATCGTTCATGAGATTCCTCTCGCTATGTGATTCTGGCAGACGATCTACCTCGCATCGCCGGTATCTGAAGTTCAATGACTGACTTCATCTTTACGAGTTCGGCGAGATTCTGCTTCCGCATCATCGGTTTGCTGATGAAACTGGTCAAAGTGAACATCAGCGAAGTAAACGTGCTGTCGGAAAACGCGGTCCTGGTCATCCGGAAAAGCGTGCCGTTTCCGGACGGCTGGCATAGGTATTCACCACGGATCGGATAGTTTCCCTCGATCGTGTGAAACTCGAAAGCACCGTCGCGGGGGTCACACGTATCTACTTCCATCACGATCTCGTTCTCTTTTCCGCCAAACTCGTACAGCATGTCCCACGTGTCTTGTGGCCGCGGGATATCGGCCTCTTGTCGCCGGATCCAAGCGGCGCTCCGAACACCGTTCACCCAGTAGATCATGTTGGAGGGTTCTATAACCCACTGGAACACGTAATCGGTAGGTACATCAATCTGAATTTCAACTGTCGTTGATATCTCTGCCATGGATTCCCGCCTACTGAACCCCAAATTCGCACTAGCCGATTCGTACGCGGCGCAGCGCGTTAGTTCATGATCGCTCCGCCGTTGACGTTCAACGCTTGGCCGGTTATTTCGGAAGCGTCATCAGATGCGAGGAAGGCCACGGCTTTTCCGATGTCTTCAGGCGTCTGTTCTCTTCCGAGTGGCATCGTGCCTTTGATCTGCATTTCGAATATCTCACGTGGATCCATATCAGCCAGATCAGGATTTAATTCTTTATGGTTCTGGGCGATTGCTTGCCACATCGGAGTCCACAAGCGGCCAGGGCAAACAGCATTGACGTTGATATTGAACTGACCGAGGCTCATCGCCAACCAATGCGTCCACTGGATCGCCGCGGCCTTTGACACCATGTAAGGGCCTTGGGCACTTCCCCGTCCGACATCCGGTACGCCCCGCGGCTGTCGACCGCCGTGGGATGCGATGATCACGATCTTTCCGTACATCCGCTTCTTCATGTGTTCGGCGACTGCGTCCGCAGTGTTTACGACGCCTCGTACGTTGACGTCCCAAGTCATGTCCCAGTCGGCATCGATGTAGTCCTTGCGCGACATGAAGCCAGGGCCACCGATCACGCCGGCGTTGGGCACGCAGATATCGAGCTTGCCGAAGGTGTCGATAGCGGTTTGTGCGACCTCAGATATCGAGTCGATGTCAGTAACGTCGCCCCCAGTGGCAAAGGCTTGTCCGCCACCTTCGTTGATCTCAGCCGCGACTTGTTCGGCGTTCGCTGGGTCAATATCCGACACGCAGACTTCCGCGCCTCTCGACGCCAAGATCATGCTGATCCCGCGTCCGATCCCCCTGCCGCCACCAGTTACTAAGGCGCTCCTGCCGTCCAGCTGCTGCGATGTCGATGCCGCCATTTATTGACTCCCAGATTTTCAAGGTGTGGCTGTATCATTCAGTCTGCGTAAATGATACGGCAAACCCTCCTTATGACAAGGCAGAGGTAGATATGGTCTCAATCACTGATTCGTCGAAACAAAAGGCCCGAATACTAGCCGGAGCGTATGGCCACAAGTTGGAACGACCGGTGGTTTATACCCAAGGAGTTGCGCTGACCGCTCGGTTGCAACTCGCCGAATTGGACAACGGGTATCCGGACCCACGCCCTGAGATCGAGGCGATTACCGCGCAATATGTCGACAACCGCGATGCTGTTTTTGATACGAGCGATGGCACCGCGAACTATGCTGGAGTCAATTGGGCATCGTTGCTTGCGGACGATACGCGATATCGATCGTTGCTTATTGCAACTGCAGACCGGTTCATGGAACGTGACGAGGATGGTTTTTCGAGCGTCTTGGATCGTGACTTCAGGGTCGAGGACATGTTTTTCGCTGGCACGGTGCTGCAGCGAACCTCTCAATTGACTGGTGACGGCTCATACGTCGAATTGGCGGGTGAATTCGTACTTGAATGTGCCGATCGTTTGCTGCAACCCAACGGGCTTTACTGGCACTGCCTTTCGTCGCCGTATTTCTGGGGACGGGGGAATGGTTTCGCAGCACTCGGATTCGCGGAGACGCTTGTCGGGTACCGAGGAGCAAAGCGCGATCAATTGATTGAACGACACGTAGAGCACCTTGATGGACTCAAGTCGTTCCAAGACGCGGAAGCTGGGATGTGGCGGCAAGTAGTAGACGTTACCGATTCGTACACCGAACACAGCTCAACAAGCATGATCGGCATCTCGATCGCGCTTGGGATAAAGCATGGCTGGTTGTCTAAAGGCGACTGGGGCGATGTGCTCACGAATACATGGCGTGGCGCGTCGGAGGGCATCAATGACAAAGGTCACGTGACGCGCGTGTGCGTGGGTACAGGACCCTTGGAAAACTTGGACGAATATCTGATCCGCGAATCCGTTACCGGGCTCGACGACCGGGGAGGTGCGATGGCGCTCTGGTTTGCGGTGGAAATGATGAATTACGGATTTTGATCCAAGCGTGAACTTCGCGACCGAGCGAACTTCGAAACATTCTCTCTTTACACTGAAAATATGCGGTGCCTCTACAGCCACCGCTGTCACCGTATGAAACTGAATCAACACAAGATCGGCAAGTCACATTGAAACGCAATCTCGATAACGTCAGCTTGGATACCGTCGTCAGTCTCTGCAAACGGCGCGGATTTATCTTCCAGAGCAGCGAGATATACGGAGGCATTGGCAGTCTCTACGACTACGGACCGGTTGGAGTAGAACTCAAGCGGAACGTCAAGGATCAATGGTGGAAGTCAATGGTCCGAGACCGCGAGGATGTGGTCGGTATCGACGCCTCGATCTTGATGCACCCTAACGTTTGGGTGGCTAGCGGTCATGTCGACAGCTTTACTGATCCCTTGGCGGAGTGCCACGAGTGCCATCGAAGGCATCGTTCAGACTTGCTCGAGACCGACGAATGTCCTGATTGCGGCGGAGAGTTGAGCGACCCACGTCACTTCAATCTCATGTTCCGCACCCACATCGGCCCGGTAGAGGGCGACGAAAACATCGTCTATCTACGTCCTGAAACCGCACAAGCGATGTTCGTGGATTTCGACAACGTGGTGAACAGCAGCCGCGTTCGTATACCTTTTGGTATCGCCCAACAAGGTAAATCGTTCCGCAACGAGATCACGCCGGGGAACTTCACCTTCCGTACGCGCGAGTTCGAGCAGATGGAGATGGAGTATTTCTGCGAGCCGGGGACGGATGAAGAGTGGCATCGCTACTGGATCGATTTCTCTATGGACTGGTTCTCGGATTTGGGTATTCGCCGATCGAAATTGCGAGTGCGGGAACACGAGGCCGACGAGTTGCCCCATTACTCGAAAGGCAGCGCCGATGTCGAGTTTCTGTTCCCTTGGGGTTGGGGCGAGTTGGAGACAATCTCAAACCGAACCGACTACGATCTGAAAGCGCACATCGAAAAATCAGGCAAAGACCTCTCCTACTACGACCAGCCGAATAATAAGCGGTACGTTCCGTTCGTGGTCGAACCTGCAATGGGTGCCGATCGTTCAGCTTTGGCGTTCCTCATCGACGCCTACGACGAGGAAGAGGTGAACAATGACAAACGCGTCGTTTTACGGTTCCATCCGGCGATCGCTCCATACCAAATTGCGATCTTACCCCTGAGCCGGAACGCCAAACTGACTCCCAAGGCGCGCGAGGTTTACGACCTCGTCCGATCGCGTTTCAGCACGCAATATGACGAGACACAGAGCATCGGACGACGGTACCGACGTCAAGACGAAATCGGGACTCCGCTCTGCGTTACGGTCGATTTCGAGACTGTGGAATCAGACGACGCTGTTACGATCCGCCACCGGGACACGATGGAGCAAGTCAGGGTTCCCATCGAGTCACTGGTCAACGCGTTGCAAGACCAGTTGGATGGTATCGCAGCAGACGTTCTTGCCGAGTAAGCGGAACCGCAAACTCAGTCGGCAATAGCAAAACTGAGTTAACCGCCATTTCGTATCATCTAATCAGAAGATGCACAAACGATTGGCTTAAGACTGGCGTTAGGGGGAGATGAAAGTGCGAACGCGTCGTCCACGATTTCTGATCATTGCGATCTTGCTAATCGCGTCTATGTTTTTCGTCGCCGCTTCGGCGTGTGGGAGCGAACCTGCCGAGCCGACAGACACGCCCGAACCGGAACCAACGGTTGCGCCCGTAAGCGACGAAGCGGCTGCAGACTCGATGCCTATGGGATTCCCCGAGTCTTTCGAATCTGCGACTGTCGATGGTCTCGGTGATACCAAAGGTTTCTACGGAACCACATTCGCTCACGGCACGTTCGATACTCGAGAACTCGCTGGCAAACCGATAGTCATCAACTTCTGGTTCCCGTCCTGTCCGCCGTGTCGAGCGGAGTTAGAGCACTTCGAAGAGGTCTATCAGGAGTTTGGTGAGCCGTCTGGCAGTGATATCCAATTCGTCGGAGTCCAACAACTAGGCCTCGACTCGATTGAAGACGGCGCGGCTCTATTCGAGGAACTGGGTGTTACGTTCCCCGGCTTGCCTGACAACGCCTCTGCTATTCAGATCGCCTACAACGTCTTCTCATATCCGACAACGGTGTTTCTGGATCGCAACCACAATGAGCATCGGGTGTGGCAAGGTGCGATCGACAAGGAGAACCTAGCCGAGATCGTCCAAGAGTTAACGGATGGCAGTTCGACGCAGATCGAGGAAGAGTCGCAACCCAAAGAAGGCGAGGCGGTCGCGGTGGAGTTGTCGACCGACGAATCTAAAGTAGCGGACGCGGAGATCGCGGAACCGGAATTGGTCTACGCATCGACGGAAGTCTTCACCGGTCTAGGCGACGCGCCGGGATTCAAGGGCGATACGTTTCATCACGGATCGTTCGACTTGAGCGAGCATGAAGGCAAGCCTGTCGTCATCAACTTCTGGTTCCCATCCTGCCCGCCTTGTCGAGCAGAGATTCCCAACTTCGAGCATGCCTACCAGACTTTAGGACCACCGGGCACCGACCAGATCGTCTTTGTAGGCGTTCAGGCTGTCGGTTTCGACACTGCTGCTGATGGTGTCGAATTCCTAGGAAAGATGAAAGCCAACTATCCGGCGATCCCCGACGTTGGCAGTTCGATCCACCTTGCTTACCAAATCACCGCTGCTCCCACCACGTTTTTTCTAGACAGAGACCATAACGTCTTGAGTGTCCATCAGGGATACATCAAGCACAACCAGCTGCAAGACATCCTGGATCAGTTGATCGAGCTTTAGTCGCAATCGGATCAACCGATCAACGCAGTGTTACGCTGCTAATCGAGTTGTCGCAATCTCGGGTCCAATCGGTCTCGAACCCAGTCGCCTAGGAAGTTGAAGGCGAGAACCACAAGGAAGATCGCCGTACCTGGGAATACGGTCTGCCACCATGCCTGCTCGACGTACTCCCTGCCCTCTGCGATCAGAACACCCCACGCCGGCGTAGGTGCGGGTATTCCAGCGCCGATAAAGCTGAGCGAAGCTTCAGCCAGGATCAATTGACCTACCCTCAAACTCGCAATCACGAAGATCGTGTTCACGAGTCCGGGAAGAAGATGCTTGAAGATGATGCGGAATGTCGAAGCTCCCGCCACTCGTGCAGACGCGACAAAATCGCGTTGCTTGAGACTCAAAACTTCCCCGCGTAGATTCCTAACGTATCCGCTCCACGCAAGGAGGATTAACAAGAAAATGATTAGATTCAGACTGGCTTCGAAGATGATCACGGCTACCATCGCAAGCAGCAGAAATGGCACTGCGTACCAAACGTCAACCATCCTCATTAAAAACTCGTCAACGATACCACCATAGTAACCAGATAAAACACCGATAGTCACTCCAAGAATCAGGCCCGAGAACAGCGCAACAGAAGTAACGACCAATGAAACACGGGCGCCGTGGATGACACGGCTCAACACATCTCGGCCTACGTGGTCCCCTCCAAGCAAGAAGCGGTTGCTAGGGTCCTTCCCTTCGCTGCCTTCGGCACGAAACATGGCCTGTGAATAGTCTTGAGTTGACCAGTATTCAGAGTTCGAACCGAAAATACGCGGTGGTGCGTTGCGGAACCTAATATCCTGTTCTATCTCGTCATACGGTGCCAGTTGGTCCGCAAATACGCCGCCGACAACAAGCGCCACCATGATCAAACCGGGAATCAACGGCCAGCGGCGAAGTATGTACCACGCGTATGCAAGCGAGAATCGGAACTTTTGCGCGGTCGGTGCTGCCGCGTCTTGAACCGTGCCAGGGTCTTGTGCGGTTGTTTCAGAAGCCATTGTCGTCGATGGGTGTTTAGTAACGAATCCGTGGATCGATCACCGCGTAGAGCACGTCCGTAATGAAGTTCACGGTCACAAATACAACGGCGAAGAACAGAACGGTGGCAGTCAAGATCGGAAAATCGTTGTCCCAGACCGCTTGAATCGCAAGGCGCCCAAGCCCAGGCCATGAGAACACGGCCTCTATCACAACGCTCCCGGTGATCAACCCTGCCATCATGAGCGATGACACAGTCAGTGGTGGTATTAGTGCGTTACGGAATGCATGCTTCCAAATGATCTTCGTCCCACCCACGCCTTTAGACCGCGCAAGCTTCACAAACTCGGAATCGAGGACTTCCAACATTGCCGAGCGCGTCAATCTCAAGTAAACCGCGGCGGCACCCCAAGCGACGGCGAAGGCTGGCATGACGAAAAAGCGCAAGTTTTCCCAAGAAAAGAAAAACGCCTCCGTGGTGCCTCGCGTCCCGAAGGGCAACCAACCCAACTGCTTGTTGAAAATCAGAATCATCATCAATCCCAGCCAGAATGTCGGCAACGATTGGCCGACTAGCGCAAAAGCACGTCCCATATAGTCCCAAACGCTACCGCGCAAAACCGCGGACAGCACACCTAGCGGCACTCCCATGATCGTGGCTAAAACCCAAGACACAACACCAAGTTGAACCGTCGCTCCCATCTTCTCCCCTACAACTTTCGTCACCAATTGTTCGGCTAGCAAAGTCCTGCCGAAATCACCCCGAAGAAGGTCCGTCACCCACAAAATGTACTGAACCACCAGCGGTCGGTCCAGACGGAGCTTCTTTTTCAAAGCTTCTTCCTGCTCGGGAGTGACGCCGTAGCCGCCGGGCTTCGCGTACAGCAAAAGAGGATCTCCTGCCGCTCTTGACAATGCAAAAACGATAGCGGTAGCCGCAAGGACTGAAAGTATGCCGGCGAAGAATCGGCGTATCAGGAACTTTCGCACTTGATTGCTCTATCCAAACGATGTACTTGAGCGACGCGACCGACGGATCGATCGCGTCGCCCTCGACGAATCCGCTTCGTCGAACCGACGCGCGGTTCATCGCAACGCTTCACCGCGTCGCACACTTTATTTCAAGCATGCGACACAGTGAAGTTGGCAAGTGTTACCTCGCTGGAACGATCAGCTCCGGCGATGTAT
Source organism: Chloroflexota bacterium (assembly GCA_009838175.1). GTDB lineage: Bacteria > Chloroflexota > Dehalococcoidia > Lucifugimonadales > Lucifugimonadaceae > Bin127. The sequence goes on from VXSB01000066.1 coordinate 29,364, forward strand.
ACGGTGCCTGAGGACCAGGTCTCATCGGCCAGTCTTCGATCGCGTTCGGGTTATATGCCGATACGAACGGAAGAGCGACGATACCGATCTTCAACTGCTGCTCCCACAGGTAGTCGGCGAGAGCTACGTTGTACTCTTTGCGCTTCGCAGGGTCGGTCTCCGCAGCCACCTTTTGGACGGTATCCAAGATGAACGGGATTTCGATGTGACAGCCGAAGCCGCCGCGTGTCAAACTCGTCTCCTCTTCTCCCGTCACCCAGTCGTATGGTTTCCAGAGATCAGACCGGCACCATTGAATTGACGGCGTTGTATTGGTTCGACCCACCAAGCTTGGACGAATGATCGAGTAGGCAATCTTAATGACGCTTGTTTCGATTCCTAGCTGGTTGATGAAACCGGCCGCGGCGTCAGCGATCTCAGTGAATTCGATACGCGACGTGAACCCGTAGATCGGCATGTCGAAACGCTTGCCGTCTTCGTCCCTCGGGTAACCGGCTTTATCAAGGTACTCGTTGGCCATCGCCGGGTCGTATGGGATCTTCCACTTATCGTCCCAGTCAGTGTCGATTATGTGGAACATACCTACGTAATACGGATTCGCATTGTTACCGTAGAGCGATTCGTTGACCAAATCTCGGTCGATCGACATTGCGATCGCCCAACGGACGAGCCGGGCTTGCTCCATGTCGTCAATGCCGTCCGGGTTGTTTCCATCGTTCGGTTTGAACGGGTTTCCAATCCACGGAATGTCGTGAACAAACGTCACGGGCGCCGTTGGCTCGCCGGTCTTGACTTGCGTCGATTCCCAGTAGTTGCCAGCCATTTGAAGCGGCACACCGCTTTGGCGGCCTGTGGTCACCGATTTAAAGCCGTCGCGTGTGAGGGGGCCGATTTCACGAACTGGAAGAACTGCCCAGTCTGCGCCTCCAGATCGGAGTGCGGAGATGCGGGCTACCGTTTCCGGAACGTCGATTAGGCGAAGTGTCGCGACCTCGGCAGTTTTGTCCCAGTGCGTGTCCTGTGCGATCAGCGTGGCGCTGTCAGATTGACGCCACTCTTCCACCATGTAAGGACCGGTACCAATGACATTTTCACGCATCCAGTCCGCGCCCATCTCGTCGTACGCCTTCTTTGAGAAGACGCCGAACGCGTCACCAGCTTGGTTGAACAACAACGTCGTCCATCGCGGTTCCGGCGCATTGAAATTGAGTACCACGGTGCGGTCGTCAGTGGCTTCGGCTTCGTCCATGAACGCGGCGAAGTCACCCGCTTGACCGTGTATGCTCTCTGGCGTCGTTACAGCATTGGTGTCGTTCAAGCTCCACACAAAGTCGTGGGCAGTGAGTTCACCCCAGCCACCGTGGAACTGTACGCCACTGCGAAGCGTGACGGTCGCTTGGGAACCGTCAGGTGAAACTTCCCAGCTCTCAGCGAGCCAAGGTCCAACCAGAGTTCCATCGTCATTCGGACGGAACAGCTGCTCAGATACACCCCAGTACATAAGCGACTCAGGTGCCTGCGACCGGTTAATACCCACTCCGGGCGCGACGCCTTCGGGGATCATAACCAGAGTGCCTGCGGGTGATTCAGTGTCGGGCAACTCCATCATTGCAGGTTCAGGCGTAGCAGTAGGTGCAACCTCTTCCTTCTCCACCATCACCTCGACGATGACTTCTTTCTCGACCTCGACAACCTTCTCCACTTCAACCTCGACGGTCACCTGCACTTCCTTCTCGACTTCGACCTGAACCTGTTTCTCGACCTCGACGACGACCGTCTCTTTTACGATGACTGTCTCGGGGTCGCTACCACAAGCCCAAGCCGCGACGGCAATCAGTGCCGCAACCGCTCCAAGCAGGTATCTGCTTGCAATTCGTGATTTCATGTCAAAATTCTCCCTTGGTTGAATTGACATCGATTTACGCTGAACGCGACGCATCCACGCGAGAATCTCCCTTTTGGACGCAACGTTTGCGTTCTAGGATGCGCGCAGTATATACCAATTTCGGCATCTACGAAGCAGAATCGGCTAGCTCTTGACCGACTTGCGATGCAGGTGAGCAACGTGTTGGGTGTAGTCTGCAAGCGGGATCCGATTCGGCAATCTGTTATGATCTCAAGAGCAAGCCGCTGCCGATTCGTCTAGTGGTAGGACACCAGACTCTGGCTCTGGGAGCGCGGGTTCGAATCCTGCATCGGCAGCCAAACACATCGAGGACACGGCTTGAAAGTCTGGTTCTCGCACCTAATTACGGTGGCCCGTTCGTCTAGTGGCCCAGGACACGGCCCTCTCAAGGCTGAAACAGGGGTTCGACTCCCCTACGGGCTACCAACTCCTCGGTGTGTTCTCGTTGGACAGGCCGATCGGTGGTTGGTGCTGGGTTTTGCGTTAACATGCCGTCAGCCACAGCCAAGCTTTATCTCAACTCGAATTCTCGGAGGTAGTCATGAGAGGAGGGGGAATGCGGGGTGGCATGGGCAGTCCGGGATTCGGAGTGTCGCCCGAGGAACTTCGGAACCGTCCCTTTCCGCGGGACACCTTCAAGCGCGTCATCAAGCTGTACGCCGATTACAAGTGGACACTCGCGATAGTCGGCGTATTGGTTCTTATCACCTCAGCTCTGGGCGTTATCACGCCTCTGTTGATCCAACGTGTGATTGACGTCGCGTTGCCGCAGCAAAATATGAATCTCCTGCTGTGGTTGATAGGTGGCATGGTCGCAGCGGCGGGCATTTCCGGCGTGCTGAACTTTGCTCAGTCTCGTCTAAATGCCGCGGTCGGATTCAAGGTGATGGAGGATATGCGCCACAGCGTTTACAACCATCTCCTCAAGCAACCTATTTCGTTCTTCACATCAACAAAAACCGGCGACATCCAATCTCGACTAGCCAACGATGTTTCGAGTACTCAACTCGTCTTAACCGACACGGTAGTCAACATTTTGTCAAGCGTCTCGATAGTGGTTGCGGCACTCATCGCGATGTTGATCCTCTCTTGGGAACTGACGATCGTGGCAGTCTTCACGATGCCGATATTTGCGTATCTCTCGCGCATCGTCGGTGCCCGAAGGCGCCGATTGACCAGTCAGATGCAACGCACATTGGCAGATTTAACTGCCAAAACTGGCGAAACACTCTTCGTTTCCGGCGTACTCGTCGCCAAAACCTTCGGTCGTGAAGCCGAACAACTCCGCGAGTTCCAAGACACCAACACCAAGCTGACAGATGTCTCGATCCGGCAATATATGACCGGCCGCGGTTTCTTCATCGTCGTTCAGGCGTTCTTCACGATGGCACCGGCATTCATTTGGCTAGTCGGCGGCATCCTGATCATCGACGGGAGCGACCGCGTCACGCTCGGCGACATTGTCGCGTTCTCCACAATTCAAGCTCGACTGCTCTTCCCGATGGCGAACTTGCTGCAGCGCGGCGTTGAAATCTCTGGATCATTGGCACTGTTCGAGCGCATCTTCGAATACATGGACATCAAGCCCACCATCGTTGACCCCGCAAATCCGGTCAGAGTTGATCCGGCAACTGCAAAAGGCGAGGTCGTTTTCGAGAACGTTTCATTCACCTATCAAGAATCTGAGTTAGAGCGCATTGAGGCCCGACAACGATTGCTGGCTTCGAGCGGATCTCAAGGCAGTTTCGGGGGTGGGTCTTCCGGCGGTCCAGACGGTGGCGCCGGGCAGATGGGTTCAGATATCCCAATGCCACCGCCGGAGATGCCAAATCGTGGCGGCAACGGCAGACCATCGGTGCGTGAGGGAATGCAATCGACAAGTGATTCCGACGGGCTACAACAGGAAGACGAACCGTTCCATCTGTCAGATATCTCGTTCGTAGCCCAAGCCGGGAAACTAACCGCACTCGTCGGTCCCAGCGGTTCCGGCAAAACCACAATCGGCTATCTGGCGTCGCGTCTCTACGATGCAGACGAAGGCGCGGTGCGGATCGACGGAGTGAACATCAAAGACATCACTCACGACAACCTGACCCAACTAATCGGCGTGGTTTCACAAAACCCGTTCCTGTTCCACGCATCAGTCCGAGAGAACCTCCTGTACGGACGTCCATCAGCTACGGAACGGGAGCTGATCGAAGCGTCGAAGGCCGCTCAGATCCATGACACTATCGCCGCTATGCCGGACGGTTACAACTCGATAGTCGGAGAGCACGGCTATCGATTGTCGGGAGGTGAAAGGCAACGGCTCGCGATAGCGCGTGTGATCCTTGCAAATCCCCGTATTCTGCTTTTGGATGAAGCAACCAGTGCGTTAGACACGCTCTCCGAACGATTGATCCGCGAAGCGATCACACGTTTGCGTGAAGGCCGCACAACCATAGCGATTGCCCATCGGCTATCCACAGTGATAGCCGCGGATCAAATCTTGGTCATCCAAGACGGCAACATCCAAGCGCGCGGGCCACATGAGGAGTTGATCGGAGAGTCGGACTTGTACCGACGGCTCTATGAGGAGCAATTCACGGTCGCGCCAGTTTCGGCGGGACAGCTCGACCAAACAGTTCGAACGCCAGCCAATGCCTAACGGCACCAAACGCCGTCATCAAACCATTCCTCTTGCACCTGGACGTACGCCCCGCCTACACGTATCGTCTCCGAGAATTCGTCGGCGATGTATAGGTCGTAGTTCATATCAAAACGGTCGTCGCGCCCCTTCGTCACTTCCGGATTCCTCACGTCGAGAATGGCATACGAAGTGTCATGACGTAGCAAGTAGCGTTCGACATCATCGGTGAAGCGCTCCACATCGCGTCTGGCGCGGTAACTCGGCGTACACACGTGGAACGCGGATTGCCAGTCCCCGTTCTTGATGTATTCGGACTGGCGATTGAACAATTCCGTAATGTCGGCTTTAGCGATGTCTGTCAAGGTAGCTGTCGGAGTTGCTGGCAACTCCGTGGGAACAGGCGTCGGCGACGCGATACTCCCAACAGCACCACACGCAAATGAGGTGATTGTGGCTGCCAACGACAAACCGAAAACGATGGCTTTTGCTTGTCGATTGATGTCGTGGCTACTCCCGAGAATCGTCAGCGACGACCACTGTATCCCCAAGCTCTGAGGGCACGCTGTTCAGTGCCCAACGTCGATCCGTTGTGAAGCCAACGTCAAGCGACAAGTAACGGTACTCCCGCGAAACGTGATCGTAAATCGTTCTTCGTATCTGATCGTGCCGTCGGATGTCGATGTTCTGGCCCGAGTCGGGCGAGACGATCACGTAGATATGAAGGTGTATATAACGTCCTACATCGACGATGCGCAGGTGGGTTTCGTGGTGCGGAACATCGGCAATTGCTTCTTCTACGAGTTCCGAGACCCTGTCCTGAACGTTCTTCGGCGGAGCCTTGCCTACCAGTTGACGTAGATTGTCCCTGATCGTTTGAAACGGCTGCGGCGACGCTATGGCGATTATCGCCAGCATGATTACCGGGTCGGCGTAAGGGGCGAAATCTGACCAATCGGAGTTTTCGATGAGTAGCGTCACTACAAATGCGACACCTACAGCGGAGCTGATCAACGTGTCGACGGTCCAGTTCTTCGCGTCCACGTCGACAATGGGTGAGCCTGATTGCTTCGCGTAACGCTTTAGGAAAAATACGACAATCGCGCCACCAACGACCGCGATAACCGCGTACAGGATGCCACCCTCTGCCACGATCTCCTGTCCACCAGTCAAGATCGTTCTTATTGCGGTCCAAAGTGCGTAGACGAGGGCGAATCCGATGAGCAGGCCCTTGAAGAGATTGAGCATGGGTTCGAATGTTGCGTACCCAAATGGATACGAATCATCGCTCGGGCGAGAAACGAGTTGAGACACATACAACGTCAGCAAACCGACTATCCCGAATGTCAAAGAGAACAATCCATCTAGAAACACAGCGCCAGAGTGACTGGCGATTGATATCACGATGCCTAAAATGCCAAAGCTGGTGCTAGCAACGATCGAGATGATGATCGAGCGTCTTTCGATTGCTTCAGAGGACATGTACGTGGGCGTTGTGGTTGCTTCTGGTCTAGAAGATTCTACGAGACTGGGCTTTCAGGGGTTTGGATGGACATTGGCGCGGCGACACGAGCCCACCGAATGTCCGATGATGATTGTCAGGAACGTTTAAGGAACACTTTGATGGTGGTCTTGCTCGAATTGTCGGCGACGTCAATCGTCCTTCCGGACGGATTGAAGTCAGAGAGGTCTCTGAGAATCTGCGTCGGAATCTCCTCCCATGGATGCGAGAATATGACGCACCCGTATCGAGCAAAATCGGACGAGTCATGTTCGATTGCTTGTTCATGGTTGAGGAACTTGGGAATCCCTTGGAATTCACTCGCTCGTTCTGGGTTTGTGTATATGCTCCCGGGTTCATATGAATCTAAGACTCGGCGGATGATATGTTCGTCGCGGGAGATGAACAAGATTTGATCGTCGGCGAATCGGTTGCACGGCTCGGATTGAAACGCTCGAAGACTCACCGCGACGGGTGAATTGTGAAACACCGACGGCGTCTCCGTCCTGAATCTCTGAGCATTGAGCATCAAAACGAACGCACCGATGGCTAGCAGCGCCACGATTGCGACGGCTTTAGAGCTGACCAAGAGTGAACCTGAACTTCGCCAAAAATTGATGTCGATGGGCCACACGAAGCGAGATGCAAATATCCCTACCATCAACGCTATGGGTGGGACCATCGGGAACAACCGCGTGATCGCGGTGTGCCAATACGGACTAATAGCCCCGGTTCCTGCGAATGCAAACCCCAACCAAAGTATGAGGAACAACGACGAAACATTCCGGAATCTGCCCAAGGCGAATCCGACGGCTACTACGGCGATCGATGCGGTTATCGGATCGAACAATGAGCCGGAGACGTAATGAGAGATATGTTCGTTGAAATTAAACGCGAATATGTTCAGTTCGATGTTCGCCTTTACCCGATCGAATGTTCCTAGATCCGAGGGCTCGGGTTGACCTCCGATGACACGTGCGAACATTTGGGTCGCCAATTCGTTGCCGTCCACTATCAACATCGGCAGAGCTGCGATTGCCGCCCCCACAATCCAAGGCAGGATCCATCGGCCAACATCCTTCGGACGCTGTGAAAAAACTTGCAACGCCGCAAACACCAGAATCGTTGGGAATATGACTCTAGCGGCGACGTTGGTGTAGATGCACATTCCGGCCAAGGCTCCAGCTACGAACATCAACCCCGGGCTCTTGTTGCGGGTCGCGAACACGAAAAACCCGATCGCCAATACCGTTGGTAGGAGCGAATCTATGTGGTCGTAACCGACATGTGCGATCGCTCCGAGGTAGTGGCCAAATGCAATGACGCTGGCAGCAACCGCGCCTGCAACCCGTCCCGCCATCAACGTTCCCGCCAGATAGAGCACAGGAATCGTCAATGCGAGCATCATTATCGAACTGAATTTCCAACCGAAATGGTCGATCCCGACTATCTTCATCACCACCGATTTCATCATCAGTCCCAGCCGAGGATGGTAGTCGTAAACGCCACGTTGACTAAATGGATCACTGATCCCTTCAACCGCAAATTGCCTCGACAGATCGAAGAACGAGTATTCGTCTCCAATCGCCGAGTAGTACCAATCAGTCAGATCATCGGTGTTGAGGAGCATCAGAATTGCCATCAGGGCAACGACGATCGCTACGTCAACTCTTCGTATCGATCTTGCAGCCCTTCGCAGTCCCACCAGTACCCGCAAGTATGAAGGGGCGAATGCCGACCCTATGCCCACAAGCGAGACGATCCACACCCAAAGATCGCCTCCTGAAGTCGAGCCGCCGAGCAATCGAAGAGACAAGAAAGCAAGACTGGCGACTCCCAGGCCAAAGAGGATAGAGCGCGGCCCTGAAGTGCTGAACTTGGTCGTGGCGGGAAGTTTGACGATCCAGCTATCCTGGCGCAAACGAGAGTTGAAAAAGTACCCTGCCAACGCTACCATCGCGAATCCCAACACCAAGGCGTTTCTTCCGTTTGGCGGAATTCCCTCGTATTCCGGTCCGGCGGTTTGAATAACTAGAAACTGTCCGACGACTACGAAAAGCGCACCGACTAGTAATAGTTTCCAGTCGAAACCGCCTTCGTACATCCTTCGCAACAGGGATGCATCGCGCTGTTTTCGGCTACTAATGTTGTTCGCCACTTTTATCGAAGCGATGACTTGATGCCTTCAAGTAGATCAACTGGCCTGATCAGCAATCGGCTATGCTCCGTCGTGCTGCATTATCTCGATGAAGTCGTCGATCGGGATGGCCGAGTATGTTGTGGTGTCGATCGTGCCGCGGGCTCCAAGTTCTATTGCGATACGTGACATCTCCCCGTTGTCGGGGGCTTCAATGATCGTGACGAAGTCGTAATCGCCCATCATTGCGTACTGGGCGACGACGTGACAACCCCTCGTCTCCACCTCGTTGTTGACTTCGAGTATGCGCTCCGGGTGCGTCCGAACGCGGTCGCGCCCGCGTTCCGTGAGTTTTGAAAACATGATGTAGGTATTGATTTTGCGGTTGTCTTCGTTTTGGTTGGACATCGATTCTTCCTTCGTCACTCCATTTTGGACCCGACAAAACGGGAAAGCGCGCGTGCGGTCGGATCGGTGTGAACGTTGACGATTGCGGGTACGCCGGCGTCGAAAGCACGCTCCAATGCCGGTCGAATCTGGGACGGTTCACGAACCTCCTCGCCATATCCGCCTAATGCTTCAGCTATGGCGTCGAAGCGCGTCCAACCAAGTTCGCGTCCGGGTTTGCGGATGCCCTCGACGCGCGCGGTCCATCCTTCGTTGTTCGATACGACAACCACGATGGGCAGGTTGTATCTGACCGCGGTGTCGAAATCCTGGATGTTCATGCCTAGCGACCCGTCACCGTGCAATGAAACAACCTGTTTGTCAGGTTTCGCTAGCTTAGCGCCAATCGCAAACGGCAGTCCTACTCCCATGCATCCTGTCGTACCCGAATTCAACCTATGGCCCGGCACGTAAGTCGGTATCGATTGTCGGCCATAGTGCAGGATTTCGTTGCCGTCGACGGTCAGTATCGCATCGCGATCCATGACCTCGCGCAACTCTTTGCACAGTCGCAAGGGATGAATCGGGACTTGCTCGGAGTTCTCCAGCTGTTCCGATCGTTCGCGCCGGTTGTTCTCGATATCTCGGAGATAGGCGACCCAAGCAGATTCGGATTTCGATTTCGTTCCTGAGCGCGAGACTTCCGAGTTGATCTGTTGCATCGCTGCTTTGGCATCCGCGACGATTCCGATATCCACTGAACGGTTGTGGCCGATCTCTCCGGCATGAACGTCGATCTGGATAACCTTGGCCTGCTGCGAGATTCGACGTCCGAAGGTCATGATCCAGTTGAAGCGTGTCCCTACAACTAACACTGCGTCGGTCTCTCGGAATGCTGTCGAACGAGCGGCTGGGAACGAAACGGGGTGGTCTTCTGGTATAAGTCCGCGGGCGATTGGCGTGGTGTAGAAGGGTATGCCCGTCCGATCCACGAACTCTTGGAGTTCATCCCAAGCGCCTGACCACCAAGGACCGCTGCCTGCCAGTAATATCGGTCGCTCGGCCTCTGAGAGGATTTTGACTGCTTCTGCGATCTTGTCGGGATCCGCGCTTGGGGGCGATACCGCGCTTGCACGGGTGGGGGATTCTGCCTCGCTCTCGTCGACCTCTCCATAGAGAACATCTTCGTTGCACTCGACGTAGACGGGCCCCGGACGGTCGCTCATTGCGGTTCGAAACGCGGTCGAGATATGCTCCGGCATGCGCGCGGGATAGGTTGGGCGGATGACCGATTTGGACACTGGCCCGAATATATTGGGCAGATCTACTTCTTGGAAGCCGTCGCGGTAGACATCCCGCAAAGGCCCGGCACCACCGAGGGTGACCATTGGGGCTGCGTCTATAAATGCGTTATAGATCCCCGTTAGCAAGTTCAGCGTGCCGGGGCCCGATGCTGATGTCGTCACGCCTGGTGTGCGCTTAACTCGGGCGTAGGCATGAGCCGCCATCGCTGCCGCTTGTTCGTGTCGGAAATCGACGGTGCGGATGCCGAAATCTTCCGAGTTGTTGACGATCTCGTAGTTCGGTCCACCCATCAAGTAGAAAAGGCAGTCGGCCCCCTCTTCCTTCAGGGTTCGGGCGATCAGATAACTTCCGTCAACTTTTGGCATGGATTCAAGGTTATATCGCTGATCAAAAGCCAAATGCTGCTACGCGTCTTGAACCTGAACGGGATAGGACCGACGAGCAAACGGGCATCGAATGCTAAATCTGCGTCTCCCTTAAGCGCATCGCACCAGTCTCAGGGAAGGCCGAGAGGTATCGCAACGGATCGTTTTGTCGGGGTTCGTCATCGTCCCGCATCGCCTCGTTTATAAGTGCGACGCCCGAATTGAAGTCGTCGATATGGATGTATTCCGGGATGATCGATCCATCATCTTCGGTGTTGTGCCACGCTCCGAGGGGAAATGAAGTTCCTGTGACGTTATAGCCGTGCGCTTTGAATGCGCTCGCCTCACAACCGCCGGCCCCCATCAGGGCGCGTTGCACCTTGAAACTATCTGCGTCGCCATGCTCCGAGATTCGATGCGCCGCGGCGTGTAATACCGCTTCGGCGCTGTGGTCGAAAGTGGTCATGCGGTCGCCGACGCGAATGACTACGCCGTTGCCCTGTTTCGCGTTGTCGCTCTTCAAACTGGTCTCAACGGAAACGATGATGGCGTCCTTTCCGACAACTTCGTCAGCGGCGGCAAGTGCTGCGCCGACAAGTCCGACTTCTTCGGCTCGAGTGAACAGACCTTTGATCGGTCGAGTGTTCGATCCATCTTTTTTGACCGTGATCAATGATGCCAAGATCGCTGCGCAACCGGCGAGGTCATCAAGTTGCCTCGCACGGATGAATTCGTCTTTGACGCTGAAGCTGTCCAAGTCCAAGATCACAGCCACAGGATAGGTGAGATCGGAGGCTTTACGAACAGTTGCACCGGTTTCAGGTTGGATCATGACTCGGTCGGTACGGGCGAAGCGGCCGTTGCCGATCTGACGCAACAGGCCGTGCGATTCGATGGTTCCGTACATTGCCGTTCCGTCGCGAGCGACGATGCGAACTCCGGTTCCTAGGTCGTAGGCTCGTGAACCCAATCCGCCGCGTGGCTCGGCGACGATCAGTTCCTCGTCTTCGTTCACCTCCACCGCTTCGATTGCTTCGAACCCTGGATGATCCATGTGCGCTACGAACACCAACGGGGGCTTGGAATCGTCGCCGTTTATCTCTGCGATTACGTTCCCCCAACGGTCTCGCTGAGCGTCGATCCCGTAATCGCTGAGGATCGTTAGGATTTCGCGTGCGACTCGCCATTCGTGGTAGGAGACGGTGGGTTGCAGGCAGAGCAGTTCGAGGATTTCAAGCGCTTTCATGATCGGAAATCATACGCGATGGGCATCCCCCTGCGTCTTGCTTCGCTCGCCGCGTCCCCCTTACGCTTCGCGAAGGGGGAGTTTATTTAGGGCGTGTTCGTATGTCCACTTGGGGTGGCTGTTTGCTGCCGGGCCTTCTTGGAGGAAGGCCCGGCGGCCAGGGTCTTCGGGCCCGTAGGAACTGGCCCTCGCCTCGAG
>VXSB01000053.1 GCA_009838175.1 Chloroflexota bacterium
CTTCCGATCCGCCGAGGGACGCCGCCGGAGGACGCGAAGACGCCGCGGCGCAACCCCCTTCAATTCCCCCTTTTGCTTCGCAAAAAGGGGAGGGACGGTTGTGTCGGTTTTGCCTTCTGTCCTCACGTATGTCTCCCTGTGGCCGCTTGGGTCGGGGGTCTGCACACGTCTGCGCAGCACTGTGGTGCGGGTCGCGAGACCCGCGGAACTTGTTCACTTGTTGTTTATACAACGTATGTAAGAATATATCAAGTGTATTTCGTCTGAACCGGGGATTGCGGGGATTTGTGGATTGGCGGGATGCGCCCCGCCCTTTTGTCCCCGTCTCACCCTCTCCCTGGCCCTCTCCCATCGAGGGAGAGGGGATATCGCGGTGGCCTGGCTCTGTCCGGTAGAGGGAGAGGGGATTGCGGGGGCCTTGGCCTCTTCCGTCGGGTCAGAGGGGATAGATTTCTTGCTTCGTTTGACGCGTCCCCTTTTTGCGTAGCAAATGGGGATGTGTGTTTGCACTTTAGGGTTGTTTATTAGAAGATAGAGGAAGTTGATGGAAACGAATGGAACTTGCGGGATGCGACTGGCGAGTAAGGAGCTTTGAGCATGGCCAATTTGAAGGTGCGTGATGTTGCTGAGCGTTTGGATGTTAGCAGCAAGACGGTCTACAAGTGGTTGCGTGAGGGGCTGATACCGGCGAGTCGACTGGGTAGGAGTTGGATCGTATCGGAGGAGGCGTTGCAGGCGGCGCTGGCTCCGGGGTCTAACCGTCCGCTGGCGAGCGCAGTTGTTGATGAAGGCGCGGTGGCGTCGGCGTCTGGTTCTGCTGTTTCGTCAACGCAAGGATCGGGGTCTCGTGAGGTGGAGCCGATGGCTCTGGCGAGGCCGGTTGAAAGGAGAACCCCTGTGGGTCGTATCAATGTTGCAGTTATCGGCTTGGGCAACTGTGCCTCTTCGCTGATTCAGGGCATCCACAAGTATGGTGAGGTTGATGAGAACTCGGCGGCGGTTCCGGGTGTGATGCACAACGTTCTTGGCGGTTACACGATAGGCGATGTGAACGTGGTCGCGGCGTTCGACGTGGACAAGGAGAAGGTGGGCGTGGACATCAATGAGGCGATTTTTGCGAAGACGAACAATGCTTTGCCGTTCCACGATGTTCCACGAGCGGGGATTCCGGTGGACCGAGGTATGACGCACGATGGGATCGGACAGTATCTCGAGGATGTTGTTGAGAAGGCTTCGGGTTCTACGGCGGATATTGTTGAGATTTTGCGGGAGCGCGAGGTGGATGTAGTGATCAACTATCTGCCGGTGGGATCGGAGCAGGCTACGAAGTGGTATGTGGAGCAGGTTTTGGCGGCGGGTTGTGCGTTTGTGAACTGCATACCGGTGTTTATAGCGAACCAGCCGTATTGGCAGAAGCGTTTCGAGGACAAGGGATTGCCGGTGGTGGGCGATGACATCAAATCGCAGGTGGGTGCAACGATCATCCATCGAGTGTTGGCGAGGTTGTTTGAGGACCGGGGTGTTCGGCTGGACAAGACTTATCAGTTGAATTTTGGCGGGAACACGGATTTTTACAACATGCTGGAGCGAGCGCGTCTGGCTACGAAGAAGATTTCGAAGACGCAGTCGGTGCAATCGCAGCTTGAGAAGGAGTTGCCGACGGATGATGTTCACATCGGGCCTAGCGATCACGTGCCGTGGTTGGAGGACCGGAAGTGGGCGTATATCCGGTTAGAGGGCACCTCTTGGGGTGATGTTCCGTTGAATGTTGAGTTGAAACTAGAGGTTGAGGACAGTCCGAACTCGGCGGGGGTTGCGATCGATGCGATTCGTTCGGCGAAGATAGCGCTGGACAAGGGAGTCAGTGGTGCGATCGAGCCGGCATCAGCGTACTTCATGAAGTCGCCGCCGGTGCAGATGCGAGATGATGATGCGCGTCGGGCGGTGATTGAGTTTGCGGAGGGGAGTAATGGGGCAGTGGTTTAGCTTCATCACTGCTCACTGTTGATCGTCGCCTTAAGGCGGCGAAACAATCAAAATGGGGCGACCTTCGTGGTCGCCCTATTGTTTTTGAGTTTTGGCAATCTAATCGCTGGCGGTTACGGTGTGGATGCCGCATTCTTTGGCGTCGGGGTCGGATTCCCACCACCAAGGTTCGTTTTCATCCGGTTTGGCGACGTAAACGCTAACTACAACAGCTATTTTGATTCGGCGGCTTTTTCCGGGAAGTTATGGAATCTGGTTTGGAAAAATGTGGAATCACCGAATTCCTGTTGAGTTGGTCCTTCAGTTCCAGATTCCAAACGGCATTCCATTGTCTTGACACGCGTAGGACAGTTTCTTTTCAACGCTCCAAGTGCCCAATATCGTCTGAATCAGGAGCACTTGAATCCTCGGCATTGAAGCCTGATCGAGTGGTTTGGTTTCCACATGCTCAAACGTGGCAGAATTTTAATATTCGCAGCATACGTGACCGCTATAGGTATAGCGGTGAGTGCTATGACATTCCTTTTGCACCGCACCGCCGATCTGATAGTGGCGATCCACCGGATTAGGGATCTTTTTTCTTAACCGCCGACCTTTTTGAAGCGACCAAGTCGGCCCTAGGTAGTGGCAGAAACAGTGTGGATGCCGCATTCTTTGGCGTCGGGGTCGGATTCCCACCACCAGCGTCCTGAGCGTTCGTCTTCGCCGGGTTTGACGGCTCGGGTGCAGGGGGCGCAGCCGATTGAGGGGAAGCCTTTGTCGTGGAGGATGTTGTAGGGGACTTTGTTGTCGATGGCGTATTGTCGGATCTGTTCGGCGGTCCAGTTGGCGACGGGGTTGATTTTGTAGGCGTCGTGGGCGAGGTCTTTTTGGACAATGTCGATTTCGCCGCGTTTCATACCTTGGTCGCGTCGTAGGCCTGTGATCCAGGCATCGGCTTCGTTGAGGGCTATGTTGAGTGGGTTTACCTTGCGTATCTCGCAGCAGAGTTGACGGTTCTGAACGCCTTTGTAGAAGAGATTCATGCCGTGCTGGCGTATCATGCGGCCGACTTCTCGGATGTCGGGATAGTGGACCTCGACCTCGGTGTTGTAACGGCGTGCGATGCGGTCCATGAGATCGTATGTCTCTTCGAAGAGGCGCATGGTGTCGAGCGTCGCGAGGCGGGCTTTGGGATTGACCTTCCAGTACATATCGAAGATTGCCATGCCGTCGATGGCGAAGGATGACATTTGGATGCAGCGGTCGCCGAATGTGTCGTCGGCCCATCGGAGAATCTCGGACGGGTGAGCATCCTCAAGTTCGCGGTTTATGACCGTGAGCTCGTCATCGGAGAATCTGTCGAGGACACGCGGCTCGACGGTTTCGGGCTCATCGATTTCGGGCTCGACGTGCTCGAAGGCCAAGTTCTCAGTCTTGAGGGTGGTCAATTGGGATTTCTCCGGTGAAGGATGAATTAGTCGCCTGTTTGCGGGTGGTTTTGAGAGTGGCTTTCGAGTCAGCTTGGGCAAAAAAAGACCCCTGCGTTTCGATTTGCAGGGGTATCGTAGCCGAATCGCGTTACTGCGTGCGCCCGGCCGTGAGATTGAACGTGCAACTGACCCCTGCTAGGGGCTGGTACAAGAACACTCGACGGTTCGGAACCGCCCGTACAGGGAAGCCATTTCACACGCCATTATATCTTGTGGAACTTTAGCGTGTATTCGTCTCGGACGCGGTTCGGGATTAGAATGAACTTAATCTGAGTTTAGTTTGGCGTCAACGCCGAATGGAGAGGATCTCGTCGATGGTAACGATGACGGAAGCAACGATCAGCGGTGAGCGAATGGAGGAGTTGCAGAGCATCGCGGGCGATCATCTCTTCATGCACGCTCAGCAGGTTGAGGACTGGCGTGGCAACTTGCAGATATTCGTCAAAGGCGAGGGTGCGTGGGTTGAGGATATCAATGGCAATCGTTTGATCGATGCGATGGGTGGGCTTTGGTATAAGGCTGCCGGATACGGACGGGTGCCAATAGCCGATGCGATGTACGGGCAGTTGACGAGCATCGAGACGCCGCCGGCGAACTCTGCGACGCCATCACAGATCGAGTTAGCTGGTCGGATCGCGGAGTTGTATCACGACAAGGATGCGCGGACGTTTTTCCTTTCTGGCGGATCTGAGGCGGTGGAGACGGCGGTGAAGATGGCGAAGAAGTACCAGTCGCTGACGGGTAAGGCCGGAGCGTTCAAGGTGATATCGCGTCGGTACTCGTATCACGGGGCAACGGCGATGGCGGTGAGTCTGGGACGGAGTCCGGCGGCTGACCCTTGCGGGCCTGAGATGCCGGGGGCGATTCATGTGACGAACTGGGATTCGTATCGACTGCCGTTCGAAGGCGATCCTGTGGACGTGGCGATTCGGTGCGCGAACGAGTTTGAGGTCGCGATCAAGCACAATGGTCCGGATTCGGTGGCGGCGATGATTGCGGAGCCGATATCGGCGGCGGCGGGGATACACATTCCGCCAGCAGAGTACTGGCAGCGGTTGAGGGAGATTGCGGATGAGTACGACGTGGTGTTGATCGCCGATGAAGTGATCACGGGTTTCGGTCGCACAGGCGAGTATTTCGCGCCGATGAACTGGGATGTGGAGCCGGATATCACGACGGTTGCCAAGTCGTTGACGAGTGGTTACTCGCCTCTGGGTGCAGCGATCGCGACGAAGAAGATCGCGGATGCGTTCCTCGGTGGTCCGGGCGAGACGTTCAGGCATCTGGTGACATTCGGCGGACATCCGGTCAGCGCGGCTGCGGCATTGGCTAACTTGGATGTGTTCGAAGAGGAAGACTTGGTGGGTAATAGCCGACGGATGGGCGACTATCTGTATGACGAGTTGCAGCGGTTGAGGGACCACGAGATCGTGGGTGATGTGCGAGGCGGATTAGGTTTGTTGGCAGCGGTGGAGTTGGTTCAGGATCGCGCCAACAAGACGCCGTTCCCGGCCAGCGTGGGGTTGGCAAGTCGATTGCCGAAGATGCTGTTCGATAATGGCGTGGTTTCGTTCAGGGCTGGTGATGTGATTGCGTTGTGTCCGCCGTTGGTCGTTGACCGTGACGAGGTTGACTTCATAGTCGATGCGGTGGATCGGTCGTTGACGACGCTGAGCGAAGATTTGGGACTGGCTTGAAGGCGGCCCGCTGGAATCACGTTGAAGGTTTTGCACCGACGGTTAATATCTGATATTGTGCATACACACGCGTTGCGCGACTCGTAGACGCGCGTACGTCTTGCGTTTGAAAACGGTAAGAACGAGATCCCAGAAACTTCCACGCCCCGACGAGCATCTAAAAGAAGCTAGGGAGAGGTATCGATATGGCAGAAATGACAACGGCTGCAGCCCAAGAGCGTGAGCACATGCTCGAAGATGCCGCGGAGGTTGATAGCGACGGTTTCGGTCCGTCGGCTGCGACATCCGAGATCGTGTTGGATGTAAACAACTTGCAGACCCACTTCGCGACGCGCTGGGGCACGGTCAAAGCGGTTGATGGTGTGACCTACAGTGTTCGGCGTGGAGAGACGTTGGGTGTGGTGGGAGAATCTGGTTCCGGCAAATCGGTTACCGCTCTATCAATCATGCGGTTGGTTCCTTCGCCTCCGGGCCACATTGTAGGCGGCGAAGTGATTTTGAACGGTCGCAATCTGTTGGAGCTTTCCGAGCGCGAGATGACGGAGATCCGCGGTGGTGAAGTGTCGATGATTTTGCAGGACCCGATGACGGCGTTGAACCCGGTGTTCACGGTCGAGAACCAGGTTGGCGAGGCGATTCGAATTCATCAGAAGTTGCGTGGCAAGGACCTTTGGGACTCGATAGTCGATGCTTTGCGTAAGGTTCGAATTCCTGCGCCGGAGACGCGTGCGAAAGACTATCCGCACCAGTTGTCGGGCGGCATGCGACAGCGCGTGGTCGGTGCTATCGGCATTTCGACTAGCCCGGACGTGATTATCGCGGACGAGCCTACAACCTCGTTGGACGTTACGATTCAGGCGGCATATCTGAGGCTGCTGCGTCAGATTCAGCGTGAGGCTGGAGTTGGGATTATCTTCATCACGCACGACTTCGGGATTGTGGCGAAGATGTGTGACCGGGTGGCGGTTATGTACGCGGGCAGGATCGTGGAGTCAGCGGATGTCAGGACGATCTTCAACAACCCGTTGCACGAGTACACCAAGGCGCTGATCAACTCGGTGCCGAAGCTCGAGGAGAAGACGGGTCGGTTGCCTCAGATCGAGGGTCAGCCGCCGTTGCTTTACAACCTTCCCGAAGGCGATGCGTTCGCGCCACGATCACCGTTGGAGTACAACGAGGAAGACGCGAACATCCGGCCGGAACTGGTTGAGGTTTCACCGGGGCACTTTGTGCAGTTGTCGCGAGCATCGGTGGCGAACTTTGACGAGTACAAGCATCTCGTTTCGTACGGTTAATCCCAGCGGGCCAATGATCGAAGGAATCGGTTCAAGAGGTAATCAATAGATGGCGACAGAGACAATAACCCCAGTCGAGATCCCGGATGCACCAGGGGCATCGAATCCACCGGATGCGATATTGCAGGTCCGTGGGTTGCGGAAGTGGTTTGACGTTGGGGGACGCTTCCTCGGTATAGGTCAGCGAAGCTGGCTGAAGGCTATCGACGATGTCAACTTCGATGTCCGCGAGGGCAGGACGTTCGGCCTCGTGGGTGAGTCAGGTTGCGGCAAGACCACGACACTGAAAGTGATTCTGGGCTTGGAAGAGCCGACTGAGGGGAACATCTTCTGGCAGGGCGAGGATGTTGCGACGATGGATCGTGCAGCTCGTAGGGAGTTTCGACGCTCGGTGCAGGCTGTTTTCCAGGACCCTTGGTCATCACTGAACCCACGTATGAGGGTTCAGGCCATTGTAGGCGAGCCACTTGAGATTGCGACTACTATGACGCGTGGCGAGATCCGGGACCGCGTCGGCGATCTGCTGGTCGAGGTAGGATTGAACCCGTATCAGATGAACCTGTATCCACACGAGTTCTCAGGTGGGCAGAGGCAACGCATCGGAATTGCGCGTGCGCTGGCATTGAACCCGAAGCTGATTTGTTTGGATGAGCCAGTATCTGCGCTCGACGTGTCGATTCGAGCGCAGATCATGAACCTGTTGGTGGACCTTCAGAACGAGCACGGACTCGCGTATCTGCTGGTGGCGCACAACTTGGCAACGGTGCGGTACATGTGCCACGAGATGGCGGTTATGTATCTCGGTGTCGTGCAGGAGATGGGTGACACAGAGGCGATCTTCAACAACCCGCTTCACCTTTACACGAACGCGTTGATTTCCGCCGCGTTGCCATCGCACCCGGACATTACGCGTGACGAGATCATTCTTCCGGGTGAGGTCGTGTCTCCGATCGACCCACCGCCGGGCGATGTGTTCATGACTCGTACGCCGATCGAGGTTGACCAATCGCATCAATGGGCAATGGAGAGGCCGCCGTTGGTTGAGAAGGAACCGGACCACTGGGTAGTTGACACTCCGTGGAGTTTGGCGACCGACGAAGCGTTGCAGGCCTCGATCTACGACGAAGAGGCGGAGATCCGAGCGAGCGAAGAGGAGCGGCGCCGTCTAGCGGCTAGCAACTGAAGCTCGAAATCGGAACGCTTTAGACGCGAAAATGGGCGTGTGCCAGTTGCGGCACACGCCCATTTTTATTCAACAACGCGCTGGCTCTCAGGCTAACGAACGTATCAGTCACGGACCGTATCAGGCGATAACGGACCAGTTGTTTGGGAGACGAGGCATCGGCCAAGCGAAATCCGGACGCCAATCCTCCCATCCGTCTGAGAACGGTGTGCCTCGGTTATCGATCGTGGCGGCCATTTTGTCCGCTTCATGTCGGATGCGCGTTTTCTGATCGTCTGTGAAGAAACCACGAGCGGCCAATTCGTTGAATTCGTCCATGTCCTTCCATGACCATGACATATCTGGTTGCGCGACGATGTCGAGAACAAAATCGTGATACGCG
This sequence comes from Chloroflexota bacterium, assembly GCA_009838175.1. Lineage (GTDB taxonomy): Bacteria > Chloroflexota > Dehalococcoidia > Lucifugimonadales > Lucifugimonadaceae > Bin127. The sequence continues at coordinate 8,016 of VXSB01000053.1, forward strand.
ACACCGTGGCGTAATCTGCGGAGCGGCGATTGGAAATTCACGTACCAGTTCTCGAACTCCCATTCTGAAGACCAGAACAGCCAAACCGAATGCCAAGAATCTGGACGAGTGATGGTCAATATGTTCTTCCCCGACGAAACCGCATCCCGAAACTCACCTACATGTGGATCAAGCGCTGCCATGTACAAGTCGATCCGATCTCGCAATTCGAGAGCGCCTCGATTCTCCAAGCCCCGTGTAACGATCCGAGTACGGGGATGCGAATAGAGAGCGATATAACTTGCAGTGTCCTGCACCACCGTGACCGGCCGCGCTGTGCCTACCCCTTCTCCCCACATCTCGAACTGAACTATCTGCGTGCCAGAATGCCAACTCATATTGCGATTCCTTTAGTCAGCATCAGGCGAGCGCAGAACGCACAATGCATGGCTCCCAGGCCAGGATTCGAACCTGGATTGAAGGATTCAAAGTCCTCCGTCCTACCATTAGACGACCTGGGAAAGCCCTAGATTTAAGGATATATTCCGCTTTGGTCTACCAATTCGACGGTTTTAGCGAGTAGAGATGAGCGTTGATTGGCTGATGTCATTCCACCGGCGGGGTTCGTGCTGACCAGTAGCTTTGTTTCGGGAAGAGCGGTTCGGAGGTCTGCGGCGAATTGGATGGATTGGTGAGAATTGGTGGTGACGAAGGTTGTGTCGCCGATTTTTAGTGCCGACATGTCGCCATTGCCGGATGTCGCGGTTTTGACTGGTGCGTTTCGGCGGGTGATGACGTTTGATGCTGCGCGGATGGTTTGGGTGGCTAACAAGATGGCGAAGGCTTGGGCATCGGACCATTGGCGTTCGGCGTGAGATATGTCGGAGTTGTCGTCGGACCAATCGAACGGGCGGATATCGGCGGATGCCCCTTGAATGAAGATGGCGATATCGGCTCCTGCTTGTTCGAGTGCTGAGGAGGCGATGCCGGGAAAGTCGGCGGTCCATGCAGAGGTGTTGCCGATGATGGTTGCTGGACAGGCGAAGTTGTAGAGGATGCATGCGGTTCGGTCGTCAGCGGTTTGGATGACCGTCAGTTGAAGCGTTTCGCGCTCGGTTTCGAGAGCTTCATCGTTTGAAGGAGTTGCAAAGCAACTGAGATTAGGGAGTGCGGCTGTGACGGTACCGACGGCGGCAGGCTCTAGGGATTGTGCAGCGTCCAGTGTGGTTCCAGCGATGATGTCAGGTAGGTATGCGACGTAGTTGCGGTATTGGTCAGGGAGATCGTTTTCGTCGCGCCAGAGCGGGGGCGAAATACCGTTGCCGGTGGTTAGGACGGTGATGTTATTGCGTGGGATGCAGGTGGATTTTGCGATGGCTTGGCTGATGAGTATTTTGAGCCAATCGGCGATGCCGTGGACGTCTAGTGAAACGAGCGCGGCGGTTGTGTCGTATGACTTAAAGATGATGCATCTGACGGCGAGGTCGTCGTCGATGGCGCGCGCGGACCGATCAGGGAACTCTGGTCCGGCGATGGTGAATCCTATCGGGGGCGTGATAGGCGCTTGCGAGACACCGACGTGAAGCAGGTTATCGACGGTTGAGAGAGACAATTGCGATGTTGGTCGGCGCGAAGTAGGCAAATGGTATCACTGGTTTTATGGTTCCCCCTCACCCTGCCCCTCTCCCACGGAGGGGAGAGGGGAAGCTTGGGTAAGATTGCATGTATTGTGCGCCGTTGAGGTGCGTTGAGATGGACTGGAAAGATCGATAGGACGGTGTCTATGGAATTGGCTGGGGCTTCCCGACATCTTTTGGAGGTGAGGAACCTCGAGACGGAGTTTCATACCGATTACGGCGTGGTGCGCGCGGTCGATGGGGTCGATCTGCATATCGATGAGGGAGAGACGGTCGGGTTGGTTGGCGAGTCGGGATGCGGTAAGAGTGTGGCGGCGCTTTCAATCGTCCGATTGGTTCCGGATCCACCGGGGCGGATCGTTGGTGGGCAAGTGCTGTTCGAGGGTACTGACTTGTTGCAGCTCGATGTGCGAGAGATGCGACACGTGCGCGGGCCGGGGATCGGCATCATCTTTCAGGAGCCGTTGACATCGCTGAATCCAGTGTTGTCGATTGAACGTCAGATCGTGGAGCCGTTGCAGGAACACTTGGGCATGACGCGACGGCAGGCGTCGTCTCGGACCGCCGAGCTTCTCGATTTGGTTGGCATACCTGATCCGTCGGCTCGGATGCGCGACTATCCGCACATGTTGAGCGGCGGGCAGCGTCAGCGCATCATGATCGCCATCGCGCTGAGCTGCAACCCGCGACTGTTGATCGCGGATGAGGCGACGACGGCGTTGGACGTGACGATTCAGGCTCAGATTTTGGAGCTGATGAAGGACCTGACGGAGCGATTTGGCACGGCGTTGCTGATGATTACACACAACTTAGGCGTAGTTGCGAGGTACGCGGATCGGGTTTGTGTGATGTACGCCGGGAAGATACGTGAGATGGGGCCGTCGGAGGAGCTTTACGGTAATCCGCGGCATCCGTACACGCTAGGGCTGTTAGGGTCTGTGCCGCGGTTGGACTCGGCAAGGGAGTCGGGTAAGTTGATGCAGATACCGGGGGATGTGCCTGATCCGACTATGATGCCGCCGGGATGCGCGTTCCACCCGCGGTGCGACTATGCGGTAGAGCGGTGTTCGGAGGAGGATCCGTGGATGGAGGAAGTGGGTGTGGGGCACGTGGCGGCGTGCTGGGAGAGGGCGAGGGTGGGGAACATCGAAAGTAAGATGGTTTCAAATCGTAATGTCAGCGCCTAGGAGAGAATCGATGGATCTTGTTGAAGCATTGGAGCTTTTCAACGATCTCAAAAACCGAATCCAAACATACGGAGATTATCTCCGCCAAGATGAGTACCGAACGAGAATCGTATTAATAGATCCTCTATTGCGTCTATTGGGCTGGGATGTTGAGGACGTTGAGCGAGTTGAACTGGAGTTCAGGACTGCCCAATCGACTCAAGAAAGAGCTGATTATCTTCTCCGAATCGACAACAGGAATGTTGCTGTAATTGAGGCGAAAAAACTCGGCACCGACATGGGTTTTGCCGCGAGGCGACAGGTGAAGGATTATGCAGACTATGCGGAAGTATCAAAGTGCGTCTTGTGCGACGGTTCACTTTGGTTGCTATACGACTTAGATCAAGGCAGAAATCCCGAAACAATGCAACCTCGATTTCAATTCGAAATTGAATCAGACTCATCGGCTGATCTAGCTTTGCGTTGTTTGATGCTGTGGCGTCCGAATATGGCGTCCGAAAATGGTCCAATCACAGCCGTCAATCCTTTGTTTACACAAAACCCTCAAACGGATCTCGAATCAGAGGAGCAACAGGTTAGATCGACGGATGATACCCAAAGCTCAGAGATCAGTTGGTTGACACTGGATCAGGTGGAATTCCAGAAAGGTTCGGATCCCCCAAGCTGTATCGTATTGGGTGATTACGACTCCAATCCTACGCGAATCGACGCGTGGATAGAACTATGGGTATTAGTGGCTGAGTGGTTAGCGGCTACGAAACCTCGTTCGGAGTGGGAAAAGATCGTAGATTTACTCCCCGCGTCTTCTGTAAAGATCCATGAGTCTACTTTTTGGGCTGGCAAAACAGGTCACCAATTAGCAAACGGAATGTGGATCAATAGGAGTCTCAACGTCCCCAATATCGGCAGGTTCACGAACGCGCTGATAGAACGTTTAGGTGTTGCACGATCTGATGTCCGAGTTTCGTACGATGCAACGGAAAATTGAAATACTGGCGCTGGCCCAGGTTTGACACTCGGAATTCAACGTCGCTCCCGATGTGACACGGATGAATGAGGCCGTCTTAATGAGATACCTGCAAACCACGTCCGCTGCAACGGCCGTCGCTACTGCACCGGATGCGGTTGGGGCGTTGGCGTCGATGGGCGAAATTGCGGCGGTGAATTTGAGTGCTGTGCCGTTGCTTTCGGTGCGGGATTTGAATGTGCACTTTCCGATTAATCGGGGTTTCATTCTGCAGAGGACGGTGGGGCATATTCGGGCGGTGAATGGGGTGTCGTTCGATGTGAATCCGGGTGAGACGCTGGGGGTTGTTGGCGAGAGCGGGTCGGGCAAGACGACGGTCGCGCGGGCAGTGATTCAGTTGGAGAGACCGACATCTGGGAGCGTGATATTTCAGGGTGAGCAGTTGGTGGGCGCAACATCGGATGTGTTGCGGAACGCGCGGCGGAGTATGAGCATGGTGTTTCAGGATCCGTATGGTTCGTTGAATCCTCGGATGCGGGCCGGGAACATCGTGGGCGAGCCGTTGCGGGCGCATCGGGTGTTTGAGTCGAAGAACGAGTATCTGGACAGAGTCGCCGAGTTGTTTCAGATGGTGGGAATGCATCCGGGTGTCGCCTCTCGGTATCCGCACCAGTTTTCGGGTGGGCAACGTCAGCGGATCGCGATTGCACGGTCTTTGGCGGCGAACCCTAATCTGATATTGCTCGATGAGCCGGTGTCGGCGCTTGATGTGTCGATTCAGGCGCAGGTGATCAACTTGCTCGAGGATTTGCAGGACGAGCATGACTTGGCGTATGTGTTTGTGGCGCACGATCTATCGGTGGTGCGGCACACGGCGCATCGGACGGCGGTGATGTATCTGGGCAAGATCGTGGAGATCGCGGACGGCGACGAAATCTACGACAACCCGTTGCATCCGTATACCCAAGCGTTGCTGTCGGCGGCTCCGATGCCCGATCCGGTGTTGGAACGCAAACGGGAGCGGATCGTGTTGACGGGTGATATTCCGAGCCCGGCGAATCCGCCGTCGGGATGTGTGTTCAGGACGAGATGTCCGATAGCGATAGATGATTGCGCGGAGGTAGTGCCGCAGATGCGGAGCACGGGATCGCTGACGCGGCGACACGAGGTGGCTTGCATTCGGGCGGAGTTCTAGGCAGATTGGGCACCTATGTCCTTCGGACATTCCCCCGTCAACGGGGAAAACCCTAACCCCTTTGGATTCCGGCTTTCGCCGGAATGACATGTAGGGTCCCTGTCCCCTCTGCGGGCATACCCCGCTCGCTGCGCTCGCGCCCCTTTCGTTTTACGAAGGGGCGTTGCAGAAATGTTTATCAAGATGTGTAAAAGAGTGCGGGAATAGGGTAAAATCGGTTGCCATTAAACGACATGAATCCAAATGTGGAGGATTGACATGGCTGTTGCGACGAAATCCGTCGTGAGCGATTTCCAAGAGCAAGGTTTCGTGAAGGTCAAGGGCGTTCTTGACCCGGCGACGGTGCTCGACCCGATCATCGAGGAGTATGAAGGCGTCCTCGACAATCTGGCGCGTGATCTGTACGAAGACGGCGAGATTGCGTCCGAGTACAAGGAGTTGCCGTTTGACGCACGTATCTTGAAGATCTACCAAGAGACGGGCCGACAACACGCTCAGTACTTCGACTTTTCGCTGCCGTTCCAAGATGTCAAGGAAGACACTCCTTGCTGGTTCGGTCCTGCGGTCTTCAACGCGTTCGTGAACGAGAACCTGCTTGATGTCCTCGAGCAGCTGATCGGTCCGGAGATCTCATCCAACCCGGTGCAGCACGTGCGGATCAAACCGCCGGAAAAGTACCTCCCGAAGGATGCCAATAACCAGCCGCTCATCGGAGCGACGCTTTGGCACCAAGACCACGGCGTTGTCGTGCCAGAGGCGGACGACACCAACATGGTCACCGTGTGGTTCTCTTTGACGGATACGCCGGTCGAATCTGGTCCTTTGAACGTAGTTCCGGGCACACACCGCGGCGATCTGCTGACTCACTGCAACAACTATGCGTACAACACGACGATGGTGCAGGGTCGGCAGATACCTGAAAAGCTGTTCCCTTACATGAACGCAACCCCGCTCCCGACTGAGCGCGGTGACGTCATCTTCATGCACAAGCGGACGGTTCACGGTTCGCTGGGGAACCTCAGCGAGAACATGCGCTGGTCGTTCGACCTCCGGTACCACAACACAGGTGCGCACTCCGGGCGTGTCGCATTCCCGGAATTCGTCGCACGCAGTCGCTCCAACCCGGAGTCGGAGCTGCGGGACCCGGTCAAGTGGAATGACATGTGGATGGACTGCCGCAAGCAGATGTCCAAGATCAACCAGGGCGGACAGCACGACATCCCCTTCGGCCGTTGGGAAGACGGTCATCCTGACTGCGAAAACTGAGGTTTTCGTCTTTCCCAATCACCCTCTCCCTAACCCTCTCCCATCAAGGGAGAGGGGATGGTTTCGCCTTCCGAATTGTTTACGCGTTGGCTCGTTGCCTAACCGCCTCGTAGAGCGCGATTCCTGCGCTTACAGAGGCATTCAGTGATGCGAGTTGGCCGTGCATGGGTATCGAGATGGTGGCGGTGCAACGTTCCTGAGTTAAGCGCGCGACCCCTTTTTCTTCGGAGCCGACAACAATCGCGGTTGGTATGGTGAGGTCTGCTGTGGTGTAATCAGTTCCCGCCTGCGCGGGAATGACGCTGGCCGGGGCTAAGGCGAGTGTCTGCAAGCCGAGGGTGTTTAGGTACTCGATCGTGCGGGGGATGTTAACGACGCGGGCGACCGGCAGGTGCATCAACGCACCTGCAGAGGCTCGGATTGCGCCGGGTGAGATTCCTGCCGCACGTCGTTCGGGGATGATGATGCCGTGCCCGCCAGCAGCGTCCATTGTGCGTGCGATGGCTCCGAGGTTGTGGGGGTCGACGATGCCGTCGAGGACGGCGATCAAGGGTGCTTGCGATCTGCTGTCAGCGTCGAAGATGAGGTCTTCGACGGACACATATCTAGTGTCGGGCAAAACAGCGACGACACCTTGACTCTTCTTGGTTTGAGACTGGCGATCGAGTTCCCGGCGCTGGAGATGTTCGACTAGGATGCCAGCATTTTCGGCGAGCGAAAAAATCTCTTGCATCTGCGGTCCGACCTCGATACCGTCGGCGATCAATAGGCGATCGATGTTGCGCTCAGCGCGTAGAGCTTCCAATACCGCGCGTCGCCCCTCGACGGTGTTGGCGTGAACTTTTCTTGCTCTGCCGTATCGGCTCATGGGTTGCGAAATCGGGAACGTGGTTCGGGGTGAAGCCTCGGCATTTTGGCATACAATCGCTTGATAAGCGGGTCGTTGAGCAGTCCAAAGAATCGATTAAAGGAGACCCGTGACAGCACAAACAAATTCTATTGCTAACGATGTCGCTGGTGCGGTGATGGAGGTAATCCGAACTCGCCGCACCGTCCGTGAATTCAGCCCTCAACCTGTGCCGCGTAAGTTGATCGACCAGATAGTCGAAGCGGCGACTTGGGCACCCAATCACCGACACACCGAACCTTGGCGTTTCATAGTCCTCGAAAAAGACGGCGAGGCGCGCAAAAAGGTCGCCGATGCGGTTTACGAGTGGACGTGGAACAACATCAAGAACCCAAACCCTGCGAACCGTGAACGCAGTTCCGCCGATGCTCGGGACGAGGTTTTGCTAACACCGGTTCTGATGCTCATATACGCGATTCCTGGCTCGAACGAGGAGATAACCGAGGAGAATTTCTCCGCGACATGCTGCGCGGCACAGAACATGCAGCTGATGGCGCATGCACTAGGCCTAGCGGTTGGGTGGTCAACTGGACGTCTTTGCAAGGCTGAAGAGGTGCACCAGGCCCTAGGTGTGAATCCCGATTGGGCCGTGGTCGGTGCCTTCTTCATCGGGTTTCCGACAGCGTTGCCAGAAGCAGAGCGCCAGCCGCTAAGCGATGTTTGTACATACTTGGGATGATGTTGAGAGTCTGGCGCTGATCCGCCGGGTGAAACGAAATAGGAGATCGATTGATGGCAGAACGAGACACGTTTATGAACTACGTCAGTGGAAACTGGGTCGCGGCGTCGACGGGTAAGGTTTCGCAGAGCAGCAATCCAGCTGACTTGGACGACGTGATCGGTGAGTTTCAAGCGTCGAACTCAGCAGACGTCGAAAGCGCGGTTGGTGCGGCAGATGAGGCAGGGCGTGCTTGGGGTTCGATGTCGGCGTTGGCGCGAGGCGGGTATCTGCTGGCTGCGGCTGAATACTTGAATCAGAATTCGGAAAAGTACGCTCAAGCGATCACTCGTGAATGTGGTAAAGCCATCGTAGAGGCGCGTGGCGAGGTTGGGCGTGCTGTTGCGTTGTTGCAATACTTCGGTGTCGAGGGATCGAACCCGGTTGGGGATGTTGTACCTTCGGTTGATCCGAACATCTTGCTCTACACGAAGCGTGTTCCGATCGGGGTCGTTTCGCTGATAACGCCGTGGAACTTTCCTCTGGCGATACCGGTTTGGAAGATGGCGCCGGCGCTGGTTTACGGAAACACGATCGTGTTGAAACCGGCATCGGCGACTCCGCATCTCGGTGTGTTAATTGCCGAGATGTGGGACGCAGTTGGACTGCCTGCAGGAGTCTTCAACTTGGTTACCGGTTCTGGTGGTGCGGTAGGTGACGCGCTTGTCGGCTCTGATGGTGTTGCTGCGGTATCGTTTACGGGATCGACGGTGATCGGAATGGGGATAGCAGCATCTGCGGCGAGTCGGGGAGTGAAGTTCCAGCTGGAGATGGGCGGCAAGAACCCGGTCATCGTGATGCCGGACGCGGATCTTGAGCAAGCGGCACAAGTTACTGTTGACGGCGCAATGAAGTACTCGGGTCAGAAGTGCACGGCTACGTCGCGCGCCATTGTGATCGGGAACGTCATCGAAGATTTCACGAATCTGGTGGTTGAGAAGACGGAGGCGCTGGCGATCGGCCCTGGCGCGGATGCGGATTCAGTAGTTGTACCGGTGATCGACGAGGCATCGCGGCAGAACATCGTTGCTTCGGTTGAACGTGGGGTCAGTGATGGAGGAAACGTGCTGACTGGTGGCGGTGTGCCATCTGGTGGTTCGTACGATGGTGGTACGTACGTCGAGCCGACGGTTTTGTCGAAGGTTTCGCCGAACGACTTCGTTGCTTGTGAGGAGATTTTCGGGCCGGTTCTCGGCATCATTCCGGCGGCGGACATCGATGACGCGCTGGGTATCGCGAACGATGTGAGATATGGATTGAGCGCTGGGATTTTCACGCGGAATCTGAATGCGGCACTGCAGTTTGCGGATCGGATCGAGGCAGGGATTGTAAAGGTTAATGGCGAAACTGCTGGAGTCGAACCTCAGGTTCCGTTTGGCGGGATGAAATCGTCGAGCAGCGGCTCGCGTGAGCAGGGCAAGGCGGCGATTGAATTCTTCACGGAGACGAAGACGATCTACGTCAATCAGAGCGCCAGCTGACGAAGTGATCTGCAGCCGACTTTGAACTTGCCAATCCGTTGTGCGATTTCGACGCGATTGTTGCTTTGCTGCATCGCGTTCGTTAAGATTCGCTGTTAAAGTGCAGACTATCCATATGTGATCGGAAATCCAAGAGGAAGAGACATGGTACTTGCGCAGACCAAGACCGACTTGGACCTAGTCGCTCACCTGTTGCGCCGCGCCGGTTTCGGCGCTGACCGGACTGAAATCGAGCGCTACGCCCAGAAGTCCTATGACGAAATAGTGGACGATCTTGTTCATCCCGAACGGTTCCCTCAAGTCGAAGACGACCTGTTGGGTCGCTTCTACCCCCACCTAGCCGCAAATAAAGACAACGGCGCGGTTTGGAACGGTCGGTGGCTATACAGGATGATCAACACCGAGCGTCCTTTGGAAGAGAAGATGGCTCTCTTCTGGCACGGGATTTTGGCGACGGGTTGGACCAAGAGCGAGCACACTCCGAGCATGGTGAACCATATTCAGATGCTCCGTGACAACTGCATGGCCAACTTCCGGACGATCCTGCTGGAGCTGTCAAGAGATCCCGCGATGATCTACTGGCTCGACAACAACGAGAACCACGGGTACTCGATCAACGAGAACTACGGCCGAGAGATTCTCGAGTTGTTCTCGATGGGGATCGGTAACTATACCGAGGACGACATCAAGAATGCTGCTCGGGCGTTCACGGGTTGGACCTTCAAGCAGCCATTGCCGCTGTATCCGTTTGGTCACTTCGAAGCCGAGTACATATACCGTGAAGACGACCACGACGCCGGCGAGAAGGAGTTCTTGGGTCACAAGGGCAACTTCAACGGCGAGGACATCATCGACATCATCGCTCGTCAAGAGGCGACCGCGCGTTTCATCGCCCGACATCTCTACACCTTCTTCGTTGCAGACGAGCCGCAGGTTCCGGCGTGGAGCATCCAGCCACCGAATGACCCTGACGCGATTCAGGAGTTGGTCGATGCGTGGATGGAATCGGACGCCGACATCCGTCACGTCGTCGAGACTATGCTGAAGTCAGATTTCTTCAAAGAAGCGCAGATGAAGCGAGTCAAGTCACCAACCAACTTCGTGGCGAACGTCCTCAAGATTTCGGGCGACTACCGTGATGTTGACGTAGGACTGGAAACTTTCCAAGGCACGCTCGTAGCGATGGGCCAGACGCTGATGGACCCGCCGTCAGTGGAAGGTTGGCACACGGGCAAAGAGTGGATCGACGGTGGAACTTTGACTGAACGAGTCAACTTTGCGGTTAACACCCTTAGCGACCCTTCTAAACCAGGTGTTCGCGCCATCATCGATACGGTCGAAGACTTGGACGCGCCTCGGACACCTGAAAAGGTCGTGGACGTTGTGCTTGAGTACCTGTGCCGATTGGACGCCGACGATGAAACCAAGGAAGCTTTGGTCGAACACGCATACGAAGGTGGCGACTTCGACGGCGACACAGAGGAACGCGTCTTGAGATTGATAACGCTCGCAGTATCAACCCGCGAGTTCCAGTTCGAATAAAAAGGAACCCCTCTCAATCTCCCCTTGGAAGGGGAGGGGCAATTGAGGAAACCAGCAAATCGGAGCAACTGAAATGGCAATGAACGGTAACGGCAACGGGACAAATGGGAAGCACAAAGATCCCGTGTTGGTCGTGATCCAACTGTCCGGCGGCAACGACTTCATGAACACGGTCATCCCGTATACCGAGGGCGTTTACTACGATGTGCGTCCTCTCGTCGGGATGCCGGAAGACAAGGTGATCCCGATCACCGACAAATTGGCGTTTCACCCGAATGCGAGTGCGTTGAAGGAAATATGGGATGAGGGCAAAGTCGCCATCATTCAAGGCATCGGCTACGAGAACTCCAGCCGTTCGCACTTCCGGGCGATGGATATCTGGCACACCTGCGAACCGGAAACCATCGCGACCGAAGGATGGCTAGCGAAAGTCATTCGTGAAATGGACCCCAATGGTGAGAACCCGGTAACTGCAGTCAATTTCGGCAGGGGATTGCCGAGAGCATTAGCCGCCCCGGGCATCACCGCCACCTCCGTTGGTGACCTCGACAACTACGGCCTAATGTCTAGCATTGAAGTCGTCGAAGAACGCGACGAGAACCTCGAGATCTTCAAGCGGATGTACACACCCGCAGTCGGCTCTGGTCTCGTGATGGACTATATGGGCCAGACTGGTCGCGACGTGCTGAAAGGCGCTGACATGCTCGCGGTCGCTCCCGGGATGTACAAGTCAAACGTAGAGTACGCAGACAATCCAATCGCGCAATCGCTCCGAGATGTCGTACGCGTACACACCGCCAACCTCGGCACACGCATCTTCTACACGAACCACTTGGGTTACGACCATCACGCACAGGAAGTCCCGGCCCACAACAAGCTTATCGGCGAGTTGTCAGAAGCGATCCGAGATTTCCTGCAGGACCTCCGCGACCATGACGCCGCGGAAGAAGTGACGATCTTGGTCTTCACCGAATTTGGTAGACGCATCAAGGACAACGGCTCCGGAACCGATCACGGCTCCGGCGGCGGCGCATTCCTCATCGGTGAGCACGTCAAGGGTGGCCTGTACTCAGAGTACCCGCCACTTGACCGCCCGAGCTGGTTGAACGACGAGGACTTGAGGCACACCTACGACTTCCGAGGGATGTACGGCACGATCCTTGAGCAGTGGTTCGGACTAGATCCTGTCCCGATCGTGGGCGGCAGTTTCGAGCAGCTCCAACCGTACGAAAAGACGTTGGTCTGATCAGGCAGATAAACGTCAAGTCAAAACACACTGGGAGGGTTTGACCGTGAGTGAAAACGGCAATGGCTCCATGAACGGAACGAATGGCAGGCCTCATGCGTTGTTGCGCGCTGGCTTCCCGTTCTACACGACGCTCGGCATGCGCCGCGTCACTACATATCCGATGGACATCGTGATCGGCGACGAAGACCGGCTTTACGTCTTGAATCGCACCGATGGTCAGGGCGGTCAAATTCGCCGCATCAACTGGAATGACGACGATCTCGACATCTTCGGGTCGGATTTTGTTTGGCCCGTCCAGATGATCCGAGATGCAGATGAGAACTGTTATGTCTCGGATGAAGGGAACCACACGATCACAGTGTGGCGACCCTCTGACGGCGAACTGCTCGACACCTGGGGCAGCCACGGAACCGAGCCCGGGCAACTCAACCGCCCGTCCGGCATCGAGTGGGACAACGACGGAAACATGCTCGTCGTAGACACGCAGAACCACCGCGTCCAAAAATTCACCGGCTCTGGCGAATACATGAGCGGCTTCGGCGAGTTCGGCACCGATGACGGTGAGTTCAACTACCCGTGGGGCGTGGGAGTCGACCCGCATGACGGATCTATCTACGTTTCCGACTGGCGCAACGACCGGCTTCAGAAGTTCGACTCTGATGGAGATCACATTTGGACTGTAGGTTCGAACGGCGATGGGTTGGGTGAGTTCAACCGTCCTGCAGGAGTGACAGTGGATCGTCATGGCGATGTCTACGTAGCTGATCGTGGCAACCACCGAGTGCAGCAGTTCGATCTAAACGGTCGTTACGTCGATCGTTTCATCGGCGACGGAGTGCTATCCAAGAGTGGCAGGATCTACATCTTGTCGAGCACGACGGTGCTTCGAAACCGTGAATCTGCGGAACTAGAGGTCACGCGTCGATTGCGTGGTCCAGCGATGATGCGCTTCCACAACGACCCCAAACGCGGCGACCTCATGTACGTCGCCGACTTCGGATGCCACCGCATCCAGGTCTACCGCAAAGAGGCGTACGAGCTAACCCCAGAGCAGATAGCGCCGGTTCCGAGTGCTCCGACGCTTTATACCGTCTAAATAGCCAGTACGATTAGATCGACTAGGTTCGGACTGTCAACTCAGTCCCAATCTCTCTTCCACGCCTGCAAGCACGTCACGCGCGATTTCCAATGCGCGCTCCGAATCCAGTGCTTCATGGGTTTCGCATGGAGCGCCACCAATAAGCGTCTGCGGGTAACGTGCGCCGACGTAGTGTTTGTCCAGCAATCCGGCGATGGATTTGACGAACTCGAAGGATTGGTCAAAGGCGGTCGCATCGGCACAGAGGTCTGCCAATGCGTGTCCCCAGACGTGTTCGGCCCCGTGGTTGTACAGAAAGGCGACAACCGCCTTCTCTGCCGATTGCTGGGCCAAGAAGCAGGCTAGAGCGTGCCTTCCGTCCTCGGCATTGGCTATGGCGGCTTCGAGGTCGTGTTTGGACTGCACCAACCAGCTGCGCGGCACACGTTTCAGCGAGGAGTAATCGGTCATAGTGATCCCTGAAGATTATGGTTTGCGTAGATTGGTGACCGTTTGATGAAGTTCAGTAAAGCTGGTCGCCGTACTGCTGTGCTCGAACCAGAATCGGGTCCGAATCGACCAACTCAAAGAACTCTGATTCTGTATAGACGTGGAAAGTCGTGCCGACGGAAGGGCGCAGGTGCGTGACCCAGAAGTCCGAACGTCGGTGAAAAGGTTCGTCGGTCTCTTGAACCACGATCAACTTGAGAGTTGTATCGGGTTTGGTTGGTTCGCCGCTGACCAGATCTCCAATGAGTATCAATCGGGTCATCCCAAGTTGTGGCATTTCTTCGGCGAAGCGTTGTAGCTCGCCTTCTAGCATGCGTCGGCGTTGGCTGCCAAAGCCGAACATCATTGGGGACATGGGGTCGACCTGAGTGGTGTTGAGTACGTTTCGACTAAGGCTAACAGGCAAACCGGACGGAACGGACAACAAAAAAGAGGCGGGTGACACCACCGGGACAGGCTTGCGTCGCCTATCCGAGTGATGCCACCCGCCGGGAGGTGTCTCAGACACTAGGTCGGAGAGCACCCCGCATTTTTAACTCCGTGGCACTGAGACGAATCTCATCGCCGGGAAGTTTTTAGGGGGATCTCGCCTAAGTCGAGACACCTCTTCTACGGCTATATGCCATTACCTAGACGTCCCTCCTTTCATTTCGTATCCGGCTCGTGGCCCGATTGCCACCGCCTCAGCAAACCAATGGTCAGGTTCGCCGGCACGCTAATTATAAAGGACGCGGGCGCAATGTCCAGCGCGATTCAGCGACAACATTGAACGCCGGATCGCAGGGAATAACGCCCGCGCCTATTGGATTACCCGGTTCGAGTTACCCGATTTGCTTCGCGAGCGTCTCAGCGTCGGCTTTCGAAAGGATGCGGAACACCTTGTTGCCGGCGGGCGAGAGGCCCTGAACGGCCATCCGGCCATTCTTCATGGTTACGATTTCCGGGTTCTGTACCGGGACCGTAGTCTTCTCTTTTACCGAGTATGCGGTGATTTCCATGTGCTACCTCGATTCCTAATCGCAGTGTTACTGCCGAGTTTGCCTAAACTCGATATGCGGTTAGATTATAGAAATCGGGTTTTAAGTTGGGAAACAGAGAATGCATTCACCGCTTCAAAGCTACGTTTTTTCGGGCTTTACGAGGGTTGAGACGTACCTTCAACCTACATTTGCAAAGGATCGTTTGATCCGATCGGCGGCTTCGTCAAGGGCAGATTCAGCAGCATGAATGTAACCGGGTTGGCAGTTGAATCCGTGCAGAACCCCTTCATATCGGGTCAATCTGGTGTCATTACCGGCATTTTTGAGCGCGGCGGCATAGTCTTCCGCTTCGTCTCGGAGAACGTCGCATTCGGCGACGATCACGGTCGCGTCGGGTAGACCAGTTAGATTGTCGGCCTGTATGGGGGAAGCGTAAGGATTCGATCCATCACCGTCTGGACCTAGGTAGTTATCCCAGAACCATTGCATACCTACCTTAGTTAGTCCGTATCCATCAGCGAATTCGTCGTAAGAGCCACGTTCGAAGTTGTGATCGATGACAGGACAGAAGAGCACCTGATGGGAGATGTTGGGTTCTCCACGATCTCGAGCCATCAGTGAGACGGCGGCGGATAGATTGCCACCTGCGGAGGTGCCGGCCACAGCCAGTTTCGAGGCGTTACCTCCGAACTCCGCCGCGTTTTGGACCGCCCATTGGGTTGCCGCGTAGCAATCGTCCGCGGCACCGGGGAAGCGTGTTTCAGGAGCGAGGCGATACTGGACCGAGACAACGAGAGCACCGACTCGATTGGCTAACCCACGGGAAGTCGGGCCTTCCAACTCGTAACTTCTGATAGTCCATCCTCCGCCGTGGAACACCATGATGACGGGATAAGGTGGTTCCGAGCCTTCCGGGATGTAGATGCGTAGCGGGATCTCGCCTCCGGACCCAACGATTTTGCGACGGATGACCTTCCTAACGGGTTCGATAGCAGGTTTCATGATTTGGTTGCGCCGTTCGGATGCCGCGCGCAGCTCTTCCGCCGAGCATTCGCCGAAGGCCGGCATATTCAGCGTCGCCGCCTTCTCCATAAAGTCAACCGTGTCAGGGGTAAGGCGTGGGTCGTTCATCGTTTGGTTTCCTGCTAGGTGATTTGGTGATAGTAGGGTTCCTAGAACCAGTTTTCTTTGTCGACCAAGTTTCGGAGCGGTTCTCCTACGGCGAAACGTCGCATGTTGTCTGAAATGACTTCGTACCGACGTTCGCCTAGGTGTCGGCCTTCGTCTGCAGCGATGTGGGGGGTCAGGATAGTGTTCGGCGCGTCCCATAGCGGGTGATCTGAAGGGAGAGGTTCGATTTCGTAGACATCGAGTCCGGCCCCTCCGATGCCACCGCTATGCAGGGCGTCGTTGAGATCGTCGAGCTTCGTCGTCATTCCGCGACCGATGTTGATGAATATCGCTGTCTCTTTCATCAGCGCGAATTTGCTCGCGTCGAACATTCCTTCTGTCTGCGGCGTGTGCGGGATGGTTAGTACAACGAAGTCGGCGTCTGGCAAGACGTCGTCAAGTTCCGAGGGCTCCCGCATTTCGTCGACATGATCCTTCGCGCCGGGCGCTTCCCATCGAGCATCAACGCCCACCACGTTACAACCTAGCGCTTGGCAAAGCCTCGCAGTTTCGGTGCCAATGCCGCCTACACCGACGATGAGGACGGTGGATTCGGGCAGGAAGATGTTGTTGTACTGGTCGCCGACGAGTTTGTTCCAGCTGCGGTCGCGTTGATGGTCTCGGTAGATATTGAGATGCTTTGTGAAGGAGAGCATCATGGCAACGATATGGACTGAGATGTGGTCGTTGTAGATCTCGCGGAAGTTGGTGACTTGGACGGGGTGTTCAATCAGTTCGTCGAAGTAGTAGCCCGCGGGTGGTGCCGCGGCAGGAGCTTGGAGCCAACGGAGGTTTGTGGCAGCGGCTATGAGTCGGGGGTTCATGGTCCCAAATGCCGCGTCGGCGTCGGCGAGTTCTGCTACAGCTCCGTCTTCATCTGCCGGGGCTACTAAGTTGGCATCGGGAACCGAATCTTGCAGTCTGGCTATGAAATCGAGGTTGTGTTGAGAGTTCGGGGGAAGGAACACCATTTTGAAGGGCATCTGTGCATTTCACCTTTGCGTGTTGTCGTTGATTTCGGGTTTCGGACGGCCCTGATATGTCGTAGTCATTGAAGCGGATTCCGCCTACAGCAATGATACAGAGCAACGAATCGGAGATTGGATTATCCTGTACGCATGGTTGCTCAGCTGCCAAATGGCTTGCCGATACGCCATCGAGGTTGATGTGGCGCAGGCGTTGGTGTAGATGAAATGATCGAGATTGTCCGTTGAAGATAGGCGACTTTCACATAGACACCGATCCGTCGACCTTCGAGTCGCCGCACTGCATCGTAACGTTGCGACCTTGGGTGAACGTTGGCAACGTTGGCCGAATCGTCGTTAACCGATTTGGTCGGATGTACGGTGCGAAGAAGGTCGGTGCGCTGGAACGTCCGGGCAAGTTTTACGATCACACTCGCTATCGCCCTAGAATCCGGATGAAGCGTGGCGAGCGAACATTCCGTATACCAAACACCGAGGTAGTGGCAGCGCGTGTTCCGGATGGTCAAGACATCGTGATTCTCAAGCTCTTGGAACCTCATGCGTGGGCCGAGGACTTCAATGATTCGGTTCTTGAGTTGCTGCGGGCGTTCAATGTCGAGCGTTATGTTCTAGTAGGTTCGATGTACGACTCCGTCCCGCACACGCGGCCGCTAAAGGTAACCGGTTCGGCGCGTGGATGGGAGCCGCCGAGTCAGTTCAAGACTGGCGTGAGATTGGGCAGGAGCCGCTATGAAGGACCCACATCGATGGTGTCTCAGTTGACCGAACTGGCCAGGACCGAACTGGAACTGCAGACGCTGTCTATGATCGTGCACCTGCCACTCTACCTGAAACTCGACAATGACTACGTTGGAGCATCGCGGATATTGTCAGTGCTTTCTGAGATCTACGAAGTTTCCATGGATCGCATGCCCGAGATTCGAATGGGCGAGACGCAATATTCGCAAGTTCAAATCTCTAGTTCCGACAACCCTAGATTGGCGCAACTCGTCGCCCGACTAGAGTTGGAATACGACGCGGAGGACGCGGAACCGGCGGAAGAGGAAGAGGTGGAGTTGTCGCCCGAGGTAGAGGAGTTCCTCCAAGACCTCTCGCGAGGGTGGGAAGACGACGAAGGCCGGAGATGACGTCGAGCGTTGGCGGTACTGATTAACCAGCCAACGCCCAACGAGGTTTCGTAAAACCTCTACAGTTCGCGAACTTCGACGCCCGCGACCTGTTCCACAAAACGCAGGATGCCGGAGTGGTCGTTGCGACCATCGCCATTGACCACTAACGCAGTTAAGACTTGCTGCAGGTTGGCGGTCACCTGAAGGGGCACATTGAGCGCCCGGGCAGTCTCCATGGCGTTGTTGATGTCTTTGTAGTGGAGTTCGATGCGGAAACCCGGATCGAAGTTTCGGCTGATCATCATCGGGGCTTTGGCGTTCATCACGTTTGACCCGGCGAGTCCACCTTGGATAGCCTCGAAAACGGTCTGCGGGTTCACGCCCGCCGCGGTCGCCAAAACGAGCGCTTCTGCAAGGCCATGGATATTGGCTCCGACCACGATCTGATTCGCCAGCTTGGTGACGTTTCCGGCACCGTGTGCACCGCATAGGACAGCAGATTTACCGACGACATTGAACAGAGGCTTGGCGCGCTCAAAATCGTCCGCGCCGCCGCCGACCATGATTGCTAGGTCTCCGGATATCGCGAATGGTTCGCCGCCGGAAACTGGGGCGTCGAGGAAGTTGATGTTCTTTTCGGCAAGTCCGGCGCCGAGTTCTTGGGAGACCCCAGGTGCGATCGAGGACATATCGACAACCAGATCGCCTTCGGATGCACCTTCGATGATGCCGCCTTCGCCGAGGATCGCCTGTTTTGCTTGCGGTCCGTCCTGAACCATAGTGATCACGACGTCGGTAGCACTCGCGACTTCTGCGCATGATGCGGCACCGGTCGCGCCTGCTTCCACAAGCTCATCGATGGGGTCCGGGAAGATGTCGTAAACGGTCAAATCGTAGCCCGCGTTGATCAGGTTTTTGGCCATGGGTTTGCCCATGATTCCGAGCCCGATGAAACCGATTTTTTCTGCCATGTTGCTTCTCCTATGAAAGTCGGCGTAGGTATTGGTCGCCCGATATTTCCGCCTCGGTCGAATCATCTATCGCATCAATCGATGGTACAACCCGTTCGCCTGACCACGATGCTAATCGTCGTCTTTCCAGAATCGTTCCTCTTCGAAGTGGAAATCGGTTTCAGCGTACCGCTCCTTGACGTCTTCGATCATGCCGGGATGGCCGCAGGCATAGATGACGGTTTCTGACGGTTCGAGGTTGCGTTCGTTGACGAAATCTTCGACCAGCGTGTTTATACGCCCGGTTGCACCTGTCCAACCGTCGTTTCTAGACTCGGTCGGTCGACTCACTGAACTGAAGAATTCGATATTGCCATGCGCGTTGGCAAGTTCTTCAAGTTCATCGTCGTATCCGAACTCGTCGAGATAACTCGCGCCTTCGAGAACATAGAAGTTGTAGTCTTCGCGTTTGATTGGACCGTCGGCGTTCCATTCGGGATCATTGAGCAACTTCCTCAACATCGAGACGTATGGCACGATGCCGGTTACGGTCCCGACCATGACGTGGTTTTTGAATTCTGGTTTGAAGACGAAAATGCCCTTAGCGCGTGGTCGCAGCGTTAGCTCGGTTCCCACCGACAAGTCGAACAGTACGGGTGTCAAGTTGCCGTCGGGTGGCGGTACCAGTTCGATGAAGAGTTCGATTTCAGGTTCGTCGGGAGATGAGGCGATAGAGTATGGACGCTCTATGCCTTCCGCACCGATCGTGCAGTACTGACCGGGCTTGAAATCAAAGCGCTGAGCGGGCTTCAACCAGATTTTCCACAAGTCCTCGGTCAGGTCGATCCGGCGCGTGATTTCGCATGTCGTGAACCGCCCTCGTAGGGTCCGTTGTTGCGTCTGATTCTGTTGCGTCATGTTGTTTCCTGCATTCAAAGTGTTGCGTGAATCAGGTTACAACAATGCATTTAAACAATGCCGAAAAGAAGTGCAAGCGTGTGCTGGTGATACCATGATTGCACGATTTCAGAGAAGGAATTGTAGCTATCAATTCGCGATGAAGTTGACAGTCGCCTAACTTGATTGGACTATCGGCATTGATCGGGCGATTTATCGGGGAGACAGAAATGTCAGGACCAAATCCTGGAGTTGCATACAGCATTACAGTGAGAGCCGAGTATCCGAACCGGCCTGGGATGTTGGGATTGATTACTTCTGCCATCGGCATGTGCGGCGGCGACGCGGCGGCCATCGACGTTGTTTCGACCGACGGCGGCAACATGATCCGCGATTTCACCATCAACACTTCAGGTGAGGAACATTCCAGGCGTGTTGTGGAAGCGATCTCGGGGATCCAAGACGTCTCGGTCAACACCGTTTCTGATGCCACGTTCTTGATGCACGTAGGTGGAAAGATCGAGATGCGTTCGACTGTGCCTGTCGTGACGCGAGATGACATGTCGAAGGCTTACACTCCGGGTGTCGGCCGCGTCTGTATGGCGATTCATGAAGATCCCGACGCGGTATGGGCGCTAACAGGCAAAGGTCACACGGTTGCGGTTGTGACGGATGGCTCCGCAGTGCTTGGCTTGGGCGACATCGGGGCCGCCGCGTCGTTGCCGGTGATGGAAGGCAAGGCGTTGCTGTTCAAGGAATTCGGTCGCGTCGACGCTTGGCCGATCTGTTTGGACACGAACGATCCGGATGAGATTGTTGCCATCGTGACGGCGATTGCGCCCGGATTCGGCGGTATCAATCTTGAGGACATCAGCGCGCCGCGCTGTTTCCAGATCGAAGATCAGCTAAAAGAGCGTCTCGACATCCCGATTTTCCACGACGATCAGCACGGGACCGCAGTGGTGGTGCTGGCAGGACTGATTAATGCGTTGAAGTTGATTGGCAAGAAGCCTGGAGATCTGAAGACGGTGGTTTTAGGCGCTGGGGCGTCTGGAACGGCGAGCACGAAAATCATGTTGTCGTACGGCGTCAAGGACATAGTCGGCTTTGACCGCCAAGGCGCATTGTCGCGAGATCGAGACTACGGTGGGAATGTCATGAAGCAGTGGTTCGCGGACAACACGAACCCGAAGAATGTGAATGGGTCGTTGAGCGAGTGCATCGAAGGAGCAGATTTTGTGTTGGGTTTGGCTGGTCCCGACCTTCTGACGCGGGAACAGGTGGCAAGCATGTCCGACAATGCTGTAGTGTTCGCACTTTCGAACCCCAATCCTGAGATTTTGCCGGAGAACATCCCCGATAACGTTCAAATAATGGCAACGGGTCGTACGGACTACCCGAACCAGATAAACAATTCACTGTGCTTCCCGGGGCTGTTCCGCGGAGTATTGGATGTCCGCGCGACGGACATAAACGAGGAGATGAAGATTGCGGCTGCGCAGGCGATTGCCGATGTGATACCAGCCGAACATCTCGACCCTGATTTCATCATTCCTAGTGTGTTCGACAGAAACGTTGCGCGCAACGTTGCACAGCGCGTTGCGATCGCGGCGCAAAACACGGGTGTAGCTCGCAGACGCAGGCGACAGACCGATGAGGTCTACGCAACTATGCGCTCGCGTTAGAGTCAGAACATGACCCGGCTGGCTGGCATTTGAACCATGAGGTACGACGCGATAGTAATTGGCGGCGGCGTCAGCGGGTGTGCCACAGCGTACTATCTCTCATCCGCTGGTCACAGTGTCGCTCTTATCGAGAAGGATTCGGTCGCTGCACACGCGTCAGGCTTCGCATTTGGCTCGTTGCACACTCGGTTCCAGCCACCTCCCGGCAGTCCCCCCGTCGAGTGGTTCCGTTCAGAATCGATCGATCTTCATCACGAGTTGGCAGAGATACTTCCTGAACAATCCGGCGTTGACTACCATTTCGTGGAAAAAGCTGGCTTGGTACTCGCGTTTGACGATGGCGAAGCCGCGCAGCTGAAACCGTCAGGTGTCGCTGGATTTCTACGCGATGAGTGGCCGGAAGACCGTCTTGATGTTCGATGGCTCGCATACGGTGAACTCAGCCATATCGAAGCCCGGGTTTCGACCGAAGTTGTCGGAGCTCTCTACCTCGGTGGCACGAGAGAGATATCGCCGAGTGGCTTTACCAACGCATTATGGGCGGCGGCGGAACGTGACGGTGCAGAGATGATAAATGACGAAGTATTGGAGATAAACATCGCAAACGGCGCGGTATCCGGTGTAAACACTTCTAATGGCACCATTTCCACCGGCACCATAGTGCTTGCCGCGGGGGCATGGGGCCGCACGTTGCTGAGCCAAGGCGCATCCACATCTCACATCGATCTGCCCGTATTTCCTTTGAAAGGCGAGATACTGCGCTACAACTTGGGCGATGAACCTATGCTTCCTGTTTCACTCTGGTGGGGGTCAGATTACGCTTCGTCCAAACCGGACGGGTTGTTACATGTTGGAACAACCCACACCGATGCTGGATTCGATGAGAGACCGTCAGATTCAGGTCGTGACGCGATCCGAAATTCAGCTGAACGTGCACTGCCGTTCCTCGCGGAAGAACCTATCTTCCAGCAGACTGCCTGCCTGCGTCCAGCAACGTCGGACGGCCTACCCATCATCGGCGAACTGCCCGAAGCCCGAGGTCTCATCGTAGCGACCGGCGGCGGTCCGATAGGTATCGAATTGGGACCGGCAATTGGGAAATTGGCCGCCGACATAGCGACTGGTCAAAGCGAAAACGGATCGAGATACAGCGAGTTCAGTCCTCAACGGTTCTCGTGATAGCATCGATTCTTAGAATGAACCAGCAGTTGTAACTGGAGCCGAAACAACCCGCATATTATCCGTTCGTGACAGCATAGGCCTTTAAATCAGTCCCGTGTGGCTGGCAAGGTGCGAGATCTTTCCGTGTAAGTGACTTACGCCGTATAGGGTAGGTACGCATACCGTAACGAAACACAAACGCCCTCGTCGGTCAACGACGAGGGCGTTGCATTTTAGGTCAAGCGCGCAACGGCGAGCATCGCACCCGCATGTCCGAGAGTGATCAAAACCTTGAGCGGAACCTGATGACCGGGTCCGAGATGCGCCGAGCATTAGCCCGGATGGCGCACGAGATCATTGAGCGCAATCACGGGGCGCAAAATCTCCTCATCGCTGGCATCCCGACTCGGGGCGAACACCTGTCAATTCGACTCGCGAATCTGATCGAGCGGTTCGAATCGGTGCGTCCTCAAACCGCGGTTCTCGATCCATCGGCGTTTCGCGACGATGCGCATCACCGGCACATGAATGGGTCAAACGGAGCAGAACCGTTGAACGGTATGGGTGACACCGACGTAGCTGGGATGCGTGTCGTGGTTGTTGACGATGTATTCCATACTGGACGTACAGCGCGTGCAGCATTGGACGCGTTGATGCAGTCGGGACGTCCTGCGTACGTCCAGCTGGCGGTGCTGATAAATCGCGGGCATCGCGAGCTGCCGATCTACCCTGATTTCGTTGGTCGCAATGTACCCACTTCGCGCACCGAACGCGTCCATGTTCGGTTGGTGGAGGTCGACGGAGAAGACCGTGTCGCGATAACTCGCAATGTCCCATCGCCTCGCATTGGGGGTGTCGGTAAGTGACCCTGACTCTGACCAACGTTTCTCAACAGGACGTAACGGCGGTGAGTGCGGATTCTAAGCACCTGCTCGACGTAGATTCCCTCACTCCCGAACAGATCCATAAACTCCGAGAACGAGCCAGCGAGTTCCGCCAGCTCCGTGCATCTCGACCCTTCAAATCGGATTCCTTACGCGGCGGCTCAATCTACACCCTCTTCTTCGAGAACAGCACACGTACGCGAGTGTCGTTCGAACATGCAGGGAAGGCGCTTGGTGCCGATGTCATCAACATCGCGGCTTCAACCAGCAGCGTCAGTAAAGGCGAATCACTCCTCAACACGGTGCTGACGCTCGACGCCATGGGTATCGACGCGTTGATTGTCCGTCACCCGCATTCAGGCTCCCCGCATTTCATTGCCCGCCATGTCGATGCCGTCGTTATCAATGCCGGTGACGGCGCCCACGGCCATCCAACACAGGCGCTGCTCGACGTTCTGACGTTGCAAGACCACCTTGGAAACCTGCAAGGCGCAAAACTGGCGCTAGTGGGTGACATCCTCTATTCCAGAGTCGCTCGATCCGACATCATCGCTTTTCGCAAAATGGGTGTAGAGATTTCCATTGCCGGACCACCGACGCTCCTTCCGCAAGACTGGGCTCCGGGTGAGAACTCACTCGGCGTCCCGGATACTGAGGTGACCGTCCACGAATCGGTGGAAGACGCGATCCGGGACGCTGACGCGATCATGTGCCTTAGGTTGCAACTCGAGCGGCAGACGTCTGGTCTGCTGCCTGATGTGAACGAATACTCCCGCGTCTGGGGCATCAACGCCCAACGCCTTGCATTGGCGAAACCTGGAGCGCCTGTGATGCACCCAGGGCCGATGAACGAAGGGCTTGAGATCAGCACCGATATCGCTCACGGATCGTTGAGCCTGGTTGAAAACCAAGTCGAAAACGGCGTGGCGATGCGAATGGCCGTTTTGGAGCACTACTGCGGTCCCACGAGGGAAATCCTGTGAGCCAGCAATCACGCCCGGTAGTCATCCGAAACGGTCGAGTAATTGATCCATCTCAAGGAGTTGATACTTTCGGCGACGTCGTACTCGTCGACGGGGTCGTTCATGGGATCGAATCGCTTGGCGCAACTCAGCTTCCCGACGGTTGGAGCGAGTTCGACGCGTCAGGGATGATCGTCGCTCCCGGTTTCATCGATCTGCATACACATTTGCGGACCCCTGGCCAAGAATGGAAGGAAGACCCCAAGACAGCGTCTGATGCCGCGGTTCACGGCGGTTTCACTACGATCTGCGCGATGCCGAACACGTACCCGGCGCAAGACAACGCGTCGGTGGTTGGGGAGTTGATGCTTCGTTGCGCGTCCGAGTCTGCCGTTCGGGTAAGACCGATCGGCGCTATTACCAAGGAACGCAAAGGCGACGAACTGGCCCCGATGCACGAGTTGGCCGACGCTGGTGTCGTAGGCTTCTCTGACGATGGCGACCCTGTGATGTCGCCTCACCTTATGCGTCAGGCTCTTAATTACTCGACTGACCTCGACTTGCCGATAATCAATCACGCCGAAGACCGCGGTTTAGTCGCGGAGTGGGACATGAATGAAGGTGTCGTCGCTTCGCATCTCGGACTGCGCGGGATTCCCAACAGCGCCGAATCGATGATGATCGCACGCGACATTGAGCTCGCTCGCATCACTATTGGTCGCTTGCACATTCCGCACGTTTCGACTGGTGAATCCGTCGAACTCATCCGTAGAGCCAAATCCGAATCGATCAAGGTCACCGCCGAAGTAACACCCCACCACTTGGCACTCACGGAGCGATGGGTCTACGGCGAAAACGGCAACGTGCCGGATGTCCTGACCGAAAACGCGTACGACACCTTGGCCAAGATGGCGCCACCGTTACGGACAGAAAAAGATCGACAGGCGGTGATCGAGGCATTAGTTGACGGAACGATCGACGCGATCGGTACTGATCATGCACCACATGCTGCGACGGACAAAGTTTGCACTTTTACTGAGGCTGCTAATGGAATCATCGGGCTAGAGACGGCCTTGTCATTGGCCTGCGGAATAGCCGGGATCGACATCAGTTTGGCCATTGAGCGGTTGACCTGTGGACCGCGAACGATATTGGGCGACGACAGCATCGGCACACTGAAACCCGGTGCAAAGGCCGATGTCGCGATCATCGATTTGCAAGGCGATTGGGTCGTTGAATCGTCGACCCTCGGCTCTAAGAGCCACAATACGCCGCTGTTGGGCAAATCCGTACTATCGAGAGTTGCCGCAACATTCGTCGGAGGTGTGAAAGTGTGGGACGCAACTGGGGACGGAGCGAAGGATGCCTAGCAGTTCACGCGGCTCTACACTGCTGGCATTGAGCGATGGATCGGTATTCCGCGGGCGACGTTTGGGGGCGGAAACAGGATCAGTCGGTTTAGTTGTATTCAACACTTCGATGACTGGTTACGAGGAGATGCTCACCGATCCTTCGTACGGTGGACAAATCTTGGTACCCACCTATCCACTGATCGGCAACTACGGCATCAATCTGAAAGATGCCGAATCGAAACGGATCCAGGTCAAGGGGTTCGTGGTACGAGATGACTGCGACGCGCCCTCGCACCCGCACTCGGAGATGACAATTCACGAATATCTCGAAACGAACGGTATTCCGGGGGTTTCAGGGGTCGATACACGGGCGATCACGCGTCGCATCCGGTCGGCCGGTGTGATGATGGGTGCGATCGTGCAAGGTGAAGATCATGCGGCGGCAACCGCGGCGTTGGAAGCGGCGCAATGGTACGGCGACCAAAACTGGGTAGACGAGGTTGCGACCGAAGAGGAATTCGATTGGCATGGCGATGGTAATGACGGCACTCGCCCAGCAGCGGAACTTCTAATCAGGTCGCAACGCGCCGGAACTGATACCTCAATCAACAGGCATCGCCCCTTGCGTATCGCCGTCATCGATTTCGGCGTCAAGTGGAACATTCTCCGCAGCATGATGGCGCGCAACTGCCAAGTGAAGGTTTTTCCATGCGATGTCAGCGCATCTGAAGTGAGAGCTTTCAAGCCCGACGGTATAGTTCTTTCCCCCGGTCCCGGCGATCCAGCGGTCCTAGATGGTCCGGTCGAAACCATTCGCGAACTCTCCGATCTAGATGGCGACGGTGCAAATTCGATCCCTACGCTAGGAATCTGCCTCGGGCACCAGCTGGTAGCGCGTGCGTTAGGTGCCGATACCTTCATGCTCCACTTCGGACATCGCGGCGGCAATCAACCGGTGCAAGACCTCAGGACAGGCCGTGTCTACGTGACCGCCCACAACCACGGATACGCCGTTGATCCGGACAAGCTCCCTGATCGGCCTGGTGTGAAGGTGACCCACATCAACCTCAACGACAACACTGTTGAGGGGCTCGCGGATGAGCCCCACGGCATCATGACGATCCAGTTCCACTCCGAGGCATCACCCGGACCCCACGATAGCGAGATGATTTTCGACCAGTTCGTCGCTTCAATCAGGCAGCGTTCCACTAGGTGATAGCGAGCAAGCATGCCCCGTAACGAAAACCTGAAAAAAGTTCTCGTCATCGGTTCGGGTCCTATAGTCATAGGTCAGGCAGCAGAGTTTGACTACGCCGGAACCCAAGCCTGTAAATCGCTCCGAGAAGAGGGCGTAGAGGTCGTGCTCGTCAACTCGAACCCCGCGACCATCATGACCGACGAAGATGTCGCCGACCGCGTCTACATCGAACCCCTTACCGTCCCCGTTATTCAACGAATCATCGAGCGCGAAAAACCAGACGGCATTCTTGGGACTCTCGGAGGACAGACCGGACTCAACCTGACCGTGGAGTTGGAAGAAGCTGGTGCCCTCAAAGATGTCGTGGTCATGGGCACCAAGACCCAGAGCATCCGAAAAGCAGAAGACCGTGAACTCTTTGCTTCATTCATGGAGGAGATCGGAGAGCCGATTTCCTACGGGATTGCCGTAACGACGATCCCCGACGCCGAAAAAGCAGCTCAAGAGATCGGATATCCCATCGTCGTTCGACCCGCGTACACGCTAGGAGGAACTGGCGGGGGCGTTGCAAACGACGTCGATGAACTACATGAAATCGTCGAATCGGGTCTCGCCGCTTCGCTTGTCGGGCAAGTATTGATCGAAAAATCGCTACTCGGCTGGAAAGAGATCGAATACGAGGTTATGCGGGATAGTGCCGGCAACGTCATCACCGTCTGCAACATGGAGAACTTCGATCCGATGGGCGTCCACACTGGCGACTCGATCGTCGTCGCGCCCAGCCAAACCCTCACCGACAAGGATTATCAACGGCTCCGAACCGCCGCGTTGCACATCATTGACGGCCTCGAGATCGAAGGCGGATGCAACGTACAGTTCGCATACCGGCCGGGCAAGGAAGTCGGCGCGCAGCTAGGCGAAGGCTCCAGATACGACGACGATGGCCCGATGTACTACGTCATCGAAGTGAATCCTAGAGTTTCTAGATCATCTGCGCTCGCGAGCAAAGCGACCGGATACCCAATCGCCAGAGTGGCAGCAAAAGTCGCTCTAGGTCTGCGTTTAGACGAGATCAGCAACGTTGTTACTGGCAAGACACGTGCCGCGTTTGAACCGGCATTGGACTACTGTGTAGCCAAAATCCCTCGCTGGCCGTTCGACAAGTTCGGTGGCGGAGATCGCTCTCTCGGCACTCAGATGAAGGCGACCGGCGAGGTGATGGCCGTCGACCGTAGCTTCGAAGCGGCGTTGATGAAAGCGATCCGTTCTCTAGAGGACGGGAAGAGGTCGTTGAGATGGGAAGACCCCGAATGGCGAGACAACGGGTTGCAGAACTTCGATCTATCCGGCGATGACCTGCGGTTGTGGAAGCTCGCTTTCAAACTGCGTACCGGTACAACACCGGAAGAGCTAACTATGACGACTGGCATCGACCTGTGGTTCACGCGGGCACTAGCACGGATTGTCGATGTCGAACGTGAATTGCGCGATTCGGAGGGTTTGAGTGCAGAGTTGCTGCGTCGTGCCAAGCGCATCGGCTTGAGTGACGAAGATATTTCGGAGTTTACCGGTATCGGGCTCTCCGAACGCGTCCGAGATTTGCGAAAAGAACTTGGGATAGTTCCTGTCTACAAGATGGTCGATACCTGTGCAGGAGAATTCGAAGCATCGACGCCGTATTTCTACAGCACTTATGAAGAGGAAAACGAGGCCGAACCGATTGACGGCAGATCGGCGGTGGTGATCGGCTCGGGCCCGATTCGCATCGGGCAAGGCATCGAGTTTGACTATTGCTCAGTGCACGCGGCGTGGTCGTTGCAGAGCGAAGGCATCCGCGCGGTGATGATCAATTCGAACCCGGAGACGGTTTCGACCGATTTCGACACCTCGGACCGCCTTTACTTTGAACCCCTAGATGACGAGAGCGTCCGTGACGTCATCGATAACGAGATGGGCAATGCATCGTTGTCAAGCGATGGTCCTGAGCCACCGAAAATCGTCGTCCAATTTGGCGGTCAGACCGCAATCAACTTGTCGCAATCGTTGAACGCGGCCGGGCTGCAAGACATGGTGCTGGGTTCGGACCCTGAAGTGATCGACAATGCTACCGACCGAGGCCGATTCGAACACTTGGCGGCGTCAAACGGCTTGCCGCTACCGCCGGGCGGCACCGCAACCAACACCACGACCGCGCTGGCGCTTGCCGACAGCCTCGGATACCCATTGCTGGTTCGACCGAGCTACGTGCTCGGAGGTCGCGCGATGGAGATTGTCGATAAACCTAGCGAATTGGAACGCTACTTCGATCGCGCGTTGAAAGCCGCGCCAGGTCAAACCATACTCATCGATCGTTATTTCCAAGGCATCGAGGTTGAAGTCGACGCCGTCTGCGACGGTGAGGACGTGTTGGTTCCCGGAATCATGCAGCATATCGAGCGTGCAGGTGTGCATTCCGGCGACTCGTTCGCGGTATACCCGGCCATCTGGCTGACTGGAGATGAGGTCGAAACGATCGTTGACTACACGCGGCGCATCGGCCGAATGTTGAATGTGCAGGGTTTGATGAACATCCAGTACGTCATAACCGGTGGCGGAACATACCGCAGTAACGCAGCGGATCCCGGACGCGGGCAAGACGATGTCGCAGACAGCGAAACCTACATCATCGAGGTGAACCCCCGCTCGTCACGCACCATCCCTTTCATCTCAAAAGTCACCGGCATCCCCATGATCCGCATCGCCACGCAAGTCATGCTCGGCAAGAAACTCCGAGACATGGAATGGGGAACCGGGCTAATGCCGCGTAAAGACCTCGTCGCCGTCAAGGCGCCCGTCTTCTCGATGAACAAACTCACCAGCGTCGACACCTTCCTAGGTCCCGAGATGAAATCGACTGGCGAGGTGATGGGTATCGACCGATCTTACGTTCCCGCCGTCACTAAGGCCCTTATAGCGTCATCACACTCGATCAACCACGGCGACAACGTGCTGTTAAGCATCGCAGATTCAGCCAAACCAGATGCGGAGCGGCTTATCCGAACCCTCGGCGAAAACGGTCATGAGATATACGCGACTTCGGGCACCGCAAGGTTCGTGCGAAGCCTCGGTTACGAGGTGACTGAAGTGGAGCGTCTGTTGTCAGCCAACGATGCGAACGTAGTCACCGTCATCAACGACGGTACTGTCCAAGCAGTCGTCAACGTTCCGACGGGCGGTCGCGATGCCGAACAGGACGGGTTCTACATCCGCAGGGCAGCAGTCGAACGTCGAATTCCATGTTTCACTTCGATCGACACCGCCAGATGTGCGGCCGAAGCGGTCTATGCACCAAAGACGGCCGGCGATGCGAATGGCGGGCTCAACGTGATGACGCTGACTGAGTACGTAAACGGCTGACGCTGAACACTGCCGATTGAACGGCGAGCAGGTTGAAAGTTATTTCGCGCGCTTCGCGGTCACCCCGAGCCAAACCCTCGGCACCGTCTCAAGCTCCATCTCTTTGAACACCTGCTTGAGCGACTTCTGTAGCGCATCGCGCCCCTTGCCAAGCGGAACACCGGGCATTACGCCCTCGATCCAGTCGCGGAATCCGCTTATGTGGTAAAAACCTGTTTCCGGAACCCCAACAACATGGTTTTCGGCGCGCACAATTTCAAAACCCGCGGCTTCCAGCAGTTCCTTGTACTCTTCGGGCGTCAGCTGACGGCGCGCTCCAGTCTTGTCTGCGTTCTTGTCTGGAAAAAGACCATGGTCTTTGCGCAGTGTCCGAAGCGAACGCATCATCCAGCGGCGATAGAAATCATGGGATTCCGGTGGATGCGAACCGTCGAAAAATGAAGTGTTGAAAGCGAGGATGCCACCGGGCCGCAAACGCTCCCTGATCTGATTCAGCAACGCAACTTTGTCATTGACATAGTGGATGGAGTTGCAATAAATCACCGCATCTACCTGCTCGTTGACCGAAGATGCCAAGTTCTGGACCTCGGCATGGACAAATCGGATAGCGGCTTCTTTACGCCCCCCTAACTCCTCGACCGCGGACCTCAGCGCGGAAGCTGAGTGGTCTACCGCGTAAATCACAGTTTCTTTGGTCCCCGTCAAGCGGTCCAGGATGAGCTTGGTAATTCCTCCCGTACCGCAACCCAAGTCGATAATCTTATGTTGATCAAATACGCCGGACATATCGACAAGGCGCGAGTTGACCTTGCGGTAAAAAGGTTGGGATGAAAACTCGGTGAACGAGTATTCGTCGGAATATTCGGCGCTCGATTGATTCGGCATGGGAGCCTCGACAAGAATTGGTTAGTGGCGCGCGGATTCAGCCTTGATGCGATCGTGTTTCAATCTTAACAGGGAAACCAAATTCTTGATTAAAGCAGGCGTCATTGTCGCAACGGTAGCGGTCGTCGCCATCACCGCGTCCGTAACTGCTTGTACCTCGAGAAATAACCCCCCACTCATCTTCGCGGCCGCGTCTTTGGTGGATGTGATGGAAGAGATTGCAGCTGCCTACGAAGAAGACACCGGGCGCAAAGTACGCTTCAACTTCGCTGGATCAAACCTCATCGCGAATCAGATCATCGCCGGCGCTCCGGCGAATGGCGTGATCGTCGCAGGTTGGACACCCATCCACAAATTGATCAGCGCAGACAAGATGTCTCAGGACGATGCCACCCATATATTGTCCAACCGACTAGTCGTGGTCAGACAGTCGAGCGACGATAGATCGATCAACGACCTCGAAGAGTTGGTTGAAACCGCCAGAATAGCCATGCCAGATCCCGATACCGCTCCGGCCGGCGAGTATTTCGAAGCTCTGTTCAGAGAGCGGGGACTGTGGGAACAATTGAAACCCCAGATCATACCCACACTCGATGCCCGAGCCGCCCTAGCCGCCGCATCCACTGGCACCGTCCCTTACGCCTTGGTATACCAAACCGACGCCGCATCAACTCAAAACGTCGAGATAGCATTCGAGATTGAGAGTAGCAGTGATGCGACAGAGCCCAAATACTACACTGCACTGCTGCACGATGATGAAGCGAGCCAAGCCTTCATCGAATTCTTGGCTACACCGCGAGCAGTTGCCATTTTCGAGCATCACGGATTCACTCCACATCCCTCTCACTAAATGGGAGAGACCCTGGCCGCCGCGATACCCCCTCCCGAGAGAGGAAGGCCCTCCGCAATCCCCTCTCCCTCGATGGGAGAGGGTCAGGGAGAGGGCGAGACGTGACAAACGGACGGGGCGGATCACACCCCATCACGCGCATCAGCGCAATCAGCGGTTCAGACAACAAACAACCCAACATCTCTCCACATCCCTCAATATCATTCCTATCCTAGTTCAAAAAACAACTTGACTCCCGCAACATCCGTAGTAATATAGCAACTAAGCGCCAATCCGCCTTTTATCGGACCGGCGCCCACGAAAACGAAGAATCGCCGCGTCGAGACGGGTGTGCGCAAACCTTTTCCGAT
>VXSB01000058.1 GCA_009838175.1 Chloroflexota bacterium
GTGCGTCCTTTTGGGGTGGGGCGTGTCGTGTTCCTGCCGGTGGTGGTCTGGGGGTTGGTGCCGGTTTGGGTGGTGGTGTCGTTCGTGGGGTTGGTGCCGTATGGGTGGGGGGTTAGGCGGTTGGGAGATGTGATTCAGATCAATCCGAAACGCTCTTTGACCAAAGGCGCGATTGCACCATATTTGGCGATGGCGAACATGCCGACCAAAGGCCATTCACCGATTGAGGTTGTCGATCGACCTTTTGGTTCCGGGATGCGATACAGGAACGGCGACACTTTGGTCGCACGAATCACCCCATGCCTCGAAAACGGCAAAACCGCGTACGTTGACTTTCTCAACGAAGGGCAGATAGGTTGGGGGTCGACCGAATACATCGTCTTGCGACCCGAACCTCCAATCCCTACACAGTTTGCGTACTGTCTTGCACGCAGTGCCGACTTCCGCGATTTCGCTGTGCACAATATGTCTGGCACCAGTGGAAGGCAACGCGTTTCAGGAGACGCGATATCGAGCTACCGACTTGTAGCGCCGGTCGCTTTGGGCATACTCAAAGCATTTGACCAGCTAGTCAAGCCGTTGTTCGCTCAAGCTTCCCGGAATGCTCGGCAGTCTCGTACGCTCGCAGATCACCGAGACGCCATGTTGCCGGTGTTGGTATCGGGGGAGGTAAAAACTCAGAATGTGGACAAGGTGGTTAAGCACGAATGACGATTGATCCGAGCAAGGTATCGTTTTCAGTGGCGCAAGGGTATGAGTCATTGCCACAGCCGTTGCAGTTGGAGGAGTTGAATCCTAGAGCGCGGATCCAGTTTTGGAACGTTTTTTACGAAACATTTATTAATCCTGAAGAAGATGAGGAAATCGACGAAGATGAATTGTCTGATTTGTCATTCTCTATACATATGGATTTCTTCGAGAGAGCGATCGATGAAGCCCCAAGTTACTGGAATTATTTGGGAACTATATACCAAAGTAACGAATCTGCTTGACGCAAGGCGGTACATCACGTGATTATCATCCTTATAACCAAAGCTGTAACGGCCACAATGGGACAAATCATTTCGAGACGCAAGAACCCTTACCGCAACGCGATATCTCTGCCGCGTCTATTCAAGATGTTCCCGAACGACGCGGCGGCCGAGAAATGGTTCTTCAAGCAGAGATGGAAGGGCGGAATGAGAGGGTTGAGGTGCGCGTGGTGCGAGGGCAAAAACGTCGTCGCCAAGGACTCCCATCCCACGATGCCCTACCGGTGCTACGACTGCAACCGCTTCTTCTCTGTCAAGTCGAACACCGTCATGCAGTCGTCGAAGATCGGATACCAGAAGTGGGCGATTGCGATGTACGTGATGACCACCAACCTCAAAGGAGTCTCGAGCACCAAGCTGGCAAGGGATCTGGAGATCACCCAAAAATCCGCATGGCACATGGTTCACCGGATACGGGAGTCGTGGGCTGACAAGACCGACGTGTTCGGAGGTCCGGTCGAAGTGGACGAGGCGTACATCGGTGGGACGGATAGGAACCGCCACGAATGGAAGGTGAAGGAAGGGCGGGGTCCGAAGGGCAAGGCTCCCGTTCTCGCCATGAAGGATCGGGAGAGCGGCAAAGTCGCGGCGGAAGCTGTCGAAACAGCTGACAAGCAAACGCTGCAGGGCTTCGTCGAAGTCAACAACGAGGTCGATGCGACTGTGTACACGGACGAAGCCATAGCCTACGATGGCCTGCCGCGCGTCCACGAGACGGTGAAGCATTCGGTCAATGAGTTCGTGAGGGGTCAAGCGCACACGAACGGCGTGGAATCGTTCTGGGCGACTCTGAAACGGGGATACATCGGCGTGTACCACCATTTCAGCGTCAAGCATTTGCAACGCTACGTCAACGAGTTCGCCGGTCGCCACAACGACCGTCCACTCGACACCATCGATCAGCTGAGGTCGATGGCGCGTGGTATGCGGGGCAAGCGTCTGCGATATGCAGACCTCATCGCTCCCGAATAAAGCCTAATGGGTTGGCTGAGCCAACGTGCGAAACTCACGGAAATTTTGCTTTGCTTCCAAGACAGCAAGCCCTATGGCTAACAGCAACCCAATAAACGCACTCGGAATGTACGCGTATAGCAACGCTGCCACTATGAGAAGATGATCAACGTTCTCTTCGGTAATGACCAAGGAGGCGAACCAGAGATACGCGCTGGTGACGGCGATGCACCAGAGGATGCAACCAGGGATTCGAGAATTCAGTTCAGCTTTTGATGCTGCTGTGCTTGCCAAGCCCAGAAACGAGGCGGCCAACGCGAGCATCGGGGCGGCAACTGCCTCAACACTCAATTGATTGAAAATGTCGCTGTCCGTATGCCTGAACACATCAAGCAACACGGCGTAAGCAAAGGCATACATCGAGAATTGGACGAACTGCCAGAACCGTCGATGCCAGTCTCCGAGTTTCGACATCTATCGCCAGCGATCCAGAATCTCGAAGAAGCTGGGGAAATCGTAGATGAACGTGTCGATCAGAATCAGCGTAATGCCTCCAATGGACCCCAATATCAAGTAGAGGAGGTTCTCATTGATACGGCGGGAAGGCTTTTCCTGTTCCCGTTCGTTCTTTTCTGGGGTCGGCGAATTCATTGGTGACAGGGATTCTCAACGTCCGCTAACCCAGATTGTACCGTCCATCGAGAAACTCGCCGGTTCTAGCCCGTCACCATCGCGTAGAGAACGATCAACGCTATCACAGTCGCCAGCACGACGGTGCGCCAACTTATGAACTGGCCGTTGAAGGGGTTTCGTGGTTGCTTGCGAGCACGAGCGCGCGCTTGAGCCCGGGCACGGTTGCTTCTGTTACCATTAGGCATAGAAAAGTTCTCCTGTTCCTAGCAGGCCTTTCAAACCAAGGACCCCTGCCAATTTGATCTGACCGGTGGGGGTTTCTTGATTCTTCGGTTGCTTCGATTTTACCAAAATCGCGTTCCGAATCGCGCTTTTGGGTGGCAGAGTAACGACAACCACGAAGCATCTCGCCGGCGTTACGGCGATTCGCATCTAGCCATAACCAATGAACCACCGCGTTTTCAGGGACGTGTGGGCGGCTCGTTTTCAAGACTTGCCTCCTCTCGTCCGTTTGGCTAGGTGATGCTTCGTGGTTGAAACGTTGCCGTCAATCACGAGGGAGGCACCAGCATTGAAGAACGTATGGGAACAGAAATCCGAAGAGGGGAAGGGGTCGAAAGCGAGTGCGGGGAGGAACTTCTGGTACAGCGTCGGCGGAGCATTGATGGGAGCGGCCAGCGCGGTCGTCGTGCAGATCGTGGTCGTCAACGTCCGCAGCTACGCGATCTCAGCATGGAGGCAGCTGGTGCCCGCCGTGTTCTTCGCGGTATTCGGCGTGGCGATGATTGTCGCAATGGACGACCGCGTGCCTTCGTGGTTGCCATTCCTGATTGCGCCGCTCGTCGCGGTGGTGATCTAACTCGCGATGCTGGTAGGCTGCTCGCGGTGAGAAGCCGTTGAGCGGTTGCGCGTATAATCCGCAACATGCCGAGACGCAGAAAAACTAGAGGGCGGCCGCCGCTGCCCATGCCCGAACCGATACCCGATCATCCCGTCAACGTGGCGAAGGCGCTGTTGACCTCTCCTCCGCGCCGGGACGAGGAGTGGAAATACATCAAGGAACACGAAGCGAGGAAGGGGAAGTAGGCATGGCCGACTATTGCAGCATCGGAGTCCTAGCCGAAGATGACCCGACGGACGGCGAAAACGAGTTCATCACGCCCTGCGATAAGCACCGGGATCTAGCGCCGACAGGGGTGTTTCATCGGATGGAGATGTCGAAGGACCTGTCCCCAACTGATTTCTTTGCGGTGAACGAATGCATCAACGAATTTGCGAAGAGATACGGGCCATATCTGAAAGAGAACCGAGGAACCGTGACCCGCACCTTCGAGTTTGAGACTGAAATCACTCTGTAGGTTCGTTACTTACGTATATAGTTCCCAATTATTCGATGAATTCAAAGATTATTTCTTCAGGCGCAAGTTCAACGAGATTTTCGATCTCTTGACCTTCGTGATGCGGCATGAAGTTTGTCCTGAAGTGTTCATCTCGAAAATGAGTGACATATTCAAAGAGTGCCAACTCGCTTACGTCATCGACACAGATTCGTCCCCTACGATCTATCCTGCTTCAACACCTGAGGAAGGCCAAGCGACTATCGACGCTTTGGGCGTACTTAAGGAACATGGATTAGACGGAGCCCGTCAACATTTGATGCAGTCGTCTTCTTTCATAAACAAAAAACAATGGCCGCAAAGCGTGCATGAAAGCATCAGTGCGGTGGAATCGGTGGCCCGGCAAATCGCGCCCGGAACGAATACGTCAGGCGTAGCCTTGAACCAGGTGAGGCGAGACGGGTTGTTGGAACATCGGGCGTTGGAGCAAGGTTTGGGCAATATCTACGGATACACTAGCGATGAGCAAGGGGTGAGGCATTCGCTGTTGGATCAGGGGCAATCGAATGTTGGTCAGGATGAGGCGGTATTCATGTTGGGGGCGTGCGCGTCGTTTGCGAGTTATTTGTGGCGGAAGCATTTGGGGGCAACTTAGGCATGAGCCAGTTCAACGATCGAGTCCGCGATTCCGCCGCTTTGTCTCACCTCAGGGAGACTGGGGAGTTGCTCAACGAGTTGGTGGAGAGGGATTGGCAGTATCAAACCACCAAGGATCTGATCAATAGAATGGTCGTCGTCGTGAAGCACGTTCTTGGACGCATGACGATTGTAGATCGCAACCTAGTGACCGAATCTAGCCTGAACCAACTTAATCAGCCATCGTACGAATTGCTGCATTATGTGGACAACCTAAGCGGCTATGCAGATGACCAGGAACCTGACACCCACTATGGGAGTTCATTGACAGATCAAGTTCTGGACGTCGCCTACAACTTGCCCGTTTTTCCGATTCGTACTACGCCTGGGGTGATCCAGAGGGTCGCAGATCAGTTCGAAGCAGAGATGCAGTCGAAGACAACAAGGCTTCGGGAACAGTTCGATGAAACTACGTCAAGCGCTTCTGCACTTAGCGAACGCATTGGGCAGCTCGAGAATCTTCACGAGGAACTGGCCGATCAGTTTGAACAGCGGGTTCAACAGAGCGTGACCCGTGTGGAGGACTTGGCTAAAGATCATCGGGCTCGTATCCAAGCAGGCACAGAACAGATGGAGAATGAAGCTAACACCATTCAACAGACATTCAGCAATTCGCAAAGGACGCGAGACGAATCGTTTCAGAAATCGGAACTCTTACGCGAAGTCGAGTTTAAGGACCAACTTAAAGCTAATTCGGATGAGATCGACGGACTAACCGATCAGGCGAGAAGGATGCTCGAAGAAGTAGCTGGTGCTAGTACGGCTGAACACTATTCGAAACTGCGGGAAGAACAAAACAAAGCCGCTAATCGGTGGCGATTGATAGGTGTTGGTTTTCTAGGCGCTTGGTTCATATCGTCTGTTGTTGTGACGTTTTTCTCTGGATTGGACTTCGAGAACGGAGGGGCGATTTCGTTGATATGGCGGGTATCTGTATTGTCACCTTTCGTGATTGCCGGGGCGTATGCGCTTCGTCAGTCTGGACATCACAGGCAACGTGAGGAGGATATATCTCGAGTTGCGAACGAGTTGGTGTTGTTATGGCCGTTCATTAATCGGCTTCCTGACGAAGATCGGCAGACGATACTTCGTGATATTACGCCGCTTTATTTCAAGGGTGGCTTGTCTGCACATGATCCGGGAGATGATGTGGGTTTGGCGGGGCGCCTAAGGGATGCGATTCCGTCTAGACCGCGACAGGGTGAATAGAATCATACGGCTTTGTAACGGTTGAAGAATTAGATGACAGATTCTGAAGAGCAACTGCCGCAATCGGAGGCTCACCGATTGTTTGTGCAGGCGAAGTGGGTGGCACCTTCTCGCAAATTCCTCAAGGTAGCCAGCAATTTTTAGTATAATTGTTGCAATAATCGATTTCCAACGAAGGCAATTCCCGGGGATCATCAACGTGCTCGACGAGTTGTTGCCGAGGTTAATGGCGGTGGAAGGAGATGTCAGGGTGTCTGTATCATCGGAGATCAAGGAAGGCGGATATATGTGATCACAATCGTACGCGAACCTGAACCGTCGTCTTACGAAGGCATCTACGATGTTCCGGAGGTGGCACGGTATATCAAGGCGACCATTCATGCTGAGTTGGCCCGCTCGGTTAGTTCCGCGAAACTCATACGGTGGATTCGGCGCGGCGTAGCATCGCATGACTTGGTCGATGTGCCAGGGACCGAGCTTCTAATCGCGTTTGAAGATTTGATTTCGATGCGCGTGATTACCGCTCTTAGGGCGTCTGGAGTCAAATGGTCTGAGATCGATCGCACGGAGGAATGGTTGCGGGATGCAACCAGACACGAACGGCCATTTGCAACTGAGTATCTTTGGACGGGTCAGGGAGAAATATTCGTCGATTGGACAGAAAGGTTGCTTTCAGCTAGTCGCGATGGGCAGTTGGCGCTGGAATTGTTGAAGGATTACTTGATCCCGGTGCATGGATTGGTTTTCAGCGAGAAGACAAAGGTGGCGGCTTTATGGGAGCCGATGGCAGGAATTGTGCTTGAACCCCAAGTCCAGTTCGGATCGCCTTGCTTAAAAGGAACGCGAATACCGGCTAGAACCGTTGCGGGAATGGTAGAGGCAGGCGATGCAGTTGAATGGGTTGCGCAGTCTTACGGGCTAACGCGCGACGAGGTTAAAGCGGCTTGTGATTGGGAAGCGCGCGTTCTCAGCAGATAACCCTCGGTTGTTACTCGATGAATCGTTAGCGCCAGTAGTCGCGCGAGCTTTGGCATTGGTGGGGTATGAGATTGCAGATATAGAGATGGTGTTTGGTCAGAAGGGTGTTAAAGACCCCGAAATCATCAATTGGTGTCAAGAAAATGGGGCGGTTTGGATTCATGCGGACGACCGCGCCAGAAAACAACACAGGGCTTTGTTGCAAACCAGCGGAATTAGTACTGTGTGGGTCTACAGAAGACGTGGCGCTATGACGGGCAAGGAACAGTTGAGGATATTGTCGTCCGCATTGCCGCGTCTAATCGATAGCTGGCAGAAATCGCCGAATGACCGGCACTATCAAGTTTCGGCAACCAACGAGCTGTCTAGACCTAGTGTGCGTGCGATCACCGTATAACGTAGGGTTCAAATCGGTGGTTTGGAGCGAATTCGACACCTTCCGGTCTGGAACCTGGTACTACTACTGACGATCTTTGCAAACAAAAACGACTCCCCCGACTACTCCGTTTTCGGAGAGAGCCCTTGGGCTCTTGTCATTCATCGGGGAGGCACCTTTTTGTAGCACATTGTTCCAATTCTGGTACTAAAAAGAGAGGTTTCTGCAGATGAAGTCCAGGCGGCGTTACGCTACGGTGTTGAGCTTGCCAAGTAGGGGCGTTTCGCGAAACGCCCCTACGGGTAGGGAGATGCGACCTTGAAACATCGTTGCGTTAAGATGAAGCGCAGGAAAGTATCTTGCAGGTGAGCAATCGTGAGTTGGCATGAACACATATCAGTAGATCCGAACGTCTGTCATGGTCAGGCCTGCATCACCGGCACTCGGGTGATGGTATCTGTCATCCTTGACAACCTCGCAGCTGGATTGACCGTTGAGGAGATTGCTGAGAGCTATCCATCGGTTTCTGCTGATGCAGTTGAGGCGGCGTTGCGGTACGGTGCTGAGCTTGCCAAGGAACGCATAGTGCCGTTGAGTGCATAGGCTCACGCTTTGCGGGTCAAGCTTGACGAAAATCTTCCGCTTGAGCTCAAGCGATTATTCATGGATTCTGGCCATGATGCGGATACTGTTCTCGACGAAGGAATGGGTGGTGCCTCGGACTCGGAGGTCTTGGCAGCCTGCCTCGTTGAAGAACGCGTCTTGGTAACGCAGGACGTGGACTTCGCTGATATTAGGGCGTATTCACCTGGGGAGTATCCCGGCATCATCGTTTTTCGTCTCGCCAATCAGTCCCGAAACACGGTGATGGAAGTGGGCACCCGCTTGATCCGTACTCTGGACAGATCATCTCCAGAAGGCCATCTTTGGATCGTGGAAGATGCTCGGGTGCGCATACGCGATTGAACCATGACGACCATTACGGAAGACGATGTCGAACAGCTGGCCCTTGGTTGGTTAACCGACATCGATTGGCAAACCATCAACGACAACGAGATTGGGCCTGAATCGGCAGGTGCGGAACGAGACGATTATGGTGTGGTGATCCTCGAAGGTCGGTTGCGGAATGCCCTTGAGCGGCTGAATCCGGAGTTGGGATTTGAGGCGTTGGAAGATGCCTATCGAAAGCTGATGGCTCCGCAGGGCACGTCGCTGGAAGTGAGGAACGAGTCGTTTCATCGAATGCTGGTGGAGGGAGTGAATGTCGAGTATTGGGATGTTGATGGGCATATCCGCGGTGCGCAGGTGCAGGTGATTGATTTCGAGGATGTAGGGGCTAACGATTTATTGGCGGTTAATCAGTTCGACGTCGTTGAGAACAAACATCATCGTCGACCTGATGTCGTGCTGTTTGTGAACGGCTTGCCGTTGGGGGTCGTCGAGTTGAAGAACCCGACGGATGAGGATGCGACGATCTGGACGGCTTGGCAGCAGTTGCAGACGTATAAGTCGGAGTTGCTGACGCTGTTTTCGATGAATGAGTTGCTGCTGGTGTCGGACGGATTGGAAGCGAGGGTGGGGACGTTGACGGCGGACAAGGAGTGGTTCAAGCCTTGGCGGACGATTGCAGGCGACGATGTTGCGGACGCGACGATACCGCAGTTGGAGGTGACGATACGTGGATTGTGCGAACCGAAGCGGTTCTTGAAGATGATGCGCGACTTCATCGTGTTCGAGGGTGATGGTGGCGGTGTGCCGGTAAAGAAGATGGCGGGTTATCACCAGTACCACGCGGTGGAGTTTGCGGTGGAACAGACAGTTCGGGCGTCTCAGTTGGTGGATGAACACGGGATGCTGGTTGACGCCGGCAGCGGTTACGAGACGGGGCGTAAGCCCGGGGGTGGTCCCGGTGACAAGCGTATCGGTGTGGTCTGGCACACGCAGGGAGCGGGTAAGAGTTTGACGATGGCGTTCTATGCGGGACGGATCGCCCGAGAGCCTGCGATGAGCAACCCGACGATTGTGGTGCTGACGGACCGGAACGATTTGGACGACCAACTGTTTGGGACGTTTTCGAGGTGTAGCGATCTGTTGCGTCAGACGCCGACGCAGGCGGAGAGTCGGGCGGATTTGAGACGGAAGTTGTCAGTGTCGTCTGGCGGCGTGGTGTTCACAACCATCCAAAAGTTTTTTCCAGACGAAAAAGGTGACCGGCATCCAATGTTGTCGGACCGTCGGAACATCGTCGTAATAGCGGATGAGGCTCACAGGAGTCAGTACGACTTTGTGGACGGGTTTGCGGCGCACATGCGGGATGCTTTGCCGAACGCGTCGTTCATCGGGTTTACGGGGACGCCGATCGAGTTCGAAGACCGGAACACGATGTCTGTATTCGGTGACTACATCAGCATCTATGACATCAGACGCTCAGTCGAGGATGAGTCAACGGTCCGAATCCACTACGAGAGCCGGTTGGCGAAGCTGGAGTTGAATGAGGAAGAACGGCCGCATATCGATGAGGAGTTTAACGAAGCAACCGAAGGTGAGGAGGTAGAGCGTAAGGAGCGGTTGAAGACGAAGTGGGCGCAGATCGAGGCCGTCGTTGGAACTGAGAAACGGTTGAAGCTGATCGCTCAGGATATCGTCGATCATTTCGAGAAGCGGTTGGATGCTATGGATGGGAAGGCGATGATTGTGTGTATGAGCCGTCGGATCTGTGTCGATCTATACGAAGAATTGGTGGCGCTGAAACCCGAATGGCATGACGAGGATGATGCCCAAGGGGAGATCAAGGTTGTGATGACGGGATCGGCATCCGATCCGATTGAGTGGC
Organism: Chloroflexota bacterium; assembly: GCA_009838175.1. Classification (GTDB taxonomy): domain Bacteria; phylum Chloroflexota; class Dehalococcoidia; order Lucifugimonadales; family Lucifugimonadaceae; genus Bin127. The sequence continues at coordinate 10,045 of VXSB01000058.1, forward strand.
AGCAACATATTCGGAACAAAGGTCGGCGAGAGGGGCTGGCGCATAGGTTCAGGGACAGCGCGGATCCGTTCAAGGTGGTGTTGGTTCGGGACATGTGGTTGACGGGATTCGACGCGCCGAGTCTGCACACGATGTATGTCGACAAACCGATGCGGGGTCACAACCTTATGCAGGCGATCGCGCGCGTGAACCGAGTGTTCAAAGACAAGCCGGGCGGTTTGATTGTCGACTATCTCGGTCTGGCACCGGCTTTGCAGCTGGCGGTTCGTACGTACACGGAGAGTGGGGGTACGGGCAACGCTGTCGAGGACTTGGACAAAGATACGGCGGTTGCGGTGTTTATGGAGAGGTACGAGGTATGTGAGGGACTGTTCCATGGTTTCGACTGGTCGGTTTGGGTGTCTGGCAATGCTCAGGATCGGCTGAATCTGTTGCCTGCGGCTCAGGAACATGTATTGGGTTTGGATGACGGTCGCGATCGTTGTTTGGAGAAAGTTAGAGAGTTGTCTCAAGCGTTTGCGCTGGCGACGCCGCGTGACGAGGTTTTGGCGAAACGTAACGGCGTTGCGTTTTTCCAGGCGGTACGTGCGGCGTTGATGAAAAGCAATGAGAACGAACGGACGCCGAGCGAGGATTTGGATCAGGCGGTGCGGCAGATTGTGGCGGATGCGGTTTCGCCGGATGGGGTTATTGATGTCTTCGAAGCCGCAGGATTGAAAAAACCGGACATCTCGATACTGTCGGAAGAGTTTCTTTCGGAAGTGAAGACGATGGAGAGGAAAAACTTAGCGGTGGAGTTGTTGCGGAAGTTGTTGCAGGGCGAGATCACCAAACGTCGGAAGCAGAATGTTGTCCTATCTCGATCGTTTGCGGAGATGTTGGCAGAGACTTTGAGGCAGTATCGGAATCGAGCGATACAGGCGGCGGAGGTTATCGAGCGGTTGATCGAGTTGGCGCGGGAGATGCGCGAGGCTAACGCGCGGGGTGAGAAGTTGGGTTTGCGGGATGATGAGTTGGCGTTCTACGATGCGTTGGGGACTAATGACAGCGCGGTGAAGGTGATGGGCGATGAGGTGCTGAGTGAGATTGCTCGTGATTTGGTGAAGACCGTGCGGAACAACGTGACGATTGATTGGACCATCAGAGAGACATCGCGAGCGAATCTGAGAGTGTTGGTCAGGCGAACCTTACGCAGATACGGTTATCCCCCGGACAAGCAGGAAAAGGCGACTGAGACGGTGTTGGAGCAGGCGGAGGTTTTGTCGGCGGATTGGGCGTTGGCCCGACTATCATCAACAAATCCATGTTGAGTTGCTGATCGTGATGAGTCCGAGAGTTTCGTTGTCATGCGTGCAATTGAGGGTCATAGACGAGTGCTCTGTCGCGTAGTCGATGATTCCTGCCTGTGAACGGTCGGCGAAAACGGACGACATGCAATTACACGGCCAAGGCATAGGATTGCGGCACATATAACGCTTTCAAACCGCTGAATCGAACCGATAGGCCATTGCGATCCCGCGTCGCAACCCATTTTTGCAGTGCGTCGGACGGGACCATGTCCATTTGGTCACGAAACATTCTTGGGTTTCCAGAATCAGTGAAAAACGTTCCAGCGTTGATCAAGTCTGCCTCAATAGTCGGCGAATGTACGGTTGCCACGGTCTGCGAACCGTCACGCCCAACGTCTACTCGATGTCGTCCAGAAGATAGTGCGGGCTGCGAAGTCAGCGAGGCGAGAGGGATCGAAGCCACCGGCATCAACCATGTGTCGCGTATCAGGTCTGGCGAGTGGTTGTTAGCTTTTTCCCATGTGGTGTATAGCGGCAGTACGTAGTAAACGGCTCTGGGATATCGTCTTGCCAAATCCTCAAGCGCTTCGTGCTGCCGTTCGTTGATGGTGAACCTGTATAGGCTGTCCACCCGAGATGTAGGCCAAGGCGATTTGAATTGCAACATCAGCGAAGACCCGATTCCTGTGTTGCGAATCAGTTGATCCAGTCCATTGTGGCGCTCTTGGTGTTGAGTCATGCCGTGCCACAAGGCGCGATCACAGTGCGGCCACGAACGAATGCGGTAAAGCATCTCCGCGCAGATGTTCAGTTCGAGGGTTTTCTCCGAAATCTCTTTGCCCGGGCCTGCGATATTCGTCATGGCTGGTTTTCCTTCCGAATCGTGGTGGACGCTCTCCTTTGCCGCGGCGTTTGAGTTCAGCGTATTGTCGGCTGAAGAATCATCGGGATATTGCCGGGCGTTGTCTTGCTGCTAGAAATGCTCGAGTGCAGATCGGCGTTGCCACCCAAGGATTGCCGAACGTATGCCGATTCTTCTCGAAAGTCGCACCGTGTTTAGATACCCGAGTCGGCAGTTTCCATCATCGCTCGATCGTTTTGGTGTGAGGGCTTGATTGTAAAGCGATAAAGGACATCCGCTGCACTACTTCGTCCCTAATGCTCTATTGGGCGGAAGAAACACGAGGTTCGACGGACGGGCCGTCCGCCGATCCTGTTTGGTGCCGGGAAATTCCTAGTATCGACATGTCTGTGCAAATTGGATATCTACAGTCCGCTCAACTCGAGCACACGCGGCATCTTCAAGAACCAGCCGTCATCTCTCGGTAGACCAAAGCTGCCGCCTTGGCGGGGTGGCGCATGGGATCACGTACATAGACATCCTGAGACGTCCAGAGGGTGTTTTTGCGTCGCGCCGATGTGTTCGCAACTCTGCGCACGCCGCTATTTTCTGGACAACATCTCACGTGCGTTGATCAGCGTGAACACATTGGGATTTCGCGCGTTTCGAATCCGGCAGACTCCTGACTGCGTCGAAATCGAATCTCTCGTCGAAATACACTCATGGAACTTGGGGACACGTGATCCGGGTGAACGATCTGGGAAATACGCTGCTACCCCTCGCTATTGAAACGAAAACCGCACTCAGGGAAGGTGGCGATCTTTGACGTACGAATACGGACAACCGCCGATCGCGGCGTACTTGGGGGAACACAAGCTGTTTTCCGGTAGCGACGCTAGTCAGGAGGATTCCTGGCAGCCATCGGAACCGGAGGAGAGCGCCACCCTTTGGCGCTACATGAGCTTTCCGAAGTTCTGTTCACTATTGGACCACAAGGCTCTGTTCTTCGCTTTGGTGGGAAACATGGCGGACTCTTACGAGGGGTTCATATATCCGCCGGAACCCCGCGAGCGAACGGATCCTCTAAAGGAACCTGAAGAAGTCGCTCACCAGTTCCTTCAGAGATGGACGCGGTCCGCATTGGTCTGCTGCTGGACAGAAGCTGAGCACGAGTCTAGTCTCATGTGGGAGGCCTACGCAGGCGCTGAAGGGGTCGCTATACGAACCACGTTTCAGGATCTGCGGAAAGCCATCTTCTCCGTCGGTGAACCGCCAATCACCTTCGGGCGAGTCGATTACGTCGACTACGCGGGTGAGCAAGTGCCCAGATTGGGCTGGGCGCCGCTTTTCCACAAACGGGTTGAATACCGCGCTGAAGACGAGATTCGCGCGGTTCTGCCGGGGCCGCGTTTAGATCCATCTGATACGGGCAGGCTTGGGGAACCGCCGGATATTCCTTTGGATCCTGACGTCGAGAGAAACAAGGGACGTTACGTGCCGGTAGATATCGCAACCCTAGTTAGAGACGTTGTGTTGCCGCCGCGCGCCGCTCCGTGGTTCGCCAGAGTTGTGGAATCGGTGATACAAAACTCACCGGCTGACCCGCGTGTAACGCCTTCGGTGATCTAGCGGGGCGACGTCGTCGAAACGCATTCTCGAAACCTGGTACCCGAACTGGCGGGATTAAAGGATTGGAGACTATGTAGGTGTGGGCGCGACCAGTGGCGGAGGGGTGAGCAACTAGTCAAAACCCGCACTCGTCATGCGACTATCTGGGTGTAATTTCGACTGGTTGACCAACTTCGTGCGGTTGCAGTGGCGTATGGTTCTCCAGGCTTCTGATGTACGACGTTCTGATGATCTCGAAATTGATGCCGGTGCCAAGCAACCCGTCTCCATAGTTGATGCGTTCGATGTCTGACGGTTCGCACGTCTCGAAATCGACGTAAGCCAACGTCACGACGTAAGAGCCAGCCACAGCGTCATGGTACACCGATGATACTCGTCTGTTGCCAAGCATCATCCGGTGCCAGCCGAATGGCGTGTATCCGGGACCGAAGGTTTTGACCAGAAAATAGACTCCAGACGAGTCTTTGACCAGTTCGGCATTTGGGAATCTTCGTCTAGCCTTTTCCGTTGATTGTGGATATTCCCATTCCACGTCATCGGCGTTGGATGCGAAAGCGCCACCGAATCGTCCCGCTTCCGTGCGTCTCTCAATCATGCATCTGAGGAGAAAGTCCACTGTGTACCATTCGTTCAAACCGACGAGGAGAGACCAGACTTCATCATTGTCCAACTCTCTTCCATAGACTTCGAATTGCATTTCAGGGTTGTGCAAAAGACGCTCTGCAACGTCGATGTATTCGGGTTTGGAGTGAATCTTGGAGATCGGCGTTGCGGTCGCAGTCGGAGTCGGTGTGGGTGTAGGAGTCGCGGTTGATGTTGGCGTGATAGTAGGGGTTGGGGTAATGGTGGGAGTAGGCGTTCTGACCATTCCCACGACGAACGTCTCGCGGTCTAGCCCTCCCCATTCGTCCGTAGTTTCAGGATTCGCGTTGGCGACCGACACCCAAAGAGCGGCAACGAGCAGAGAGATTGCGGAGACGACTCCAGCCGATTTGTAGAACTGGTTGCGGCGATCACGGTGTTCGTCAATTCTTCCGTGATTGGCTAGTCGGAAGTGGGTTCTACTCTGTTCTTGCTCCGGCACAAGCTCGCTACTCGCTTGGAGTTGCATCTTCGACTTTGTCATGCAATTCGTTCCGCATGGTCATCACGGCAATGATCGGGCCTGAAATCCCGCCGCAAAGAGCGCCGAAAGCCATAAGAGACGCAAACACTATGGCGGCGATTATCTCTTCGCCGGAATTGCGCCTGTCGTCGATGTTCAATTGCACCAGAACCATCAGTACTATCCCTAGTGGAATGGTTGAAATCGCACCTGCGAATATGCCTATCTATCCGCCTAATATCGCTCTCCAAATGGTGTCGAATCTGGTTTTTGTCTGATCGTTCTCGAATTCGATTCTCATTGGTTCTCTCCATTTGCTAGTTGATTCACGATTTGAACCTTCTCAGTTGCTCAACGTGGCTGTGCAATTGTTGCCGATTGCCCGAAGCATGTAACTGCCAGAGCTCACGTTCATGGACTTGCTGGACGCGCCGATCAAAGATGCGACCAGAGCGTCGCTCGGCATTCTGGCTAGTTCTGCACGGACACAGCCTTCGGATTTCGTCAACGTATATCTGCCAGCGTCCAGCGAGATTCGCTTGCGAGACACGATGTTGTCGTTCGATCTGACGGTGTGTCTGACGCGCGCGGCGTGTTTCGGAGCGGTGTAGTTCTCTGTCGTTCTGGCAACGGATTTGCGCTCTCTAGCTTCTCTCGTCGCGACGACTTGCTTGTTCTTCCACAGTTGATACCCAGGATCGGCTGTATGAACGACATGTGGCGTGGCAGTGGGACGACGGGGAGGTCGAGTGGGTATGGGCGTGTGCCCTATCAGAATCGACGATGTAGGCGTGATGTTTGCTTGCGCCGTTGAATCTTCCGTCTCATCTTCTAAATCGAAAAGCAGAGCGATAGCAAGCAGTCCCCAGAGCACAACCAGTACAGGAGTCGCAATCCACCAGAACACCTTGACGCGTTTAGATGTTGTGGGTTTCGCGTCCGGCATTGGGAACCCCCTAGCGGCATAGGATCAAGGTCCGTTCGCCAAAACGGCCGTCACCAGTGTTGAACCAGTCAAGGGGACGCCTGAAGCACCCGATTTCTCATGCCAAGTGGTTCAAGTCGAACATGGACAGTCGTTTTGGCAACTTGAAGACTAGCACAGCCCAAATCTGAAATCGACGGAATTCGGCAAGACGAGAATCGCCAGAAGCGCGCCGCCCTGACAGCGATTGAGAAAATAGAGAAAATCATTTGCAATTCGACGGAATCCCGATTGAACCTGCGTCTCTGCGCGCATATTTCTCCAATTGACTAGCGCTTTGTTCTTCCAGGACCTATTCTCGAATCTCAATGACAGTCCGCACCAAAGCACAGCCCGCGAAACATCGCACTTTTCGCCATTTCTTCCATTGCGCATTCTATGGAAACCGCTTGACTCTGAAGAGGACGCTCCGCCAGCGTTGAAAGAAGTGATAGCGGATCATCGCGTGGTTTACACCGCGATGCAGGTGCGAAACGTGTGGAACGATCTGGGGGTGAAGATGCACCTGGTGCTTCTGGACAGCAAGTACGCTGCTCTGCCTGAGAATCAATCGAGGCGCGGCATTGACCGCGCCTTGATGTTTATTCCGACCAACTAGTCCGCTTCTTGGGCGCAGATGCCCGTTGCAGACGTGGATGACGTCACCGAAGCCCCATTGCGAGTGACGCTCGCCGAAACAGTCCATCCGCTCACCGGACTTGCGGTGTCCGCAGGACATTCGAGAGCGAAACTTCCGGGCCATGTCGTTGATTCCGTAGGCGAAGGAGTGGTGATCGTTGCAGGATCGGATTCACCGCTAGGCGGAGCGATCTTAGCCCAAGTCAGCGAAGCGTTCGAGAGACTCCATCGTCTGTAGTCGGTATCTCCGCTGTACCAAGCCAAGTTGTCGGCTTCGTGCGTGCAGCCGAAGTGCAGGTGTATCCAACTGTCGCCGTCGTTGCGCACCTTGAAAGTGGGCGTGGCGCAAGTCTCAGGCGGACTCTGGACGCGTATCGCCACCCATTCCGCAACCGTAGTGGTGGTGCCGTTCTCAGTCTTCGTCACTGTCTTGGCATCGGTTCTGTTGTTGCCGCCCAAATAATCAGCACGTCCCGTGCACACGCTCGCATCGTCGTTGTATCCGCAGACATGCACCACGCCGGCCGAATCCAAGCGTATGCCGTCGTCGGAGCATCCGCCGCCTTGTGCGCTGAAAGCCAGATGCGTCCATCGCTGAGTCATCCCCTCGCCGCGATAGTAGCCGCCGACAGAGTAGGTCTGAGACTTGCTCGTGTCCGGTCGCAGAGTCATCTGCGTGCATGTGGTGCTAGGAGGTGCCGCTCTCTGATGGATGACGACGGTGTTGGACGGAATGCCGCTGATCTGGACATTGACGTTTTCCTTGCGTACGCCGCTGGTGTTTGCGGCAACGTCGTAGATCAGACATGAAGTCGCGGAGATACAGTCGTCATGCTCGCCTACACGGACATTCGTGATCCATGAAGCATCTTCCACCAGATGGCTTCCGGCAAGCGCAGGAAGCGAACAACTGGAGTGCGTCGGCATTGCGACGTTCAAGTATCCGACGCCGGTGCCACCATCGCTGTGAATGTTCAACAAGATTGGCGAGATGTCCACTCCGCAATGGAATGTCAGCGATTTCACAACCTTGGTGACAGAGACCGGGTCGGTCTGCTGCATGTTGTCGCTCATCGTCAACTTGACGGTTATATCGCCGTGTTCGCGAGCCGTGATATTGGATACTCCCTGCACAGGATCGGTGATCTGAGCATCCCCGCTGACGATCTCGAAATCGATGTCGACAGTGCCTGAGAAATGCGAAACGTCGTAACTCGCGGATACATCCAACGAGTTGTTGAAACCATCAACGCCATCTATGACGTTGTAATGGAACTCGCAGTCCGTCAGGTTACATGTTATGTCAATCGGCGGATCGAAATCATATGCCTGAGTGACTGTAACCTTGTCGGTTTCACCAACATCAGAATTGGACTGACTTATCCATATCTCGGCGGTTCTGCTCGTGCCGTGCTTCGACGCGTCAGAGCCGGTGTAAGGTGCAACTGTGAATTGAGCCCGCTGGCTGTAATTCGTCACGCTCGCCGAGCCATAACTGTCGAATGTGATCCAGTCAGCGCCAGAATCCTTCGAGAAGTTGAGTTTATTGTTATTGGTGCAGGTCGTGGCACGGTCGAAGTTCAACTTGTAAGAATCTCCGACGGACGACACAGTCAATGTGTCGCTGTCGGCGCCGGTGAGCAGATTGGAAGTCCCGTCGTCGTCGGACACGGCAACTCCTGTCGTGGCAAGGCAAGGCGGGATATATTCGTATGCCTGAGATATGGTCACCTTGTCGCTTTTGCTGGAATTGTCGTTCTTTTTCACCCAGATTTGCGCCGTCCTGTTTCCCTGAGTAGAGACAGAGCCTGAAAATTTCGACACATCGAAACCTGCCCCTCCAATCTCCACATTATCTGGGTCGGCAGTTACAGAAAACCCTCTAGGTCTGATCCAATCAGCACCAGAGTCTTTTGCAAGACTCAAATTGCCCTTGTAGCATCCGGTCACGGTTTGAAATGTCAAAATATACGCGCCGCCAGATGCTCCAATGGTTGCAGTGCCATCGTCATTCAATTCACTGCCGGAAGGGACACCAGCGAATCGCACCTTCACACCTACTGCGGGAACAGGAAAACAACTTGATCTGACATCGACGCTGTCCTGCGTTTCAACCCTCGCAGGCGAATTTCCGAGTTGCGAATCAGACTCTGCCGTGGGTTCGCTGGTGGAAGTCGCAGTGGGCGTGCTCGTCGGCGTGGGAACAGGATCGCCCACTCTTGCAGTCACTTGGGACGACCAAGGGCCTGCCCCTCTGCGGAAACGCGCCCTGACCTGAACGGTGTAACTTCCGTCGTCAAGACCGGAGATGCTCACCGAATTGGTGGTCGGGTATTGGTTTCCGCCCACGCTGGAGTTGGCATTGCGGTAGGAAACCATGTTGCCGTCTTTGCCGTACGCCACTCTGTAGTCACGAGGAGTCTCGCTCGGAGCATCCCATGTCACCGAAAGCTGACCGCTTCCAGAACTGGTCGCCACGACGTTCGAAACCGCGCGCGAGTTGGCGAAAGCCTACTGCCCGTAGAGCAGCATCATGCCCGCGATGGCAGCGACGATCAAGACGGCGCTCACTTTATACATACTTACCTTTTTGACACAACAACGATTGAGATTACGTAAACTCACGTCTCGTAGATGTGAAATGTTGATGGTTGAACGGCGTGGCGGTGGCGGGCGGATGAATCGCGCTCCGTGAGATCTCTGTCAAGTCCCATCGTGACGCGCAGGAAACCGAACGGCAGGGGTGTAACGATCGAGAGCGGAGAACACTGCGTCAAATAAGAAAACGCCGCAGCGCAACTTTCGCTGAACCGAAGGTCGTTTAGTCAGCCATGTGACTGGTTCACGCGTTTGGTCCAGGCAAGGGGCACACGGGCAGGTCCGATCCGGCTGCTGGATTGAAGCTTATCGCTGTCGTAACTGAGAACGCGAGCGATAGGAACCGATGGTCGGGCCTCGACGCCCGCCCGCCAAGATTCGCCTTAGAGCGAATCCGCCATGTCGACGCGGAAGGAATCGAATCGCCCGAGACGAGCAGGGTGGCGTATCTCAAGGGAGCGTTACCCGACCTGCGGCTCCGCGCGTCGGTCGCCCAGATGGAACCTCGAGAAGGGCGGTCCGGTCTTTCGTCCGACAGTCGGCGAGCGACAGGAATGGAGAATCGAGGTGCGATGAAGAGTTGCGACCCCTATTCCAGGTCGTGTCGGCGATAGTCGTTGTCTGCCCCAGGATCCGCTGGACGAGGATTCGACCAAGCGCCTTCGCCCCGATCACTTCGGGCCAGGATTCGACGATTCGGCGCGAATGCAAAGATCAATTTCTAACGGTTCTATGACGGATGGTTAAATCTTCGTTGAATTTGTGAATCTGCCAAGAAGAGCACCCATGACATCGACGCGATTTCATTTAGCGTCTATTGGGATCGATCACAAGCAACACGACTAGCTAGTAAGGATGCGGTCGGAGGTTGCGACATCCGTCCGGACCGCGCGAACGGCTTCGATGAAAGCGACTCGCGGAAGGAAGGTCAGTTAGGCCTCGAGTCGCTCGGATACCCGGAAGGCGACTTCAGGAAATCCGACGCGTCGCTCGGGTCGTGCGATCCGGGTTGCGTCCATCGTCTTGTCGGTTAGCATCGGGCGATGCGCGTTCGACCTCCCACGAACGGGCGACACCGATAGACGTCGGCACGTAAAAGGAAAAGGATGGTGACCTTCAGGATCACAGCGGCTTGGCTGATGTGTCGGATCACCGGATTGCCAAGAGACTCTCCAAAGTCGGGGAAACGATCTGGTAAATTATCAATTTCTGACGATGTCGAAACTCGGAGTCGAATGATGCTAAAGGTCGCGGCAGTGCTTGTCGGCGCTGTTTTCGTGTTGCTGTTCGCGTCGCAGACTGGCTTGACGGGTCTGAACTCGACGGACGATTACAACGTGGGTTCGGAGCTGGCCACCGCGACTGAACTCGTGTCCGAACAGGTCGGCGACGTCGCCGATTCTCTGGGGGACGTCTCCACGGTCAAAACCGTTGAGACGAGTACGCCCGTAGATCTCCTAGATATCGCGTCAGGTCCGACCTCTGAGCGGACGATCGAAAAAGTCGAGGTATACGAACGCACTCCCGTCGGCATGGCCCTCGCCCGTCTCGCATCTCTGGATTCGCCTGGACGCCGCGACCCTGAAGCATTCATATCGGCGGTGAACGATCTGCAGTCCGAGTGGGACCCACGATACGAAACAGCGAAATCCGACCATGGGAGGCTTCTGCATCGGCTCGCGTCCGTCGAGGAGACTGCAGCCCAGTATTTCCTTCGGCAAGCAGAATTGACCGCGAGGATTCACGACCCGGATCTGCGCGCAGACGCGGCTGCCGGAGATGCCGCGGAGTACCGCGATTACGAGGAATGGCTCAGAGCGTCGAGAGATTTGAAGGCGCGTGTCGACGAAATCGTCAGGGACATCGACGACATGGATGTGATCATCAAGAAGCTCAATCTGTCCGCCAACTTCTCGGCGTTGCACACCAGCTTCGAATCGCTGACGTTGTCGATCACGGGTCTCCATCGCGACCTGGAGGGATTCAGACTCAAGTCCGACGAAATCGCCCGGACTTTCTCGAATTGAAGCATGTAACGGAACCCTAAGGTGGAAGCACAAAATGATCTGCGCGGGTGGTTCGCCCGAAACTGGCCCGAAGGGTTAGCGACTGCGGCGCGTCTCGCGGCATTGGTCGGTGTCTTCCTGCCTTGGGTATTGCTGGACGATGCATCTAGGGCGTCGAATGGACCCGAACTGGCGGCATACTTTTGGGATGGGGCCGACCGAGATTTTCTGAGATCGACGGATCTGGTCAAGTTTTTGGGGTTCTGCGCTGCGCCATGGGTGGTGTCGGCTGCAGTGTTGATCGCTGCGCTCAAGCCTATGGTGACGAAGGATCAGAGCTTGTTCGCGCACGTGACGTCTATTGCGGCGATTCTCGTTTTCAGCTACTGCGGCACCGGCGCCGTGGACGATTGGCACGCCGAATTCTTCGGCCTGTTGGTGCCGATGGTCGGACTCTGGATCGTCACGTTGGGCACGGCAGTTTCTATGACGATCGCGGGCACGCGGGGACAGTTCACCCAAAGACAAAGGTGGTCGCGTTGACCGAGGTCACTGAAGCGTGTCGAACGCGAGATCCGACGGAATCGGCGCAGATTTCTGTCTTGCGCAGCCGGTTGTGCGAAATGCTTGGAGGGAACGCGAGTCTCCGATCACAATCGACTGAAATGTGGACTTGCGCTTGGGATTGGGATACCGAGAGGCGCGTTGAGGGGCTGGAGGAAGGCGTCGAAGGGGTCCCGAAACCTGTGGTGGCGGCCCTTCGCGGGACGACGAGGAGATCTACGACTACGTCTTTGGGCTGGTGCGGGAGTGGCGCTAGGTGTGGACTGAATTCTCAGCGGCTACAGATGACGTAGCTAAGCTGGAGACCGAGTTGCGCCTCATGGATATGGAGGTCGAGATGATCGACGTCCACCGCCTAACGCTTCCCCCTCAGGACTATCCACGGAACCTATTCGAGCGCGGGCACGAGACCCGCCGCCGTCGATGCAGGTTGGCAAGAGCGCGGGTGGATCTGAACAGGGCCTTGTTGCGCCGTTTTCTGCGGCGAGTCTGCACCCTGGGCCTTTGAAGGGACTAGAGCGTCCGTGATCCCGAGTTCCGGAGGCAAGGATGGGTTGTAACTGACGATCGAGTATTCGCACGACGTGGCCTGGCGGAACACGTGTCGTGCCGGTGAAGTCCATCGAGTTGTCTGAGGACGGCTTCGTTTTCGAGAGCAAGCACCCCGAGCTGACAGTGGAGGGGAGGGTCCGTCGGCACGACCGATCGGGGTCTGCGTCGGGTGGTCGCCGCATCGAAACTGACCGGCCGTCGCCGAGTTGAAGTCTATGCCGGCCAGAATAGGATGGCTGAGGTGCGGTACTGGGTCGCCCCATGAATCAGCGTCTCGGTTCAGACGGCGGCCTAGTTGCACGGAACAACGGCCCGTCGCCAAGAGTTTGATTCTACCGATTTCCACGCCATACCAAGAGGTGTGGGCCGTATGCACGGTTGCTTTGGATTCAGCGACGGTCGATCAGTGGCATCAGGTCGGTACGGTTACGATTCCCCAATGTATCGTGAACGATGGGCAAGTATTCCGACCAACGTTCGCGATGCCGCCGATCAACTGGACTGTCGAATGTTGCGGTGCTTTCGGAAGGCGCGAATCGCATTTGCGCGGAAAACCTCGCCCTGCGCAAAACTGTCTCCGAAATTGACGATGCGTTCGTCATCGTTCGGTGCGAGTCTTTGAGCATGCTCGTAAATCTTCAATGATTCCGCGGAAACGATGTCGTCGACTGAAGAAATCGCAGATGATGCCCTCGCGTCGGGCACGACGATGCGAAACCCGGCGGCCTCCGCGATTCTCTGCAGTTGCTCGTAGATGGCCACGTAACACCCTGTTTCAGCACCCATGACCAGCAGCACAGAGCCGGGATTAGCATCGGTGAGCAGTTCACTCAGTTTATCGCCCATCGCTTTGACCGATTTCAAACTTGTGAAGAAATTGGAGAACACGAAGAGACGATATCGGTGTCTAGATTGAGCCTCCTGGTTGGCTTCCTGGGCCGTGTGGAGCAGTTCAGTTGTTTCCTCTCCGCGATACTCGTCCCAATCCGTGGCGTAGGCCCATCGGAGGCGCTCAAACTCGTCGGCGCGTTCCTGATCCGGGCGTATCCCCGTAAAGTCATTCAGATTTTTCCATGTCGACAAATCGCAGGGCCATTCCCCCCGAGCGACCGAATGGATCATCTCCCAAAGTTGGGATCGCATGGCGTTCCAACCGATTCCATTCTCGACGCAGGTGATTTCGGGCGGCTGGTGCCAGTTCGGATTGTCCGTCTCTGCTGCAAACTCCAGCATAGCCGCGTAGAAGTCGTGGATCGCGAACGCGACAGCCCCGAGCCCGGCGCCGACATCCAAAGTTCTCACACCTTCACTGCCCATCGGAAGCCTGCACTCTTCGACGAGGTACTCGAGAGCACCCCAGGTGCGAGCGTACCGCTCGAGGAAATGCAGCCATGCATACGCGCGGACAATGCCCCAATCCTTGTGCATCGTCTCCGGGCATCTATGATTCAGGGCTCGTGGCACGCCATCCCAAAACTTGATGGCCGCTGCTTCAGTGTCGATTTCGTCGATGAGCAGCCGCGAGACCACTCTCGCCTGTACGGTGATTCTGTCTCGGAGCACTTCTTTGCGCCTCAGCCACGCGATGAAATCCGGTCCTTCTACGGACATCAACTTCGCCCATCCACGCCTAAACTGGTTCATGCGCACCTCCGACCGTCCCGCTGGGAATTCAGGCAGATCACCCAGACTATGTCTAGGAACCTGACGTTGCCTTTGCAAGGGCTCTGAATCGATGAAATCATGCCTATCGCCAACAGCTTTTCACGCATCGCGTTTGGTTCCGTAACCGTATCGGTGAAGTCGGCCATCTCGTTTTCGTCGAGTGGTTATTGGATGCCGAACGCCAGCGTCGCCTTCATTTCGAGTTCGGTGCTCCGACCTGTGAAGATTGCCGCCACATCCGAGCGCCTTGACCGGATTACGCCATCGAAAATCCCCACCTGTGAGACGAAGAACCGTGCAAGACAGCCATTTTAAAGATCCACGGAAGGATGCGCAAGGGAAATCGGCGCCTACAGGAGGTAGCAGAGCGGGAAAAGCGAGTGAACCGTGTCCGGTGCGGGTTCCACTCCTGCGGGACGTGATTCGCATTGGTAATCGCGTACACGCGAACGCAGGTGGCGGTCTGGGTCTCACAGACCGACCCTCCATCGGCACAATATCACCCGGCATTTCCCGACGGTCATTACCAGTACAAGATCTGCGACAGCTCATTCCCTACTAACACTGCGGCTTGGAGGTCCGACATCAACAGCGGTTTCGAAACTTGGGAGGACAACCTAATCTGGCGGAGCTTTGACGCAATGGGCAACGTCGTCAACATCACTATGGTGAGCGAAAACGCGTCCGGGGCTGGAAACTGCTCGACCGGTCGGGAATTCGATGGCAACATCGTCAAGGGGATCGCGGTCGAAAATACGTTCAGAGAGAAATGCTTCGGGCGTAATGACCCGATGATGGATCCATGGACCACCGAGGAGCTGGACGCGAAGGGATGCGACAGAGCCGACGATAGTGGCGACGTGCGGTCGGTGTTCTTCTGGAAAGGTCATACTTGGAGTCTAGGAACTCCGAGTCAGGGTTTGTCTTGCTCCAATCTTGGGAGGACGGCGGCTCACGAGGCGGCTCACGCGCTAGGATTGAGACCTCATTTGACATCGCCCGGGCAATTGATGTCGAGCACTGTTACGGTGTGCGAACCGACGACATCGGATCTCATGTACCTGATGAGGCGGTACCAGTAGCATGTCAACCCGGGTAGGAGACGTGAAGAACATGATCGATAAAGCGAAGCTGATCTCAGGCGTAACATGCGGTATCTTTTCAGTTCTACTCTTCGCACTTGTCGGGTGCACTGAAATAACCACGCAGCCCGCGCCCGGTGAACCGTCTGCGACACATGTCAAGTCGAAACCGTGGAGTCCCGAAGCCTCCGAACCGACTGGTGCGGCAGCCGAACAAGCTTCACGAGAGTATCTTTTGGGAACGGTTGAGCCGTGCACGAGGAAATTCGGCGGGATAGAACCTTGCGTACATCCTACGCAGCAGAGCGAGGGTTCAGTGGTTGAAGCCCATTCGGGAGAACCGTTCGATCCTCTGGATATCGATGATGTCGTGGCACACGACCTGATCAACAGTGACGGTGCGTCTGTTGCGCACATGGTGGTGCGCGGGATCCTGCTGCCCGGGACCACTAGATGTGGAGTTTATCCGTACCATCCCCCACGTTCGGAGAATGCATTTACTTCGTCTTCGCCTTGGGTCGTGTGCTACGTGGATTCCCAGGTTCACGACTACATCGTCGGCAAGGGGCCGGAGAAGCTCACTTTGAGCGTTAGCGGCAGGCTCATTCTGGATGCGTTCTCTCACGATGATTTCCCGAACCAAATCGAACTCGCCGAAATGGTTAAGGATTCGCAAGCGGAACAGATCGCAGGTATCGAGGACATGCTGATCGGGCGCGAATGGGTGGTTGGCATTAACCCCAGCAGCAACATCGCGCAACTTGCCTGGAATCCGGTCTCCGTCTTCCCCGTTGAGCGAGCCGACGATGGCGAAGTGCGGGTAGTGTCACGATGGCTACGCTTCATGAGGGCAGATGGCGACGAGATCACGGACGAGCACCGCGATCATCTTTCGTGGCCGTTGGACGAATTCGAACGGCGCGCCGTAGCGTTTCATGAGAATAGGCCTGAAAAGTCAGGCGTGGGCTGGGACTATCTACCGGCGACCATTCTTACGGACGCGTACGACATTCATAAGTACTTCGACGAAGAGCTGAGGCCGTACTACGAACCTCATGACCTTGTTCCCGCAACGCCCGGACCTGCGCCCGGGGAACTCCACTCCCATCCCGCCGCTGTGGAGATACTGCTTGAATCAACCGAACCCTAAAGCGAGCGCGTGTCCTGAGCAGAATCTTGTTCAACGGATTCGTTCATGCTCAAATCCCGTGTCAATCCGCATGGGGATTATGCCTTTTACACACCCAGATTCTTAGTCGTCTCGTCGCAAAAGGCTGAAACTCCTAGCACTAGGGCCTCGATTTGGCTGTGTAGCGATGAACAACGCCATTGGCACCACGTCTTCTGGTCGTTTCACCCATTCGCTATCAACATCAAACACGGATTCTTGAGCCTTCGACGCATAACTCGCTCCAGAATAGGTTGTGACGGGACCCGGTATCAGTTCATTCACACTGATGTTGTCGTCCCACAATTCTTGCGCCAAGACTCTGGTCAACATCCAAAGAGCAGCCTTGGAACACGCATGAGCAGACGTGGCAGCGCGCCCGTTGTGCCCCAAACCGGATCCAATCGTGAGAATTTTGCCTGTTCCATTTTTGCGTAGATACGGAATGGCTTCTCTCATGCAGTAGTATGCACCGATGAATGACACATCCAAGGTGGCTAACCAAGCCTCGGGATCGCTGTCTACAACGGTCCGATGGTCATAAGTCTTCGCGGCGTTGACTACAAGAATGTCGAGTCCTCCGAATGCACTCACGACCTCGTTGAATAAACGCGATACAGATTTCAGGTCGGTCACGTCAGTTTGCACTGCTATAGCCCTACCGCCCGCATTTGTTATTTCCGCCGCCGTGGTCTCGATCTCGGACAGAGTGCGGGCGGCGCACCCGACTGCCGCTCCTTCAGCTGCGTATGCAATGGCGATTGCCTTTCCTATGCCACGACCGGCACCAGTGACGATTGCCACCTTCCCGTTCAATTTGTGTTTTTCGTGTGTAAAAGGCATAATCGCCATCCGCCTCCCTTGTAATTTATCGCCAACTCTAGGGGCCGAGATCTACCCTGGCCCTCACTGCTTCCTCTAAGTCCCGCGTCCGAAGGTGAAGCAGACGTCGTCTTCGGGCAGCACGGCCACGGTTGCGCCGGCGGTGTAACTGCCGCTCTCCACGACCTGATCCTCGACCCCCTCGCGGTGGTCCAGCCGGCCCCATTCGCACGCCGAGGCGTCCGAAAGGGAGGCGATCGAGTAGGTTACCGGCCGGATATCGCCGTTCACGAAGCGCTTCCAATTCACTGGCACGTCGGAAGCGCAACCGACGAAAGATCGTTGTGTCGCACACGCGTAAGGTTGGCAGGAATGCAGCCCGTCAACTCAGCATTGCCGCTGATGTTGAAAGTCTCCAAATTTTGCAGCTGCGAAAGTTCAACCGGAATGGCTCCCGAAAGTTGGTTGTCCAGCAGACTCAAAAACTCCAGGTCGACAAGATTGCCCAATGACGCTGGGATCGACCCCGTCAGTCGATTCTCTGACAACCCGAGAGACTTGAGCTTCGTCAAATTGCCAAGTTCGCTTGGGATGTCGCCTTGCAGGTTGTTGTAACCGAGAAACAGGTGCTCCAAAGTGTCGATCTGTGAGAGTTCTGGCGGGATGCCGCCAACGAGCCGATTGCCTGCAAGGTCGATCATCATGGCGTTGCGCAACTGACTCAGCTCCGCCGGTATTGCACCCGACAATTTGTTGTTTACCAACACCAGGTATACCAACTTGCTCAATTCGCCTATCTCCGCCGGAATCTCCGATGAGAAGTCGTTGTGATAGAGATCTAGAGACTCCAAATGCGTCAGGTTCGCGATACCAGCGGAAATCGGTCCGTTCAGCAGGTTGGCACGCAAGCTCAACTCTTCGAGTCGCGCAAGTCGCCACATAGTTTCAGGAATCTCCCCCGTCAAATTGTTGTCGCCGAGATCCAATACTTCAAGGTTGGTCAATTCGCCGATCTGCATCGGGATGAGGCCCGTAAAGCTGTTCCGGCCAAGGTCCAATCTCGTCAGGCGACCCAACTCGCCGATGACCTCCGGCAACGGACCGCCAATCGAGTTATCAAACAGGTTGAGGACTTGCAGGCGTGACAAATCACCGATCTTCTCCGTGATATGGCCAGAAAGCTGGTTCCTTGGCAGCGTCAATTCGATCACGCGCCCTGATCCGTCAGTCTTGACGCCGTGCCACCTATCGATCGGAGCGGTCGTAAGCCATCCAGTATCGTCGGCCCAATTGGCACCGTCGGTGGCGTTGTAAAAAGCGATCAATGCCTTCTTGTCTGCCGAAACCTGCGGCTCGGTTCGGCAATAACTCAGTCCTATATGATCGACCACGCCCTGCGGAATGATCTCGCTCAACTTCCTCGAAACGCAACCCGTGAAATCGTTGTTGCCGATTGAAGCAACCTCGAGATTTACGAGACCGGCGAGTTCGCTAGGAATTTCACCTCTGAGCTGGTTGTCCTGCAGCGTCAGCCAACGCAGTTCGCTCAAGTTACCCAGTTCCCCAGGGATCGAACCAGTCAGCAGATTCCCCAACAGATCCAAATGCATCAGATTGGCCAAGTTCCCTAATTCCGGCGGGATGCTGCCCCTCAATCTGTTACCCATTAGCGAGAGATCTTCCAGGTTTGCCAGACCGCCCAGTTCGCGGGGAATCCAACCCGTAAGTTGGTTCTTGCCTATGAATATTTGCTTGACGTTCTGCAAACCACCGAGTTCAGGAGGTATAGGCCCAGCGAGTTGGTTGTCGCCCAACAATAGGAACTCAAGACTGGACAACCTACCAAGTTCCGGAGGGATCAAGCCCGAAAGTTGGTTTCCGCTGAGAGATAACCACCTGAGTCTCATCAAATCACCCAACTCAACAGGTATATTGCCGTTCAGAAGATTGTGCCCCAACATCAGCTCTTCAAGATTCCCTAAACCGCCCAATTCACGCGGAATCGCGCCTGACAATTGGTTTTCCCATGCGCGCAACGACTTCAGGTTTTTCAATTGTCCGATGACGGCCGGCAACTCGCCGGAAAGTCGATTCCCGCCAACATGTAGATCGATCAGATTGCCGAGTCCGCCGATTTCACGCGGTATCGGACCACTCAGGACATTGCGATCCATGAAGACGTGCCTGAGCTCTGTCAACTGACCGATGTCTGGGGACAAGTTGCCGACGAGATTGTTCTCTGACAATTCGATGACGACCACTCTGTCGTTATCGTCGGTGTGAACTCCGTGCCAACTACTCAAAGGCTCGGTACTCAACCAGTTCGTGTTGTCGATCCAATCGTCCCCGCCGGTCGAGTGGTAGAGCGCGGTTAACGCCGCCCTGTCGGGAAAAGGCGTCGGCGTCGGGGTGTTGGTCGGCGTCGGCGTATCCGTCGGTATCGGTGTAGGGGTCGGCGTCGGCGTTTGCGTCGGTGTATGAGTTGCTGTCGGCGTCGGGCTGTACGTAGCAGTCGGCGTGGGCGTAAACGTCGCGGTCGGCGAATGGGTCGCGGTCGGCGTTTGAGTCGGCGTGCTCGTCGCCGTCGGTGTTTCCGTAGGCAATGGTGTGTAGGTCGGCAAAGGCGTATAGGTGGGTGGTACAGTCGCAGTCGCCATCGGCGTCGGTGTAACCACCATCAACGCCTCCGGAATGGGCGTCTTGGTGGGTATCGGGGGTCGCGTCGCCATCGGCGTCGCCGTAGAGGTCGCAGTCGCGACAACCGTAGCCGTAGCTTCAGGTTCCGAACCTTGGCAAGCGATTACCGCCACCGTGACAAGCAAACTCACCACACATGCCCAAACCAGCGAGACACCGAGTCTCAAGCAACGGATCAACCCCTTCTCGTTATTGGACTTCATGCCTCGAATCCCGACCATCAATCGATTGATGCGTTAACTCGATGGAAACACCAAAACTAAAGGGGCCATATAGGTGTGGGAGCGATCGGCTTTGGGTCGCCATTTCGCGAGGGTACCATCTGAATCAGCCGATCCCGCTGAGAATCACGCGTTCTCATTCGTCGAAGACGTATGTCTCGTCGTAGATTTGCACCAGGCTTCGTCCGTTGTACGACCAGTAAGGGCGCGGTGCGACAAACGAGTTGATGGGTTTGCCCAGTGCGATTTTCGTGGCTCTGGTGAGTGTCATCTCCTCGTCTCCGAAAATAACCGATTTCGGCGATGCGACTTTCGCTGTCTCTCCAGTGCGGTTGAACATGATCTCCTCATCCTCGGGAATGCCCATCTCATCGAAGTTGAAATTTGGGCGGGCATGTGTCAGATTCTCTCCCGCGACAATCGAGACTTGGTCAATTGATTCGTTCTCGGAGTTGATCTGTGGCGTCACGTCTTCGACGCTTATTAGTTGAAGCAGCGATTTCAAACGTTCGGGGTGTATGCGGAAGAACTCTCGTTTAGGATTGATTCGGAAATCGTCTAGCAGATCGAATATCGCGGCTTCCAGTCCGCTTTCGTCGTCTACTCGAACCGCGATCTCGCAGACGAACGGGACGGGGACGGAAGTGTTGAAGAGGGTGTCGATTCGGACTTGGGGATTCTCGCTGCTGGTCTTGCCGATCTTCACGATGCCCGACATCGCGGGATTGCTGAGGACGTAGACGATTCCGCTCATCTGAGAAAGTTCGCTTTCACGGCTGTTTGAGTTCGGCGTGTCGAGCCAGTTAGATGCCTTAGTTGAGTTGCGATCCCAATTGTCTGCCTGTCGCGCTTTCCGCTATTCTGCGCGTGCCCATTCTCATCAAGTCGTCGTCGTGCCTGATGCCGAAAAGCTGGTGGTTGAGCATATGCCCGCCTTAGGGAGCGTTGGCGTAGATTACTCTGAGCATCTGGTTCGCTTGGCGTTCTGTGAGCAACCCATGCGTTCTCAAGTTGAGAAGAGAACGATCTAATAGAAGCTTCGCACAACTGAGATTGAGATTTGGTGAACTCGCATTGTGTGGATGTGAAAATTCGGTGGCCTAGCGGCGCGTCGACGCAAGAAAGGAGGTTACGCGCAATCTTCAAGATCTCGGTCAGGACTCATCGTGCGTGACGCGCAACGATTCGAACAATGGCCAGGTTAGGAGGAGAACGGTTGGCTATGTCCCGATAGGCCGCGGCGAATGTGAAAACGCTTCTGCCCACCTTTCGCTGAACCGAAATCGTTCAGTCTGCCGTGTGGCTAGTTTACTCGGTTGGTCCGGTCGAGAGGTGGCGGATAGTGCAGTTTCCAGTTCAGGGATTGCAAAAGTGCGAATGGCTGCGCCGCTGCTCAGAGAAGGAACTAGTGGAAATAAGCAAAGCGCGGCTGGTGCCGGAAACCCGGCTGGAGCTGACGGCGCAGAGGGATGTTGGGGATTGCGTCACGAGCCGGGTCCCGCCTAAGGGGCGACGCTGATAAAATCCGAACCGCGGCGCGTCAGGGCGGCGCGACGATGCAATGGGCTTGAGAGGCAAAACATGGCAGAAGGCAGCAAGGGTGGAAGCGGCAAGGGCGGTTCGAGCCCGAACTGGCCAAGCAAGACCGGCAACCCGTCCGGCGGCGGCAGGGGCAACAATCCTCCCAAGAAATGACCGTCGACGGCTCATCAATCGCGGCCGCGACCTCGATCCGCCGCGACGCGTGAGCGGAATCGCAACGCTTTCTGTGCGGTCATGAATGGTGTGCTATTCCACAGCGTCGCTGCTCCATTCGTCGCGCTTCGGGATCTTCAAATGCGCGCTGGACAGCTGATAGAGGTGCGTTGTTCCGAAGAGGATGATTGTTACGTGTGAAGCGTTTTTCAGTTGCGTAACGGCACTCGGTTCAAATCGAATAGGAACCTACAACCGTTTACGCTAGATACTGAAGTCTCCAAGATGTCGCTTGCAGATTGTCGGCGCACCGCGGTTTCGCGAATGCTGTAGTGTGAAACGCCACAGCGTGGGGATTTGAGTTTGCGCCGTCCTTAGCGTCAATCTAGAACCGCGCCTCGTGCCCGGCACCTCCCTCCGTGAATGGCTCCCACGGCCAACTAGAAAAGCGGACTTAAAACGAGCCTTCCATTCCGCGTTTGGACGACTTCGCCCGGCTCACCTCGGGCCAGAATACCCAGCCCTGGCTCGCGATGATGGCGACCCTGTCTTCCGGGGGAAGCATATCATCGTACACGCCAAGGTGTCATCGGCATCGTTCTTCGGTCAATGCAAAGAACATTCCAGACGGTTGTTAAGGGATTCAGCGGAATGAGGGCCGTTAGCCCCTCGTCCCGCCGTTTGCCTGAAACAGCGCGGTGCTGTGCTTTGACCGGCCGTCTACGATGTCCAGCGCACACAGCCACGGCCATCGCATCCGCAGCGCGTGCCCAAGTCGGGCCCTTCGCCCGACAGCAGTCCTTTAAAGATGCAAAGGCAGTCCTCGATCTCGTATGGTTTGAGAACTGCGAAAGGCTTAGGCAGCTCCTTGACGGGCACGGATGTGCGACTGGGGTGGATTCCAATTGCTAGGGCACCACTTCGTGTCCCACTGTGGAGGTAAACCCTCGCTGGTGAGAGGCCGAGTTTGCAGCCGATGCGGTGCGCGGTGTCGTATATCGTGAGCTCGCCGATCATGTAGGTCTGTTCACCGACCTCCCGAACGATCTCGTGTAGTTCATCGAAGGATGTCGCTTTCCGTATGACCCGCTTACTGTCGGAAAGACGCGCCCCGAACTCCTGGAGGAAATGGCGGGGGATTCGCCATTGGTGCGGGTGCTTCCTGCCGCCCGCAGTGCACGCGTTAGCTGCCCGCGTGATTGCTTGGCTGAGGGTCGGCGCGCCCCGATAGAATCGTCGCTCATTCGCAGCGTCGTTCCGGTGATGCGAAATGTAGTCTGCTACCGCCCTTTCAACTCGCCGCTCCATGACCGCATCATTTACAGGCATACCGTCCTCCTCAATATAGTACGGGTCATGCATGGCCGTGAAACGTCCGCAACCTCTCAAATGCACGATCGAGACCCGGACAGCCTGTGTCGGCCGTTCCGCTCCCGTTCGTACACCGCATGATATTTCATCTTCGGCATTTGCGGCCAACAGTTCTCGGTTCCCACGCTTCACGCGGCGCACAAGGACAAGCGCAGCTGGAGCAGCCGATGCGAATCGACAAGTCGCGCGGGCAGGTACGCGCGCTACTACACGTTCGAGCTGGCGACCGCGGCCGAGGTCACGATCGAGCTCGTATCGTCTACCGATCCCTACCTTAATCTGATGAGCGGCGCGGGGACTTCGGGCACCGAGCTTGCGAAGAACGACGACAGCCGCGACAGCAGTCTGGGCAGGCTGAATTCGCGGATCGTGCACGACGCTGCTGCGGGGACTTACACGGCCGAGGCGACAACGTACAGTTCGAGGCGGATGGGTGATTTCACGATCAGGATCGACGCTGCGCCTGACGGAACGGCGCCGCCGTCGGCGCCTAGGAATGTGAGGGTGGTTCCCGGCAACAACCGTCTGATCGAGCTGTGGGATGCGCAGGCATCGGACGGGGGATCGGCGATCGCGGGATACCGGGTTGAGCAGCAGGCCGCGTCGGGATCGCAGAGCCGGAGCATCGTCGGCCCGTCTCGCGATCTTCCGGGTGCGGGCGCCAGAGGGTACGCGATTCTGGATCTGACGAATGGGACGTCGTACACGGTGACGGTGAAGGCGGCGAACGCGAACGGTGATGGTGCGCCTTCGGCGGCGACTGCGACACCGCAGGCGACGACCGTCTCGATCGGCACCGTGCATCCAAATCCTTTGGTACTCGCGCGCAAGTCGACAGTCAAGGTAACCACCTCCAACACCGTCTCAGGAGTCGACTACTCCGCGGAACTGGTCATTCAAGATACCGACAAGATCAGATTTGGCGCGTGTGACGATGACCGCTCGACGCAGCCGCTCCCGAAGCTGGGATCGACCGTCAGGATCCAAGCGTGCGAGACCGGAACCCCGACGATCAGCGCCCGACTGCTGGTCAGCGACGTAGCGAACAGAACATACACGGTCGCGGAATCTGTTCGGCGCCGCGTGACTGTCGAGGCGGCACCCGAGGGAATCGAGATAGATGAAACGGGCATTCTGGATGACGCGCTTGAAATCAATACGGACAGACAATTCAGTATCAAGGGCACCGACTTGCTGACGGGCACGACCTATGCAGTCGAAGTCGACGTCACCTCAGGTTCGCCTAATCCTCTGGGAGTGGACTCAGGATGCGCCAATACGAGTTCGTCGATGAATCTTGTAACTGGCTCGGCAGAAACTGAAAAGTCGAGTTCATTCCGGCTTTATGCTTGTGCGCCTGTGACGGATGGGGAAGTCACGGCTGAGTTGAAGCTGGACGATGTGGTCGTAGCAACCGCTACTAAGACTGTGAATGCGAACGTGCGCGCGAGTGTGCCAACGAATATCAGAGCGAACGGACACAGCACTTCTTCAGGTAGCACTTCAGGAAGGATCAGAATCAGAGTAGATCGTCAATCGATAGAGACGGTGTATAAAGTGCGGTACGAATTATGCACATCTGCGGATGATTATTGCCGTAACAGACCCCAAGATACGGATTGGGACCTATCCGACATCGTAAGAACACCAACCCGGCAGACGT
This sequence comes from Chloroflexota bacterium, assembly GCA_009838175.1. Classification (GTDB taxonomy): domain Bacteria; phylum Chloroflexota; class Dehalococcoidia; order Lucifugimonadales; family Lucifugimonadaceae; genus Bin127. Next base: position 34,616 of record VXSB01000058.1, read on the forward strand.
TTACAGTGGCAAGTCAGACAGTTGAAGCAGATGAAATCGTGATTGACCAATTGGCGATGAACGCTGTTTACCGTGTGGAAGTGGCCGTCTTTCCGGTGGGTGTGCCTAATTTGTCTTCGGCATACGCCAATGTACCTCTGCTTGTGGACACCTCCAGTTCGCCTCCGGCAAAATCAGGTTCGGATTTCCCTAGGATCGCATCGGTAACCGTCGACGGTTACTGGAGTTTGCGGACATATCTGCCAAAGATATGTGATTCAACGTTCAGCATCAAGAGTAGCGACTATCTGCCGTTGGTCCAAGCCGCTGTGCAGTCGTGGAATGGTGTAGGCAATTGGATCGTGAATTCCAGCGGAACCAACGATAATTGCATGTTCGATTATCAGTCGCCGAGCAACGATGCTTGCGTGACCAATCCTGAGAGGTCGACCATCGGCGCGACGGAGATTAGGATGGCGGCCAACAATGCGGAGTTCAGAAAGTTTTCCCCAGACACGTCGGAAGCGTCTACTTATGTGCGAGGGACTGACGATGCGGCTACCGGAATGCTGAGAATATCGAAGGCACCCGTGGTTCTAAGGCCTGTTTACCCGAATTTGAATTGGTTAGCTGAGACGAACGGTTGCAAATGGCTTCAAGCCGTATCAGCCCATGAAATTGGCCATGCCATAGGCGCCAGGGCCGATCACTCGAGTTCTGTGAATACGCTCATGAAACCTCGTCCTGCCGGGATCTGTGTCCCGCAATCCATGGACAAAGTCGCGATTGAAAGTTTGTATCAATCTCGTTGAGTGGACGGGAAGGAATCCAGAAAATGAAGCAAGTGACTTTAATATTGGGGGCGAGTATGGCGATTGCAGCGTTGTGGAGTTGTGGCAGCGCCTACATTACGCCGCTAGCTGCGACCTCTGACAACAGCGGATCTGAGGCGCGTGACTCGATGCCGCGTCAACAACAATCGACCGTAGGACGCGAAAGCGCTGAATCTTCCGCGCTTGATACGCCGAAACCAGCGTCAGAGGATCTTTACGAGATCACTTACCTCGAGACGACAGTCGAAGCATGCGAGTCCGTCGCGGGCACCGAGACTGACCCTTGCGATCCTGATCGTTACAAGAACTACACTGGGTATGTTTGGCATTCCGAAAAAGATCAACAAATCGGCTTCAGTAAAGGGGTGATGTGGCACCGCCCGTACCCTCCACACACAACGATTGAAGTTGTGAGGAACCGACTCGAATACGCGCTCATCGAAGACGAACAGGCCGGAAGCTACTATGTGCCGCACGTCGTTGTTCGCGGAGTTTTTTTACCAAATACTTCACGTTGCGCGGTGCAAGAAGAAGCGTTGCAACTGACTGATGAAGGGATGACGCTTTACCGCTGGCCAGACGCGCGAGGAGAGTCTGGATATGTATCGTGTTACATGGATTTTGAAGCGAGAGAATATCTGTTTGGCGCGGGGCCTCGGTGGTTGACAGTTACTTCATCATCTGATCACCTTTACGTGTTGGACGAACACGAGAGATACCGATCGGAACGATACCTTAGGGCTCTTGCTGCAGAACACGATGAAATGTGGGAAGGTAACGAAGCGATACTCTGGCTTGGAATCCATCGTTGGAACGCGAAGGTCGAAGTTTGGCAGGCGATTTGGACAACCAATGTTCAGCGCGACGAAAACGGACAAGTGGTGGTCGCCACGCCCGGACCAGAATATTTCTCTGAGGACGGCCCCAACGAACCATACATCGAACGTATCCATCCTCCTCTGGATGACTTCAAACGCGATTTTCGTCTAGCCATAGCGGAAGCGATCGAAGACTTTGAGCTGAAACCGATCGGAGACGCAAATCAGAAATATCTGCGCGCCCTATACGCATCACACGGAGCCCACGACATCGAAGATGTCGTTACTGTTCTACCACCAGAAGTGCTCGAGTAATGAGGCGTTGTGTATCCAAATGATCAAGCCCAGAAAAAGGACAATTAAGACCAACGCAATTCCGAAAGCTCACCTCCTCCACCCTCATCCCCGCGATCGCGCTGCTGCTTTTGGTGGCCGCCTCCATCGGCTATCAGGCGGTGTCTGTGCAGACCTCGCAGGACGAGCTCGGAGACGGCGGTGCAAAGCGTGAACATCTATTTGAGGCCGGATAATGCGCCTACCGTCAATGCAGGCGGTTTACGTTCGGACGCATTGACTCACGCTTTGCATGAATCGGGTCACGCGTTCGCGTTTTACGGGGGATGGCAACGGCAAAAGATCAGCGAAGGTGACGTGCCAAGCGGGCATTCAGCAGTTGACTCTGTGGTTGGATACCCTGCCGAAAGTCGCACCTGCCGACCGACCTTTTATGACAAAGCCGCATTGGCGGCGGTTTATCAGTCACGGACCTCGTTAGGGCGATCCGGACAGGGAGGTCAAAACGATTGAGCAACGCCGAGTCAGGGAATCACGCGATGTCACACCCCGTTCAAACAACGATGGCTTACATGAAAAAGGCTCAAAAACTCGACATGGCGCGGAAGTTCATGATCGGGGCTTTGATTGTGGTTCAATTGGCAATATTCGGATGCGGCAGTGTGGGCATCTCCACCCCGACGCCCGCTCCGCATCTCGAGACGGAAAAGGGTGCCCGATTCGACACTCTCGAGATCGAGGTGGACGAGTCGGAAACCCCGCCGTCCCCGACGCCGTCCACCGAGGTTTCTACTGCTCCGACAGGCGTGGCCGCATCGGCCCTTGCAACCCCGCATGATCTTTCTTCGAACCAGAAACGGGCGGAACCCGACGAGCCGGCATCGGGGGCCTCATCGCCCGGCGCGTCCGTCAACGTTCGAACCTCTGTCTCGACGGTTGTTCCCCGGTTACGAGGGGAGGTGGAACCGACCGATGTCGAAGCACCGGAAACGGCATCGCATCCGACTGCAACGCCGACTCCCCAGCCGACCGCAACGCCGACTCCGCAACCGACCGCGACTCGGACAGCTGTGGCTGTCAACCAGCCTCAGCAGTCATCCGTTTCAACGATGCCCGCGCCGCATGAGCCGGTGTACCTCGAACAAGAAATCCCGCCGTGCAATCTGCCCACGGACGTGGACGTGGATCCCTGCGGGTTCGAACCGGATCTGTTCTACGAACGGATACCCTCTTGGGATGGCACTGGGATCGTGTACTTCGGATCGGCGTTGGGGCGACACACCGACGCTTTAGGGCAGGGCCAAGGGCATCCTGAAGCGACCGAAGTGTCCTACATCTTTCTGCCTGCGCACATGGCGCTCAGAGGGACATGGCTGCCCGGGACCGCGCGTTGCAAAGACGACTTTTCCGTCAGTCATGATCACTTCGAATTGAACCGGACGCTCGAGAATTCGAGGCCGATCGAAAAGCCGACGTGGTTCCCCGGCTCAGAAGCGATCCACTGCTACATGGACGCGGCGGTTCAGGAGTACATCGTCGGCGACGGACCGCCTCGCTTGACGTTGGAGATTTACTATCGATCGGCGGTTCTAGGAGCGCACGAGACTTACGAGGCCCACCGGGATCACGTGTTGCCCCAGTTGGAATCCGCGCTGCGGGGCCGCGAAATGGTGCTCTACATCAAACCCCCGTGGAGCGTCGCCACGGAGGTGTTCGCGTTGGAAGGCGCTTGGGACGTCCAACGTAACGAAGGTGGTTACTACGTAAATTACACGTCTTCCTGGTCGGAGGAGCGCAAGCAACGACTTCAACATCTTCTGGACGGTCTGGTGTGCCAGGAAGAGCTCTGCGTCGTCGGGCAATACCCATTCTTCGAGATCATGGGTTTGAGGGCGTTCGAACAGTCCACAAGAGAAGCACATCGGAGAATGCTTGAAAGCCACGAAGGCAGGATATATCCCGGCGAAGCATACGCGCGCATCGTGCAGGACGCCAACAAACTGACCGAATTCTTGGCAGAGGTGGGAGCGTACGACGTCGAAGGATTCAATCCTGTTCCGCCCCCGCCCATATCGAGCGAACAACAACTGAACCAACAATCCAAAACAGGAGACAACTGCTCATGAAAGGCACATCCGCCTCCCCCATCCTCATCCCCGCGCTCGCCCTCCTGCTGCTAGCGGCCGCGTTCGTCGGCTACCAGGTCGTATCGGCGCAGACCTCGCGGGACGAGCTCGGAGACGACGGCCCCGACGCGCCCACCGGCTTGACGGGGACCAACGACGGCGTGGGGGTGCTGCTCGCGTGGGACGACCCGGACGACGATTCGATCGTCGGGTACCGGGTGTGGCGGCGGTACCACCGCGACGGCCACGAAGACGCGGATCGCGATCCTGTGGACGACGAGCTTCAGCTGCACGTCGCCGACCGGCGTGTTCCACCGCACAGAAATGTGGAAACATCTCTCATTGGCGGA
>VXSB01000009.1 GCA_009838175.1 Chloroflexota bacterium
CTGTACTGGTCAAAGAACTCTTCTGAATCCATCTGTTGCTGATTTTCGTAGGTACTCAACCGCTTGGTCACTGCAATCAGCGCGTCAATGGGCGAAGTGTATTGGATGGTTTGTTTTTTCATGGGGACCTCTTCGATACGGAACTCTATCTCAGGTCTCGACTTGAACTGTTGACGCGATCAGATTCGCAACTTCAGTGTAGAGGTCCACATCGACCTCTGGAGCTTTGATGCTGACGACAAGGGCATACCGTGCTATTTGATCGTACCTTTCGAACTTGGGACGAGTCTTCCACCAACCCGCCGTGGGATAGACTGCGATAGCGCCTCGGCTGGCGAGATCCGCTGCGGTTCCTCGCCAGATATCGCTGTGCAACGAACCTCTGTGGCGACCTTGCGCTCCGATCAGCCAGTGCGGCTCGCTGCCGCTACGGCGAGGCCCTTCCTCCTCGTCTCTTGCCGCCAAGTTGATCCGCTTCCGAAAATCGTCTGTTGATTCAAGCGCCCGCTTTACATCGAAACGGAGCCCGTGCGATTCGTACCGGTAACGCGAAAGGGGCCCTCGTCCTGATGGATTCGGCTCGATGAAGTAGGACAGCGTGACCCGCATCTCGACAGACGTTTCTCCCAAGCTCTCTAAGACATCACACGGCCAAGGCAGATTGTGGAGATGCATGTCGCGAAGGGTTGGTTGCTTTCCTATCTCGCGCTTGAAGGGATGCAGACTCTCCTCGACCACCATCGTCAAGGAGTTCCCAACGCTCCATAGCACGCGGTCAATGTCCGGCACGCCGAAGCCACATCGACGAAGCAAATTTGAATAGTCCTGCTTCGTCGGGTCTTTGTCTTGAGGAAGGAACATTCGCTTCATGGCTTCGGTCCATTCCGCCGAGTGGACGATTAGGGCGCGGACAGTCTCGGGCCACAGGTCGGGATAGACAGCCATCACCTGCGCCGCCAAACGGGATGCGAGTGCCATGGCCGCACTGGTGGCATTGGTCGTCGTGAAAAGTCGATCCGCCGGACGATGATGGGTCGTCAGCAGGCTGAGACTGGATGCCCCTACGGCGCTTAGCGAGTCTTTTGCGGCGTTGCCACCCTCAAGGACGATGTCCGGCTTCAGCGGCCAATGCGCCTGCCACGTCAGCGAGGTCGTACTGAAGGGACTCAGACCTCCCTTTGGGGCGACGGGCGCATAATCGCTCGTATCTGGCTCGGTTATTTGCACGAGATCGGTATAGGCACCGATGGTAAGGGCGTTCCATGCCTGGGCGGGATCGTGTACGCCGTCCGTATCATTAGAATCAGGGTAGTGAGACCAATCATTGGGCTCTTTGATGTTACCGGCGGAAATGATCATCAGACGCGGATTCGTACCGTCAACATCTGCCGCCAGCGAATCGATCGCTGCCGACCAAGCAGACGGTCGCCCCCGATCTCGATTATTACGAGCCGTAATAGCCATCCCGAAGACTCGGAGCCGGGCAGGCGCGATAATCTCGGGACGCGCTACCGCTTCCACCGTCAAATATTCGTGGTGCTGGGGGTCTGTTCCGGTCGCACCCTCATGAGGCAGTAACTTCACCGATTCGAGGCGATGATCGATTTTCACGGGATCGTTGCTATCCAGAAGTTCCGTCAAGTTCCCAACTAGGGCCACTCCTGCCATCTCCGTCCCGTGGCCGTCATCATCGTCGGTACCCCAAGCGGGTTCGACGGTGTGGAGATCACTGGTAGCGAGGGCGGGAGTAAGCAGCGGGTGGCCGCGATTGACGCCCGTATCGAGCAGGCAGACGTATGGCGTCTGGTCGGTCTCGGCTGCAAATCGGGTCAGTCTCAGCAAGTCGTCAAGCCAATCGGCCTGTTCGTCCGGCCTTAAAGAATCGAAGAATTCCGCCGTTTCCTTTGCACGCCGCAATTCAGCGATGCTGTTGAGGGTAACCATGGAACGCTGCATCTGATCGACCGACGCGTACGTCAACAGGACCGTACGTTCGGGGAAGCTCACCTCTCCCGGTGCTATCTGCATCCCCTGTGCCTTAGCTCGATCGAGAAACGTTGAGGTCGTTGCTTGCTGATCCCGGTGGATGGACAGCATCCGTATATTTTGTGCCCCGACTCGCGTACGAAAATCCGTGGTCGTTGCTTGCTGATCCCGGCGAACGGGCAGCCAAACTTCCCACCAGAGCGGTCCCTCTTCTTCGGAAGGGAATGCCTCGGTGTCGGTCCAAAGTGCCCGAAGACTCGCCGCCCGGATCTGCTGAATCGCGTCAATCAGTCGCCTGTTATCGCGGGCACGACCAATGCTGTCTTTCTTCTCCGCCAAGTAGTCACGAATGAGACGCTCGAAGTGATTGAGCTTGCCGTCGGGTACGAATACTGTAGCCAAGGTTCGATTTTCCTCGTAACGGACGTTCAGTAACTCAATCCCGGAACGCTCTCGCGCCAAACTCTCGAAAGCCAATTCGACATCGGGGAAGCTCTCGAATTCCACCTGAAGGCCCAGACCATCTTCGATTCCCGCGTCCTGTTGGACCTCTCGGACGGAGTCTGCTTCCGCTCGAAGCTCGTTAATCTGACGCCTTAACTCTTCGCCGTGCTGTGTGCGATTCCGCTCCGGTACATTTGTACGCTCCATGCGTTGCCGCGGAGAACGGTATGCCTCCGTCTCGGTGACTCTTTCGAGGATGAAGTGTCGATATCGCCTTTCGGTTCCTTCCGTCATTTGATGCCGTAATCCTTCCGTTACTCGCTTTTCTTGCGTAGTCTCTCGGCGACACTTTTGCGCTCGGTGAGCATCGTTCGGATGTCCTCTGTATGGACCCGATCTCGTTCATGGATCAGCACATCTTTCAAAATCTCGTTCGTGGTGCGAGTGACTTCCGCGTAACTCAACCCCATCGCTAAATCGGCCAAGTTCCCCCACCGGACCCCCTTAACAGCCATTCCAGCGAGACGTGTCTTCAAGAGCTTCACGATCTGCGACTTGTCGGGCAGGTCGTAATGCAGAATGTCGTCGAAGCGGCGGAAGAGCGCCGGATCAAGTATTCCAGGGTGATTCGTTGCCGCGACGACGAGGCTGTGAGAGCGGTCTTGCTCGATCATCTGCAAGAAGCTGTTCAGCACTCGGCGAATCTCGCCTACATCGTTGGTGAGTCCACGCTGCGAACCGATAGCGTCGAACTCGTCGAAGAAGTAGATGCCACGTGTCCGGCTTGTGGCGTCGAATATCTGTCGTAGCTTGGCTGCCGTTTCTCCCATGTACTTAGTTATGAGGCCGTCGAGCCGGACTTGAAAAAGGGGAAGGCCGAGTTCTCCGGCTAGGACGGTAGCCGTCAGGGTCTTGCCCGTGCCGGGAGGACCTGTCAGCAGCAGCTTGCGTCTGGGCGAGAGGCCATGCTCCACAATCCGCCCGGCATGGCGTTGCTCACGAATGATGCGCTCTATCTGATAGGCCAGAGTATCGCCCATAATCATCGAGCCCAGCCGAGCCTTCGGGTAGGAAGCTTCCAGAAGGTTCGCCAATTCGCCGCACGGTCGGCCAATCGGCACTAGCGAACCCGCGCCACGCCGGCCCTTGGCTTCGTCAATCATGGTCCGCAGTTCTTCGGCGAGTTTGCCGTGGCCGAGTTTCGCTTCGTGAGCCGCGATCTGCATGGCGACGGAGAAAAACCGGTCGTCGTCGCCTTCCAGGTGCGACTTCAGCAATGCCTTAAGTTGGTCAGCGCTGGCCATAGGGCATCTTTTGGAATTGAACAGGTGAATTCATGTGCTGAATACCCATATCGCTTGGTTTCATAGATTGAACCACCGTCAAGGTGGTCCTACTGACATGCTTGCGAACGATCTGGGGTGCCCCTTGGTGCCATCAGTCAGTCTGCGTCGTTCTCCGATTTTGTCGCTCCCTTACTTTTCGCCAAAAAAAGGGAACAAAGAGAGAAATAAGTCCGCAGATTGCGCCAAAAAATGTGACTTCTGGTGAGTATTTCTCCAAAAAACCGGCAGTGTCCATATAGATTGCAGTGCCAGGAAGCCAGTCCTCCAAAGGAAATACAAACAAAATACAGAGATATATTGGGCACATGATGACAGTAACTA
>VXSB01000026.1 GCA_009838175.1 Chloroflexota bacterium
CATCGGAAAAGGTTTGCGCACACCCGTCTCGACGCGGCGATTCTTCGTTTTCGTGGCGCTGGTCCGACGAAAGTCGGCTCGGCGCTTAGTTGTTATATTACTACAGATGTATCGTTTGTCAAGTGCGTTGTTGTCTGAACCGGGGATTGCGGGGATTTGCGGATTGGTGGGATTGCCCCGCCCTTTTGTCCCCGTCTCACCCTCTCCCTGGCCCTCTCCCATCGAGGGAGAAGGGATTGCGGGGGGCTTGTCCTCTCCGGTAAAGGAGGGGGGATTTTGCGGCAGGCGGCCCTCTGCTATCGGGCTACAGGGGATATGCACCACTTCAGACTCCTTTGGATACCCGCGTGCGCGGGTGTGATGGGGTTACGCGGAGGTATGGTTAGGTGCGTGGGATGTGGACTCGGCCTTGGTATAGGCCTTGGGTGCTGCCGGGGGAGATTCGTTCTAGGGCGATTATGGCGAACGAGTCGGTCATGCCGGATACGAAGTCGGCGGCGGCGTATTCGGGTTCGATGGAGATGACTCGCATCCATTCGGGTATGTCGTCGAGGTGTTTGCTGTAGTGTTCGTGCATGAGGTGGACGGCGTCGCGGGCGCGGAGTCCTTCGGGGGATTGAGATGTGGGATGGTATACGCGTTCGAACATGAAGTTTCGGAGTTGGGTGGTTACGTCGCGCATGGGTTCGGACATGCGGATCCAAGGCTTGGCGTTGATTCCAGGGCTCTCTCCGGCGTAGTCCCATGATGCGTCGATGACGTCGACGACCATTGCGTTTAGGCGTGAGGAGTGTGCGTCGCCTAATGCATCTCGGATTTGGATGGGGACATCGGTGGTATGGAGGATGCCGTCGCGTTCGGCATCGGCGAGGTCGTGCGCGAGGTAAGCGATGGCGTCGGAGATGCGGACGATCTGTGCTTCTAAGGACATTCCATCGACGGCTTCGGAGGTGATGAACTTGCCCTCGGGTTTGGAGTGGCGTTTAACGGCCTCGATGACGTCGTGTGTCAGATTTAGACCATCGCCGTGTTTTTCGAGGATGGTGAGGGTTCGGACGCCTTGAGCGGCGTGTGTGAAGCCATCTGGGAGACGCTCGTTAAGGACGTGTTCGCCGATGTGTCCGAATGGTGTGTGCCCGACGTCGTGGGCGAGAGCCGCAGCTTCGACGAGGTCTTCGTTGAGGTTGAGTGCGCGGGCGATGGTGCGTCCGACTTGTGAGACTTGCAAGACATGGGTCAGGCGCGTGGTGTAGTGGTCGCCCTGCGGGTTTACGAGGACTTGGCTCTTGTGCTTGAGTCGTCGGAAGCAGTTGGAGTGGATAATTCGGTCGCGGTCGCGTTGAAAAGCGGCGCGTACGGAGGAGGGATCTTCTTCGCGGTCGCGGGTAGCGTCGGCGGATTTTGATGCGAAGGGTGAGAGCGCGGCTTCTCGCTGTTCGATGCGGTGCCTGACGCGCAAGTGACTTGTCTGTAAGTGACCAGCTACCGAGGCATCGCTCATGCGACGGTCACCGTCTTTGCGAGGTTGCGTGGGCGGTCGGGGTTGTAGCCGCGCGCTATGGCGGTGTGGTAGGCGAGTTGCTGGAGGGGTATGGTCATGAGGAATGGTGTATGTTCGTCATCGTCGGTGGGGATTGGAATCCATGCGTCGGCTAGGGCTTGAACTTCGATATCGCCATGCTGGGCGAGGGCGATGACTTCGCCACTGCGGCTCTGTACCTCGTAGATGCTGGTAAGCATCTTGGACCTGAGTTCGCCGTTTTCGGGTACTAGGACGATGACGGGTGTGTTGGGTTGGATGAGTGCGTTGATGCCATGTTTCATTTCGGAAGCGGAGCACCCCTCGGCATGGACGTATGCGGTCTCCTTCATCTTGAGGGCGCCTTCCATCGCGATTGGGAAGAGGTCGCCGCGTCCTAGGATGAGCATGTTTTCGACGTTGATGAACAGATCATGGGCGAGAGCTTCGATTTCGTTTTCCTGCCCCAGAGTGCGGTTTATCGCGCCTGGCAGAGAGGCTATTGATTGGACGTGTCGATCAAAATCGAGCTGGCTCAATCGGCCGGCATCGCGCCCCAGTTGCAGTCCCATCATGTATAGAACCAGCATGGTGTTAATAAACGTCTTGGTAGCGGGAACGGCAACTTCCAGACCTGATCCGATATCGATGGCGACATCGGCCATCCGTGCCGCCTCGCTGTGAACGTTGGCGGTGACGACGGCGACGGTGCTTCCTACACTCCTCGCCTTCTCAATGGCGGTCAACGTGTCATAAGTTTCGCCAGACTGAGTAACTGCCAGCAACAGGTCGCGTTCGCCCATCACTGGATCGCGATCGGCCAACTCACCGGCGTATTCGACCGATGTGGGGATCCGAGCCAAACGCTCGATGCGCCGGGCTCCGGTCATCGCCGCGAAATGCGAAGTGCCCATACCTGCTAATACGATTCGATTCAAGTCAGGTGGCAACAAATCAAGTTCAGGAATGTCGATCCGCTTGTTGCTGAAGTCGACTCTTCCGCGCAGAGCACCTTGGACAGTCGCAGCCTGCTCGGAAATCTCCTTGTGCATGAAGTGAGCGTGTTCGTTGATCTCAGAAATGCGGTTTCCGGCGACCAACTTCACAGATTTTTTTTCGACCAGTTTGCCCGCCACATCGACAATCGTGGCTCCATCGGGACTGATGCGAACCGCTTCACAGTGATCAATATGTGTCACCGCATTCACGTCGGAAGGCATCGCTGCGGCGTTGCTGGCAAGAATCCAAGCGTCGCTAGACTCGCCCATTATCAAACTGCCGGCATACCCGATTCTGACGCCCACTACCGCGTCTGGTTCATCTGCAGAGATAGCGAGGATCACCGAAAGTCCCTTTAGACGCCTGCTCGTTTTCTTGGTTGCGGTGAGCAATGAATCACCCGATTCCATGTGACGAGCGATCAGATGCGAGATCACTTCGGAGTCGGTCTCGGATGCGAATTCGATTCCATCAGCCTCAAGTCTGCGGCGCAATTTAGCGTGGTTTTCGATGATTCCGTTGTGTGCGATCGATACCTTGCCGTCGTAACTGAGATGTGGATGTGCGTTCGCATCTGTCGGTGCTCCATGAGTCGCCCAACGAGTATGCCCAATCCCCGTCGTGGCCTGTCCGAACTGACCATTGATCGTCTCTTCCAGAGCGGAAACTCGACCTGCGCGTTTGATCGTAGTTATCCCGTCGCCGTTTATAGCGGCGATCCCTGCGCTGTCATAGCCTCGGTATTCGAGGTCTCTGAGCGCACGGAGCAGGAAGGTCTTTGCATCGCCGTTACCAGCGTAACCCACGATTCCACACATGTTTTTAGACTGATCTTCTGCTTGTTGGCGATGAGATGGTGGCGGTGCGTGCTTGTGGTCCAGATGCTGTAGGGTGACGGTCTTCGATCGAAGTTGTCAATTCGAAACTGTTGGACACTTTGTCGGCGAAGATGCCACGACGTTCGGGCGGCAGGTTAATCGCCACTCTTGTCATGATCTCCTGGGTGGCATGTTCGAGCGTGGCGCGATCGGATATGTCGGTGGAAACCTTGAATGGTTCTCCGACCGAGACTCGGATTTTGGCGATAGGCATTAACACTTTCAGGATATTTTGCAGGTTGTCGGTTCCGTACATTCCGATCGGCACCAGCGTTGCTCCAGATTGAGTGGCTAGAAGTGCGGTTCCGATGTGTGACTTTTTCAATCCTTCGAGATTGCGGCTACGAGTACCTTCCGGGAACATCACGACGGCGCGTCGATGAGCGAGCATGGCTCTTGCCCAACGTAGAGCGTGAAGGTCGGCGGAGTATCGGCTGACTGGATATGCGCCCCATCCTTTGAGTAGGAATGTGAAGAGGGGATTGTTGAAGAGTTCTCGCTTGGCTAGGAACAGTGCTCGGCGTGGGAGCAGGGACGCGACGATTGGTGGGTCCAGATTTGCCAGATGATTGCTGACGTAGATGACGGGACCATCGACCTTCAAGCGTTCTCGGTGCTGGACCTCGATATCGGCGAACATGGCCAAGGTGCCGCGGAAGGCGGTGTTGCAGAAGGGAAAGAACCATTGTCGGTTGGGTTTCAAGCGGTCTGCCCTCCTGCGATCATTGGAGCGGCGGCTTGGTCGGCGTTGGACTGGATTAGAGCGAGGATTTCTTCGACGACTTCTTCGGCGGTCAGATTGTCGGTGGGGATAATGATCGCGTCTTCTGCTGGGCGCAAGGGTGAGTCTTCGCGGTTGGAGTCGATTTGGTCGCGGCGTTGGATGGATTGGAGGACCTGTTGATATGACTGACGATCGGCATTGCCATCTGAATCATTGGTTCTACGATCCGCGCGAGTTGCTGCCGACGCTGTGAGATAGACCTTTATGGATGCATCGGCGAGAACGACAGTGCCGATGTCTCGTCCGGCCATGACGATTGGTCCGGCGCTTGCGATACTGCGCTGCTGCCGTACGAGCGCGCGTCGTAAGGCCGGGATTGCGGATATTGGCGAGACCTTGAAGTTGACTTCGTCGGAGTAGAGAAGGTCGGTGATGTCTTTTCCGTCAGCGAACAGTCGCCAATCGCCGCTTTCGTCTTGATTCACCGAGAAGCTGGTGCTGGCGGCGATGTTTTGAACTGCGTCGAGGTCTTTGGCGGAGACTCGGTTTTTGATAGTGAGGTGGGTAACAGCACGATACATCATTCCGGTGTCGAGGAAACTGGAGCCCAACCGCTCGGCTAGCATGGCGCCCACCGTCGATTTTCCGGAAGCCGATGGGCCATCCAATGCGATCTGCATGGGCGCGGCGTTCTGGTTGGGGTTCATGATCGGTTGATGATCGCCTAGGGAGCGCCTGCTGGCACCTCGGGGACCGGATATTGCGCTTCAACACGCGTTGATGGGAAGGGTTTTCGATCCTCCGCGAAACTAGTATTCGATTATAGACAGCAAGTGTGAACGCTTGCTTTGCGGTCGATTTCCACAGGTCAAGAGAATGGGGATTCGAGCGCGAATTGTTACAGGTCAAAAGAGTATGGACGGATTCGCGTTGCTACGTGACGCGCTAACCAAGTGATGAACGGTCTTGACGGAATATTCATCCTCACGATCCTGCTACTAGCTTTTTGGGGTTTTCAGGTAGGGGTATTGGGGACTGCGATCTGGTTAGTGGCGGCGTATGGGGCGATTGTTCTGGGCGCTCAACTGGCGGGGCGGGTTGTTCCACTACTTGGTTTCCCGGCCAACTACACGTCGATCGCGACGACTGTCGGCTATATCATCGTTTCGGCGTTGGTCGGAATTCTGGCGCGATCGGTGTCTTCGAGTGTGCGAGCGATGATCAACGTTACTCCGTTGAGGTGGGTGAATGATATCGGTGGTGGGTTACTAGGCGGAGTTGTGGGAATTGTCTTGGTCACGGCTGTGATCGTAGCAGCGGCGGCCTTCACCTACGTGGTGCCTGAAGGTGCTTTGGAGTACGGCGGAGTATCGTACTCGGTATCGTATTCGCAGATCTATCTTTACGATGCACCGAGGTCGTGGTTGGACGAACAGTTGACGGGCTCGTTGGTGGTTGAGATTATTTCGGGACTGCGGGGAATCATTGTTCCGTTTGCGCCGAACGAGGTCGGTGTGGCAGTGGATGTTCTTTTCTCGCGAGTGAATTGATCAAATGGTCGGACGGGCTGTTGAGCGTAATGGTTTGTTGGCTCAAGTAGACTTTTGCGGCTATAGAATTATGAGTACTGTGAGTGATCAAGCGTTAATGCTGATACGTTCTCGGGTGTTGGTGCTGAACCAGAACTATCAGCCACTTAACATCTGCGACGTGCGCCGCGCCGTTTCGCTACTTGGCAAAGGCAAAGCCGAAACGGTTCAACACGGTGTCGAATACATCCACACCGTCTCGCGCATGTTCGAGCGTCCCGAGGTGATTCGTCTCGTGTATATGGTTCGGAAGCCTCTGCATCGTCGGAAGCTCTCTCGGCGGGAGGTTTTTCAGCGGGATGGATATTCGTGCCAGTACTGTGGGAAGCGAAGCACGCAGTTGACGCTGGACCATGTGATACCGCGTTGCAAGGGCGGTCAGCACACGTGGGAGAACGTTGTTACGGCGTGCCAGCGGTGCAATCATCGGAAGGCGGGTTCGACTCCGCGCGAGGCGGGCATGTCGTTGAGGGTTCAGCCGCGTGAGCCGCGTCCGAATCCGTATGCGGGTTTCAGCGCTGACCGAGTGGATCCGGCGTGGCTTCCATTCATGCCTTGGCTGGCGAAGCAGCCGTTGCCAACGGCGGCGGGTTAGTTTTCGGCACCGTTTCGGCGGTCGATCAATTCGACCATACGATTGACGAACACGTTGACACTGTCGCGATGCTCTTTAACGTCCTCATTCTCTAAAAACCCGTGATAGAAGTTGGCGTGCAATATTTCAGCACTTGAGAATAGCGGACGCAACACAGGGTCATTGAAATCTTCACCGAAGTGTCCGACTGATCTAACCATCGCCCGGTGACCGCTCTGTTTGATTTCGCGGCGATGCATCTCTGCGATGACGACGTGCGATGCCGCGCCCCAAAGCTTTTCTGAAGCTTGGAACACATCGCCATCCTCGAGTTCCCTGTCGGCGTCGACGAGGAATTGCTTTGCAAGTTGGATGTGATCGGTGGCCAGCATTCTTAGAGGTATGTATCGTTTTGTGAAAATCCCGTTGCTGTCATTCTATCTCTGTCTGAATATAGATCTCACGCAACTGTCGGCGTCTCAAGCATCATAGCGTCGAAGGCGAGTTGAGGGTAGCCGTTGGACATCAGGGCGTCGCGAGTGTTTTGGGCGGATGATGTGGCCCGGGCGATGTCTTCGGTGGTGAGTTTATTGGCGAGGTCCGACAACTCTTCGATACGGTCGCCGAAGACGATGTGTTGATTCAGTTCGTTCTGGAGCATGGCGATGTCGCGGAGTATCTCGAGCCAGCGTGCGATCTCATCGAGCGCTGACATGCGATCACGGCGAAATTCTCGGGTCATCTCGAAGGCGTAGTCGAAGCGGTCGGGGAGATCGGCTCTGATGACACCGATGATGCGGGATGCGGACTGCTTTCGGGCGTCGATGAGCGAAGGGTCGTTTAACGCGGCGAGCGCCCATCCGGGAGCGCCCATCGACATTTTCGCGAGGGTTTGAGCCTCGGCCTGCGGTACACTGTGGTGTTCGATAAGTGCCTCGGCAATGGCTTCGGGTGGCACGGATCGCAGTCTCACCAAGTGGCACCGTGAAGCGATGGTCTCCGGCACCAATTCTGCTGAAGGTGCCGTAAGGATGATGTGGACGCTGCTGGGCGGTTCTTCGAGCGTCTTCAGGAGCGCGTTGGCGGCATCTGGGGACATGCGGTTTGCTTCGTCAATGATGAAGACCTTGACGCGTCCTTCGTAGGGTTCGAGTATGGCGTCAGACTGGAGGTCCTTGATCAAGTCGATGCCTAACATGGTTCGGCGTTGGGCTGCTTGCGGGTCGGCGTCTTTCGATGTCTGAGTTGCGGATGTGATGATCTGAACGTCGGCGAAGTTGGAGCGTGCGATGCGGTCGCAGGCGGAGCATTGACCGCATGGCGGGTCGGGTTGCAGATCACTCCAACCCGGTGCAGCTATGTCTTGGGCGTTGCAGTTGAGGGCTCTGGCGAAGTCGATGGCCAGAGTGCGTTTGCCGACGCGGTTCGGGCCAGTGAATAGGTATGCGTGGGATACTCGCTGCTGCTTGATGGCACCGTTGAGCAGTGTTATCGCCGCCCGATTTCCGATCGTCTGCCACTGGCCGCTCGATCCAACATCTGTCGATGCGGTGAGCATTATTCGAATATCGCGGTGGCGAGGAGGTCGGCGTATGTCTCGCGCCTGCGGATGAGTCTCGCTTCGGACTGTTCGGTGACTAGTACGATGGCCGGGCGCGTCTGCAAATTGTAGTTACTGGCCATCGGAACGCAGTAGGCACCAGATGCGGGCAGTGCGAGAAGGTCATCGGTTTTGACATCGGGAAGTTCGACATCCTTCGCGAGTAGGTCTCCAGACTCACAGAACTTTCCGGCGATGGTCACTTTTTGCGTTGGTTCTCCGAGGGGATCGTCGACCGACATCACCTCGTATTCTGCTTCGTATAGAGCGGGACGGATGTTGTCACCCATTCCACCATCTACGCTGACGTAGGTGCGAACGCCGGGGATTCGTTTGATGCCCCCGACGGTGTAGACTGCGACGCCTGCCCTACCGACGATCGACCTGCCTGGTTCGATAATCATCCTAGGTTGGTCGAGGCCGTACTTGGTACACGCGGCTTCCAGCGAGTCGACAATGGCTTTTGCATATTCGGCGATGGTCGGCGGCAGTTTCGAGGTCAGGTAACCGATTGCCATGCCTCCGCCCGGACTGAACTCACGCATATTAAGTCCGTGGACGTACGTCATCCGGGCCGCAAATGCGATCACGTATTCAACCGCTTCTTCGTAAGGTTCCAACTCGAAGAGTGGAGAACCGAGATGGAAGTGAAGCCCTTCTACATCTAGGTTTGGTTGTGCGATTGCGGCGGCGACGGCCTTTTCGGCATCGCCGGTCTCGATTGAGAAGCCGAATTTTGAATCTAGGACTCCGGTGCTGGTGAGGCGATGCGTGTGCGGGTCGATGCTGGGAGAGAGGCGGAGATTGACTACTTGAGTTTTTCCTGCGGAACGTGCTACATCGTTCAACAGTTCGATTTCGTGGGACGAATCGATGGTGATTCGGCCGATGCCGGCTTCTACGGCTTCTCGGAGTTCGTCGCGAGTTTTGTTGTTGCCGTGGAAGTTGATCTTCTCGACAGGGAATCCGGCGGCGGTGGCAAAAGCGAGTTCGCCACCAGTGACTATGTCGATATGTAGCCCCTCTTGTTCGATGATTTTTAGTACCGCGGGATTGGAGAAGGCTTTGCCGGAGTATGCGATCTCCGTGTCGGCATGGAAGCGTCTGAAGTTGCCGACGAATTCTCGACACATTTCGCGGATCGTAGTCTCGTCGTAGATGTAAAGCGGGCTGCCGAACTCTTCGACTATGTCGCGAACGTCCAGGCCGTTGATTGCGAGACGACCCGCGTCGTTAACGGAGGCTGAGATTGGCAGGACGTCAGCGAGTGGGAGTTGGGTCATAACGGAGATATCCGAAGGCTTCGTGAGTGTGATGGTGGTGTGTCTCAATTTTAAGTCGATTGGGTATATGACGGACACTGAGTATTGCGGGGATACCATTGTGGGGGAAGCGAGACGGTGTTGCTTGTGTCGTCTTGTTTGATTGTTGAGAGCATCGAGTAATGAGTGAAAAGGTCCCGCGGCTAACGGAGCTCGCCAGCTGCGCCGGTTGAGCAGGCAAGCTTAGCCAAGGCGAACTCGCCCAGGTTTTGGGCGGGCTGATGAATGGAGCCGTTCCACACCCTGATTTGTTGGTCGGCTTCGAACACGGTGACGATGCTGCCGTCTACCGTTTGGACGAGCGCGTCGCGTTAGTGCTGACAGTCGATTTCTTCGCGCCGATCGTCGACGACCCTTTCACGTATGGTGCGATTGCGGCGGCGAACTCGATGTCGGATGTATACGCGATCGGTGGTCTACCGATCACGGCTTTGAATGTGGCGGCGTTTCCACGATCTTTGCCGTTCGAAGTGTCTGCCGAGATACTGCGTGGTGGTGCCGCGAAGGTTGCAGAGGCGGGAGCGATGATCGTTGGCGGGCACACGGTGGATGATGTGGAGCCAAAGTATGGGTTGTCGGTGGTCGGTGTTGTTGAGCCGGGGCGACAGGTCCAGAATTCGACTGCTGAGTCCGGCGATGTTTTGGTTTTGACTAAGCCGTTAGGCACTGGTGTTGTTACCACGGCGCTCAAGAACGGTAAAGCGTTGGGCGAGGTTTTGAATGCCGCGGTCGAAACGATGCTGAGGTTGAACCGCGACGCGGCAGAGGCGATGGTGTCGGCTGGGGCTCATGCGGCGACGGATGTTACCGGGTTCGGGATTGTTGGTCACTTGATGACAATGATGCGGGCGAGCGGTACGACGGGGCGGTTGAGGCGGTCTGCGCTGCCGGTTTTGCCGGGCGTTGTGGAGCTATTGGAGGATGGGATTGCACCGGGCGGCACGTATCGGAACTTGGAGAGTTGCGCCGAGAGCGTGACTTGGTCGGAGGATATCGGCGAAATAGACCGGTTGCTGATGTGCGATCCTCAGACTTCCGGTGGTTTGCTGATCTCGGTGGCAGAAGGGGCAGTTGACGGATTGCTGGCGGATCTCAGTGGGCGCGGGGTAGTCGGCACGGTTGTTGGTGAGGTGACGGCGTTTACTGGCAGCGCGGTGGAAGTTACGGGTTAGCTTGCGAGTTCCCAGATACGGTCGCGGGCTTGGTCATCCAGTTCGGCTAAAGCGGTACCTTTGACAAGTTCTTCGGCTCGCAGTACGCGGTTTCGAAGCGCGGAGTTGACCTTTTGCAACGCAGTTTCGGCATCGACGCCTAGGTCCTGAACGGCGCGGACGGCTGCAGCGAGGAATTGGCCCGCGCGGAGTTCGAGTTGATCGTCGGATTCTTCTGGTTTTCTTTCCAGAAAGATTGGGGTTGTGTCCGCGTTATTTCCCACTGGCAATCCCGCGCGTATCGTCCGACGTTGGAGCACGGCTGACTGCGCGAGTGCGGGAAGCGCTTTGGGGACTGATGCGACGATGGAGCGGATGCCGCCGGCTTCTTGGCGCTTGATGCGCTCCCATCTGTCGACTACGTCTTCGCCAGAATCGAGCTTGTCGTCGTCGCCGAATACGTGGGGATGGCGTCGGATCAGTTTTTCGGCCACTTTGCGGCAGACGGAGTCGGCATCGAAATCGCCGTTGCGACGTGCGATGTCGGCGTGAAAGACAATCTGTATCATCACGTCGCCGAGTTCTTCTTCGAGAGCGTGAGGATCTGCATTCTCGATCGCTTCTAGCATTTCGTACGCTTCTTCGAGCAGGTTTGGGCGTAACGACTGATGAGTCTGCTCGGCATCCCAAGGGCAGCCACCCGGATCCCGGAGTGTGCGAACGGTGTCGACCAAGAATTGGAAGCCGATTTGGTCGTTTTTGGCAGATGGAATCGGTTGATTCATTGTTGGAGATCGCCTTGTTGCTGCTAGGTGTTGGCGTTGTAACCTCTACGTATGGATTCGGGTATGAAGACGATGCGCGGGCTTCTTCGGTATGTTGATCGAGAGGCTGCGATCTGGGTGGCGGCGCTGGTTGTGCTCGCGCTTGGCAACCCGAACTCCGATTTCCACTTCACGATATTCTGGCCCTACTACGTGTGGGGGATCAAAAGTCCCGGATACGGGCTGGGCCACTCGATATCGTATCTCTTCCGTGGCGACGTGATCTCGGCGATCGAGACGCACATTCTGGGTATACCGGCTGTTGCGATCATCTTGTGGCGGGTCATAACGCTTGAAATGAGGCTGTTCAAATCGATAAGGAGTAGTTGACACTATGGCGAATGTGATGCAATTGCTGCCGGAGATACCTCCGGGAGAGCAGGCGGCGATATCTGGAATTGTGCAGAACATCTCGGAAGAATCAGAGCAGATGTTCGCGATGGCGTACCGCAATCAACGTAAAGATGAGACAACGATCTTGCTTTTCGCCTTGATCGGGTTGGTATTGATCGCTGGAGTTCAACGATTTGTTCTCGGTCACATCGGTTTAGGGGTGTTGTATCTGCTTACGGCCGGACTATGTTTCATCGGCACGATCGTCGACGCGGTGAACCACAAGAAGTTGGCTAGCGAGTACAACGTCAAGATCGCTCACCAAATCGCGATGAATCTGAGTTCTGGCTCGTCCATACGGTCCTGATAGTTGCTGAGTGTTTGGTCACGGGTGATTTACGCTGAATCTCGTGACCAAATTTCAAAATCTCGGCGCGTCTGGATGGAGTATGCTCGCGCTCGGCGTTGTGTTCGCTGTGCTGTTGCCGATATTCCTAATCGCTGTCAACGTCGTTTACATAACCGATTCGGACTGGCTTTACACGTATAACTGGTGGCGCAACGGGGTCTCGGAGCGGATAGGGTTGCCGGTGTCAGAACTGGATTCTGCGGCTGATCAGATCAAGGAGTACTTCGCGAACGATGCCGAGCGTCTAGATGTTCGGGTCAACACATCGCGAGGGATAGTCAGCCTGTTTGATGAACGCGAGACCCTCCACATGATCGATGTGAAGGATTTGATGCGTTACGTTGCTGCGGTGTCGGTTTGGAGCGGCGTCGGTTTGGTGCTTTGCACGGCGTTAGGGCTGGCGATTCGTCGCCGTGAATTCTTCGCATCGATGTCGCGGTGGTTGAGATGGTGCGCGTTGGTGTGGGGACTCATCATTGCCGCTGTGGTGGTGATTGCGATCATCGACTTCACGTGGATATTCACACAGTTCCACTTGCTTAGTTTCGCCAATGATCTTTGGCAACTAGATCCGTTCCGACACTACCTGTTACTGCTGTTCCCTGAACGGTTCTTCTTAGAGGCGACCTTGTTTATCGCCTTGTTGACGGTGATTGAGTTTGCTGGACTCTACGTAGGGGCGCGATTGGTGGAGATTCGGTTTTCGCGTGATCAGTCGTAGACGATGTGGGCGACGACTTCGCAATCGGGGTCGCGGTTTGTGATACGTTCGCGACCGTCCAAATACGCGAGTTCGACCAAGAAAATCTGCGCTACGACATAGGTGCCAAGCTCTTCGGCGAGTTCTGCCGCCGCGACCGCGGTTCCACCAGTCGCGAGCAGGTCGTCAATGATGACGATGCGCTGACCTTTGCTAAGAGCGTCTGACCTCATCTCGATAGCCGAAAGGTCTTCGTATTCCAAAGAGTATTGGTTTCTGATGACTGGCGGTGGCAACTTGCCGCTCTTCCTTACTAGTGCGAGCGGAATGCCCAGCCGGTCGGCTACTGGCGATGCGAACACGAAACCTCTGGCATCGATCGCTGCAATGACATCGGGATCGCGTTTTAGCACCTGATCGTCAAACCAGTTGATGGCGGCACGAAAAGCCGCGGGTTCGGCGAAGATGGGGGTCAAGTCTTTGAATTGGATCCCTGGTTTAGGGTGATCTGGAACATCGCGAATCCAGCCCCTTAGATCGACGCTCATTGCCCGTATATCTCCGTTTCAGGATAGAAATCGCTCCATGCGAACCAGAATACGTTAACGGCATGAACCGGATCGAGCCGAGTGCCTTGGAAATCGCCACTCCATGCTTGGCCGTTTAGGGGCAACCATCTGGATCCGGAGGCATCGACCAGCCATCGCCTTGACACTCCTTCGCCTTCTTCCTCGATTTCAAGCGAAAACTCCAATGTCTCTTCGCCAACCGATCTGGAGTAGGCAATTGCAGTGCTGGTTTGCGATTCGTAGTAGACGACAACCGGCTCACCGTTGATCTCGGTGTTTATCACCTGCTCTTCTTGCAGAGCGGTATGCGGAAACGCTATTGCTCCGTCATCGAAACCAGCTCCGAGCACGATCTCTTTGCCGTATAGGCGTTCGTCGCGATTTGATTCGCCGATAACTCCGGCATCGTCGCGTATGTAATAGCTGGTGTAGGGATCAAAGCTGGACTCGCCTTTGAGCAGTGCTTTGGTCTCCGGGAAGGATGTTCGCCACTCTTCCCAAGTTGTGAGCACCAGCGGTACGTTGGTCAGCTTGACACCCTTGTATTCACCCTCGATGCCTTCGGAGAGGAAGTGGCTCCAAAGCGAACGCGTCTGACGGTCGTACATGATGAGAGCGTTCATGGTGAGTTTGCCCGAGACGCCGAATGTCAGCGTCTCCCCGGTTACCTCTCTGGAATACCCGATTCCAGTGAAGCAGAGCGGTCACCAAGTGACCGCGATGGGCTTGCCTCCGACAACATCATTGACGATCTCGTGACTGCTTAGCAGAGGGACTGAATAGGCACGAGCATCGCCGTCGATCTCGACACCAAGGACCAACTCGCCATCGTTGTAGAACATGTTGGCGGTTTCGAGGTCTGGGAAGAAGTGCGGGTTGTCTATAGCTGGTATTCCATCGAATGGCAGCAGTGTCACGATGTCTAAGTCACGTTCAGGAGCAGTCGCGGCCACGGGTTCTTCGGTGGGTGTCGGAGGTTCAGTGGCTGCTGGCGTCGGAGTCGGTTCCGGCGGCTGGGTTGGCTTCGGCTGAGTAGCCTCGACTTCCGGCGGGCTTGTGGCTGTAGGAACAAGCGGCTCCGATTCGGGAGTAACGGTCGGCGGTTCGACGGTTTCCGATCCACAGGCGGTGAGAATCAAGACCAACACGAGTGCGCTGATGACTATCTGAACTTTGCACATGTCGTATGGGGCCGGTGAATGTTCTAGGACGTTGAGCGTGCGTTTGTCGTTCGATGCTGAGGACGTAACGATTTGATCACCGCTGTGATTATGATACGGATATCAGAGGCGGCCAGGATTTCAACGCCGCCAGGTATACAGCTTTTGAGGTTCAAGTCATCCACCTAACGCGCCTGAAATTAAGCGGGTTCAGGAACCATGTCGACACCGACATCAACCTTTCACCGGGGTTGGTAGTCTTCACCGGCGCGAATGGTCACGGCAAGAGCGGATTGCTTGAAGCCGTCCACATGCTGTCGGTCGGTAAGTCGCTGCGCGCGAGCAACGATCGTGAAATCGTCAACCATTCGATCGCGCGCGACGGTGGGCATGTGCAAGCACTAGGGGTATTCAACAACGGTCCGGAGTCGGTCCGCGCACAGTTTGATTTGGAGGTCGCCCCAAGTTCTGCCGAGACTTTCAGCCGATTGAATTCAAAGACCAAAGAGTGGCGGATCAACGGCGTCAAAGTTCAACCAGTCGAGTTTGTGGGCCGCGCCAACGTGGTCATATTCGAAGCGGGTGATCTCGACTTGTCGCTCGGGGCCGCGGCGGTGCGACGGCGGTACTTGGATATTCTCATCGGGCAGTTCGATACCGAGTACGTGCAGACTTTGGTTCGCCTAAACCGTGTGAGGGCAAGTCGAAATGCGTTGCTTCGAGGATCGATGGACGTGCAGGACTTCGAGGAAGAGATCGCGTTCTGGGATGGGAGATTCTGCGAAGAGAGCGTCAAAATCATCCAGACGCGACGCGAAGTCATGGAACTTTTACAAACTAGGTCAGCACCGATCCATGCCGAGTTGAGCGAGGGCGAGTCACTTGGTCTGCGCTATCTACCGAATCTCGGATCAGCAGCACGAGCTACGGCGTCAACCGAACTTGAGGGCAGTGAGCTACGCAACCACGTCTACGAAGCGTTGATGGCGTCGAAACGCAAAGAGCAATCGTCCGGGCACATGGTGATCGGACCGCATCTGGACGACTTCCGCATCGATATCGCGGGCGCGCCATCTCGACGGTTCGCCTCACGAGGTCAGGCACGCACCGCGGCGTTGTCGCTCCGTCTTGCAGAAGCGTCTTTGGTATCGGAGTTCGCGCGCCGCGATCCCATCATCGCGTTTGACGATGTGCTTTCTGAGATGGACAGCACGAGACGAGGCACGGTTCTAGAACGCGCATCGCAGTACGAGCAGACGTTGCTCACCGCGACGGACGATGCGCTAGTGGACCGTGATCGGTTAGCTGGTGCACAGAATTTCAGGGTTGTGCGTGGGAATGTTACTCCTGCCGTCATTCCGGCGTAGGCCGGAATCCAGTCACCGCGCTGCGCAAATCTCATGACAACCATTTAAACTGCTTTCAGCGAATCTCGCCACCAACAGTATCGTAGACAGGTAACGCAGTGCCCGGCTCAGTCAAATACGTAATCGCAGACCGTG
Source organism: Chloroflexota bacterium (assembly GCA_009838175.1). GTDB lineage: Bacteria > Chloroflexota > Dehalococcoidia > Lucifugimonadales > Lucifugimonadaceae > Bin127. The sequence continues at coordinate 15,854 of VXSB01000026.1, forward strand.
TCTCGAATGCCGACATGACAGGTTGGCTGTCTGACAGCGCGGTAAAGATCGTTGACGGCAAGATCCGCGATGTTCTTCCTGCATCGAGTTTGCCTTCCGATGTCGAAGAGACATCCGAGGTGTTGCGGCTTGGCGATGTCTCGTTGATGCCGGGGTTGGTGGATGCTCACTGCCACATGCACTGCAGCGCGACCAAGGACGCGCAGGCTTTGGCGCTGGCGGAAATGGACGACATCCAGCGGCTGACGATGCGGGCGGTTTCGGCGATGCGCAAAGCGGTACTGGCCGGCACGACCACCGTGCGCGATATCGGTTCTCGCAACGAGGTGGCGTTCGCGATTAAACAGGCAATCAAGGATCGTGCCATACCGGGTCCGAGGTTGCTGGTCGCGGGTACTCCAATCACCATCACCGCCGGACACTGCTGGTTCTTCGGGACACAAGCGGATACCGCTGACGACGTTGCGAAGGCGGTCCGGAATCAAGTCCGACAAGGCGCAGACGCGATCAAGATCATGTCTACCGGAGGCATGTTCACGCCTACCGCAAACCCGCGATTGCCCCAGTATCCGGCTGAAACGCTGGGCGTGGCGGTGCGTGAAGCTGCCCGATCGGGCATCACTGTCGCCGCGCACTGCCTGTCTGCCGATGGTGTCAAGAACTGCGTCGAGGCGAACGTGCATAACCTGATCCACGCCCGGTGGTACTCCCAAGACCCGTCCAAAGGTCTGGAGTTCGACTTAGATACTGCGAAGCGCATGGCGGACCAAGGGCAGTGGGTAGATCCCACGATCGGGCATGGCATGTTAGGAACCGAGGCCACCGACAGAGGCGAGGCACCGCCACGCGCCATCCACTGGTCCGTAGCAGCATCCGACGTCGACAATGAAGCCCACTACGAAACACTGAACCAGAAGCACGACCTCGGCGTCCGATTCACCAACGGACTAGACATGGGCATGCCCCACGGCACCCATGACCGCTCCGCCGCAAACGCGTGGTCAGTAGTCGAAAACCTCGGCTGGGACACGTGGAGCGCGTTGCGGATGGCGACCATCGACACTGCCGAAGCTTTGCGGATCGACGATGAGGTCGGTTCGATCAAGTCGGGCAAGGTTGCCGATCTTGCCGCGTTCGACGGCGATCCAGCAACGAATATTCGGGACATGGATCGTGCTTCTACGGTCATACAGAGCGGCGAAGTGATCAAGCTGCGCAATGTGGCCCTGGTGTGATACCTCGTCATTCCCGCGAAGGCGGGAATCCAGGGAAAAGCAACACTTGGCGCTACAACAAACCCGAAACAATCCAAAAACAAAGCGCCCCGATTTAAGATGATCAGGAATGATCATCGATGCTTTAACCCACATACTTCCCCCTTATTTCAACGAACACCGCGACGAAGCACTCGCCCGCGACCGAACCTTCGCCGAACTCTTCGCTGACCCTAAAGCCCGCATCGCCCAAGCCGAGCACCTCCTTGAAGAGATGGATCGCTCGGAGGTCGAACGCTCGGTGATAGCCGGATTTGGTTGGACCGACCAAGACCTCGCAAAACGCTCCAACGACTACCTTCTGGAATCCGCAACCAGACACCCAGACATCCTGATACCACTCTGCAGCGTGAACCCCCTCTGGCCCGGCGACGACGCGCCCAAAGAAGCGGAACGCTGCTTAAACTTCGGCGCCCGCGGCATCGGTGAACTACACGCCGATACCCAAGGATGGGGCGATCCTCCATACGACCGCCTTGACGACGTAATGTCCGTCGCCCGCGAATACGTCGACAGTCGCAACAAAATCGCCTTTGTCGTTATACATGGTTCCGAACCCCTTGGGCACACCTACCCCGGCAAAGGCGCGATGACCCCTGACCGCCTGCTGCAACTGGCGACCAGATTCCCAGACAACTCCTTCATCTTCTCTCACTTCGGCGGCGGACTGCCTTTCTACGAGCGCATGCCCGAAGTCAGTAAAGCACTGTCAAACGTCGCCTACGACTCTGCCGCCGCACCTTTCCTCTACGACACCAACATCTACGACACAATCGAAAGCCTTGTCGGTAGCACTCGCATCTTCTTCGCCAGCGACTTCCCGCTAATGACCCAACGCCGGGCCTTAGACCACCTGCGAAGCGCTGAACTGCCCCTCTACACACAGAAGATGATCCTAGAAGTCGCCGGTCAGGTGTATGATTTCTCACGTTCACCAAAAAACCAGACCTAAACCCAAGCCGACCTCAACCGAAAGATACCCACGCTATGGCACTTCTCCTAAACCGATCCGATGTCCAGCAAGTCCTAACCATGTCAAAGGCGATCGATGTGGTAGAAGCCGCGTTTGGCGAACTTGCGGACGCCACCGCCGAGATGCCGCCGCGGACGGTGATGATCGATCCTGCGGTTGGTGGATGGATCGCGTACATGCCGGCGTATCTGAAGTCGGGCGGCGCGCTCGGAGCGAAGGCAGTAACGGTCTACAAGGACAACCCATCGAAGTTCGATCTGCCGACCACCATCGGCACGATTCTGGTTCAAAACAACGAGACCGGCGAGGTCGTGGCGGCGATGGATGGCGGATATCTCACTGCGGTACGGACGGGCGCCGTTTCTGGAGTGGCGACGCGGCACATGGCACGTGGCGACTCGAAAGTGGGCGGCGTTCTAGGTGCGGGGGTGCAGGCGCGGCAACAGGCAATCGCCATCGCAGAAGCCAGCAACGTGGAGACGATCTTGACGTTCTCGCTCGACGATGACGCGTCACGCCGAGAGTTCGCAGGTTGGGTAGCGGATCAGACCGGGCTCGACGTGCGGCTCGCATCGAGCGGCGAAGAGTTGTGCCGCGAGTCGGACATCGTGGCTCTTGCCACTACCGCGGCGAATCCGATAGTCAGCGCGGAGTGGTGGAAGGCGGGGGCGCACATCAACGCCATCGGCTCCCACGCCCCCGGCGTCCGTGAACTCGACACCGCAACCATCCAACGCACCCGCATCATCTGCGACCAGTTGGAGGCGTGCATGGTGGAAGCTGGCGATCTTCAGATACCGGTCGAAGATGGCGACTACGCTTGGTCGGACGTCTCTGGAAATCTGGGCGATGTTGTGAACGGGGATACCCCCGGACGGACTTCAGATGACGAGGTGACGCTGTTCAAGAGCGTCGGGTTGGCGATACAGGACATCTCGTGCGCGGCCCTCGTGTACCGCGAGGCAGTGGCGAATGGGATTGGGCAGGAGTTCAACTTCTCCGCCTAAAAACCCCGTCATCCCCGCGCAGGAGGGAATCCAGAGCGGAAGACCGACGATAGGGACGCGGAGCCCAGCGAACGCAGGGGATGCCCGGGGTGACCTGGACTACGACTCTCCCCAAACTCGCCCCATAACATCCCGTATCTTCCCCTCCATGCGCTCAATCAAAGACACGTTTGCGTCTACTAGCGATTGTTCTGCTGTCAAGTCACGTGTTATGGCTTGTTGCGTCTCTAGATCAGGTAATGGCATTCTAATACGTTTCAAAACTCTGCCCGAGACAAAGTTGAACGACGTCTTGCCCGAAAGCCGAATCAACTCGTCCTTAAACTGAGCGGACATTCGAAAAAGGAATTCTGGATCAAGCACGGGGCGGGCTTCCTGCTTGACCACCAACCCGTTAAATTGCTGGTTCGTAGTCAGCGGGATTTCGGAGATCGCGTACTCACCGACAGACGCCGTACAACACAAAAGCACTGTCTTCGGTGGCAACAGCCTCAGACTGGATTCATGTAATGCGGCTTTACTTATGGATTGCTGTGTCCTATCGATACGTCGGCCGATCTGGCGAATATCGTTGACCGTAAACCATGGAACATCATTGGCATCCCAATACCGCGGTTCTTTGCGCGACGGCGTTGAACCGTTGATCACATCACACACCTCCCCCAACTCCACCACCGGCCACTCCGGATCAACCGCAATCCCCGGACGCCAATTCTCAACAACTGCACGCGCCCCATCAATAACCCTCTGATAACCCTCAATCTCCGAAACAATCTCACGCTGAACTTCCAACGATGGTAGGGGGATGTCAATGTTTTCGAAACGTCCCTTGGTGATGTGCCGCATCGTGTTGCCGTGTACATTTTCGGTAATCGCGGCTGAAATCTGATCCTTGCAGTAATACAGATACTTCTTGAGAATGGCTTCATTTGGTGCCACTCTGAAGATGTGCTGATTTAACACGGCATCATCATCATCCCAAATGAAAAACCCGATGGTTGCCGACCAAGAAATCAATAGATCACCGCGTTTTACCACGTATTTTTCGAGTATGTCCTGGCGAGTCGTGAAATTGTATTTGCTTGAAGTGCCGGTCAAGTTTTGGATACGGATTATTTTGCGTCCTTCTTGCTCCCAATCCGATGGTTTGAACGCCATTCCATTGATGTACTCAGCGACATCACCCAACTTTGCCATTGGAAAACGACCCGCAGTAACAACACTGACTCGATACCGTTCCCCGCTCAGGTTGTAGTCACCGTCTTCACCGACCCTAGATTTCTCAACCACCATGCCAGTTGAAGGCATGAACTCCCCAATGCCATCTCCCTCCCGGACACGACGCAGATACTCCACCACCTCAGTCTTCACACGCGGCAGATCATTCTGATCAATCTCCCGTCGCTGCGCACCAAGATCAAACCCATCATTCTCAACCTTGAAAAAACCGATGGTTTCCGACCGCCGAGCCAACGACTTGTCAAGTATCAAGATCGAAGTCTTAACCCCGGAATACGGATTGAAAACCCCCGGAGGCAACGAAACCACCGCAACGAGATAGTCCTCGACCAGCATCTTACGCAGCTGCTTGTGCGCGTTCTGACTCTGGAAAATGATCCCCTCCGGAACAATCACTCCGGCCCGACCTTCAGGCGTCAGATGCTCAGCGATGTAATCCACGAACAGAACCTCGCTACGCCGCGAAGTAACGCTGAATCGGTTATGCGGACGTATCCCACCCTTCGGCGACATAAACGGCGGATTGGCCAAAATCACGTTCGCATATTCGTTCCATCGCTCCTCGCTAGTGAGGGTGTCATACTCGAATACGTCCGGGTCTGGGAAGCGGTGCAAGTAGAGATTGACCAACGAAAGTCGGACCATGTCAGGGGAGATGTCATACCCGCTGACGTTGCCTGCGAGCCTAGTGCGTTCGTCCGAAGTTAACGGCGAATCGGCATCCAGGTTCGACTTCATGATGTGCTTGTAAGCCGAAATCAGGAAGCCCGCGGTACCGCACGCCGGATCTAGGATGATGTCGTCCTTCTTAGGATCGACGATCTCCACGATGAAATCGATGATGTGCCGCGGCGTCCGGAACTGCCCCGCATCTCCCTGCGAACCCATGATCGACAGCAGATACTCAAACGCATCCCCTAAACGCTCCGAGTTGTCATATTCAAACTCGTCAATCACCCCTAGAAACGCCCGCAAAGTCTCAGGGTCCCGAAACGGCAGGTAGGCATTGTTGAAGATCGACCGGAACAGCACCGGCAACCCCGGATTCTCGCCCATCCGCGTGATGCCCTCCGAATAGAGGTTCAGCGCATCAAACGCCCCAATCCCACGCCCCACAATCTTCCGCCAAGAGTACCGACCAAAATCCCCTACAAAAAACGAAGCACTACCACCAAACTCCTCCGCCAGCGCGTCCATGTCATCCATGAACTTGTACATAAGAGCCAAAGTGATCTGCTCAACCTGACTCTTAGGGTCCGGAACCTTCCCAACAAGTATGTCTCGAGCTGTATCAATCCGCTGCCGCGTCTGAACGTCTAACACGATCTATCTCCCTTTATCCCTTCAAGCCGTTTCAAGTTCAATATCAGCGATCCGTTCGAAATGCCGACGATTGTTTGTGAGCACCGTCAAATCGTGAATCACCGCGGTACAACCGATCAACAGATCAAAATCACCGATCAACGTCCCTGCGGACCGCAATCTTGCACGTTCGAAACCGAACAATTTGCAGATGTCGTCTCTCAAACCCAAGACCTCGAAGCCGCCTAGCAAACGAAGAAACGCCAACTCTTCCGCGGTCTGATCCGGCGATTGCGATATCCCTTCGTACACCTCGGCAAGCGTCACGATACTCACCGCCACACCGTCGTCTCTGACCCGGTCTAATCGCTCGCAGATGTTGTCGTCGCCGTTCAGGTAATGGATCACCCAGTCTGTGTCGACCAGATATCTCATTCCGCGTCGTCGGCAAACATGTGCGCAGAACCTTGAATACGGGCTCTATACAGGTCAGCAATCCGCTTATCCGCATCAACCTTGCCCCTCCACGCACCTGCCGAAGACCTGCTCACCTCAACATCCTTAGCAGTGATACGACGCCCCGAGATCGTGACAACAACCACGTCTCCCTCGTCCAAATCAAGCGCCTTCGTAGGTTTGAGAAAACCATCCTCGTACTTGGCTGTCACTGTTTGTGCCATCTCGTCGACCATCGTTGCTGGTAATGCCAGTACATCCGAGTATATGACCTCTAATTCCCATCTTTACACGTACACCAGCGTCAAACAAACTGGTTCAAAACGACCCAATCCTTCACATACTCCCTGACCAACTCCCGATACTCCTCAGGAACACGCCCGTAATCCGCCAGCGAAAAACCCGCGTTAGTAGCCAAATCCGCAAAACTACCCCCATCCACGATAATCCGTACGCTCTCATCCCCCGCATACGCTACGAAGAACGCCTTGATCGCAGGTATCGATCCGACGTCTTCAGGGGCATGTTGCGCGATGAACTTCCCAAACTCCTCATCCAGCAACTCGGCCCTGCTCTTGATCTTCGGGATCAGTCCGAAGACGTGCTCCAGAATCTCTCGCAATGACACCCGGCGGTCCAGATTCAGCGCCTCCCTCAACTTATCGAGTGTGTAGTACTCTTCTGGCTTGTCGAAGATCTGCTGCCGGACATAGTCCTGAGCCTTTTCCCAAGCCTCGTTTTCCACCGCCTCGCGCAACGTCTCATCCTTCTTCGCATCGTCCGCGAACCTGTTGAACATCATTCGATCGACCTTCATTCCCACAGTCCCAATCTGCTCCTCCCGCAACGAATGAAGCTCGTCCTCTCCTAAGTAAGTGAACATGTTCAGCCGCTTTGTTACCGCGCCGTTTTCCGGACCGTCGTCCCCATTCTGCCCCTTGCTGATCGGCGGCAGCTTCAAAACCTCGTCATAGTCGTATTCGGTTTCGAAATACTCGTAATTCCCGAAAAAGTCGATCAGATTGAAAGACGTTTTCTCGGCGTTCGGCGATCCTTCCTTCAGGTACTTCTCGATCGCCTGATCCCGGAAATCGTGCTTGCGCGTACCCCGTCCCTTAATCTGTATGAAATCCGTCGGCGAAAAGATCGGACGCATCAAACCCAAGTTCAAGATATCCGGGCAATCGTAACCAGTTGTCATCATCCCCACTGTCACGCAGACCCTCGTCTTACTCGTCAAGTATCCCTCGATGAATTGGCTACGATCATTCAAGTTGTTGTTGGCGAAGTTCATCGCAAACCGTTGAGCCGTCGGAATCACCGACGTCACCTGCACCGCGAAATCAGACTGGTACCGCCCCGGAAACATCTGCATCGCAAACTCGTTCAGAATATTCGTCAGCTTCGCCGCATGACTCTGGCTCACGCAGAAAATAATCGACTTCCCGATCTCTTTGCTGATCGGATCCCTAAGAGCATGTTCGAGGAAAACGGCGCAGAACTCCTGATTCGTCGAGTCGGAAAAGAAAGTGCGCTCAAAATGACGGCGCTGCATCGTCGCCGTCGTCTCCTCGCCCTCCTCATCGGTAAACGTTACGAGGAATCCCTGTTCCGACAACATCTCCGTCGAGACATCCGTTCTAGCATCCACCACCTTCGGATTGATCAAATGCCCGTCTTTCACTCCATCTAGCAACGAATAACTGAAAGTCGGCCGTCCACTTTCGCAACCAAACGTGCGATACGTGTCCAGTAGCAGTCGCCGTTCCATCTCTCGAGGATCAAGGACCGACGCATCACCCGCTTTCACGTTTCGCAGGTAATTGCGCGGCGTGGCGGTCAGCCCCAGCTTGTAACCCATAAAGTAGTTGAAAACATCCCGCGCATTCCCGTTGATCGAACGGTGCGCCTCATCCGAAATCACGAGGTCGAAATCGGTAGGGGAGAACAGCTCGACGTATTTGTTGTTCACCAGCAACGACTGCACCGTTGTCACCACAATTTCATGGCGACGCCAACCGCTCCGGTCGTCTTTGTAGATCACAGTCGAATAATCGGGTTTGAGATAATCTTCGAACGCCCGCTTGGCCTGATTCTCAAGTTCCAACCTGTCGACTAGGAACAGTACCCTCGACGCATTCCCCGTCCGCAAAAACAGCTTGATGATCGCAGCCGCCACCAACGTCTTGCCCGTTCCCGTAGCCATCTCAAACAGGAAACGATCATTGCCACGCTTCACTGCACGCTGGATCGACTTCACCGCATTCACCTGATACTCCCGCATCAAACGCAACCCATTCACCCGCATGAACTCGTCGCGTTCATCTTCGTTGATCCAACCCGCTCGAAGCTTGTAATCCGGCATCTTCGTCTTCATGATGTAATCCGCATTCACCGCCTCATCCACCAAACGCCCTCGATCCGGCGGTTGACGCTTCACTATCTCACCGACACTCTCTGGCCGAGGAAACTCCGTGATTGTCGAAGGATTACCCTGCTCAACGTCCCAGAAGTAATGCAAATGACCGTTTGACAAAATTACGTATCGGCAATTCTTCCGCCGCGCGTATGACCTAGCCTGCTCTTTGCCCACCAATGGCTGCTTGCTGGCCGACTTCGCTTCCAACACCACCAACGGACGTCCACGTTCATCTACTAGCAAATAATCGACAAATCCCCTCCCCACATTCTCGAAATCATCACCCATCGCGTCCAACTCCGCCTGCCCACTGACCTTCGACTCCAAATGAATATTCCCCAGTCTCCCATCTTCATCAAAGAAACGCCAACCAGACCTCTCCAACATCTGATTGATCCTGATCCGCGCCGTCGCTTCGTTATCCGGCACGTCTAATTTCCGTACTTGCTAAGACTCACGACCAAAAAGTCTATAACCACTAAATCCGACCACATCCGGTCACCCGACTAACACCCATCACAGCCCATCCCTCAATCCCCGGTTCACCCAACTTTTTGAGCTTGTTCAGAAATTAATCATGCCGGAGTTTTGCCGCCGACAGCGGCATGATTCCCCTTCAACATGCAACCTCTACCCCCATCAAATCACTCCCTAAAACAACCCGGTCAAAAACTCCCACTCATCCCTCAGACGGATCAAACGTCTCCACTCCCGTCAGCTCAAAGTCCTTGACGTTGCGAGTAACCACCGTGAAGCCGCGCTCCAGCGCCGTCGCCGCGATCATCAGGTCTGGGGTGTCATGTCCAAGTTCCGCCGACAGACGGCCCCAACGCTGCGCCTCAGGTAAATCGAAGGAAAGCACACGGTCACCAAACTGTGTCAGAAGTTGGGTCAACCATACTGTTAGTTCGTGTGCGAACGGAGGGTCGCGACGTTCCTGCCGTGTGATCCCGCGTCGAATCTCGCCAATCGTGACCACGCTCAGGAACAGCGCTTCAGATTGCTCCGCTGCCAACCACCGAGCGACTTCAGGATGCCTGTCAGGCCTACGAACGGCGGATACTATATTCGTGTCCAGCAGCAACATTAAAAGTCAATATCACGGGGCTTCAGAGGGAGACGCTCAAAGTCGAAGTCGCCACCTTGGGGTATCGCCAACAGGTGCTCCACAAATGTGGGAGCGTCCTCGGGCTTCCCCTTCCGGAGCCGCTCATATTCGTCAACGGATACCACGACCACCACCGGCTCACCCCGCCGAGTCACCTGCTGAGGCTCCCCGGCCAGAGCCGCATTCACCACCGCGCTGAATCGGTTCTTCGCATCCTGCAATTGCCAACTAGCCATCAAAGCATCATAATCCTGTCTAGCCTGTCTGTCTAGATTTAATTTTACAGCAACATCACCCGCCTCCGCACTCCGTCGCCCACATACCCCCTGACCCCCTTTCGTCCACACGAAAGGGGGAAATGCACGCCCAATCCTTCGCATCCTAGTTCACCCAATTTTTTGAACTTGTTCAAAAACTAATCATGCCGGAGTTTTGCCGCCAACAGCGGCATGATTCCCCTTCAACATGCCGCTCATGCCGCGAAAATGCCGAAATAGCGGCAAAACTCCGGCATGGGCGGCATATCACCGGCAACCTCCACCCCCACCGAATCACTCCCTAAAACAACCCGGTCAAAAACTCCCACCAAGCCTCTACCACCCCGACCGCCGTGTAGTTGTCCAACACTTGCCAGATGTGGAGTATGTATTCCTGCATCAGCTTCAACGCGGTGCAGACAATCAGCCAGAAAAATATACGTTTCGCAGTGAATTCGTAGTCGGGCCACCAGTGCCGTTGCGCGGCGATGGCTACGAACCAGAACTCGAAGACGTTCGGGAACAGGAACAGAACCCACCTCGATTCGGTGAATTCGAAGGCGACGAAGCCGATAGCGCGAAACGCGAACAACCAGATCGCAATCGTCCGTCCAGGCCCGTCCCACTGCCGCACCGCGACCCAGAGGAAGGTCAGCATGTAGACCTGATCGATCCACTTGTCGAACGTTTGGTAGTTCGTAACCCCGCCCAGCTGGATCAGGTTCATCATGAACAGGTCGGAAAAGTCGACCAGTATCGCAAGAATCGCTCCGAAGAACGCCCAGCGAAGCACGGGCAATGAACCCGCCACGCGAGCAACCGCGATTATGACCATCTCCAACGTCATCTCTGGTGTTAGATGCTATCGCCTTCGGGTTCTGTGTGGCGGATCACCCTCACCCTAGCCCTCTCCCATCGAGGGAGAGGGGACAGCGCCTCTCCGCGCCCCTCTGGATTCCCGCCTGCGCGGGAATGACGGGCGGCGGGCATCCCCCGCACACTCGCTTCGCTTGTGCGCGCCCCCTTCGCTTCGCGAAAGGGGCAAGGATTGTGTTTGCGAATCGAAGTTGTCGAAATATAATTTTGTGTTAGCAGTCGCGATAGTCGACTGCTAACGAAATTCGACGCAAGCGGTTCGGGTTCGATTGAGACAATTCTCGTCTCATTTGATCCCTGCCTGCAAGACGAAACGAAATATCAATATCAAGGAGGAAAGACCGAGTGACGGTTAACTTGAAACCACTAAGCGACCGCGTGGTAGTCTCGCCGGCCGAAGAGGAATCGGCGACCAGCCCGGGTGGGATCATCATCCCAGACACCGCCAAAGAGAAGCCGCAGCAAGGCTCGATCGTCGCGGTTGGTCCAGGCCGGACCACCGACGAAGGCGCTTTGATCGAGATGGGTGTGAGCGTTGGCGACACCGTTATCTATTCGAAGTACGCCGGTACCGAGTACAGCCAGAATGGCAGCGACTACCTGATCCTGCGAGAATCCGACATCTTGGCGATCGTCAGTTAATTCTGATCGATACCGTATCGATTACGGATTTCGTCGCACGAAACGACACTATAAGGAGAAACCAAGCAAATGCCAGCAAAAGATTTGCTATTCGAAGAGGAGGCTCGAGCCAAGCTCAAGGAAGGCATCGACGTCCTCGCAAACACCGTCAAGAAGACACTCGGCCCGCGCGGTCAGAACGTCATCGTTGACAAGAAGTTCGGCCCCCCGCAGGTCAACTCCGACGGCGTGACCATCGCCAAGGAAGTCGATCTCGAGGATCCGTTCGAGAACATGGGCGCCCAGCTTTTGAAAGAAGCGTCCAAGAAGACCAACGACGACGCCGGTGACGGTACGACCACGTCAACCGTCTTGGCGCAGGCGATCGTGGCCGAAGGCTTCAAGAACGTCGCCGCCGGTGCCGACCCCATGGCCATCAAGCGTGGTATGGAAAAGGCCATGGCCACCATCCGCGAATCGATCAAGAGCCAGTCCACGCCGGTTGACAGCTCCTCGCAGATCGCCAATGTCGCGGTCCTCTCTTCTCACGACGACGAGATGGGCACCCTCATCGCCGAAGTCATGGAGAAAGTCGGAAAAGACGGCGTCATCACCGTCGACGAGTCCAAGTCCCTCTCCTACGAGACCGATTTCGTGGAAGGTATGCAGATCGACCGAGGTTTCTTGTCACCCTACTTCGTCACCAATCCTGACCGGCAGGAAGCGATTCTTGACGACCCGTACATCCTGATCACCTCGCAGAAGATCTCGGCAGTGTCCGACCTGCTTCCGCTTCTCGAGAAAGTCTTGCAGACCAGCAAGAACATCATCGTGATCGCCGAGGATGTGGAAGGCGAAGCCCTCGCCACGCTCGTGGTCAACAAGCTGCGCGGGACCCTCAACTGCGTCGCAGTTAAGGCACCTGGCTTCGGCGACCGCCGCAAGGCAATGCTCCAGGACATCGCGATCCTCACCGGCGGTACCGTCATCTCCGACGAGATCGGGCGCAAGCTCGACTCCGCTACCCTCGAAGACCTCGGTCGCTGTCGACAGGTCGTTGTCAAGAAAGACGACACGACCTTCGTGGACGGTGCAGGTGATCAATCCGGCATCCGTGGTCGCATGGCCGAAATTCAAGCCCAAGTCGAGGACACGACCTCCGATTACGACCGCGAGAAGCTCCAAGAGCGGCTCGCCAAGTTATCCGGGGGCGTTGCCATCCTTCGTGTCGGCGCAGCCACCGAGATCGAGATGAAGGAGAAAAAGCAACGTGTCGAAGACGCTTTGGAAGCGACTCGTGCGGCTGTTGAAGAAGGTATCGTACCCGGTGGCGGTTCAGTCCTGATCCGCGCCGCCGACAAACTCGATGCCATCGAGTTTGAAGACGAAGATGAGCAGACCGGTGTGCAGATACTCTCGAAGTCCCTGCGCGAGCCGATCCGCATCATCGCCGGCAACTGCGGTTTTGAAGGCGCAGTCATCCTCGACCGCGTAGCTGGCAGCGATGACGTCAACTTCGGCTTCAACGCCATGACCGACGAGTACGGTGACATGATGGAGATGGGCATCGTTGACCCGGCCAAGGTCACTCGCTCAGCCGTTGAGAACGCAGTATCCGTTGCAGGCATGATCCTGACGACTGCGGCGCTCATCTCTGAGCAGCCCGAGCCACCCATGCCTGGCGGCGGAATGCCACCTGGCGGCGGAATGGACTTCTAGTCTAGTTTCAGCTAGAACCCGGTTCTCAAGAGCCAAGTCAACGCGTCGCATCGGTTCACCGGTGCGGCGCGTTTGCGTCTCTCGACACAAGAAACTCGGTACGCAAAACCGCATGACCGATTCCGCCAATACTCCTTCCAAATACGCCCTTCTTTGGCCCTTAATCGCTCCTGTTCAAGCTGTACGCAGACTCATCAAAGCTGACGGTGTCGATCTCGCCGCCGCCCTAGCATTCTTCACCGTACTCTCGCAACTCCCACTCGTCGCCCTCATGGCGATGCTCCTAATCGCTATTGGGCCCTCTGACGGCGTCGTTGAAGTCCTCACCGAAGCACTTCACTACCTGTTCCCGGCATCGCGGGATCTCATTGACGATGCCATCAACAGCCTCCTGGGCGGTTCGCTCACGATCGGAATTCTCGCCGTCATAAACCTCATGATCGGTGCCAACAGACTCTTCGCAGCCACCACCCGGGCTGTAAACCGCGTATTCGGTATACGAAACACCAGAGTCGTCCAGGTCACCATCAAAAGCGTCAGTCTCGCAACCTTCGTCGTGGCTTTATTCATGATCTCCATCGGACTATCCGGCGTCATCCAAGTCCTGATCCGCCTCAGCCAAGCTTCCGCCCCAGCAACCCTCGGATTGTCCACCTTAGCAACGATTATTCTCGGCATCGTCGCTACTATTCTGCCTGCCATCCTCACAGCCTTCATCTTCGCTATCATCTACTACCGCATACCTAACACCCGCGTACTCAAGCGCGACGCGATATTCGGAGCGATCGTCGCCATCATTCTCTTTGAAATCGGCAAACACGTCTTTTTCTGGGCCAACAACCAAGACACCTACCAAGCCAACATTTACGGCCCCATCACCTCCGTCGTCGTCCTCATGATCTGGGCATACATCGCCTCATTGATATTCCTCTACGGAGCAGCCATAACAAGAACCGCGAGCGAGTTGCGACCGAGATGAAATTCCTCCCCGTCACTCCTGACCGCTGGCCGGACCTCGAGCGATTCTTCGAATCGCGTGGTGGTCCCAAGCACTGTTGGTGCATGGTTTTCAGGCCGATGCCGTCGGCCTTTCGACGCGCCGGTTCTCCCGCCAAGAAGCAGGCTCTTTACCAAACCGTTGCCGCCGACACTCCAGTCGGCATCTTGGCTTATGACGACGACGAACCTATCGCTTGGTGCTCAATCGCACCATTGGAGTCCTACAACAATCTCCGCACACGCAGTTACGTTTCGGACGGTTCCGATATGGAAGACGTATGGTCAATCGCCTGCTTCTACGTCCGCAGCGCGTACCGTCGTCAGGGGATGACAACTCCACTAATCAACGCCGCAATCGAGTATGCACGCGACAACGGCGCGAAGAGTGTAGAAGCTTATCCTGTGGACTACGATTCGCCCAGCTACAGCTACATGGGCCGCATCGGTACTTTCGAGCGTCTGGGCTTCAATGAAATCGCCATGGCTGGCACTCGCCGCCACATCATGAGATTGCGGCTGTAACGGAACGGGTTGGCCTCACGCACAGAGCGGGTGGTCGCTATCCCAACGGTTAAATGGAGGCTCCTCCTCCTTAGCCAGCGCACGCCTCGCGTCCAGCCACGACTGATTCCAAGCAACAGGATCGTGCAATTCGGTATCAGGGTTGCTGCGGCTTCTGGCAACAAATCCCGGGAAACTCGTCCTACCTGTCGACTGCCCGATCGGGTTGTATCTCAAATCCATGCTGAACCTGACCCGATCGCTGTTGTTCGGCAACGATGAATGGATCGTGTACTTCGTCATGAACAGAGCATCGCCCTTCTTCACCGGCACCGGCACTGCCGTCCCTACCTCGAACTCGCTGTCCGGTATGTGCAAACTGCCTAGCACCTTCTTGCCACCTGGGCAATGCAGATGCAACTCTTCGTCGCGGTGCGATCCCGGAATGACCTGCAAGCATCCGTTCTCCTCATCCGCATCCATCAGCGGATACCACACCGTCAGAATCAGCGAATCGTCCGCATCAGGCGTCACGACGCCGAGGTCCTGGTGCCACGGAGTAACCCCGAACTTCACCCGACCCAGATGATCACGAGGCGAACGACTCTCAGGCACCTTGATCCGAATGTGCTGCACCGG
The DNA here is from genome assembly GCA_009838175.1 of Chloroflexota bacterium. Lineage (GTDB taxonomy): Bacteria > Chloroflexota > Dehalococcoidia > Lucifugimonadales > Lucifugimonadaceae > Bin127. The sequence goes on from VXSB01000026.1 coordinate 31,244, forward strand.
GTTCGAGTAAATTTCCGGCCCGATGAACGACTCCACTGCATCCAACAGATCCGGCGATGTCATTGCATTGAACACCGCTGGCCCGGCCCAAAACGGCGTATCTTCCGTGACGCCTCTTTGCGGAAGCGTAAAGTCGAAATACCCTTGATGAATCTCATCCGACTCCTCATATACCTGCGTCATCCGCTCCCCAAACTCCAGATCCTCATACGTTGAGCTGATTTTCCCATCCTCGTACAGCTCATTCGCCAGACTATCCAACACCCCCGCATACTCTTCGATCACCGGGTCGATCACGCCTTCAGGATCGATCACGCCTTCCGCGGTTACAAACCCAAAGTATTCGAAGTGCTCAAGTTGCTCCTTCGTCATTGCAGGCATAGTTCAACGGCTCCTCGGATCGATGGTGGCTAACAGTTGAGAATGATAGCGAGTTCCTAAGCGCAGACGGGATCAGTTCCATCCCAGCGGTTGAACGAAGGCTCCTCACCCATGGCCAAAGCGTCCCTTGCCTCCGTCCACATCTCATTCCAAATCGCTGGATCATGCAACTCGCTATCCGGGTTGCTCCGGCTTCGTGCCACGAAGCCCGGGAAACTTGTCCGGCCAGTCGAGTGGCCGATCGGGTTGTAACGAAGGTCGAAGCTCCAACGGATGCGATCGCTGTTGTTGGGCAGCGACGAATGGATTGTGAACTTCGTCATGAAAAGCACGTCGCCCTTCTTCAAGGGGATCGGCACCGCTTTGCCAACCTCAAATTGCGACTCCGGGATCTGCAAACCCGACGGCGACGAGGCCTTCATCCCCGGGCAGTGAGTGAGTAAATCCTCTCGATGGGAACCGGGCACCACTTGAAGGCAACCGTTTTCCGCGTCCGCGTCCATTAACGGAAACCAAACCGTAAGGATCAGCGAATCATCAGCGTCCGGGTTGACTACCCCAGCATCCTGATGCCAAGGTGTCACGCCGAACTTCACCATTCCCTTTTCGTCGCGTGGCGCCCGACTCTCCGGCACTTTGATCCGAACGTGTTGCACCGGATTGGAGTAGATCTCTGGCCCGATGAACGTCTCCACGGCATCCAGCAAATCCGGTGCTGTGAGTGCGTCGAATACCGCCGGGCCTGCCCAGAACGGAGTGTCTTCCTTTATTGCGCCCTGGGGTAGTGAGAAGTCGAAGTACCCGTTATAAACTTCGCCCGAGTCGGCGTAAATCTGCGTTACGCGCTCCCCGAACTCCAATTCCTCATACTTGGAACTGATCGTACCGTCTTCGTAGAGTTCGTCGGCGAGGTTGTCAAGTACACCAGCGTATTCGTTGATAACCGGATCAATCACGCTTTCAGGATCGACCAAGCCCTCCGCGGTAACGAAGCCGAAATGCTCGAAATGTTCAAGCTGCTCGCTGGTTATAGCGGACATGGTTAGGCGCAGGCCGGTTCGCTGCCGTCCCAGCGATTGAACGACGGTTGCTCACCTTTTGCCAAGGAATCTCGCGCATCTGTCCACAGCTCGTTCCAGATTGCAGCGTCGTGCAACTCGCTCTGCGGGTTGCTACGACTGCGTGCGACGAAGCCGGGGAAACTCGTGCGACCTGTCGATTGCCCGATCGGGTTGTAGCGAAGGTCAAAACTCCAGCGGATACGGTCGCTGTTGTTCGGCAGAGACGAGTGCACCGTGAACTTCGTCATAAAGAGCGCGTCGCCCTTCTTCAGCGGGATCGGCACCGCCTTGCCGACCTCAAACTCCGTCTCCGGTATCTGCAATCCCGACTGCAATCCGTTGTCGAAACCCGGACAGTGCGTCAAAAGATCGTTCCGATGGGAACCCGGCACGACAGACAGACATCCGTTCTCGACATCAGCATCCATCAGCGGGAACCATACTGTCAACATCTCTGTCTCGTCCGCATCTGGATTCACTACGCCTTGGTCTTGGTGCCAAGGCGTGATCCCAAACTTCACATGCCCCTTCTCGTCCCGAGGCGCTCTACTCTCCGGCACCTTGATCCTTACGTGCTGCACAGGATTCGAATAAATCTCTGGGCCGATGAAGGACTCGACTGCATCTAGCATTCCCGGCGCTGTCAGCGCGTCAAATACCGCCGGCCCAGCCCAAAAAGGCGTGTCCTCCTTGACACCACCTTGCGGCAATGAGAAATCGAAGTACCCGTTGTAGATCTCGTCCGATTCGGCGTATATCTGAGTCACGCGCTCGCCGAAATCGAGTTCCTCGTACTTCGAACTGATCTTGCCCTCTTCATAAAGCTCGTCCGCGAGGCTGTCGAGCACTCCTGCGTACTCGTCAATCACGGGGTCAATGATCTGCTCAGGATCGAGCACCCCCTCGGCGGTTACAAACCCGAAATGCTCAAAATGTTCGAGTTGCTCTTTCGTCATCGCAGGCATGATGTGACGGCTCCATGAATCGTTCGCGACTGATAGGTAAGAATGATACCGCGTCATCACTGTCCCCTTTCGAGGCGAAAGAGGAAGAGAGCAAGCGAAGCGAGTTCGCAGGGGTATGTGAGGTGGAGGTGGAGAACTAAGCGCAGACCGCTTCGCTACCATCCCAACGGTTGACGGATTGACACGCGCCCTACATCCCCGACCGCCTTACCTGCTCATCAATCAACCGAGCCATCCTGCTATCGCGTTTCGTCAATCCACCGACATCATGCGAAATCAGCGCCACCTTCAATCGTCGGTACCGGATGTCGATGTCCGGATGATGATCGTGATCATCGGCATCCTGCGCAACCCGATTCACGAACTGAATCGCGTCCGCAAAAGTCGGAAACTCCAAATGCCGCACGATCGCTCCTGACTCCGGATCTAGCTCCCAATCTGTCAACGCAGTCAACAGTTCCGCAACTTCGGATTCGCTCAATTTAGACATCCCAGTATCTCCTTCATTCGCGTCAACTGCCATTCGCGGTGCCAATCGTGTGTATCAACAGTATCGTCGATGCGACCGCGAGCCACAAGAAACCATTGATCAGTGTTGGGCGATCCCTGAGCAAGACGATCTCCGGCGCTTCACCCTCGCCCTTCACATACAGCAGATACAGATATCGGTATATCCCGTACGCGACGAACGGGATCGTCACCATCATCGTGTTGTCCGCAGGCACGTTTGCACCGGTATCTCCCAAGTCGATGGCGTAAAGCGCGTACGTGAAGATCGTCAATGTCGCCGTGCTCATGATGAGAGCATCGATGAATTCCGCGGTGTATTGACCCAATATGCTTCGTTGATTAGCCGCCGCATCTCCTGCCGTCTTCAGTTCCGCTCGCCGCTTGCCAAGCGCGATCAAAAGCGATCCCAACGCGGTCATTATGTAGAACCACGGCGAAACGTCGATATCTACACCTGCAACTCCGTTCTCGAACCCCGGCACCGGGCCACCGATCGCAACGTAACCCGCGTACGCGCGCAACACGAATCCGGCTGCTACGGACATAACATCCAATATCGCGACATGCTTCAGCTTGAATGTGTAAGCCAGATTCAATATCAGATATACCACCGCCACAACCATCAACGGCACACTGATCAACACCGATATCACCGTCGAAACCAAGATCGCCAATACCGCTGAAACCGTCGCGACCGAAACCGGAAGGTCCCCCGACGCTATCGCCCGCTTCCGCTTCACCGGATGTGCTCGGTCTCGCTCCACATCTGCCAAGTCGTTGATCAGATAGACCGCTCCCGACAACAACGTAAATGCCACTGCTGCGCCTAACGCACGCAAAACGATCTCGAACATCCCCGAGACATCATCGACCGCGAACCAAATGTTCACGGAAAAGATCAGCGGCACGAGCACCAAACCGTTCTTTGGTGCCTGCAAGGGCCGCATCGCACTCAGCAAAGCTCTGGCAAGGGACCTCGATTCTCTGGCACCGCTTGCGACGGTTTGATCAACAGGAGAAGTCATCATCGCCAATGATAAAGTCCGCCCCCTCAAGTGCCTGAAAAACATCAACTCAACGCGTGACCGTTACGCTCGCGAACGTTTTACTTGGCTCGGAGTCCTAAGTTAAACTGCGCACAGGCTGAGAAAGAACAGGAGCAACAAAGTCGTGTTGGAACAATTTCACGTCCCAGTAGAAGATCGGGTCTATGTAGATGTCGATCGCATGAGAGCCGCTACCGAAGCCCTATTCATGCGATGCGGAGTAGACGAAGACGGCGCAAAAGCTTCGACCGACGTCCTACTCACCAACGACCTTCGCGCTGTCGAAACTCACGGCGTGTCGAACATGATGCGAAACTACGTCGCCCAATACATGGCCGGCACCCTCAACCCGACACCCGATCTCAAGATCGTTCGAGAAACCGCAACCACCGCAAACTTCGACGGTGACGGAGCCCTCGGCATCCAAATCGGTGGCGACATGATGCAGATCGCCATCGACAAGGCGAAGCAATACGGCACCGGCGCAGTGACCGTCTTCGACTCCGGGCACCTCGGCGGATGCGGGTACTACGCCGCTCAGGCCGCACAGCAGGGCATGATCGGACTCTGCATGACCGGCGGACACGGTACACGCGCCTCCGGCGGGATGCTCCCAACCTTCGCAGCCGAATCCCGACTCGGCACCAACCCCATATCGTGGGCAGCTCCAGCGCGCAACGAGCACCCATTCCTGTTCGATGTCGCATGTACCCAGATCGCCAACAACAAAGTCGGTCTGGCTCGACGCATCGGCGTACCGCTTGAACCCGGATGGATCACCGACACCGAAGGCAATCCGTTCAATGAACCTGTAGATCCGCCCGATGAGTACTTCCTGCTTCCCTTCGGAGGCACGCGGGAAAACGGATCCCACAAAGGTTACGGATTCGCTGCTGTATGCGCCATCATGTGTCAAACTCTCGCTGGTGTAGGCCTATCCGGATCCGGTAACCAGTACCAAGGTGGTTACCATTTCTTCGCCGCATTCCAAATCGAGGCCTTCTGCGACCACGACGAGTTCCTAGACAACATGGACGACGCCTTAGCCCACCTCGCAGCCGCAAAACCAGCACCCGGCCACGAACGCGTCCTCTATCCCGGCCTCATCGAAGGCGAAGAAACCGAGCAACGGCTTGATGAAGGCATCCCGTACCATCGGGAAGTCATCGAGTGGTACGAATCCATCGGGGCAGAACTCGACGTCGAGATCAGCCTCCCATAACACGATCTCTATCCGGCATCTTCCGAACAGCGAAAGAAACACAAGGACATCCAATTAATGCAACGCGAGTATGTGAACTTCGGCAAGGGCGGCGTGATGGTCACGCGTATGGCTCTGGGTCTCGGATTCCGCGGCCAGCACGACGCCGACGAAGCTAAAAACACCATTGCCGCCGCACTTGACGGCGGTCTAAATCTCATCGACTGCGCAAACATATACGGGCTTGGCGACAACCGGCGCAACGCCGGAACCTCCGAAATCATCTTCGGAGAACTCATGAAAGACCGAGGAGATCGCGACGACATCGTCATCACGTCTAAGGTTTCAAGTCCAGTCGCCCAAAGAGTCAATGATCGCAACACATCGCGTTGGCACATCATCCGTGAAGTAGAGCGCTCCCTCAAACGCTTGCAGACCGACCGCATCGACGTCTACCTCATCCACCACTTCGATGAGACCGTTGGTTACGAAGAACGCACCCGAGCACTCGAAGATCTGGTTCGCGATGGCAAGATCCGATATACCGGGGTCTGCAACTACCAAGCATGGCAAGTCGTCCAGACGCTGCGCGTCCAAGATCGCATCAACGCCGGCAGTCTGATCACAGTTCAGAACCCCTACAGCATGCTCAACCGGGAACTCGAGGACGAGATGTTCCCTATGGTTCGCGCTACCGGACTAGGCATCATGGCGTACAGCCCCCTCGCCGTCGGACTACTCTCAGGCGATTACGATCCAGATCGAATGCCCAGCAACATGTCGCTTTGGGGCAACCGTCGATCGCACGCCTTCAACCGCGTCGTACGCGGAGCGGCGGCTGACGTGATCCGCGCCAACGCTGATGTCGCCAAACGCATCGGCGCGACACCCGCACAGGTGGCACAGGCATGGGTACTTTCGCATCCTGAGATAACAGTCTCGATCTCCGGCGCGGATACCGCCGATCAGATGCAAGATAATCTTGGCGCGCTGGAAATCGATCTCCCAACAGATGAACTAGCAACGCTAAACAACGCCTCCGATCGTCTCCGCATCGTTCTCGACGGCCAAGGATTCGAAGACGATCGATGAGTGCCCCCACGCTCCCTTCTCGAAGCGTAAAGGGGCGTGAGCAAGCGGAGCCCAAAGGATCCACACCAGAGCGGGGTATGCCCAAGGAGGTGGTGTGAACGCGCATCCCCTCCCCCACGTGGGAGAGGGTAGCCCCCCGCAAAATCCCCTCTCCCTCGATGGGAGAGGGTCAGGGAGAGGGTGAGACAGGACAAAAGGGCGGGGCGCATCCCGCCAATCCACAAATCCCCGCAATCCCCGGTTCAGACGAAATACACTTGATATATTCTTACATACGTTGTATAAACAACAAGTGAACAAGTTCCGCGGGTCTCGCGACCCGCACCACAGTGCTGCGCAGACGTGTGCAGACCCCCGACCCAAGCGGCCACAGGGAGACATACGTGAGGACAGAAGGCAAAACCGACACGACGGCTCACAGCCGTGCCGCGTCGCGGCGTCTCCGCGTCCTCCGGCGGCGTCCCTCGGCGGATCGGAAGTCCGCCGCAAGGCCGGGAG
>VXSB01000019.1 GCA_009838175.1 Chloroflexota bacterium
CCCCAACAACGCCCCCCCAACCTCCTCCACCCTTCGCCCCTCCGCCGACTCCCGCAACCACTTCCTAACCTCCCGACGCGCAATCGTAACCGTCAACCGCTCCGCATACCGCTGCTTTAAATTCACCAACTCCCGCTCCACACCTTCCGCCGCATCCCTACCCGCATCAGCCACGTCCACATGCAACGAATCCCCACCATCAAACTCCGGTATCGGCAATCGCCAGAGGTGTTTATGCACATCTCGCGCACCGAATTGACCTTTGGACATCAACGGCTGAACTGCCTCGTACAAAACTCGACTGTTGATTACAGCGATCAGGTAGTAAGCTTCATCGTCGGTTGCGGCGGTTACCCAATAAAGCAAATGATCTACAACAGCATCGTTATCATCCAAAATAGCGGCTGTCGGTTCGCCTGATTTCGTATAGACGATGCGCCTCGGGCGGTTTCCAGGTTCGTGTCGCCAGTCAAGTTGGGATTCCAAATTGCCAAAGTAGTCAAGCCGCTCCAATAAGCTCAAGCGATTTGATGGCGATTTATTGTCTTCCCAAACTTGATTGATCCGAGCCCATCTTTGTTGCATCCTGCGACCCAAAGACCTTGAGTCGATCCCGCTGTTTGAAGCCGAATCCTTAGAAATGCCGTTCGCTGTCTGTTTGACTGGTAGAAGCGCTTGACGTGGCACCAACGTTCTATACGGGACGATCGTTTCGCCAAGATGAATATCAAAAATATGATCGTTTTCAATCGTGTTTCCATGGAGATTGGTTAGCTCCAATCCCTTCCACGGTTGCTTGTCGTTTGTTCCGCGACGCGGCTCGGTAGTCACCGTCCCACCAACACGAACCGTAGCCGGATTCGAAACCTCATTCACCATGAAAAGTACGCGCGGAACAATGGTCGCTCCCTGCCGTGACAAGTTCGAATACGGCGACAACACGCCCGCACTCGTATCCGTAATCTCCATATCCACGCGCCGGACATTCGCAGATCCCGTTGCTCCAACCCACTGCCGAACCGTACCTGCCAATGGTCTCGCCTTCCCATCCTCCCCTCTACGCTCGGCAAACACAACCGACGAAGGTACGGGGAAGAAGTCGTTAGGCTCCAACCGCTCCAAGTCCCAAGCCTTCCGCACCTGAAAATCCACACTCAACGTCCTAGCACCACCACGCGCCTTCCACTCCCCCGTCCGCCACTTCGTATGCTGCCCCGCCTGCAACGCGCTGTGCGGCATCACGAACCCGATCAACCCACCATCCCGCAGATACAGATCAACGCACCGCGCGTAAAACAGCGACGCCACATCCTGATGCGTCGCATACCGCCCACCGGCCCAAATCCCATACACGTTCCGGCTCTGATTCACCAACTCATCACGCAGCACATCCGTCGTCTGGTTGTAGTTGATCCAAGGCGGATTACCCACGATCACATCCACCTTGTTCCGCGCCAGCGTGATCGGACGCACCAAGTTACGTATGTAGTAGGCCCAGATGTGGTCCCGTCCCTGGGCATGCAGATCCTTGAGCTTGTCGATAGTCTCGGACAGCGTTTCCGACTCGCCATCCGTCAACGGAACATCACCCATCGCCAGCTTAGGGTCCTCGCCACTCTCGATATACTCCGCCACATCAACCATCATCTGGTCGAAACTCTCCGCGTGATTCACCAGCGCAACCGGGAACACCAACTCCGTATTCGCGTCATCGCCCACCCCGATCGTCACATTATTCGCCGCGAAAAGGTCCCGACTCTGATACCGCAACTGCAACGAGTCACCCAGATAGATCGGCACCGTCACCGCCGTACTCACACTCTTTTCGATCGCCGGACGCGCTGCTATAACCCACGCCGCTCGCGCCAAGTGCGTCGCCACCGGATGAACATCGATGCCCGTAACCGCCTCCCTCAGCAGCTCGAACAGCTTCGTCTCAGGCACACTCTGCTGGGTCGCCGCATTGAGAAAATGCTCGACACACTCCGCGATAAACGCTCCTGAACCACACGCCGGATCCAGCACCCGCTGATTCACCGGGTCAGCAACCACCTCCTCCACAATCGCCTTTGTCAACCAGCGCGGCGTGTAGTACTCCCCGAGATCACGCCGCTCCTGCGCCGGTATCACCGTCTGGTAGAGCGTCGCCGCAACATCGGTCGGCGGCGAAGACCAGTCGAACCTCGCCACCCTCCGCGCAATCGTCTTGATCAGTGACGCCGCACCAACCTCGATCGGCCAAGCGAAAAAGTCCGTCTCAATCACCCCGTGCAAACCCGTCGCCTCGGAGAATTGACGACCCTTCAGCAAGTCCTCAGGATCGTTCTCCGCCATCTGATTCACATCCAACCCGAACGTCGCCTGCACAACGATCCCCACCACCATCGTCAGATACGTGTGCCGCACGAAAAGATCATCGAACTCATCCCCCTGCACAACCTCCCCCAACGCCGTCCGAAGCAAGTCCTCCCACAACCGACGCTTCACCGCCACCGTTTCATACTCCGCGTACTTTTCGTACATCGCCCGCAACGTGTCGATCTCACGCTCGTACAGCGGGTTGCTCGGGCTGAACTGGTCCCGTATCTCCTCACTGCTCGGCTCAATATCCCGCCGCACCACCAGCGCATTGTCCCGCAACCACTCGTACAGCGCATACCACTTATCAGCATCCGTCAACACAAACGCGTACGGCGGAGACGTGTTGATCATCACCGCGTTCGGCCACCGCAATAACCAGTGCTTACCATCCGTCAGAATCCCGATCCGCACACCCTTGCTGGCATCCATCGCCGCCGTCAGATAACCGTCAAGCTGCGCGACATGCGCCGAGTCCGGCACGATCCCATTCCCGATCCTCCGCTTCACCTCAATCAACGTGTCCAGAGCCGCCAAATCCACCGAGTTGCTAGATCCCTCCGCTGGCGAAATCTCTTCCCTGATATCACTCGACTCCACCAACCCCGTCCGCACCAGAAACTCCCGAATCTGAGACGTGATATTCGCCTCCGCCTGCAACTCCCCATGCCGCCGCAACAACTCCGCAGCAACCTCCCGACACTCCGCATTGTCATAACTCAAAACCATCCCCTCAATTATCTCCCAACACACCTCCCCCTCGCGCAACCCAGAAGTCCGACAACAGGGACGCGAGCCCAAAAGACCGACAACAGACCGAGGCATCCCCAGCCCCGTCCCCTTCGCGAAGCGTAAGGGGACGCGGACGAGCGCAGCGAGACCGCAGGGGATGCCCGGGCTGGGCGGCGGTGTGTCCCCGCTCCCTTGATAGGAGAGGGCTAGGATGACGGCGGCCCTCCCCTTTTTGCGTCAGCAAAAGGGGGACGCGTCAAGCGAAGCGAGACGCAGGGGGTTCATACACCACCACCCATCACAGTTCATCATCAAAAATCATCGCAATCATAGTTCAGACTTGACTCCCACAACATCTGTAGTAATATAACAACTAAGCGCCGATCCGACTTTTATCGGGACGGCGCCCCGAAAAACGAAGAATCGCCGCGTCGGGACGGAGAGCGTGCACCTCACCTTTTTCGACGCAGCTCAAACACAACTTAATAATGCAATGGTCGCGGGCGGGTAGCACGGAGCCGCCAACACACGGCTCCCCGACGGTGTCCGCCACAGCCGTGGAAGACGTCTGAGAGGACGGGCGAAACGCGACCGCGAAAAATCCGGTTACGGGGGTCGTTGTAGCTTTAGGGCTCGAATGCGGAGTGTTACGCTGGCTCCGACTAGCAAGCCAGACGGGAAACCCTTCCTCCCCTTCGCGAAGCGCAAGGGGACGCGGCGGGCGAAGCCACGCCGCAGGGGATGCCCGTTCAAGGTTCGGGCGAACGCATCCCCTATCCGGCAGACGTCTGCCCGCTTCGTCGGGAGGGTGAGGCTACGGCATCAGCAAGGGGCATGAACCGAGCGATGACAGGGGCCGATCTTCTAGACGCCCCCGGAGGGCCGACGGTCTGGCGACGTCGGCGATGCCGGACTATTGACTGACTTTCAA
>VXSB01000060.1 GCA_009838175.1 Chloroflexota bacterium
ACCCCGCTCGCGTCACTTCGTTTGCTCGCGCCCCTTTCGCCCAGCGAAAGGGGCGTGGACTGCCCTCTGGATGGACGTTCCGTCCGCTGAAGCGCTCGTCTACGCGAGAATGACGTGGGTTTTTGGATTGGTCTCGGAGGCGGGAAGCATGATCGGTTCAGAAAAGGGATAAGATAGGCACTAAACGCGGATCGCTTATGTGTGTTTCTAGCGATCACTCACGGCAGCGCACGGTTTCACTTCGATGTCGAATTCGACACAAGACGGCAACTCCGACAACGCCTCGAAAACGATCTATTGCATGCACTGTGGGACGGCGGCGTCTGTTGAGGACTATGCATGTGACCGGTGCGGGGAACGCGTGTACGTTCCAGATCCGTCGCGTGTGCCGCCCTTGGGTTTCACGAGCTGTCAAGCGTGTTCGTCAGTAAACGAGGCACACGCTTCCTACTGTGCGGTGTGTGCGGTTGAGATTGACCAATCGGCTCGCATCTCTCCAGATGGTGCTGCGGGTGCCCGGAGCGAAGGTGTTGGGTCATTGGGTAGCCGATCAGGTGGCGATGATGCAAGATCGGATAGCGGTCGCGGCGGCGGGTACAGAATCGGAACTGGTTCGTTTCGTCCTAGTCAATGGGGATTGCCGAGGCGCACGAGACCCTCGAGAGGTGAAGAAGACCAGATCCCTGAGGAGATCCAGCGGTGGAACTGGTCAGCGTTCATTCTTGGGCCGATTTGGGGGTTGGTACACGGTATCTGGTGGTCGGCGCTGGGTTTTCTGCCGCTTCTGCCATTCTTACCGCTGACGTTCCGTTTCATCGGCTACGTCGTTCTGGTGGGTGTGATGCTGATCCTTGGCTTAAAAGGCAACGAGATGGCATGGCGAGCGCGCCAGTGGGATTCAGCGGAAAAGTTTCTAGCGGTTCAGCAACGTTGGGCGACTTGGAGCATAGTATTTGCAATCGGTGCCTTAGTCGCTTTTATCTTGTTCCTACTCGGTCAAGGCTAGATAAGGCGTTGGATCGAACTGCAATTTGGTCTTGCCTCGAATGCTGAGGTAGCCGTTCCACCGGCGTATCAAAGATCGCTTGTACTCCAAGTTTGAGAAGGCTGGTGTGGACATGATGATCGCGTCTTCTCGATTGTCGTGGTAGTAGCGATGGCGTATGCCAACGTCGTTGAACCCGTACTTTCGATACAGAGAACGCGCCGCGTTATTGGATTTTCGAACTTCCAAAGTTGCGTTCGCGGCACCGGTTTTCAATGCCTCAACGATGGTGGCAAGTACCAGTAATTCGCCAACTCCGCGCCTACGCTCATTGGGATGAGTCGCAATCACAACGATGTGGGCTTGGTCCAAAGCGGTCCAAATGCCGACCAGTCCGACCACGTTGTTCATAGTTTTCCGTGGCCCTAAGTTCCCGGAAGAAAACAACGATTTGATCCGACTTCGCCACCCGGTGTTGTTCGTCGGTGTGTATGTGTCGTCAGCAATCGGCTTCGCAGTTGGAGACCTTGTCACGACGACGTATGTTGTTTTGTTGCGCTTGATGTCTCTGGCTACCGACGATCTGGGTGCTGAGTTTCCGAATGCGGCTTGAACGATGTGGTCGATCGCATTTGCGTCGGCAAGCGTCGCATACCGTGCCATGTAGGGATTTTCACGGACCGCTGCGTCGCTGAATACAGGTGCTAGTTCGGGAGCGGCAGTGCTGATGGATGGATTCGCCATGGGTTTGTTTGAGGTGGCATGAACGCGTCGGGGATCCGAGCACTTGGGTTCGGCCTCTTTCGCCCCCGCAACTCACTCGCACATATGACTCTAGCGCATTCGAGGAGTGGTCAAGGCGGCCCGATTACCCTACCCCTCTGGATTCCGGCTTTCGCCGGAATGACGGGTGTTTCACATGGTCTTCGGGATCGGTGAATTGACCAACAAGATGCAACGAACTGGGTTGTCTTCCTACGGTTGAGTCGTACAATCTGGTGTCTATGGGTTTCTTATTGAACCTGTTCAAACGTCTGACCATGCCGACGGCTGCGTCAGCGACGGCTCCTGCTGCTGGAACTGCGCCTACGGAGGACGCGGATTCGACTGGCGGGAGTTTTCATGTGTTGATGCGCATAGTGCGCATGGCGTTTGACTATCCGTGGCTCTTGGCACTCGGCTTGGTATTCATCGTTGGCGCTTCTATCTTCCAACTCTTCATACCGCTGTTGATCGGTGATGGTGTGGACACGGTGGAGGAAGTCTTCACATCTCCTGATGCCGACACCGACGCTCTCCGCCGCACCCTCGTCACAACCGCCCTCTTCCTCCTCGCATCCGCGGTGCTACGTGGACTCTTCACGTTCGGTCATATGTACATCAGCGAAAACGTCGCGCAACGTCTCGGTTACCGCCTTAGGATGCTCTACTACGAAAAGCTCCAACGCCTCAGTTTTGCCTACCACGACCGGGTGCACACCGGTGACCTCCTCACACGCGGTCTCCTAGATATCGAAGGCATCCGGGCATTCGCGAGCCGGGGGCTCCTGCGTGTGGTCTACCTCGCGATCTTCGTGAGCACCGGCACTTTCTTGATGATGAGAGTCGATTGGGAGCTCGCGCTCATCAGCCTGAGTTTCGTGCCCATCGCAGCTTGGCGTTCAATTGTCGCCCGTCTCCAAACATCCCGGGGATGGCGTCTTTACCAAGAGGAAATGGGTCGCCTCACCAAAGTCATGGACGAAAACCTGAAGGGCATCAGAGTCGTTCGGTCTTTCTCGGCCGAACCTTACGAGATGGAAAAGTACGACAAGTCATCCAATGAGGCTTTCAACAGAGCCTTCCATTTGGTCGGGGTGCGTGCGAAAAACCTCTCCATTATCACTTTTGCATTCCTCGGCGTCATGTCCGTTGTCCTTCTCGTAGGGGGGCTGAAGGTCCTCGACGAAAACGACCCGTTCTCCCTCGGTCAACTCGCCCAGTTCCTCGCATTCATGTCCATCATGCAGAACCCCGTCCGACAACTCGGAATGGTCGTCGCGGGATGGGCGCAAGGCGCGACCTCCGGTAAACGACTCTTCGAAGTCCTCGACCAAATCCCCGAAATCGACGATAAACCGGGCGCCAAAGACCTCGTGCTATCCGACGGTGCGCTCCGATTCGAAAACGTCGACTTTGCTTACATGGACGAATACGGCGACGAGCAGGTCCTAACCGACGTTTCATTCGAGGCCCGGCCCGGACACACCATTGGCATCGTCGGACCACCCGGTTCTGGAAAATCGACCCTCGCGCACCTGATACCACGCTTCTACGACCCCATCGCGGGGCGTATCCTCATCGACGAACAGGACATTTCGGATGTAACGCTTTCATCTCTCCGTCGAACTGTGGGCGTCGTGGAGCAGGACACGTTCCTCTTCACCACGACGGTCGATAACAACGTCGCATACGGCGACCCTTGGGCGGAGCACCGCAACATCGAAAGCGCAACCTCTCACGCTCAGATGAGCGAGTACGTTGAGAGACTTCCGAGTGGTTACGGCACCCTCGTCGGTGAACGTGGCGTCTCATTGTCTGGTGGGCAAAGGCAACGTTTGTCGATTGCCCGCAGCATCATGCTCCACCCGCAGGTCATAGTATTCGACGACTCCACAGCGGCAATCGACGCTGCGACCGAACAGCGCATCCGCGCCGCGTTGCAAGAGGTAACGTCCGACCGGGCGACGATCATCATCTCGCACCGCCTCAGCTCCTTGATGCACGCGAATGAGATTCTCTTCCTCGAAGGCGGCAAGATCGTCGAGCGCGGCACCCATGCGGAGCTTCTTGAACTCGGCGGAAAGTACCGAGATCTATACGAACTTCAAATCCGGCCCGAAGACGATGTACAAGGCGGAGACGGCATCTAACCATGGCATCAACTGACGCAACACAAAGTCGCCCCGCCGACAACGAGTCGCCCAGACCGCAATGGGTCGATGACAACAGGGCGAATCAGGAGGACCTCGACCAGCAGATCTTCAGTGCCGGATATAACGGCGACGTCGTCCGCCGCTTCCTAGGTTTCGTCAGTCCTTACCGAAACGTTCTGATCATCGGCATCATCGCCGTCATCATCTTCGCTCTCTCCGTTCTCGCCCTGCCGTGGATCATCCGCACCACCGTCAACGACGTCCTAGATATCACCCAGCGCGACACATCCGATGCCCGCGACGTCCTCTACATCATGGTCGGCCTCTTCTTCGGCGCTGTCACCCTCCACGTAATCGTCGGGTACATACAGAACATCATCGTTGGACGAATAGCCGAACACATTCTGATCGACCTTCGACGCGCGATGTACGAACACCTGCAACGCGTCTCGATGTCCTTCATGGACAAGACCGAGGTCGGACGAATGATGTCCCGTCTTCAAGGGGATGTCGCGGCGCTCCAGGAGTTCCTTGAAACAGCCGTCATCAGCATCGGAGATTTCTTGCTACTTTTCGGCATCGTCATTGCGATGCTCATCATGGATTGGCGGTTGGCACTGCTGACCTTCGCGGTAGTGTCCACTCTCGCGATCGCTCGCGCCGTCTGGCTCCCCATTGCTCGCCGTGCATTCCTATACTCTCGCCAGACCGCATCGATCACGAGCGGCGCGCTAGCCGAAAACATCAACGGTGTCAGGGTAGTGCAGGGCATGAGTCGCGAGCACGTCAACCTCGACCTCTTCAAAGAAAAAGCCGACGAACAGCTTTGGGCTTCAAAACGCGCCGCACGGATCGGCCTCGTAATGATCGCGATGGTCGATACGCTTTCCGGATCTGCCATGGCGATCATCATCGTTGTAGGCGGGTCTTGGGTCATAGGCAACTCATTGGAAATCGGCTCCATGATCGCCTTCATCCTCTACGTCCAACTATTCTTCGACCCGATCCGCTCGATTACTATGCACTACGCCGTTTTCCAACGCGCCATGGCATCCGGCGAGCGCATTTTCGAAGTCTTAGACGTCCCCGTTGACATCCAGGACAAACCAGACGCCAAACCACTCGTCGACAACGACGGCTCGGTCGAATTCAAAAACGTTACCTTCGGCTACCTCGAGGACGAACCCATCCTCAAAAACATCAACTTCCGCGTCGAACCCGGCGAAACGGTCGCCCTCGTCGGACCAACGGGCTCCGGTAAGACCAGCATCACATCTCTCCTTCACCGCTTCTACGACATCTGGGAAGGCGAAATCCTGATCTCCGGCAAGGATGTCCGAGACGTTGAACTCAGCAGCATGGGAGACAACATAGGCATGGTTCTACAAGAGCCATACCTCTTCTCCAGCACGGTCTTCGAAAACATCCAGTACAACAAAGCAGATGCCACCCGAGAGGAAGTCGTGGCCGCTGCCAGAGCTGTAGGTGCCCACGAATTCATCATGCGCCTGCCAAACGGCTACGACACCGAACTCGAACAACGCGGCGGGAACCTTTCATTGGGCCAACGCCAACTCATCTCCTTTGCCAGAGCGATCGTCGCCGATACCAAAATTCTGATCCTTGACGAGGCGACGGCATCGATCGACAGCTACACTGAGTTGCTCATTCAGCAAGCGCTCGCGCGTCTCCTAGAGGGCCGCACCGGGATCGTAATCGCACACCGCCTCGCCACCATCCGAGGCGCTGACCGCATCATCGTCCTCCAAAACGGTGAAATCATCGAGACCGGCAACCATGACGAACTCATCGCCCACGGTGGCCTCTACGCCCGCCTCTACTCCATGAACTACGCTTCGTTCGACGACATCCCGGACGAGTTGATCGCCGAAGCGATGGAGTATTCGCGGACGGCGGCGACTTAGCCTCGCCTTACAGCAAAGAGTGTTGACTTGCGTCGGATGCGCCAATCTCATTTACAGGCACTCCGACATGCGCCATCCCTTGCGGCGTGGCCTTGCGTCCCTGCGGTGTCCGCAAGATGAAGCCGATCTTGAGCAAGAACGGTTCTACGACATCCTCTAGCGTCTGCACCTCCTCGTTGGCCGAGGCGGCTAGGGCGTTGATGCCTGCGGGGCCGCCGCGATACTGCTTGCACAGCGTCTCCAGATACAGACGGTCTAACCGATCCAACCCCAACTCATCAACACCCTCGACTCTTAACGCCTCGGCTGCAACCTCCGCATCGATTGTCCCATCCCCTCGCACCTGCGCGAAGTCTCTGACGCGTCGCAACAGATTGTTGGCGATGCGAGGAGTACCGCGCGATCTCTTCGCGATCACCACCGCACCTGCCTCGTCGATCGGCACCGACAGAATCATCGCTGACCGCTTCACTACCTGCGTGATCTCGTCATCCGAGTAGAAGTCAAGATGGTACGTCAGGGCAAAGCGTTCCCTCAGTGGCGGGCTCAACATACCAGCTCGTGTCGTCGATCCGATCAAGGTGAATTTCTGCAAGGGCAAATTGATCGTTTTGGCGAATGCTCCCGTGCCGGTGATGAAATCGACGCGGAAATCTTCCATCGCTGAGTACAGATACTCCTCCACCGCATGAGACAGACGGTGTATCTCGTCGATGAACAATACGTCGCCGTGTTTCTGGTTGGATAGTATTCCGACGACATCGGCTGGGCGTTCCAATGCTGGGCCTGACGTGTGGACGAGTGTTGTGTCCATCTCTCGGGCGATGATCTGGGAAATCGTCGTCTTTCCCAGTCCTGGGGGTCCGTGAAACAGGGCATGGTCTAGAGTGTCGCCACGGTGCTTTGCGGCCTCGACTGCGATCTGAATGCTGTTGACGACGTCGCGCTGTCCGATGTAGTCGGCAAAACGGCGAGGGCGTAGATCGTTCATGCCCGGCGAGTTGGAGTTGCGTTGCGCGCGATCGCGCAGCAGTTCAGTTGCCCTTCGTTCGGCGCTCGAATCGGTGTCGTTAGCGCCGGTAACTATACGCTCTCTCGCAGACTCTGCCATCAGATGACCATGCTTACTGGGTCACTGCTGGCGTTGCAGGATGGTTGCGGAATACATCTCTGAGCAATGCTTGAGGGTCTTCGATGAGTTCTGGGTCACGCCTAATTGCGTCGTCAACCATCGTGACCGCCTCGTTGTTTCGATAGCCGAGATTTACCAGCACAGCAACGACGTCGGCTCGCGTGTCGGGCACTCGAGCCCTGTGTGCAGCGGTCTCAATGGGACGGCTCGCGGACTCTGAGACTTTTCCTTTCAACGTAGCGATGATCTTGTGTGCGCCCCGCTGACCGATGCCCGGCATCAGAGTCAGGGTTACCAAATCCTCGGTTTCAATCGCGTATGCCAATGTTGGGACTGGCATGGTTAGGGCTGAAGCCGCGCGTGCCGGACCGATGCCTTCGACCTGAACGAACTGCTCGAAGAAATCTCGGTCGCCCGCTTCCTCGAACCCCACTAGGGTGGGCATTGGTTGACGCTCCGATACGGAGTAGTAGATGTGCAATCCGAGTTCTTGACCCTCGTACGGTTGGAGCGCTTCTTCAACGAATACTGGCAATGTCACCGTGTAGCCGACCCCGCTCGCCGTCAGGACCACCACCCTGGGAGGATTCTGTTGCACTTGGATAACTTCGCCTTTTAGGTAGGAGATCATTGTTGGTCTGCCGATCAGTTGGTCGATCAGTTAGTTGGGGGAGCCCCGGTTACTTGGACGTGACAGATAGCGATGCCGACCGCGTCAGCGACATCGTCTTTGGTAATCTCGGTCGTCAATCCGAGGTGTATGGAGACTGCTCGCTTCATCTGTGCCTTATCAGCACGGCCGCTGCCGGCGACTATGTTCTTGACCCGCGCTGGTTGATAGTGGTGCACCGGCAGGTCGGCACTTCCGGCCGCCAATATCGCCACGCCACGCGCGTGTCCCATAATGATCGCCGTCTTCAGATTCCGGTAACGCGCGTGGAGGTCCTCGATTGCGACTTCGTCGGGTTCAAACTCTTCAATCACTTCGGACAGCGTCGAATTTATCGTCTTCAAGCGCTGTTCCAATGAGTCGCTGGATTTTGTCCGGATGAGGCCACCTTCGAGCAACGAGACACTACCCCGAGAATCGGCGGTAACTACCGCGTATCCTGTGGTCGTCAATGCAGGGTCAATGCCCAGTATCGTGCGATTTCCTGTCATACGTCCCGGGTCATGCGTCCCGGTTGGGGGAATTGAGAGATGGAGCGATAAGCAGATTTTAACGCCCAATCTGACTATGCGACCCTTACATCGACTCTGATGATCCATATTTCCGACACTTAGAATTACACCAACTCACGCCACGAACCAGCTTCCAAAATAGACCCTCACTATGCAACCTTTCTATAACGAGCAACAGCAGATGCTTGCGGCGACTGTCCGCGAATTCGCCGAGAATGACTTGGCGCCGGTCGCGGACGATGTCGACACGAACGAGGAGTTTCCGAAAGCGCAGTTCGCGGCGCTGGCGGAAATGGGTCTGACCGGATTGCTGACTTCGCCAGAGTTTGGTGGCGCGGGTATGGGATATCGCGACTTCATGGTGGTTCTCGAGGAGATCGGGGCCGTTTGCGGGAGCACCAGCACTGTGCTTATCACGCATACTTCGCTGGGTTCAGAGACGATTAACCGCTTCGGGTCCGATGAGCAGCGTGAGCGTTGGATGCCGAGTCTGGCGGCGGGGGAGAAGATCGCAGCTTTCGCGCTGACGGAGCCACAGACGGGGTCTGATGCTTTGGGATTGCAGACGACGATCGTTGATGAAGGCGAGTTTTACGTGCTGAACGGCAGCAAGTTGTTCATTACTAACGCTTCGGTGGCGGATGTTTTTGCGGTTTTCGTTACTGCGGATCGGTCTGCTGGTTATCGGGGTATTTCGGCGATTGTGGTTGAGCGGGAGACGCCGGGGTTCGAGATCAACGAGCAGCACGGGAAGATGGGGATGCGCGGGTCTGGAACTGCGGAGTTGGTATTTTCCGATTGCCGAGTTCCCAAATCGCACTTGCTGGGAAACGTGGGGGACGGTTACAGCATCGCATTGAAGATTCTCGACTCTTCGCGTATTACGGTTGCCGCGCAGTGCCTCGGGCTTGCGAAGGGTGCTCTGGACCAGTCCGTCGCGTACGCCAAGCAACGTAACGCTTTCGGGCGTCCGATAGCGACTAAACAGGCGATTCAGTTCATGCTGGCGGATATGTCTACGGAACTCGACGCCGCTCGTCTGATGGTCTATCGCGCCGCATCGCTATATGACAAGGGTTTCCCATACGGGACCGAATCTGCCAAGGCGAAGCTGTATGCGTCGGAGGTTGCTGGTCGGAACGTGGATAAAGCGGTGCAAATCCACGGCGGAATCGGGTATTTTAAGCCTACTCCGGTTGAGCGGATGTATCGGGACCAACGTGTGACAGAGATTTACGAGGGGACTTCTGAGATTCAACGGTTGGTTATATCTCGGGATCTGATCGGGGAGATTTAGGGTGGTGGAAGTTGGAGCGAAATTGCTTTTCTTGCCGCGAAATTGCCGCTGATTCCGGCAATTTAGCGGCGTGGGCGGCAATTTAAGGGGGATCTTGCCGCTGGGAGCGGCAATTTGGCGGCAAGATTATTTTTTGAACTTGTTCAAAAAGTAGGGCAAATTTCAAACCTGCCCCTACCGCGTTGTCTGGGTATCGAGCCGTCGGTGGGTGGGTGTGTAAAAGGCGTAACTGCCGGGCGGATTGACAAGATTCGTTTGGTGGATTTAACATTGACTGGGTTGCGTAATTCATCCGCGCCTCGGCGCGCGTATTCGGATTCGAATGCCATGCTGTTTAACGTGTCGGGTCTTTTGACCGGTTCCGTGGGCGATGAGCTTCGGTTCCATTTCGCGAACGAGACTTTGGAGAGCGACGGACTGTTGTTCCACGAGGTCGAGGCACGAGGCAAACTGATGCGCACAGATCGGACGGTCTTTGCCGATGTAAAGGTTGAAGCCCAGTTTGATGTTGAGTGCTCGAGGTGTTTAGTAGACACCGTGATGCCGCTCAGTCTTAACTTCGCTGAGGAGTTCAGACCGTTGAACGCCGATCTGATGGCAAGTCATCGGGGATGGTTTGAAGAGTACGGAACAGATGAAAACGACGAGGCGTTGATAATCGATTCAGCGAACGTGTTAGACATATCGACTGCACTTTGGCAAGGCTTGAGTGCTGCGTTGCCGATGAACCCGCTGTGCGACCCCGCATGTAAGGGAATGTGCTCCAGCTGTTTAGTCGACCTAAATATCGGAAGTTGCAAGTGCCAGTCTGGCTAGAACGTCGCAGAAGTATCGGGATCGAACGTTCAACCCGCAAACATTGAGTGGTAGGTGAGATGCCCCCGCTTCCCAAGAAAAAGCACACTCGAGCCCGAAAGGGCAACCGAGCCGCGCATCATGCGATCGGCTTGCCGACTCTGGTGCGTTGCCCGTGTGGCGATATTAGAATTCCGCCGCATCGGGTATGCCCGGAGTGCGGAAACTACAAAGGGCGGACCGTGAAGGGCAACTGGCCGAAATCGAATGTCTTAGACATCGAAACTACTGAAACCACTGAAAGTTGATACCATTGGCGCAACTGCAGACCAGTTGCGTCGCCAACCAACGGATTGGCTGTCTGAAAAGACCATTTTGGAGAGCGAAATGACCACAGAGCTCGCAGAATCAAGATCTACCGCATTCGTCTTTCCCGGACAAGGATCGCAAGCGGTGGGAATGGGCAAGGACCTGTATCTGAACTCAAGCTCGGCGCGTGAAGTATTCGACGAAGTCGACGATGTACTAGGTCGGGAACTTAGCGAGATCATGTTTAACGGTCCCGCGGACGAGCTGACTCGCACCGAGAACGCGCAACCCGCAATCCTGACCACGTCGATCGCGGCGTGGCGGGCGCTAGAAGAGACGACCGAGTCGGTCGCGGTGCCGGACATGACTGCCGGGCACAGCCTCGGAGAGTATTCCGCGTTGGTCGTTGCCGGCGTGCTTTCGGTTTCAGACGCGGTGAGCTTGGTTTGCGAACGTGGGCGGCTGATGCAGCTGGCGTGTGATGAGCGACCAGGTGGGATGGCTGCGTTGATCGGTATCGACGAGGTGACCGTCGCCGAGATCTGTCGAGAGGCTGGTGTTGACATGTCGACCGTTAACACGCCCGAGCAGATCATCATCGCTGGCGAACACCGCGGATTAGCAGTGGCACTTGACATGGCGTCGGCTCGTGGTGCCAAGAAGGCGATTCCGTTGAGCGTAGGTGGTGCGTTCCACTCTGGCTTGATGTCCCCGGCGCAGAGCGGGTTGAACGAAGCGATAGACGCTACGGAGTTTAATGATCCCCTAGTTTCGATCATCGGCAATGTCGACGCAAAGCCGTTGGAGACGGCGGATGATGTCAAGAGCGAGTTGCGCCGTCAGTTGACGTCCTGCGTGCAGTGGAGCAGCGGCATCCGGCATATGTTGGACAACGGTGTCAACGAATTCGTCGAGATGGGTAACGGCAAGATACTCAGCGGTATGATCAAGCGCATCGACCGCCGGGCGAAGATCGTCAACATCAGCGAGTACGACGCGGCGTGTGACTTCGCTGCAGCATAGCTCCTCCACGTCCAACTGAATTTCCCGGATCGCTCAAACTTGGCGTCCATGGTTAGTGGGCGACGCACCTGAGATACGTACTGTCCGATGACCTCAGCTCGCGCCAATGAAACTAGCAATTGGCTGTCGGCTGTCTCTGACGAGCGCGCACGTGCGTGGATGGGCGACTTCGATGTTGACGCTCCTGATTTCGAAGCGATCCCGCGTGACAAGACTGGTGCCCGAGCAGCGGCGGTCTTATCGCTCTACGAATCTGACCTCACGAATCGTCCAGTAACGCAGTGCGTCGAGTGGGTGGTGTCTGAGATGGGTTTGAGCAAGAAGTCTAAACAGTTTGTTTCTTCGCTTGCTACTGGGGTTGAGGAACGGCGGACGGAGCTGGACCGTCGATTGAATCGATACTCGAAACGTCGCACGATGCAGGAAGCGTCGCCGGTGGTTCGGAACGTTCTTCGCACGGCGTTGGTCGAGTTGGAAATGTATCCGAAGACTCGGACCGCGGTGATCATCAACGAAGCGGTCAAACTGTCGCAGATGTTCGATGCCCAAGGTTCCGGCAGATTTGTTAACGGCGTTCTCGGCGCGATTGTGAGAGACACCGGTAGGGAAGACGGAACTGCGTAAAGCGGGACTGTTGAGCGGATAGATGTGTTAGCGCAGGTATATAATTGCGGTTGCGTCGCCACGTAACGGCGTATACGAGAATCAGCGGTTAATCAAGCTCGGGAGAGCAAATAACGATGTCATCAATCTTGGATCGAGTGCGGGCAATTACAGCCGAAAAATTGAGCGTGGACGAAGACGAAATCTCGCCCGAATCGTCATTCACCGAGGATCTCGATGCGGATTCGTTGGATGTCGTTGAGCTGATTATGGCTTTCGAAGAGGAGTTCAGCACCGACGATAACGCGGTAGAGATTTCGGACGATGAAGCCGAGACTATCGAGACGGTGCAGAACGCGGTTGACTACCTTGAGGGCAAGGGAGTCACGGGCTAACCGATCGGCGGTTAGGTTTCGCATTTTATGGAGTGGCGGGAAAGCTACTTCAAGCGAGGTGAATTTGGAGCGGCACGGAAATCCGTTGCCGCTCTATGTTTTGTTGGGGAGTTACACACAAATCACCCATAGGAGGGCCCCTTGTCGAAACTTGGTCTAATGGTCGTGTCCGTCGTAATGTTCGTCCTGCTGTCGTGTTCTGCACCAGAGCCCACCTCTACGCCAGTCCCTACACCAACTCCGAGACCCACGCCTACCCCCGAGCCGGTCGTAGTGTGCGTCCCAGAGGTCGTCGACTACGTGACGACCATGGCAGAAGAAGTGGAGACGGTGATCGAGTCGGGCGAGGAACTAGATGCGTTGCTTGAGGATCCTTCGGATGACTTGGTGTGGCGGGCAAAGGTTGCCAAGGAAGTGTTGGACATGGGCGGTGCTGTCAACACCATAGCCACGACCGCTCCGCCTGAACCGCTTCCCACCGTCTATGAAGAGATCAAGAACGTAGCCGCTGACTTCGAACGCATTATCGAATCCGCCGAGCTAGCCAGCGACAACGTGGATATCGCGTTGGAGGAGGGAATAGAGATGCTAGGGCAGGCGATCGAGAACGCGGTCAAGAGCCACGACCTCATCGTCGATTGGTTGGGCGGCTGTAGCAACTGACCCGATGTGTAGTCACGTATATAACTCCCTTTTGTTGCGACCCGCCGTTACTGGCGGTGGTAGCCTTGAATTTTGAGATGGATGAGGGAGATTCCAAGTCGCACAAATCGGTGTCTGAAAAGCTTGAAGCGATTGCCGATGTCGTGTCGGAATGTCGGAAGTGCCCGTTAGCGGAAACACGTACCAACACCGTTCCCGGCGAAGGATCACCAACTGCGGAGGTCATGTTTGTAGGAGAGGGGCCTGGGCAAGATGAAGACCTGTCAGGACGGCCGTTCGTAGGCAGGGCAGGCAAATTACTGGATGAGTTGATCGAGTCGCTTCCGATGCGGCGTGAGGATGTTTACATCGCCAATGTTGTCAAGTGTCGCCCGCCGGGAAATCGGGATCCTGAACGGGGAGAAGTCGAGGAATGTTCGGGTTATTTGCGGCAACAGATTGAGGCTATCGACCCTCTGGTGATCGTTCCGCTTGGCAGACACGCGCTGGGTTGGTTCAACCCGAGCCTTCGAATCACGGCGAGCAATGGCAAGATTTTCCGACATGAAGACCGAGTGTTGATGCCTCTACTGCATCCGTCGGCCGGTCTACGCAACCCGTCCAACGCCGAGATGCTGCGCGAAGGTATACACAACCTTCGCGAAGCGATTTTGGAGGGCATCCGCGTCAAGCGCGAGGCGATTGCAGAGCCGGAAGTTGCAACGCGTCCAAGTGATGGTGATGCGGAAGCACCTTCGTCTGTGCTTGAGGAAGCAGGAAAAATCGCGTCGGATGAAGCTGCTGAAACGGACACTGGCGAGACACCGGTTGGGCTTTTCGAACGAGCGCAGACGCCGGAAGAGGTGCAAGAGGAGATGCGAAAGCAGCGCGCGATCGAGGAAGCGGCGGAAGCGGCTGAGAATGAAGAGCCGGCGGTTGTTGTGGATGATCGCCAATCTTCGTTTTTCTAATCATGAGCGGTTTTGGCGATCCAAATGACACTCTATTTTGAGCATGGAACTACGCATGAATGACGACAGTTTGGAATATGGCGAATCTGCGGTTCGAATAATCCCACTCGGCGGTTTGGGCGAGGTCGGGATGAACATGATGGTCGTCGAGACTGATGATGACTTGCTGGTGATCGACTGCGGCGTGCAGTTTCCGGAGTACAACACTCCCGGCATTGAGCGAGTGATTCCTAATATGGAGTACGTCCGCCAGAACCGTGATCGAGTCCGCGCGGTGCTGATCACGCATGGTCATCTCGACCATATCGGCGGATTGCCTCATTTGATGCGCATCATCGACGCGCCGATTTACGCGCCTCGCTTGGCCGCCGAGATGATCAGACGTGAGTTGAAGAAATCTGGAGGGCGACAATTTTCGGGTGTACAGGTGAACTCTGTGCGACTGGAACGCGACTACCGTTTCGGGGACTTCGGAGTGCAGTGGATCAGCGTGTGCCACAGCATCCCGGACTCGTGCAGCATCTATCTGGACACGCCGCAAGGCGGAATATTGCACACTGGGGATTTCAAATTTGATAACGAACCGATGCTCGGTTTGCCGACCGACTATCAAGCGCTGAGCGAGATCGGACAGCGTGGTGTGCGGTTGTTGCTTTCCGATTCGACGAATGCGGAGGACGATGGATCTGCCCGGTCAGACCGTATCGCCGCTGAAGCGATTTACAGGGCGATAGCCGAGTCTAAGGGACGCGTGATAATCGCCAGTTTTTCGACGCAGATCGCGCGGGTGCAGATGGTTGTGGACGCGGCGCAGGAGATCGGACGTCGAGTGGCGATCATTGGCAGGAGCATGATCGAAAATACCCGTCTCGCAGAAGAGGTCGGGCACTTGCACATTCCGCCGGGGATACGGATCAACATCAATGAGGCGAACAGCTTGCCGGATGACGAAGTGGTGATCATGACCACGGGCAGCCAGGGTGAGTTCGAGGCTGGAATATCTCGGATGGCACGGGGGGACCACCGCGAGGTGAAGTTGGTCGATGATGACACGTTGATACTGTCTGCTCGGACGATTCCGGGCAATGAAATCGCGGTCAACGAGGTTATGAACAACCTCGCTCGGCGGAACGTACGGGTGATCACTGCAAGTTCGCGGCAGGTTCACGTTTCCGGGCACGCGAAGCGGGATGAGTTGAAAACGATGTTCAGCATCTTACGGCCAGAGCATTTCACACCGATTCATGGCGAGTATCGGATGCTCAAGGCTCACACCGAGATCGCGGTTGATATGGGAGTACCGGAAGACAACGTAAAGTTGATCGGGGACGGTGATGTTCTAGAGCTTGACGAGCGAGGAGCATCAGTAATAGACAGGGTTCCTTCAGGTTACGTTTTGGTTCAGGGTCAAGGCGAATGGGATATCGATTCGAGCGTCATGGAGGAGCGTAAATCGTTGGCAAGCGACGGCATCGTGTTTGTGACCATGGCGCGTGACGAAGGAGTGTTGGTTGGTCGTCCGCAACTGGTGACGTCGGGATTTGTGGATGCTGCGGATGAGCCTCGATTGATGAAAGATGCTTCGGAAGCGTTGAGCCAAGCTATTGAACCGGTGGTTGCCGATCTCGTAGATTGGAACGAGATGGACCGACTAGTTCGGGCTTGCTTGGGTCGATTCTTTTACCGCAGGACCAAGCGCCGACCGTTGATCGTGGTGACCGAAATTGAGCTACAACCTGGACGCGCTGAATGAAGAGAACAGGCTGGCAGAGGAAGAGCCTGTCAGATCGTCGAAACGTGGCAAGAATACAGAAGAATCTGGGAACGATCTCGAAACAACGTCCGAGAATGGCGGGACATCTAATCTCACGCTGATTCGTCACATCGTCTTTTTCGTACTGTTTGCCGCCGCTGGTGTCGCGGGCTTTCTTTTCCGCGACGAGGTCATGGCGAACGTCGGTTACGGGGCACTCCCAATTGGCTTGTGGGGCGTCTTGTTCGTATACCTCGCGTTGACTCAGACGCGATGGTTGATAAGCCGCTATCGTGAGACGATTTCCTCGTTGATAATCGTCCTAGGGGGCGTTACGGTCTTGGGCATATTCGAGGCACCACTCGGCTCTGCAACTGGTGCGACGATGGGTGGGCGTTTCGGCGAGATTCTGGCCCGTGAACCCTACGATTGGCACCGATATGATCTCGTGCTGTGGCAACAAGCATTGGCTTGGGTGCGCGCCGGGGCGTTATTTGCGATCGGTGCGGCGTTCCAATTTCCGGCGGCATTTGGCATGGGTCTCAAGGTGATATGGATCGGTGCGCTAATGGCAATGTCGGCATCGGTGAGTCTGTTCATGATGGCCGGAGGAGTGGCGTTCACCATCGCGAGCAAACGCCATCGGGACAAGTCTGGTGTTTGGGTCGAAGGCGCCGAAAGAGACGATGGGAGTAGTAGTGCGACATCCCTGCCAGTTGAGGCACTAGATGACATCACGGATCCGAAGCGCGAAGAACCGGCACCAGAGATCAGGGGCGATGTGTTCGATTCCTCTACCGAATTTGTAGTGGATATTGGAAACACGATCATAGTTGAGGACGAGGAGCAATTCGATGTCGATGACCAGTTGGAGTCCGATGAAGGCTGGAAGTCTGTAATCCAGGACGATGCTTCGGTCGTCTCGCACCCTTCGATCGCGGCGCAGGACGACTTGCCTGAGTTTGTCGCGGTAGGAGACCACATCGGAGACGATGTTCCTGATGTTGACGTGTATGAAGGTGCCGATGAGTTTTTCGAAGCCGAGATCGATGCGTTTGTTCCGGAAGAGCAGGATGGTGTCGCGCACAATGGCATCAGCGAAGCCACTGAAGAAGCGTTGGAGACGATCACGTCTGGCGCGGCGATTGAAGCGGCCATGAACGCGTTTCCGTGGAGCTTGCCATCGGGAGAGAATCTATCGAAACCGCCTAAGGGTGGTGTTGCAACTACGGAGATCAAGGCGACAAGCGACCTCATTGAGGAGACGTTGGATGACCACGGTATCGCAGTGACTGTTGATCAGGTGCGAGTGGGTCCAACAGTGACGATGTACGGCCTTAAGCCCGGGTGGAAAGGCGGAGGCACGAACTCGAAGGCTCAGCGGCAACGAGTCCGCGTCGACACTATTCTCAACCGAGAGAAAGACATTGCGCTGGCGTTGTCGTCGCCCAATATCAGGTTCGAATCAGTTGTTCCGGGATCATCAGTAGTTGGGATTGAAGTCCCCAACGCGCGGCCAACACCGGTTAATTTGCGGACGGTGATGGATACGCCTGAGTGGGCGGAATTTGCCGAGGATGCTGCGTTGCCGGTGCCTTTGGGCATGGGCAGTGGCGGCGACCCGGTGATGGCAGATTTTGCGAAGATGCCTCACACGCTGGTTGCTGGAGCGACGGGTTCTGGCAAGAGTGTGTGCATGAACACGATAGTGACGGGCTTGTTGATGACGCGTACCCCGCTGGATCTGCGGATGGTGATGATTGACCCCAAGCGCGTCGAGTTAACGCCGTATCAGGGTATTCCGCATCTCTATGCACCGGTGATCGTCGAACCGGAGCGAGCCGTAAAGGCTTTGAAGGCACTGGTCAAGGAGATGATGGATCGTTTCTCGACGCTCGAGGCTTCCGGTGTCAAGAACATCACGTCCTACAACGAGAAAAGCGCGTTCAAGATGCCATATCTGTTGATACTGGTTGACGAACTTGCCGACTTAATGCTGACCTCCTCTAGTGAGGTTGAGCAACTGCTTGTGAGGTTGGCACAGCTTGGAAGGGCGACGGGGGTGCATCTGGTAGTTGCCACGCAACGCCCATCGGTCGATGTCGTCACAGGGTTGATCAAGGCTAATTTCCCATCGCGCATCAGCTTCGCGGTCGGCTCACAGGTTGACAGTCGGACTATTTTGGACGCCACCGGAGCAGACCGTCTGTTGGGTAAGGGCGACATGCTTTACAAGCCGATCGATCTTAGCCAACCAGTGCGAGTCCAAGGCGCGTTCCTAGGCGAAGAAGAAATCGAGACGATTGTGGAGTTTTGGAAGCACGTCGGTGCGCCGCCGTTGCCACAGCTTGATGTTGATGAGGCTGGCGATGATGAAGATTTCAGCATGCCAGGGTTCTCCGAAGACTCCGGTGACGCTTTGTTCATGCAGGCTTCAACGATGGCAAAGAGCCAGAAGACATTGTCGACTTCGTTGTTGCAACGACGCTTGCGTATCGGTTATCCGCGAGCGGCTCGTCTGATGGACGAGTTAGAGGATGCGGGCATCGTCGGACCTGGTGAGCCGGGTAAACCGCGGCAAGTCATCGGCAATTTGTCGTAGTTTCATCGTCTGAACGGCATTTAGATAATTCCCCAAGCCGCTGTTCTGTGCTGGGTGTGTGGCATCGGTGTTGATGTCAATTGGCGAGAGCGGCTTTACAATGCTGGATAGACCCCAATGGGGTTGCGCCGGTTCCGCGCATTGCATTCCATCTCGTGACGATTAAACCCCTATATCCCGAATTCGACGACGCGTTTGACGCTGGCGATGATCCAGAGGTTGTTGAACTTGCGCCGCTTGACTTGGAGCAGGAGCTTTCGGTCTGTTTGGTGTGTGGCACCGAGTTGGGTGGTTCGGAGTTATTCCAAAGAATTCGGGTTTGCCCGCAATGCGGCTTTCACTACAACATCTCGGCGCGCTCGCGCATTGCGGCGTTGGTGGACCCGGGAACGTTCGAGGAGTCACACCGGTGGATAACCTCGATCGATCCGCTAGTGTTTTCGCCTCGAGTGTCGTACCAAGTGCGCGTTTTGAACGATCAGGAGCGCACTGGGCTTTCCGAGGCGGCAGTGACTGGTATCGCCCGAATCGGCGGTGCTCGATGCGCGATTATTGCTATTGACTTTGGTTTTCTCGGTGGGAGCATGGGGCTGGTTGTTGGCGAGAAGGTTGCGCGGATGTTTGAGCTTGCGGCACGCCAACGGTTGCCGGTGATCACATTCGCTACGAGCGGTGGAGCGAGGTTGCAGGAGGGTGTGCTATCTCTGACCCAGATGGCGAAGACGGTGGTGGCAGCGCGAACGCTTCGAGAACGCGGCATTCCGTTGATCTCTGTGTTGGCGAATCCGTCGTCGGGACAGATACTTTCCAGCTTCGCTTCGATGTCAGATATCCGTATCGGTGAACCGGGGGCACACATAGCGTTCGCATCGTTGGGAGCGTTGCGAGAGATCGAAGAGTCTGAGGATGTTGGTGATCACGCAAATGCCGAGGCGATGCTGAACTACGGCCACCTGGACATGGTTTTGAGCAGGGATAAGCAACGCGATCAACTCTCAGTGCTTTTGGGATTGTTCGACCGTCATGTCAAAGATGACGCCAGAACCCGGCGGCGCGGGTCGAGATATCGGCCTAGTCGCCAAGACGCGTGGGAGTCGGTGCGTTTGAGCCGGCGGGCCGACCGTCCAACGGCATCAACGTATATTCCGCGTCTATTTCGCAACTTTGTAGAGCTGCACGGCGACAGGTCTGGTGCGGACGATAAGGGTGTGAAGATAGGACTCGGGTATTTGGGTGTCTATCCCGTCATGGTGATCGCTCAAGAGCGGATAAGAAGCGATGAAGAAACATCGCAGGAGGATGACGGCTCTATAGAGTCGTTCACCGAGAGGTTTGGTTACGCGGAGTTAGGGCGTGGCGGCATTGGAGTTACGGGGTTCCGTAAAGCACGTCGAGCTGCCGTTATGGCCAACGACTTCCGTCTGCCTTTAGTGGTTCTGATTGATACTCCGGGGCCGAAGTTAGGTATCGGCCAAGAATTGAGCGGTCTAGCGAGCGAGATAGCCGAAACGATCAACGTGATGCTCGGCATTGAGACGCCCGTGGTGTCTGTAGTAATCGGCGAGGGTGGTTCAGAGGCAGCATTGGCGTTTAGCGTCGCAGATCGAATGATGATGATGGAGAACAGCATCTACACGCCGATCTCACCCGAAGCCGGTGCGGCGACGGAGTTGCGGGACAGGGCCCGCGCGCCTGAAGTTGCAAGATCGTTGCGTCTTACTTCGTATGATGCGTTGGAGATGGGTATCGCGGATCTAATCATTGCGGAGCCTGACGGCGGAGCAAATGCGGATCCGGCGAGGGCGGCGAGAATGTTGAAACGCGAATTGATATCCGAGGTGTCGCTATTGCGCAGACGTCATAGGCGAGTCTTAGCGCGTCATCGCCGGAAACGTTTCCGCCACATCGGCGAGTACGGTCCAGAGTTCCGCGCTGCGGTTCGATCGGAGCTGAATACTTGGGGTTCTGCCGTTCGTGCACAGATGCGCCGCGTGTTTGGCAGCGGAGACGGGATTGGCGACGAGGAACGTGATGGCGGGCGTTCCGACGAGGTTTGATCAGTCCCGGCGACGGTCACTTGTTACCGGTAACGAAGTCTGAACGCCGCAGGGTGCTTGGATAGCAGTAAGGTGCGATGATAAGATAACCATCATCTTCCAAGAGCGAAGCTTGCCATATATCGCGCCTTAAGCATGCTCTTGGTTCCGACGTTTCCAACGTTGAATGTCTAGCGATAGCGAAGAGCCTGGCAATAGTAGGAGCGACAGAACTTGTCGCTGCGGCGAGGGTCGCGCGCAAGACGCGGCGGTGATTGCCGCGCTTGATGCTGGTGTCGAATTTCAGGACCCGACCTCGGTTTATATCGACGCCCAGGCGGAGATAGAGCGCGGGGCGTGGGTAGGTGCCGGAAGCCACATTCTCGGACGTTCTAGGATCGAGAGCGAAGCACGTATCGGTCCGAATGCAATCATCGACGATTCGAGGATCGGCAGCGGCGCTACGGTGCAGCCGTTCTCGAGCGTGACCGACGTGTCGGACGTTCGTTCTGGCGCTTTAATCAAAAACCGTTCTGAGGTACGGGGAAGCGTTGTTGAGTGTGGTGCTGAGATTGGGCCCAATGCATTGGTCGAAGATTCTCACGTTGCTTCGAAAGCAAAAGTAGGTCCTTTCTGTAGGGTGCGCGCTGGATCTGAGGTGGGTGTCGATGCGTATATCGGAACGCAGGCAGAGGTCAAATCCAGCCGGATAGGAGATGGCTCCAAAGTTGGACATTTCTCGTTTGTCGGTGACGCTGAACTTGGTCGGACGGTCAATATTGGTGCGGGCTCAGTGACTGCTAATTTCGATGGTCACAGCGTCCAGAAGACGGTAATAGAGGACGACGTGTCGGTTGGTGCGGGTTGCGTGCTGATCGCGCCGTTGCGATTGGGCGCTGGAGCACGGACCGGTGCAGGCGCGGTAGTGACGCGGGATGTTGCCGATGGCGAGTTGGTGCTAGGTGTGCCAGCCCGGGTTCATGGCAACGGGTTGGTGCGGAACTGACCCTTCGATTGAAACGAAATTAAGTGCCTCGGTTGCGATGGCACAGAGTAGATTGGCAGGATATGAAATGAAAGATGCGGACGATCCTTTAGGTAGCAGATATCGAGGGATTTCAACAGGTTTATTCGGGGGATGCCAAGATGGCTGAAGACTGGGTCCCTTGGTTAGTTCTAGCGTTATCGGCGTTTGTCTACGGGATCATGACGCTTACGCTAAGCGTGTTGCAGCCGCAAGGTCTTGCAGCGATGCTTGGCATGGCGTCGACGGAATCATCGGACCTCAATCCTGGGAGTGCGGGTGATTACCGTGCGACTCGGATCGTGGTGACGACGATGCGTAGCGCTTCTTTCATCGCAATCGTTATCTCGGCGTACCGTGCTGCGCAAACGACGTTTGCACCGGAAAACGAAATATGGCTGGTATCGGGTGTTGCGGCGGCTGTGTTGATCAGCGTCATTGCGATGCGGATGGTTTTGAACCGAATGGCGAGCGGTTGCTACGAGGAGGTCAAGATTTGGTTGGCTCCTGTGATCTGGCCATCCCGCTTCATCGGACGCCGGTTGCACCTGAATCGCGTAGCGAGTTACATGAACGACGTAGAGAGTCAGGGCGACGCGAATGACGAGCCGGTGGAGAACGTCTTGAATGTTCTCCAAAACCTGTCATCCAAAGACTTGCGGGCCGATGATTTCATGGTGCCCATATCGGACACGGTGGCGGTGCACGCGGATACGGCTCTCGAAGACGTGGTGCTGATGATGGACCAACTATCGATCGACAACGTTGTTGTCTATGACAAGACGGTCGACGAAGTGTTGGGGACGATACACAAGGCTGAGGCTTTGCAGGGGTTGAGGCAGAGCGATGGCGGTTCGCCAATCTGCCGAGATTGGATCAGCGCGTCAATCTTCCCGGTACCTGTGACGCAGCAAGTGGCGACGTTGTTTGACGATTTCCGAGACCGAATGCACGAAACTGCCGTCATGCTCGACGAAGAGGGCAAGGTGGCAGGGATCCTGACTTTTGGCCTCCTGATGGAGCAGCTTCTCAGGGACGCCAGCTTGGTGGCAAATGAAGCGCAAGAGGCTTAGCCTGAACCGCAGACTACGCTGATTGTGCAGACGGCCTGTGACGTGACGTCACTTGCAGGCTCCTAACCCTCTCTGAACGAGAGAGGATTTGCACCACAGACACTTTCCTCTAGATTGAGGTTCCGTCTGCTGAAGCGCTTGCATTGACCCGAATGAAGGGGTTCAAAATATCCGATCAGGAGGGTGGATTTACGCTGTGCGGTCTAGGCTCTAGTTGCTGTTGCTTCGCTCCGTATTCCAAATCGCTGCGCGAAAAGGAGACTTCTTCACACGCGCAAAAGCACTTCAGAGACTTGCGCCTCTGAAGTGCTTTGACTAGGTGGAAATTTGAGCGTGAAGCCGACTAATGTCGGCTTCACGCTACAAGTTCCTAGGAAGGGAACCTCTCGGGAGAGGTTACTTGGTCTCGACAACCACCAAGGCGGTCGATGCCTTAGAACCTTGGTCACCGGTTGCGACTAACGACTTGACATCGCCGATCACAAAGGAACCGGAGTCGAGGGTTACGTCAGCAGCGAATGCGCCGCTGTCGTTTGCGGTTGCACTGCCTACGGCCATGTCGGTTTCGCCTGAAACCGTAAGAGCAACTGCTTCTCCAGCCATGAAACCAGAACCGGTTATCAGGACGTTCGAACCTGCGGCATCCCAGACGATCTTCGAGATCGAGTAGACACCGTCCAAGACTTCAATGTTGGCGTAGTTGTCGGCACCATCAGCACCTGCTGGACCTGGTGCGCCAGGGGGGCCGGGGTCACCCGGTGCGCCTTGTGCACCAGAAGCGCCATCGGCTCCAGCCTTGCCTTGCGGTCCTGGAACTCCGGCAAGTCCGGGGATTCCTTGCGTACCTTGCAATCCCGGTTCGCCTGGTGCTCCCGCCTCGCCTGGTGCTCCCGGCTCACCCGGTGCTCCCGGCTTGCCCGGATCTCCCGGCAATCCTGGCTCACCTGGCTCGCCCGGTGATCCTGCTTCACCTGGCGCTCCCGGCTCGCCCGGTGCTCCCGGTTCGCCCGGTGCTCCCGGCTCGCCCGGTGATCCCGGCTCACCCGGTGCGCCTGGCAGACCTGGTTCACCTTGCGGACCAGCGCCAGCTAGGCCGATGATCGAGATGATGATTGCGATTACCGACAATATGGCGACTACCGCCATAATTGGGTTTTCTCGCAAAGAATCCATCGGGCTACGCGATTCATTCATGAGGACCCGTCCTCCAATCTGATGCTTTCAGATTACTAGCTTGTCTTAAGCAACAATTACCGTGATCGTTCGGCACGAGGTTCTCTCAATCGCCGTAGTCCACGATGTAGGCATCGAAGCACGGAGCTCAGCCATACTTCGCCAGTCTCACCGTTCGATGCACACTGAATAATCTTATGCCCGCTTTAGCGCACGTGTCAAGACGGCTCATGCAAGCAACATGCTTATTCGGACGCAACGACCAGCGATCCTTGCCACGATAGAAGAATGTTACACGATGTTGCGACAATCGCGCTCTACATTTGCGTGAAATAGCGTCTTTTGGCAGATTTTGGGAAGCCGAAAGCGCTTGGAATCGCCCCGTGACGTTGCGATGTTGCAGCGATGGTCGAGATTTTAGATGCGGCGATGGTATCCTATTAGGTTGAGCTAAACGAATTAGCGGAAGCATCAAAAGAGATTCAAAGCGCTGGCAGGGCGGAGTAGCGGCAGATCGTCTTCAAACCCCACTTGCGAACAGCGCTTGCATGAAAGAGAAGAGATTGGAAGCCAGAGCGAAGACGCAGACGATCGAGAAGTTTCGCAAGCACGAGAAGGATACCGGTTCTACTGAGGTCCAAATCGCAATCCTTACGGACCGGATCAGGGAACTGACAGAGCATTTCAAGGCTCACAAGCACGATGCCGCGGGTAGACGCGGCCTGCAAATGATCGTCGGGAAACGCCGACGATTGCTCCGATACCTCGCGAAAGAGGATGTTCGCAGATACCGAACGCTGATTGAAGCGTTGGGACTCCGTGGTTGAACGGTTCGCTGTCGCTATCCGAGATTGCAGGCGGGGCGATGGTACTGCTTCATTCACAAATCCCTTAGACCTTTCAATCGACCGCGCACGACATCTACCTAGGTGCGTACCACGACAGCAACTATGAAGCTGGCAATCCCGAATTCAACATTAAGGCATATTTCACGCGTCTCTCGACTAAAGGCTTACGCAATCACCACGCTCACAACCAACCCAAGAATTGCCACCCGATGAACGGGTAGACAAAACAGAAACCAAGAAAGAAAGAAAAATGATTCGAACATTCGAAATAGAAGTCGGCGGCCGAATGATGTCGTTCGAGACAGGCAGGCTGGCGAAACAGGCTGGCGGCGCAGTGACGATCCGATACGGCGATTTGGTATTGCTGGCGACAGCGACCGCGAGCAAGGAACCGCGTCAAGGGGTCGATTTTCTACCGCTGACGGTGGATGTTGCCGAAAAGGCGTATGCAGCTGGCAAAATGCCCGGAGGATTCTTCAAGCGAGAAGGTCGACCTAATTCCGAGGCGATACTGGCCGCGCGATTGTGTGACCGTCCGTTGCGCCCGCTGTTTCCCAAGAGCTACTACAACGAGACGCAGCTGATCATCACGATCCTAGCCGCTGACGAGGTCAACCCTCACGCGCCGTTGGGCATCGTGGGAGCTTCGGCGGCACTTGCAATCTCGGATATCCCGTTCGATGACCCAGTGGGGGCCTGCAACATCGGCTATATCGACGGCGAGCTCGTAGTCAATCCGACGTACGAAGAACTTGAGACATCCGCGCTGGAACTGACCGTCGCAGGCACGGCTGACGCCATCATGATGGTTGAAGCCGGCGCGAACTTCGTTTCCGAGGATGTGATTCTCGAGGCGTTGAAGTTGGCTCAGGAAGTGAACGGTGAAATTGTTTCCCACATCCGCGAGATGCAAGCAGAGGTTGGGAAAACCAAGTGGGCGGCATCGGAGGCTTCTGAAGCGGAGCTCGAAGCCAAAGCGGCTACGCAAGAACACGTGGGCGACGCGATCAAAGAAGCGTTGAAACTTGGTGGCGGCAAAGAAGCGCGTGAGGATGCGATTCGAGAGATCATGTCCGAGGCGAAGTCGGAGTTGACATCTGGCGACGAAGCCCACGACGCGTTGCATGTGCAGACTGAACTTTATTCCTTGGAGAAAGAGGCCGTTCGAGAGAGCATCCTAGCTGAGGATCGACGCCCCGATGGTCGCGTCTTGCACGAATTGCGAGACCTCGATTCGATGGTGGGATACCTTCCTCGGGTCCATGGTTCTGGGATATTCCAGCGCGGCGAGACACAAGTTCTCGGCGTGTTGACGCTGGCTTCGGCCGCGGATGCGCAGCGTCTGGACAACCTTTCGCCGATCACGACGAAGCGTTTCATGCATCACTACAACTTCCCACCGTACTCGACGGGCGAGGCCGGTAGGTTCGGATTTACCGGTCGGCGTGAAGTCGGGCACGGGATGTTGGCTGAACGCGCACTGCGGCCAGTTATTCCGTCAGAAGAAGATTTCCCATACTCGTTACGGCTGGTTTCAGAGGTGATGGAATCTAACGGCTCTTCTTCGATGGCCAGCGTTTGCGCAGGAACTCTCGCGTTGATGGACGGTGGCGTACCGATATCTGCACCGGTAGCGGGTATCGCGATGGGTTTGATAACCGGCGAGAACGGTGCTGCGAAGGTTTTGACGGACATCCAAGGTGCCGAAGACCACGCGGGCGATATGGACTTCAAGGTCGCCGGGACGCGTGATGGCATCACTGCTTTGCAGATGGACATCAAGGTAAAAGGCATCACCTTCGAGATCATGTCAGAAGCGCTCGAGCAGGCACGGAATGCCCGCTTCGAGATCCTTGATCACATGGAGCAGACGATCTCATCGCCACGAACCGAGTTGCGCGATGGCGCGCCTCGAATGACGACGATCAAGGTTCCGACCGACAAGATCGGCATGGTGATAGGTCCAGGTGGTGCAAACGTACGGGGCATCCAAGAAGAGTTCGGCGTAAGCGTCAACATCGAGGACGATGGATCCGTGACGATTGGCGGCACTGAGGCCGACAAGGTTCAAGGTGCCATCGACAACATTCGCACCATGACTAAGGACATTGAAGTCGGGGAAAACTACACCGGCAAGGTCGTCAAGATTATGGACTTTGGTTGCTTCGTCAACCTGATTCCTGGCAAAGACGGCATGGTTCACATCAGCGAACTGTCCGACACTCGAGTTCCCGATGTTCAGTCGGTTGCCAACGAAGGCGACGAGTTGGATGTGATGGTGGTGAACGTCGACCAGAACGGCCGTGTTGACCTCTCGGTCCGCGCAAGGATCGAAGAGAACAGCCACGGCGATCACGGTCGCGCACTGGAAGAAGCAGTAGGACGACGACGGCCCAATAACCGCGGCGGTGGTCGCGGTGGAGACCGTGGCGGACGCGGTGGCGGTCGGTTCGATCGCGATAACCGCGGAGGTGGGCGTGGTGGTTACGACCGCGGCGGCAGACGAGATGACTTTGATCGCGGTGGCCGGCGTGATCGACGCGACGACTATGACCGCGGGGACAGGCGCGATAACTACGACCGAGGTGGTCGCCGGAACAACCGACGTGACGATTTCGATGATGGAGACGGCCGTGAGCGCCGCCCCCGTCGCCGAATGATCACTCGCGATCGACGCGACCGATAGCCTAGAATCGAATTAACAGGAACCGTTCACGTCGACGGCAGAAATTAAGCAGCATCCAAAGTAGACATGTCCGAAATAGCTGTTGCAGTTAACGGAGTGTTGGGACGAATGGGTTCCACCGTGTTGAACGCGGTGGGACAAGAGCCGGGAATGGTTCCGGTTGGAGGTGCCGATCTGTTCGCTGGTGCTAATACGACGGTTGAAACCGCTGGCGGAAACGAACTCCCGCTGGCCAAGGACCTTGAGGCACTCTTCATGACCGTGAAGCCTGACGTAGTCGTCGACTTCACGAACGCGGAAGGCGGAACTACAGCTATGCGGACGTGCATCGCTAATGGTGTCCGATGCGTTTCTGGATCGACGGGCATTTCGCCGGAAGAGCTGTCTGCGATTGGTGATAGCGCGTCGGAGACTGGTGTAGGTGTTATCTCGGCATCAAACTTTGCGCTCGGATGCGTAGTATTGATCCACTTGGCGCGCATTGCGTCGAGTTACTTCGACTATGCGGATGTTATCGAGAGTCACCACGAGATGAAGATCGATGCGCCATCCGGCACCGCGCTGTCGATCGTTCAAGCGATGCTAGAAGGTAAAGGCAGCGATTTCGATCAGAACATCGTCGAGAAAGAGTTGCTTGCCGGAACGCGTGGCGGCTCGATGGGCGGCATCAATGTGCATAGCGCACGAATGCCGGGTCGCGTAGCTCGTCACGAAGTCGTGTTCGGTGCGTTGGGGCAAACGCTGACTCTCCTGCACGATTCTGTTGATCGCCAGAGCTTCATGCCTGGAGTGATGCTCGCAGTACGCCGCGTAGTAAACGAAAAATCCATGATCATTGGCCTCGACAAAGTACTTGGCCTGTCGGGCTGAAACACGTTGCTCGAAAATTAAACGAACCGGGAATAGGTTCGATCCGAAGCCTCAGGAGATATAGATGCAGGCGGCAGTTTTAGAAATCGCTATCGTAGGTGCAACGGGTGCGGTCGGTGCTGTTGCGCTTGAGTTGTTGGCCGAGCGTGGCCACCCGGCCGAAAAATTGCGTCTTCTGGCATCTAAGCGGTCTCACGGCAAGCAGATCGAATATGCCGGTCAACTGTTGACTGTGGAGGAGGCGACGCCTGAATCCTTTGACGGTGTTGACGTAGCGTTTATTTCTGCGTCATCCGAAGTAAGTTTGGCGCTGGCACCGGAAGCGGTCAAGCGCGGAGTATTGGTGATCGACGACGGGTCGGCGTATCGAATGGATCCGGCTGTTCCCCTTGTAGTTCCGGAAGTCAACGGTGCGGATGTCGAGTGGCATTCCGGCATCATTTCGATACCGAACTGCACGACTACGCCGCTGGTTATGGCACTGGCCGCGCTCAGAGGCCTGACTGAGATCAGTTCCGTTACGGTTTCAACCTATCAATCGGTAACGGGTACTGGTGCGGCAGCGAGAGCGGAACTCTTGAATCAGTCGCGTGAGATGTTGGGAGAGAAAGAGGTGTCGCCGCCTAGGGAGTATCCTCATTCGATCGGGTTCAATCTGTTGCCGCAAGTCGACGACTTCATTGATGAGGGATACACGAAGGAAGAGTGGAAGATGGTCAACGAGTCTCGAAAGATTCTCGACGATCCGAAGTTACGCCTAGCGTCCACCTGTGTTCGTGTCCCAGTTGAGGTATCCCACTGCGAAGCGGTAACGGTCGAGTTCGATGACCCGATATCGGTCGATGAGGCGCGAGTGGCAATCGCTGAATTCCCCGGCATAACGCTCTTGGATCGACCGCATGAATCGGTCTATCCGATGCCTTCGAACTCGGCGGGCGAAGACGATGTGATGGTCGGTCGGATTCGACGAGACCTCGCGCACGAGAACGGCGTTGTGTTCTGGCTCGCGACTGACAACCTGCGCAAAGGTGCAGCGCTCAACGCGTTGCAGATCATGGACGAGTGTGTAAAGCGAAACTGCGTCCGTCCACGTGTCGCCTCCGCAGCCTGACCCGGCACAACCGTTCCGACATCGACGGCCTGTCTCTAACCACGTCTGAACTCATGACGTGATGTAAGATTTGGTGCGTAAGGGAGTTTGAAATGGCAGAGATCGGACGAGTTCTAACAGCAATGGTCACCCCGTTTACCGAAGAGGGTGAAGTCAACTATCCCCAGGCTCGTAAGCTGGCAAAGTCGTTATTGGCATCGGGCTCGGATGGACTAGTGATCGGCGGTACGACAGGTGAAGCTCCTGCGATGTCGGACGAGGAACGTTTGAAGCTATTTGCGGAAGTTAAGGATGCGATCGGAGATTCTGGCGCAGTCGTAGCTGGCACCACAGACAACAACACGTACCGCTCCATCGAGCTCTCCAAAGAGGCAGAAGCCGCGGGCGTCGACGCGATCTTGATGACAGTGCCGGCGTATAACAAGCCAACAATGGGCGGGCTGGTCAAACACTTCATCTCCATCGCCGAAGCCGTCTCGATCCCTGGGATTCTCTACAACGTCCCCACCCGCACCGCACTCAACATGACCGCGGCAACGACGTTGAAATTGGCAGAAGTTCCAAACATCGTCGGCGTCAAAGAA
The DNA here is from genome assembly GCA_009838175.1 of Chloroflexota bacterium. Lineage (GTDB taxonomy): Bacteria > Chloroflexota > Dehalococcoidia > Lucifugimonadales > Lucifugimonadaceae > Bin127. Next base: position 29,935 of record VXSB01000060.1, read on the forward strand.
GCCAGTAGCGATGCCGACCAGATCGCGTACGTTATCAAAGGCTCGCCGGAAGGCTTCAACGTCTGGTCGGGCAATGACAACGAGACGTTCTCGATAGTTTCGACTGGGGGCTACGGCGTTGTTAGCGTCGCGAGCAACATCATGGGCAATCAGGTCAGAGGGTTGATCGGTGCGGTCTTGGAGGGCGATATAGAGCGTGCGGCAGCCGAACACCTTCGATTGTTGCCGATCTTCAACGCGTTGTTCTTCATCACGAACCCAATACCGGTTCGTTACGCGATGAACCGTTCCGGGTTCAACGTAGGACCTGCGCGTCATCCGATGCAAGCCGACGAGGGCGAGATGGCGGCCTTTGCGGCGCAGTTCGATCCGATCATGGATCAATACCAGATCGACCTGCCCAACGGCTAATGTTGTCATGACGGACGTGTCGCCGGAAAAAATCATCGAAGATCTCGGCGATGGGTTGATCATGCGTTCCGCGCGCCGCGAGGAAGCGGACGCGCTCGCTGAATTTTGTGCCAAGGTATTCATCGACGAAGAATCGGGCACGGAAGCGTATTGGATCGCAGAGTGGATTCGCGATCTCGTCGGCAAGCCACATCCGACCCTGAGCCTCGACGACGTGATCATCGTCGAAGATGTCGAAAAAGGACGCTACGCGTCAACGACGACGTACCTTACGCAGACGTGGAGCTATGATGGGATCGAATTCGAGATTGGACGCCCTGAGATCGTCGGTACCCACAACGATTACAGGAATCGGGGTCTAGTAAGAAACCAGTTCGAAGTCATGCATCGATGGGCATCGGAACGCAGGCACCACGTTCAGATCGTGCTCGGCATTCCGGGCTACTACCGCCAGTTCGGGTACGAATACGCTTTGCATGCAGAGGGCGGACGTCAAACGTCGATACACACTTTCCCCCGTTGGGGCGATAAAGAAGAAAGAAAGTTTCGGCTACGCGAACCGACCGTTGACGATGTTCCGTTCATCACCAAGCTCCTGAACGAATCGGCTAAACGATCACTCGTGTCTCCCATATTTCGTGAGAAAGAGGTGCGTTACCTGACATTTGATCGTACCGATCGTAGCGCGGTGTGCCATCGTACTGCCATTCTCTGCAAGTCGGAAGAGGGTGTTTTCGGCGAACCAATAGGCGTGATGATGTATGCCATGGTGACGCCGATAGACCTTGGCGGTATCCTGCGTTTGGAGATGTCGGAACCGCGGTATTGGCGTGAGGCGTTACATTCGGCATTGTGCGAGTTCGTTGAGTTGGCGGATAAGGCTTCCGACGAGGACCCCGATCCTGAGCGGGCTATCAAATCAGTTCGCCAGGATATGCAGCCCGATCATCCTGCTTACGTCTTCGACGATGGGGCATTGGGGCAGCCACCAGAGCGCCAATATGGGTGGTACGTAAGAGTCCCCGATGTCGCCGCGTTCTTGCGAAAGATATCTACAGCGTTGGAGAGGAGGCTTGAGGAGTCGTTGCACGCGGGATTTACCGGCCATTTGGTACTCCGATTCGATCGCGACACCGTCAATATCGCCTTCAAAGAAGGCCGAATAACCGATGTAGTCACGCATTCCGCGGCACATCGTAATACGGCATCCAGCGGCTGGCATACTGCAACGGCGAGATTTCCGGGTACGTCATTTCTGCCCGTGCTGTTCGGAATGCGTTCGGTAGGTGAAACACTCCTCGCGCATACAGATGCCAACGCCGGGTCTAAGTCGGATCGCCATCTCATAGAGACGCTCTTTCCAAAGCGATCATCCGACTTAATGCTTACTCTTACCTAGATGAATGTCGATTCCTCTGATCGTGTGCGGGTAGTAACGATCGGCGGCGGTACCGGTTCGTCGGTGTTGCTGCGCGGATTAAAGCGTTATGCTGATCGGATCGACATAACAGCGATTCTCACAACCTTTGACGACGGAGGTTCTTCGGGTAGATTACGTGACGAGTTCGGAGTTCCGGCCTTGGGAGATCTCCGACGATGCATCGCGGCGTTGCTGCCGGAAGATGCGGAGGATTCTGCGGTTGAGGTGATGCTCGAACACCGATTCAGTTCGGGCGGGTTGATGGATGGGCACTCACTGGGGAATCTGATGTTGCTGGGCGCAATGCAACGGAGGGGGAGTTTGAGCGATGCGATCGATTCGATAGCGAGTTCTCTGAATCTGGCAGGACGCGTTGTCCCGGTAAGTGATGAACCGTCACATCTGTGCGGGGAGTTGGAGGACGGCACAGTGATACAAGGCGAATCTGCTATTGGTGAACGGAATGAGGAGCTTTTCGGCGCTTCGAGAATCTCCCTTGATCCTCCAGTGAGCGCGAATCCAGACGCACTGACGGCCATTCGTAATGCGGACGTGGTTGTTTTAGGTCCCGGCGACCTATTTGCGAGCGTAATTCCTAACCTGTTGCCTGACGGGGTGATTGAAGCTATCTCTCAGACCTCGTGCCGGATCATTCAGGTTTGCAACATCGCGATGAAGGCGGGTGAGGCTGATACATACGCGGCTTCGGATTTTGTGAAGTCGGTCAACCGATATTTGAGGAAGGGCGACAAACGTGTCGACGCGATTTTGGTGAACAAACTCGAGTTGAGAACGACTCAGGGGATCCGACCTGTCGAATGTGACGACGAAGTCCGAGTGTTAGTTGACAACGTTTTGGCGCGACGAGTGTCTGACGAGACTAACCCGCGCCGCCACGATTCAAACAAGCTTGCGGCGGCAGTAATGGAGTACGTCGAGGCGGCTATCGAGCGCCGTTGACGACCAAGGTGTCGTCCCGATGCGGCCCTGTCGAAATCTCAGACGCCGGGATACCTAGCAGCTCTTCCAACTTCCGAACATACCGCTGCGCCCCATCGCAAAGATCATCCCAATCCATCACTCGCGAAGTCGACTCCGTCCACCCCGACAGTTCCTCGTAAATGGGTTCGCAACGCGCCAATCTACCGCGTTCGATCGGGAAGTCTTCGATGATCTCGCCGTCAAGCGAGTAGGCGGTGCAGATTTTGATCCGTTCCCAGTTGTCGAGAGTATCGAGTCGGGTGAGCACCATTGATGTGAAGCCGTTGACGCGGGTTGTGTATCGAGCAGCGACGGCATCGAACCATCCGACTCTGCGTGCGCGCCCCGTAGTGGCGCCGAACTCACCGGCCATCTCGCGGATGCGGTCGCCCTCTGCGCCGTGGATCTCGGTCGGGAAGGGACCTGCGCCGACGCGTGTTGCGTACGCTTTGAATACACCAATGATGCGTTCGAAGGAGCTAGGGCCGATGCCGGTTCCGGTTAGTGCGCCGCCGATGGTTGGGCTGGACGATGTGACGAAGGGGTAGGTTCCGTGATCGATGTCGAGTAGCGCGCCTTGTGCGCCTTCCATGATCACGTTTTGGCCTGAGGCGATGGCATTGGTGAGGATCTCGTCGGCTGATCTGATGTAGGGACCGATCTGGGCGGCCCACTCTTTGGTTTGTTCCAGTATCTGGTTGGTGTCGAGTGGTTCGCCGCCGTAGATTTTGGTTATGAGTTCGTTTTTGAACTCGATGATCGGCGGGAGGGCGATCGTGAGTTCTTCAAGGTCGAGGAGTTCGCCGGCGCGAACGCCCATGCGTGCGACCTTGTCGACGTATGCGGGTCCGATTCCCCTGCCGGTTGTTCCGATGGCGGCGGCACCGCGTCGTTCCTCTTCCAATCGGTCGAGTAGGACGTGGTACGGCATGATGAGATGGGCACGGTCGGAGATGGCGATTTCGCCGGGCAAACCCTTCGATTTGACCATTTCGATCTCTTCGATGAGGGCTTCTGGCGAGATTACGACGCCGTTGCCGATGACGTTGATGGTGCCTTCGTGGCAGATGCCGCAGGGAATGAGGTGGAAAACGAGCTTCCCGTAATCGTTTACAACGGTATGACCGGCGTTGTTGCCGCCGGAAAATCTAACGACTACTGATGCGTCGGCGGCTAGGAAGTCGATGATCTTCCCTTTGCCTTCGTCGCCCCATAACCCACCGAGGACGGCGGTCGTCGGCATTCGGATTTCCCCTTCGCGCACGTATTCAACCGAGGTTGAACACCAGCACGCGCGTTTTGAGTGTGCTTAACAAACGAATTATATCGCGGTGTGCGGGCGATGATTTTGTCGGGGATCGGGTGATTCTGGCGTTGCCGCGAACTTGCTTTTCTTGCCGCGAAATTGCCGCTGATTCCGGTAAGAACGGCAATTTCGCGGCAATTTAAGGGGGAACTTGCCGCTGGGAGCGGCAATTTCGCGGCAAGATTAGTTTTTGAACAAGTTCAAAAGTGGTTGGGGCGGGTTTGATTGCGTTCGCAAACCGCTTGAGTGTCCGCGTCTGATCGATTGGGGTACTATGGGCGCAGGACAATTTTGCTGGTCTGTATGGAAGCGAGGATTAGAGGGATGTCGGAACGAGGAGCTGCCAACGAAATCTCTGTCGAGATCGATGACAGGGTGAAGCAGTATCTTTTCTGGACCGCGATGTGGATTTCGGCGGTCACGGTGGTCGGGATACCGTTGATCCCGATAATCGCCATCATCTACTGGGTTTGTTACGCGCCGCGGTACCGGGAGTTTCACACTTTGGAACTTGATGGAATCAATGTGAAGTCGAAGCGTGGGGTTGTGTTCCGCAGCGAGACGAACGTTCCGCTTGAACGCATCACCGACGTTTCCGTGCATCAAGGGCCGCTGATGCGTAACTTCGGCGTCTACAAAGTCAGTGTTGAGAGTGCAGGACAAACCCAAGTGGAGGGCGCGGCGACGATTATCGGAGTGGCCGATCCTTATGATTTCCGGGATGCGGTGCTAGAGAATGTTGAGATGATCAAACAGCGAACTGGCGGTGATGGATCAACAGCGGCGGATGCGCCAGCAGCCGCGAGTTCGAACGCCCAGACGGAGCTGTTGACGGAGATAAGAGACATCCTCAAACGCATCGACACGAAATCGTGATGACATGGTGCGATACAAAGAGGGGCTGATAACCCGATTGAGGTTGCGTATGGGTGGTTGACGGTTTGTTTTGGAGGGGTTATACTTTGGGGTTACCCGCTGAGAGAATCATGTGTTTCTGCTTGGTTTAAATTGGTGGGTGCACCTTTAAAGTTGAATATCGATTCCGCATTCTCCGAGAACCGGAGCAAGCCGATTCATGAAGATGGATCAAGCTACTAAGGGCACACGGGGGATGCCTTGGCGCTAGAAGCCGAACAAGGGCGTAGTGAGACTGCGATAAGCCACGGTCAGCCGTCTGGCAGGCTAAGCCGTGGATTCCCGAGTGGGGAAACCCGGGGCCGCGCGTTCGCGCGCGGTTCCATCTCTTATGAGAGGGTAAGCGGGGGAACTGAAACATCTAAGTACCCCGAGGAAAGGAAATCAACCGAGACTCCCTTAGTAGCGGCGAGCGAAAAGGGAAGAGCCCAAACCGGGTGTGACTAAACGGCTCAGGAGCTTACGTCACACGGGTGTTGTAGGGCTTGATCTGGGGGCTACCTGAGGCTCCCGGGGAGTTACAAAGCGCGACGATAGCTGAGCAGCACTGGAAAGTCTGGTCACAGAGGGTGATAGCCCCGTAGGCGAAATTGTCGTGCCTCCTTGATCGAGTACCTGAGTACGGCGGGACACGTGAAATCCTGTCGGAATCTGGGGAGACCACTCTCCAAGGCTAAGTACTTCTAGCGACCGATAGCGAACCAGTACCGTGAGGGAAAGGTGAAAAGCACCCCAAGCAGGGGAGTGAAAGAGAACTGAAACCGTGTGCCTACAAACCGTTGGAGTCTGCCTACGGGCGGATGACAGCGTGCCTATTGAAGAATGAGCCAGCGAGTTACTTTGCGTGGCGAGGTTAAGGCGTTTAGCGCCGTAGCCGAAGCGAAAGCGAGTCTGAACAGGGCGTTCAGTCGCGTTGAGTAGACCCGAAACCGTGTGAGCTACCCATGGCCAGGCTGAAGCGAAAGTAACATTTCGTGAAGGGCCGAACCCGTTTACGTTGCAAAGTGATGGGATGAGCTGTGGGTAGGGGTAAAATGCCAAACGAACACGGAGATAGCTGGTTCTCCCCGAAATGCATTTAGGTGCAGCGTCAGGAAAATACTTCGCGGAGGTAGGGCTCTGATTGGGCTAGGGGGTGAAGAACTTACCAAACCCTGTCAAACTTCGAATACCGCGAAGGGTACCCTGGCAGTGAGACAGTGAAGGATAAGCTCCATTGTCGAAAGGGAAACAGCCCAGATCGCAAGCTAAGGCCCCTAAGTGAGTGCTAAGTGTTAAACGAGGTGGGGGCGCCCAGACAGCCAGGAGGTTGGCTTAGAAGCAGCCATCCTTTAAAGAGTTCGTAACAGATCACTGGTCGAGGGCTCCCGCACGGAAAATAAACGGGGCTCAAGCACTTCGCCGAAGCTGCGAAAGGCGCGTTCGCGCGCCTTGGTAGGGGAGCGTTCCCAGCCGCGTCGAAGCGTCATCGTGAGGTGACGTGGAGTGCTGGGAAGTGAGAATGCTGGCATGAGTAGCGTCAATGCCGGTGAGAATCCGGCACGCCGAAAGTCCAAGGTTTCCTACGCAACGTTGATCGACGTAGGGTAAGGCGGCCCTAAGGAGTAGCCGAACGGCGAATCCGATGGATAGCTGGTTGAAATTCCAGCCCCGCCCCAGGACCGATTGAGACGCAGGAGGGACGCGGATTGGTAAGCGATGCATACCAGTGGATATGGTGTGTCGCCACCCGTAGGCCAGGGCCGCGAGTTAAAATGCGCGGTTCGTTACGAGCAGAGGGGTGGTGGGACCTTAAGGTACGCCTCGAGGAACGTCGCTAAGCCTATGCCGCCAAGAAAATCTCCGACGTCGAGGTTCTGTGGCGACCGTACCGCAAACCGACACTGGTGGACAGGGGTAAAAGCCCTAAGGCGTTCGAGATAACCATCGTTAAGGAACTCGGCAAATTAACCCCGTAACTTCGGGATAAGGGGTGCCGATGGCGTATACGCGTTAACCGCGAAAAGCGTTGTCGGCCGCAGAGAACCGGCTCAAGCGACTGTTTACCAAAAACACAGGTCTGTGCCAAAGCGAAAGCTGATGTATACAGGCTGACGCCTGCCCAGTGCTGGTAGGTTAAGGAAGGGGGTGAGAGCCTCCGACCGAAGCCCCGGTAAACGGCGGCCGTAACTATAACGGTCCTAAGGTAGCGAAGTCCCTTGTCGGGTAAGTTCCGACCCGCACGAATGGCGTAACGACTTGAGCACTGTCTCAACGATGGACTCGGTGAAATTGCAGGACCCGTAAAGATGCGGGTTACGCGCGGCAGGACAAATAGACCCCGTGGAGCTTTACTGCAGCTTGACATTGGTTTGAGCTCAGGGATGTGTAGTAATAGGCGGGAGACTTCGAAGCGCAGGCGCCAGCCTGTGTGGAGTCAACCATGAAAGACCGCCCTTTTCTGCGTTTGAATCTAACCGTTTCTGGAACAGTGTCTGGTAGGCAGTTTGACTGGGGCGGTCGCCTCCTAAAAGGTAACGGAGGCGCACAAAGGTCACCTCAGGCTGGATGGAAATCAGCCTCAGAGTGTATTGGCATAAGGTGGCTTGACTGCGAGACCAACAAGTCGAGCAGGGACGAAAGTCGGTCAAAGTGATCCTACGGTTCCGTGTGGAAGGGCCGTAGCTTAACGGATAAAAGCTACCCCGGGGATAACAGGCTAATCTCCCCCAAGAGATCGTATCGACGGGGAGCTTTGGCACCTCGATGTCGGCTCGTCGTATCCTGGGGCTGAAGAAGGTCCCAAGGGTCGGGCTGTCCGCCCGTTAAAACGGCACGCGAGCTGGGTTCAGAGCGTCGTGAGACAGCTCGGTCTCTATCCGCCGTGCGCGCAGGACATTTGAAGGGAGCTGACCCTAGTACGAGAGGACCGGGTTGGACGAACCACTGGTGTGCCGGTTGTAGCGCCCGCTGCACCGCCGGGTAGCCACGTTCGGAAGGGATAAGCGCTGAAAGCATCTAAGCACGAAGCCCACCCTGAGATGAGATGTCCCATCCTTTTGGAGTAAGACCACCGGGAGACTACCGGGTAGATAGGCCGTAGGTGTAAGCGCAGCAATGCGCTCAGCTGAACGGTACTAATCGGTCGAGGGCTTGACCATTAAATATCTTCATCAATCGGCTTGCGCCGGTCAGGAGAGAATGCGGAATCGGTTTCAATGACATGTTCGACAGGCGTGTCTAGGATCAACATATGCGTTGCGGGGTGGAGCAGTGGTAGCTCGTCGGGCTCATAACCCGAAGGTCGCAGGTTCGAATCCTGCCCCCGCTACCAGCACCAGCGCCCGATTCCAAAGCGCCGCGTCGAGACACAACCAAATATCGCAAAGCCCTTTGGTGATAAGAGCGCGATGGAACCACCCGTTCCCATCCCGAACACGGAAGTGAAACGTCGTAGCGCTGACGATACTGCACTGTGAGGTGTGGGAAAATAGGTCGTTGCCAGGGGGCTTTTACAATTGTTAAAGCTATTTGCAGATCGAAATAACGGGGAGAGGTGGCTGAGTGGTTGAAAGCGCCGGTTTCGAAAACCGGTATCTCGGGCAACCGGGATCGCGGGTTCGAATCCCGCCCTCTCCGCCACAATTCATCGAGCATTCCAACGCTAACTTTCAAAATTCTCGAATTTACATCGCGGAGAGGTGCCGGAGCGGCTTAACGGGCACGCCTGGAAAGCGTGTGTGGGCTTACACCCACCGCAGGTTCGAATCCTGTCCTCTCCGCCAGCCAGCGACCATCGCCGCCCTCAGACCGCCTAAATCCATCGTTTCGCGATTTGTGCCCGCGATTTGTGCCACAGGGAATCGAATAACTCTTAGAGCGTGTAGTAACGTGAATCCCGGCTGGTCGACCAGTGTTCGCCGGCCGCAAAATTCGAAGACAAAGGCACGAGCGTAGTAGAGGCAGCTCGATCATTTCGAAACGGGCAAGAGACGATATGGACGATTTGAAATACTGGGTCGCCTTCCACGGTATTGATGGAATGGGTCCTCAACGATTCAATCGTATTGAGACTTATTTTGGCAGCTTAGAAGACGCGTGGCAGGCTAGGCGAGGAGAGCTGCGTGATGCTGGGATCGGACCAGCACTCCTAGAAGACATCGACGTTAGGCGAAACCAAATCGATCCCGATGATGAGATGGACAAGCTGATCCGGAGCGGCATTCGACCGATACACTTGCGCTCCGAGGAGTATCCCGATCAACTCGCGGAATCTGACGATGCACCCGCGGTCATATACGTCTGCGGAGACCTAGTTTCGCATGACAGCAATGCAGTCGCCGTTGTAGGAACTCGAAATGCTACCCCTTACGGGATTGAGATGGCCAGCATGATTTCCGGCGAGCTTGCTCGGATGGGTGTCACGATCGTCAGCGGTTTGGCCATCGGTATCGACACCGCAGCGCACCGCGCGGCGTTGAATGCTGGCGGACGAACTGTCGCTGTTCTGGCCGGGGGCCTAGATTCGATTTACCCACAACAGAATAGGGGGCTTGCACGTCAGATCGTGGAAAGCGGGAGTTTAATCTCCGAATATCAACTCGGCACAAGATCCAAACGTGACCACTTCCCACGGCGGAACCGAATAATCAGCGGGTTGAGCAGAGGTGTGGTTGTCGTAGAAGCCGCGAAAAAGAGTGGCGCGACGTGGACGGTGAAGTGGGCATTGGAGCAGAATCGGGAGGTCTTTGCGGTTCCTGGGAACGCAACATCGCCGCAAAGTGAGGGAACAAACTGGTTGATTCAACAGGGTGCTAAACTCACCACTTGCGCCGATGATGTGCTCGAAGAGTTGAGTGCTTTTTTCGGTGACCTCGAGCGAGACCCAGAGATCGAACGCCGACAATCTTCGGCCCATGTTTCGTCGACCGTGACTGCCCGAAAAGAGCCGAGGAGTTTTTCGGAAGCAAGACCAAGGCAACCGCGCGTTGAGGAGATCGAGACGTTCAACGAGCAAGAGCACGCAATCGCCAAGTCTCTCAGTGACGCTGAAGGTCCGATGCATATAGACGAAGTAGCGCGTTCGATGTCGGCTTCTGTTAACGATGTCATGTCGGCGCTTACTATGATGGAGGTGAGAGGTGTGGTGCGGTGCACAGAAGGCGCGTTGTACGAGTTGACTAACAAACGCGCTGAAATTGGCGCGCCCAGACTGCTCGACCAGGGACAACCTGCATAATTACAAATTCCGACAAAACGGAATCTCTCATCGGAAGTGGTGACGAATTGGCACGGAGCCGAAAGAAACCTAACGGCAATCTTGTGATTGTCGAATCTGCCGCTAAAGCGCGCACAATAGAGCGCTACTTGGGCGAAGAGTTCCAGGTTAAAGCGTCGGTTGGTCACGTCCGTGACTTGCAGAAATCTAGGATGGGCGTCGACGTAGAGAACGATTTCGAGCCCAAGTACAGCATCGTCACCGACCGCCGAAAGGTCGTTAACGAGCTGAAGGCCGCGGCCAAAAATGCCACCGATGTTTACTTGGCGACGGACCCGGACCGTGAGGGCGAAGCGATTTCTTGGCACCTCAGTCAGATTTTGAACATCCCCGAAGACGATGCGCGGCGTGTGGTATTCCACGAAATTACCAAGGGAGCGGTGATGGAGGCGTTTAAGGATCCACGTCCCATCGACTATCAGCTAGTTGAAGCACAACAGGCACGCCGGATTCTTGATCGCCTGGTCGGTTTCAAACTCAGCCCGTTCATCCGAAACAAGGTCGCAGGCGCGCAGTCAGCAGGTCGCGTCCAGTCGGTTGCCTTGCGGTTGGTGGTTGACCGTGAAGCCGAGATCGAAGCGTTTGTGCCGAAAGAGTACTGGCTCGTTTCAGTCGATCTCAACAAAGAGATTTCCGACATTCCGGTCAACGCTCGGTTATACCGGTTAGACGGCGAAAAGAAGGACCCGAATAAACCCGAGAACGGCCTGGTCCCGAACAAAGAAACTGCGACATCGATTGTCGAAGAACTCAAAGGCGCTGCTTATTCGGTGGTCAGCGTCACCAAGCGAGAAGTCAAGGTTAGACCTCGTCCTCCGTTCATAACCAGCACGTTGCAGCAGCAGGCTGCCCGGAGCTTGCGGTTCAGCGCTCAACGAACGATGTCCGCCGCTCAGAGTCTTTACGAAGGGGTTGTGCTTGGAGACGGTGAACCCGTAGGTTTAATCACCTACATGCGAACCGACTCGACCAATTTGGCGACATCGGCGCTTGAGCAGGCGCAGGCGTTTATCTTGCGAGAATTCGGAGACAAGTACGCGGTTGGGCGTCGGATTTATCGCACAAGCTCGCGAAACGCGCAGGAAGCGCACGAGGCGATTCGCCCGACTTCGATAGCGAATACGCCGGCAAGGGTTTCGCGATATCTCAACGATGATCAGCGCAGGTTGTACGACCTGATCTGGAAACGCACGGTTGCGAGCCAGATGGCTAATGGCGTTGACGAACGTACGCGCGCGGACATCGATGCCAAGCTGGATGATGGGCGGATGCATCGAATGCGCGCCACCGGCTCGGTTATGGTGTTCGATGGCTTCCGTGCTCTATACATCGAGGCCAGAGATGAAGACTCCGAATCTGAAGACGCCAAGCGGTTGCCGCCGTTGGTCGAAGGCGAATCGCTGAATCTCCTGAAGGTCAACAGCGATCAGAAGTTCACCCAACCTCCGCCGCGCTACACCGAAGCCAACCTCATCCGCACATTGGAGGAACTTGGCATCGGAAGACCTAGCACCTACGCCACCATAGTTGGCAGAATTGTCGATAGGAACTACGTAACGCGCGAGCGAAACCGGTTTCACCCGACAAAGAGCGGTACAGCTGTGTGCGCCATGTTGAAGCAGTTTTTCCCTGACATCGTGGATGTCGGGTTCACCGCTGGCATGGAGACGAAGCTCGACGACATCGCGAACGGCGATATGGAGCGTGTCGAAATGCTCCGCGAGTTTTACGGGCCTTTCGACGCTGCTTTGGATCACGCTTTCCAAAACGCGCAAAGAGTGCGCCGGGCCGAGTTCGATGTTGCGAGCGGGATCAAATGTGAAGGTGGAACCGAGCTAGTCGTACGCAACGGGCGTCGAGGCGATTTTTTGGCGTGCCCGGAGTATCCGACATGCAAGTTTGCGATGGATTTGCGGCCCAGTGACGAGTCCGATGGTGAAAAGATTGAAGAGTGGCAAGGCGAATTTACTCGTCGGATGTCACAGTGTCACGCCGCGCACCCGGACGGCGTACCGGAGCTTGAGAAGCGTGTCGAAGTCGGCTCTGGCGTTGTCTGCGATGGTGGCACCGAACTCGTTGTTCGCAACGGGCGCCGTGGCGAGTTCTTGGCGTGCCCTGAATTTCCTAAGTGCCGTGTGGCTCTCGACCTCAAACCCTCTGACGAATCAGAGATTCCGGAGTGGGACGAGAAAAAGAATCAACGCATGCAACGTTGCTTTAAGGAGCATCCTGAAGCGGCAAAGCGACGCACTACGAGGTCATCACGCTCGCGATCTCGAACCAGTACGCGACGGACACGTACATCGCGATAAAAGTCTGTATTTCTTCGCGCGGACTCGCGGTTTCCCAATCGGACGGAGCGCGTAATGGCGGACACTGAGCCACGGGTTGCTGGTGTCAGCGTTCCAGGCCTATGGAACACTGTGTATGGGACGGACTGGGTACCGATCCTCAAGGAGTACGAGCAACACCTGCTCGCAATCCGACAACTCGCGAATCCGACAGTCCGCAACTACATGAACGATTTGGCAGCGTTCATGGAATTCTTGGCTGAGAACGAACACATCGAAAAGGTCTTGTCGCCTGATCGTCGTCAACTTCGAAGCTATTTGGCTTGGTTGGCAAACCGAAAATACGCGAAGACCTCGATCAGCCGCAAACTTACCGCACTTCGCACCTTCTTCGGTTGGATGCAAGAAACGGGACGCGTCGAATCGAACGAAACCGATATGGTTTCAGCGCCCAAGCAACCCAGAACATTGCCGTACGTTGTTTCGGAATCTGAAATCGAGCGACTCTTGGACGCGCCAGATACTTCGACTACTCTAGGTCTGCGCGATCGGGCGCTTCTCGAAATGATCTATGCTTCCGGAGTTCGCGTTTCTGAGCTGAATGCCATGGATATTGCTGATGTAGAGCCTAAGTCGCGGGAATGTCGAGTATTCGGCAAGGGCTCCAAGCAGCGTATCGTCTTGCTTGGCAATCCAGCGGTGAAATGGTTGGCCGAGTACATCAGTCACTCGCGCCCGAAGCTCGCTACCCGACGATCCGGCGACGCGACGTTTCTGAACAATCTAGGAGGCCGCTTGAGCGAGCGCGGAATTCAGAGCATCGTCAAGAAACATGCGTTGGCAGCAGGATTGGATTCCGTATTCCATACGCACAATCTCCGGCACAGCTTCGCCACACATCTCCTGAATGGCGGGGCCGATCTGCGTGTCGTTCAAGATCTTTTGGGCCACGAATCGCCGTCGACTACTCAGGTCTACACGCATGTTTCGGCCGAACAGGCGCGTAAGGTGTATCTGAATGCGCACCCCGGGGCTGGGCGAAGACGCGGCCGCAAAATCCGCAAATCGCCCGACGCGTTATAGCCTTGAGTATTGTGCGTAAAGCGATTTTGGTCATCGCAACGCGCAAATTTACCGTTGAATGACAGCCCCAAACGATGGACCGCATCCTGATAATCAACGGCCCGAACCTGAACAATTTGGGCAAACGCGACGCCGGACACTACGGTTCGATCACGCTCGCAGACATAGAGGAGCGGGTAACCGCGCGCGCTGAGAAGCTTGGGGTCAAAGTTGCCTTTTTCCAATCGAATCACGAGGGTGCGATAGTCGATTGGATACAGGCTGAATCAGGCAGCGCAGCCGGCATCATCATTAACGCCGGAGCCCTCACTCAAGTCGGTTACTCAATTCTCGACGCATTGCTGGACAGCAAACTTCCCGTCGTTGAGGTTCACATATCTAACATCCACGCACGTGAAGAGTTCCGTCGCCACTCTGTGATTGCTCCATATGCAGTGGGGCAGATAGCCGGTCTGGGATACCGCGGCTACATCTACGCTCTGGAGAGCCTAGTGGCAGACGTAGAGGAAGCATCCGCATGAGCCAACACGGTTTTCGGCACCCGAATCGCGTAGCCGCTCTCCGATCGTTGATTCAGGAACAAGAGATCGATGCCATGTTGATCTCCGATCCGCACAACCGTCGCTACCTGTCAGGTTTCATCGGGACTGCTGGATACCTATTCATAACCGAATCCGACGCAGTCCTAGCGACCGATTTCCGTTACACCGAACAGGCCGGATTTCAGGCCACCGGCTTCGAGATTTCGCAGATCCAAGGCCGATTGTCGGAGTGGTTCCCCAAGCTACTTGCCAATCTGGAAGTCTCCAATCTCGGCTTTGAGGCTGACAACTTGACCGTATCCGCACTCAAGATGTTTGAAGACGCGGTTGCCGAGAGCGATGTCGAGGTGTCATTCGAACCTAAATCCGGCGATGCGGCCAAGTTGCGCGCCATCAAGGATGCCGGTGAAATCGAACTACTTCAGAAAGCAATCGACATTGGAGATGCAGCCTTTGAGGAAACTGCGGCCAAACTGACCGCGGGCATGACCGAGAAGGAAGCCGCGTGGGAGTTCGAGAAAGCGATTCGCGAACGCGGCGCTGAGTGTCTGTCATTCGACACGATCGTCGCCAACGGCCCAAACGCGGCGCGCCCGCATCACCAAACAGGTGACTCCGAACTCCAAGAAGGCGAAACCATAGTCTTCGACTGTGGTGCCACATACCAAGGCTATTGTTCCGACCTTACAAGGACAGTGGTTCTTGGAGATGCAGACGACGAAGTGGCGAAGATCTACAACATCGTGCTAGAAGCTCAAGAAGCCGCTATCGAGCAAGTCGAAGCGGGGCTAACCGGCGGTGAAGCGGACGGCATCGCTCGCAAAATCATCGCTGATGCCGGATACGGAGACATGTTCGGTCACAGCCTCGGCCATGGACTGGGCCTTGAGGTGCATGAAGAACCGAATGTCGGGCCACGCGGCACAACGTCGCTAGAGGATGGAATGCCGTTCACCATTGAGCCAGGTATCTACATTCCCGGATGGGGCGGTGTCAGAATCGAAGATGTAGTAGTTCTCGAAAACGGGCGCGCACGCGTCTTGAGTCACGCAGAAAAGATGCGGTTTTAGAGTCCGCGACAACCAACCAACAATCAACGAACATCCGCATAGCAACGAAAGCACCTACGTATGACCATCTCCTCATCCGAAATCCGCCGCAACATGACCATCTTGCTCGATGGTGATGTCTACCAGATCATGGAGTGGCAGCACCGACAGGCACCTAAAGCCCCGCCGACCTTAACCCTGAAGGTTAGGCAATTAAGCACCGGCAGCGTGTTCGAACGCAAATTAAACGGCAACCATAAGCTGACGGTGGCGCAGACCGAACGTCGCAACGCACAGTACCTCTATAAGGAAGGCGAATTCTACGTCTTCATGGACATGGAGACCTACGAGCAGCATCTTCTCGGCGACAATCTTCTCGGCGACGCGACCTATTTCCTGCCCGAAGGCGGGGAGTTGGTTCTGTTGATGTACGAAGAGAAGCCTATCCTCGTCGAGTTGCCGTCCGCCGTCAATCTCTCAATCGCCCATACCGAAGTCGGACTGAGAGGCGACACTCAAAGCGGCGCGACAAAACCTGCTACCACCGAAACCGGCCTGACCCTGCAGGTGCCGCTGTTCGTCAACGAAGGCGACACCATTAGCGTCAACACGACCACGAAAGAGTACATCGGCCGCGCCGACTAATCCGTCTGGAGAAAAACGCCGATAATGGGGGCAACACGATGTACAGCTCCGTAGAATCCCCCGCTACATCTACCGACAAGCCTGGTCCCAGCTCAGTCTCCGAGGTTTCGCAGCTGATTCAAGGATTGCTCAAAAGCGATCCTCAGCTTGCGAACGTCAGCATAATCGGCGAAGTTTCGGGGCACTCTCAACCCGCGTCTGGACACAGCTACTTCTCGTTGCGCGACCGCGAGGCATCGCTCAGATGCGTCATGTTCCGCTACGGTCGCGGCCATCAATACTTGGAAGACGGCGCGTTAGTAGTGTGCGAAGGCTCAGCCGGCATCTACGCGCCGCGCGGCGATCTCCAAATCATTGTCACATCTGCCGAACCCGCCGGCGTGGGCGATCAGCAGGCCCAACTCGAAGAATTAAAGCGCAAGCTTCGTGCCGAAGGGTTGTTCGATCCGTCCCGCAAACGCACACTTCCGCAATTTCCTCAACGGATCGCAGTCATTACCTCCGAACAAGGTGCAGTCTGGCACGACATCGCAAACGTGGTACGACGTAGATACCCTTTGATGGAATTGATGCTTGTCCCGTCAGCCGTACAAGGCGAATTGGCACCAGTCTCCATCATCGAAGCCTTCGCCGACCTTCATGCATATGCCGAGACCGAAACGGTCGATGCTGTAGTCGTGGCTAGGGGAGGCGGATCTGCCGAGGACTTGATGCCATACAACGACGAAATGGTTGCAAGAACCATCTTCGCCAGCCGTATACCCGTCATCAGCGCCGTTGGCCACGAAACCGATTTCACCATCGCAGATGATGTCGCGGACCTCCGCGCTCCGACGCCTTCAGCCGCAGCTGAGTTGGTTTCACCCGACATTGCTGGACTTACCTTCGAGACCGCCGACTTCGCACAAAGGTTGATGCGCGGATTATCGGGACGGGTAACGCTAGCGAGACAACGCTTGGAACTGACCCATGACCGGCTAGCCGAAAACGCTCCTGACACCCAACTTTTCCGCGATCGCGTTGACGAGTTGAAAGCACGAGCCCAAGACTCGTGGGCGCGATACATCACGATTAAGCGCGAAGGCATGAAGCGCGTCGAGGCGGAGCTCAGAGCTCTAGCCCCACACAACATTCTGGAACGCGGCTACGCCATGGTTCGCGGCACCGACGGACGCGTTATCTCAAGCGCCACCAATATCGAACCAAAGGAAAACCTCGAACTAACCTTTGCGGATGGTACCGTCGAAGCCGAGGCTAAAGTCGTATCGACAAACAACTAACTCCAACCCAAGCCATGACCGACTCAGATCAATCCCAACCTGAACCGCCGGCATCTTTCGAAGACGCCTTCACAAGACTCGAATCGGTGGTGCGTCGATTGGAAAGCGGGCAAATGTCTTTGGATCAATCGACCGCTCTCTTTGAAGAGGGGATGCAACTCGCGAAGACCTGCACCGAATTGCTAAACGGAGCCGAACTCAAGATTCAGCGATTGCAACAAGGTCTAGCCGAACAGCTCAACCTAGTTTCGGATGAGTAAACGTGGGCGGTGATTCGCGCAACCCCAAACATCGACCACTGCGCGTAGGTTGGTTCACGACCGCAAACGGACCAGGGTCGCGCGGAATGTTCACCGCGATATTGAATGCAATCCACTCAGAGCGCCTGAATGCCGAGTTTGAGTTCGTTTTCGTCAATCGCGAACGAGGTCAAACTGCTCCCACCGATAGCTTCCTTGATCTGACTGCGGCAAACAACGTTGAAACGGTAACGCTATCTTCCCAACGTTTCCGGCACAATAACGATGACGCACCTTGGTCAAAGCTCCGTGAAAGCTACGACAAAGCCGCGTTGTCAGCACTCGAACGATTTTCACCTGACGTTTCTGTCATGGCGGGCTACATGTTGTTCGCTCCTGAAATCAGCCGACGCATGTTGATCCTCAACCAACACCCGGCCCTTCCCGGCGGAGCCATCGGAAAGTGGCAGGACGCGGTCTGGGACGTCATCGAAAACAACGAAGATCAACACGGCGCAATGATGCACATCGCCACCCCCGAACTGGACCGAGGTCCCGTTGCGACGTATTGCAGCTTCTCGATCCGGGGTCCAGAGTTCGATCCGTATTGGGAAGAAGCGAAGGCAAGCGACATCGATCAGATGAGACGCGCGAGCGATGAGAGTCTGCCACTGTTCGCCGCAATCCGCGAGGCTGGACTTAAGCGTGAGCGGCCGTTAGTAGTCGAGACGCTGAAAGCGGTCGCGAATGGTGAAATCGATCTGAGCGAGATCGCTGCTGGTATGCAGTCCCATCCCATAGATATGACCGAAGCCGTTGAGGCCGCGGTAGCGCTTGATCAATCCTGATCCGCGCTCGCGTCCAGCATCGCATCAATCAATTCCCGCGTCGCAGTCGCAGGATCCGATGCTCCAAGTATCGATCTCACCACTGCTATCCCCCGTGCTCCAGCGGCGATCACATCACCCGCGTTCTCAACACTTATGCCACCGATGCCGATGACTGGCAACTTTGCTTCACTCGTGACTTGCCTGACGCTGTCTATACCTTGGACGTCGCCACCTGGGTGAGTCGCCGACGGAAACACTGTGCCGAAGACTACAAAGTCTGCGCCTGCTAAGTAAGCCTGACGAGAACCATCCAAACTGTGCACGGATCGTCCGACCAATGCGCTGACTCTATAAACCCGGCGCACCTCATCGATCGAAGCACGTGCGTTCTCCGGTAATTGAACTCCATCAATATCGAGATATGGCAATAACGGACGTGACGATGGATTGATGATTATCCGAGCGCGTCCCGCGACCGTCTGAACTATCTCCTCGACCAATAGATCGAACTCGTTTTCCCCCAAATCTGGAGCACGAATTTGGACCATATTGACTCCGTTTTCAACGGCGAGGGAAACCCGCTCACCCAATCGACCCACATCATCGCCAACCACGCCGAGATCGGTGACCAGACAGAGCGTAGGGTTTGGGAGACGCGGGCGCGCCGTTTCGAACATGACGTTCGCCGGACCTGCCTCAGGCAGTAACGGCCAGCGACTCCTGTGGACTGCTCGGTGAGGCTTCGGAGACAGGTATTCGCCCTGCAAGATACGCTTTGCGTCCGGCTTCTACACCGAGTTTGAACGCCTCACCCATCAGAGCAGGATTCTCAGCCTGCGCAATGGCGGTATTGACGAGAACGGCATCAGCCCCCATCTCGATGACCTTTGAGGCATCAGAAGGCACGCCTAATCCAGCGTCGACAACCACCGGAACACTCGACTGGTCAATGATGATTGCGATCTCCTCTGCCGTGTGGACGCCACGCCCCGAACCAATCGGTGATCCGAGGGGCATGACGGTAGCGCACCCCAAGTCCTCGAGTTTCTTTGCCAGCACCGGGTCAGCGTGGATGTAAGGCAGAACCGTGAATCCTTCAGCCAGTAACATCTTTGCCGCTTCATACGAACCAACCGGATCCGGGAGCAGGTGCGCGGGCTCCGGTATCACTTCTAGCTTCACCCAGTCAGAACCGGTAACTTCGCGCGCCAGTCGAGCAATACCGACTGCCTGCTCGGCGGTGCGCGCTCCAGCCGTGTTCGGCAGGATCTGATACTTCTCCCAGTCCAAGACGTCTAACAGCGTCTCTTCGTTGGGGTCGTCAAGATTCAATCGCCCAATCGCAACCGTGATTATCTCAGTTCCGGATGCGACGACCGAATCGAGTAGCTCTCGTGCTGATCGATGCTTACCGGTTCCGGTCATCAACCGTGAACTGAAGGATTTGCCGGCTATTACTAGGTCGTCTTTCATATCTACGAATTCTCGGCGGATGAATGATGCCGCTTAGAAGAGGTTGTGCGACTGGCCACCATCTACGTTGATGCACGCACCAGTAATAAGGTCCGCATGCTTGGATGCCAAGAATGCAACGGTTGCTCCGACCGGTTCTGGCCACCCGAACTTGCCCATTGGGAGGTTCCGAGCTACGAATTCATCGACAAATTCCTGAGTGTTTATCTCTTGGAATCGTTCCCAAGTTCCGCCTGGAAACAGGATCGAACCTGGAGCTACAGAGTTGACCGTTACACCGGTCGGCGCGCTTGACAGTGCGGCATGTTTCGAAAGGGCGATCATACCTGCCTTCGCCACCATGTATGGTGCTGTTCCACCAGCTTCGCGCCCGTAGATGCTAGAGATGTTGATGATCCGGCCCCAGCCGCGTTCCTGCATCCCCGGCAAAGTCGCCTTGATCAAACGAATTGCGGACCATAAGTTCAGGTCGATCACCATCCCGAAATCTTCGACGGAAGAATTGATCACGTCACTAGTGCCCATGCTCCCGCCTACGTTGTTGACGACGATATCGGGTTCTCCCAGATCAGCCTTCATCTGCTCGACCGCCTGATCCGGTGCGTCGGGGTCGCCCATATCTAGCGCGTACCCGACCGCATTGACGCCGATGGCAGAAATCTCGCCAACTGTCGCATCCAGAGTCTCTTTGCCACGAGCACATATCGCTACGTCGACGCCTTCGTTCGCCAAAGCCAGCGCAGATTGACGTCCGAGACCTCTGCTGCCGCCGGTAATGAGAGCTCGCTTGCCTCTGATTCCAAGATCCATCGTCAAGATTCTCCGGTTACTGCCTGACTTGTAGTGCGGTGCAGAACTAGCCAAGATTCAAGTTAGTGAGTTCTGCAATCAAGAATAATGCAACCGACGAACGTAGATTCCTAGAATCAGATTCTGATACATTGTCCCAAATCGGGCAATGAGCACGCCATGTGGTTAAAATCGGTTGACACAACCATCGTTAAACGGGCATCAAATTCCCAACTACGATGCAGTTTCCGAAACAAGGCGGAAACCAAAGGTGCTTATAATTAGGGCGTACAGTCCAACGGGACTGTACGGATACACCCTCAAGGATCACTAATTGACGACCACAGAGACGGAGCAGGCGGCGAACCCGGGAAACGTCGCAGTAATTACTAACGAGCCCGACGGAGCCGATGCGCCAGATGCAGTGCAGGATGTGGTAGCTACGTCCAACGGCGAGGAAGCGAGTACCGAGCCTGAAGATCTCGATCTGGTATTCCAGTACCTGCCGAAGGAAGGGTTGAGGCGAGGCGACATCATCGATGGCATCGTACTCGATGCCGCACGCGACGGCCTGCTGGTCGACATTCAACAGAAATCTGAAGGCTGGGTCCCTATCCGCGAGACGCGGCTATTGACAGACGAAGAAGGCGAAGACGCTCTCCCCAAGATCGGTGACGAAGTAATCCTCTATGTATCACGTCCCGAAGGTCCTGAAGGCTACCCATTGCTCTCGATTGACCGCGCGCGTGGCGAGCACGGCTGGCGAGACCTCGAAAAAGCTCGCGAAGCCGAAGAGACGGTCAAGGGTCGAATTATCGGCTCTAACCGCGGTGGTGCTGTAATCCAGGTCAAAGGCGTGCAAGGTTTCGTCCCACTATCTCAACTCGTCGGACCAGCACGCGATCTCTACGTTGGAGATGGCGCACCTCCCAAGCCCGGATTCATCGGGATGGAGATCGACTGCAAAATCCTCGAGCTTAACCGACGACGCAACCGGGCTATCTTCTCAGAACGCGCCGCACTAGAGGCGATCAACCATATGCAAAAGATGCGCCTCGTGCAGGAGTTGGAGGAAGGCGATATCCGACGCGGACGCGTCGCTGGGATATCCAGTTTCGGCGCTTTCATCGACCTCGGCGGTGCCGACGGCTTGGTTCACATCTCAGAAATGTCGTGGTCCTCGGTAAATCGACCTGACGATGTCGTGAAACTTGGTGAAGACCTCGATGTGTTGGTCTTGAAAGTCGATCGCGAGACTTTGAAGATCGCGTTAAGCATGAAGCGTTTGATGCCCGAACCTTGGGAAAACATCGAGAACCAGCTCAGCGTAGGTCAAGTTGTTGAAGGCAAAGTAACCAAACTGGCGCATTTCGGAGCATTTGCTAGGGTTGGAGAAGGTATCGAAGGCCTGGTACACATCTCCGAACTTACTAACCGACACATCAAGAGCCCCGCGGAAGTGGTAAAAGAGGGTGACGTGAAGAACTTCCGTGTGATACGAATCGAACCAGAACGCCGACGACTCGGTCTGAGCCTCAAACAGGTGGAAGACTCTCAAAGCGGACAAGGCGACGCGGTGGCATCTTCCGGTGAAGCCTCGACTGGCATCGCCGACGGTGGTTTCGAAGATCTTTTTGACGATTGATATTTGCGGGCGCGTAGGGCGTCCGTGACAACCTGACTGAAGGGAGCGTTGAGCAATGCCCGACAGCAGTGAACGTGGTTTCAACATGTTCTCGGCACCCGCGCGGCGGGTGTTCGAGACGGCTCAGGAGGAAGCCAAGCGATTCAATCAGCGGTACATCACCGCTGAGCACCTTTTGCTTGCTTTGCTGGGCGAGAAAGAGGGTGTAGTCGCCCAAGTCTTTACCAACCTCAAGGTCGATGTGCGTGAGATGCGCACGGCCCTTGAGTTTTCCATCAACCGCGAAGCAACCCCCGGCGACCGTCCACCGAGCCTCGGTCCGAGAGCTAAGAAGGCGATTCGCCTCGCTGTAGACGAAGCTCGCTTAACCGAACTCAACCGAGTCGGTACTGAACATCTCCTGATTGGTCTACTGCGCGACGGCGAAGGAACCGCCGCAGAACTGCTCAACTCCAACCAAGTTACCCTCGACAGAGTTCGCGACGAGACACAGAAGCTCGAAACCGGTACGAAACGCTCACGCCGCAAGGGCGGAGCCGACGACAAAAAGAAACGCACCCCAATGCTCGACAGCATGGGTGTCGACCTCACCGAACTCGCCTCCGACGGCAAACTAGACCCGGTAATCGGTCGCGACACCGAACTCGAGCGAGTGATTCAGATACTGAGCCGCCGCACCAAGAACAATCCCGTACTTGTCGGTGACCCTGGAGTCGGCAAAACCGCAATCGTTGAAAAACTCGCGACAACTATCGTCGATGGCGCTGTCCCTGACATGCTCAAAGGACGCCGAGTCGTGGCGTTGGACATGGGTTCGCTAATCGCCGGCACCAAGTACCGCGGCGAGTTCGAAGAGCGGATGACCAAAATCATCGCCGAGTTGAAGGCAAACCGCGAGTGCATCCTCTTTATCGAAGAGATCCACACGTTGGTGGGCGCTGGTGCCGCAGAAGGCGCAGTCGACGCTGCCAATATCCTCAAACCCGCGCTGGTTAGAGGCGAGTTGCAAGTCGTCGGTGCAACAACACACGATGACTACCGCAAACACATCGAGCGCGACGCGGCCCTTGAGCGCCGTTTCCGCCCGGTCAAGGTGGAACCGCCCGACGTCGAAGAGACCGTAAAGATCCTGCACGGCGTCAAGAAGCAATACGAAGACCACCATCAACTGACGATTGCCGACGAGGCCATCGAGATTGCAGCGCAACTGGCCGATCGATACATCGTCGATCGCCACCTGCCAGACAAAGCGATCGATCTGGTCGACGAGGCAGTGTCACGTGTTCGCGTCAAGAACACAATGCCCCCACCAGAAGTCCGCGACGCCATACGCGTCCTCAATGACATCCTACGGGAGAAAAACGAGGCGGTCACGCGTCAGGATTACGATGCGGCGTCAGAACTGTTCGAACGCGAGACGAACCAGAAGGCATTGATAGCCCGAGTCGAAAAGCGTTTCGAGCAAACCCACAAGGACAAGATCAAGACCGAAGTTTCCGCGGACGACGTCACTGAGGTCGTTTCAATGTGGACCAGCATCCCGGTGACTCGACTCGACGTCGTAGAGGTTGAACGCCTCCGCAACATGGAGATCGAGCTCCAGAAACGCGTCCTCGGACAGCAGGAACCGATCGAGATCGTCTCGAAAGCGGTCCGACGTGCCCGCGCAGGCTTCAAAGACCCGAAGAGACCGATTGGCGCTTTCCTGTTCCTCGGACCGACCGGTGTCGGCAAGACGTATTTGGTCAAGCAACTCGCAGAGTACCTATTCGGCGACGAGCGACTGATGATCCGCCTCGACATGTCCGAGTACATGGAGAAGCACACCGTTTCACGCCTCATCGGTTCGCCACCCGGATACGTCGGTTACGGCGACGGTGGCCAGTTGACCGAAGAGGTGCGCAAGCACCCCTACAGCGTTATCCTGCTCGACGAAATCGAAAAGGCGCATCCCGACGTGTTCAACGCCCTGCTTCAGGTATTTGAAGATGGCGTGCTGACAGACGGTCAGGGACGCAAAGTAGATTTCAAGAACACGATCATCGTGATGACGTCGAACTTGGGTTCCAACTTGATCGCTACTGGTAACAAGATCGGTTTCGGCACCGCCGAATCTGGCGATGGAACATCTGAAGACGACTACATGCGCATGAAAGATCGAGTGCTTGAGGAACTCAAGAATCCACGCAACGGATTCAAACCCGAATTCCTCAACCGCATCGATGGCGTCGTCGTGTTCCACGCGCTGACCCGCCAAGATGTCCTCAACATCGTTGACCTGATGATGAGCGAGGTGCGAGAACGCGCCATGGAGCACGAGATGGAACTGCGGGTTACCAATACCGCCAAGGAATACCTCGCAGACGTCGGTTTCGACCCGAAGATGGGTGCGAGGCCACTGCGCCGCAAGATCCAAGACGAAGTTGAGGACGTGATCTCGGAGATGTTCCTCACCAAAGAGATCTGCGAAGGCGACATCGTCCTCATCGACGCCACTCAAGGCGAAGACCGCGACGCGCAGTCGATCGTGATCAAACGCGATGACGAACGCCGAACAATACTGGAAGAGACCGCTTCCGTCGCAACAGCCGACGATGCGCCCCTCCCTGTATCGACCGGGTGAATCAAAGGCTAATCGCCGACAAAAGGGGGATTCGCGGTCCGCGAATCCCCCTTTTGCGTAGTTGCGAACCGACCGATCTATGACCGAAAAGACGCTAGCAGAAAAGACTCAGTTGCTACGCGAAACGATCGCTTCGTTCGGTTCGACCATCGTTGCGTACTCTGGCGGCGTAGACTCCGCACTCGTCAGTCACCTGATACACGACACCCTCGGCCCCGACAACGCGTTAATCGTCACCGCAGTTTCGGACAGCTTGGCGGAGTACGAACTTGAGGATGCACGCCGTCTGGCTGAGGATCGAGGTTGGAACTTCCAACCTATCGCAACCTCCGAAATGGAAGATGAACGCTACTTGCGAAACGACGGAGCCCGTTGTTTTTTCTGCAAGTCCGAGTTGTACGATCGCCTCGAACAATTGGCGAAATCGGCGGGATACAACGTCATCGCCAACGGCGCAAACCTCGACGACCTCGGCGATTATCGACCGGGAATGAAAGCGGCCAAGAACTTCGCCGTGCGATCTCCACTCTTGGAGGTCGGTATGGGCAAACAAGAAGTCCGCACCCTCGCACATCAGGTGGGATTACCGAACTGGAATAAACCTGCGCAACCATGTTTGTCTTCGCGTATCCCGTACGGAATCCATGTCACTATCGACGCTCTGAAAATGATTTCAAACGCCGAGAAACATCTCCGCAATCTTGGCTTCGCCGAGTGCAGGGTACGTCACTACGGCGAGACAGCACGCGTCGAGTTGCCCTTGGATATGTTGCCCATCTACAACGAATCTTCGATGCGCTCTCAGGCCGATGCAGGGATCATTGCCGCCGGATACCGCCGAGTCGAGATTGACCCCAAAGGACTGAGGTCGGGCAATCTCAACGAAGCACTAAAATCCAGTAGGTAACCCCGTTACAGCCGCGAAAACCTGTCTGCCGGTCTTCGTCGGAATATCGAACCTATCATGCCCGACATCGCATATCTAGACATCATCGGCGGTGTCAGCGGTGACATGCTGATATCTGCCATACTCGACGCCGGGCTCGATAAGACTGAACTCGAAAGCGAACTCGCCAAAATCGTCCCTGGCCAATTTCACCTCAAGGCAACGAATACGACTCGCGGCTCCATCTCCGCGACGCACGTAGACGTAGTTTTAGGAGATGATGCGGATCAGCGTATGGGATGGCAAGAATTCGAGGACTGCATCGAAGCGAGCAACTTGCCCGATACCGATCGCGCCAAAATCCGCTCAGTGTTCGAATGTCTGCGCGCTGCCGAGGCTCAAGCTCACGGGACCCCGGAAGGGAAATCACATCTCCACGAACTCGGCACACTCGACACATTGATCGACATCGCTGGGGCAGTAATCGGCATGAGAATCCTTGGCATAGATACGCTTCACGCATCGTCACTCCCAGCTTCCACTGGAATGTCCTCTAGCAGCCACGGCAAGAACGCATCGATAGCACCAGCGACGATGGCCATCATCCAGAACGCAAGCATCCCATTACGCATCTCAGGACACAACCAACCCGTGGGTGAGGCGATCACGCCGACAGGTGCTGCAATCATCGCAACATTGGCAAAATTCAGTCCCTCCAACATGTCGATCGAAACAATCGGATACGGTGCCGGCACCCGGAATACCGACACTCCTCCAAACGTAATCGGCCTGTGGCTCGGGCAGTCGATTAGCGAATCTTCACTCGACGAAACCGCAGAACACATCGGCGTGAGCGTGCAGTCCGACGTTTTTCTGATCGAAACCAATATCGACGACATGACCGGCGAGGAAATCGGTTACGCCATGCAAGTCCTATTCGACACTGGCGCCCTAGACGTTTGGACGACACCCATCCAGATGAAGAAATCTCGCCCCGGTACGACTCTCTCAGTAATCGCAGCCCAAAACAATTTAGGCCCGATCGCCACAGTATTATTCACCCATACATCCACTCTAGGCGTCCGAACCAGGCAACTCGAACGCTTGGTTGCAGATAGACAAAGCGTACAAGTTGAAACCGAATATGGTCCCGTAAGAGTCAAACTACGCAAAATCGGCAACCAGGTCACACAGATCGCCCCCGAATACGATGACTGCGCCAAGATCGCAACAGAACTCGGTGTGCCGATCAGCCAAGTCATGCAATCCGCCAAATCAGCTGCATCGAATTATCTCGAATAATCGCGTTTCGGCTGTGATCCCAAGTAACAAAGACGTTTCATCGAGACACCGAATTTTCGACGTGTCCCCCAACAAGCCCGACAAGCCCGAAATAGGCTCTCGCATCTGCGTATACGGCCAGGGTGGCAAGACCTCACTTAGTCGCGCCCTCGGCACCCTCACAGGACTCCCTGTCATAGAGCTCGATGCCATATTCTGGCTGCCAAAGTGGATCGAACGAGATCCCGAAGAAATGCTAGAGATCGTCACTGACCGAGTCGCACAAGCCACCGACGGTTGGATCGTCGACGGAAACTACAGCAAAATCCGACCTCATGTGTTGCCTTTGGCCGACACTGTCATTTGGTTGAACCTGCCGCGAATACCAACGACCCTGCGCGTTGCAAAACGGACTATCTTGAACGCCATCAATAGAAACCGAATCTGCGGCGACAACTACGAGTCCCTCAAAACAGCGCTTTCGCCAGACTCGATCATCTGGTACAGGGCAATCCACGGACAAAAGTCTCAACACGGAATCGCTGTTGATCTGGCCGATTCCCAAACCCGCGCAACCATCTACGAAATCCGCTCCTACCGACAGCTCAGCGCTTTTTACCGATCACTAGGCCTTGAACCGCATCACTATTTGACGTGAAAGGTCGCCCTTCCTATTAGTCGCCTTGACAGCACAGATCGCGCAACCGCCCCGATTAGAATCAAATACGTGGCCTTTCGGCTACCTCCTCTATTCAGCCCCAGTGGCGCAATGGCAGCGCAGCCGATTTGTAATTGGCAGGTTGGTGGGTTCGAATCCCCCCTGGGGCTCCAAAACATGCGGGCCGACAGACGCCATATTTTGGCATTCGCAACGGTTACGAATCTCGTAACTTGACAAGGTGGAATTCGCAACTGTGTTAATATGAAGGTTTGTGCAGGGATTGGGGAGCGGTCAAACCCAGCAGACTGTAAATCTGCCGCCTTGTGCTTCGTAGGTTCGAATCCTACTCCCTGCACCAAACAGGGAGCAAAGGAACAATTCGAACCAAGGAGTGCCGAGCCCACATAGCTCAGTGGTAGAGCACATTCTTGGTAAGAATGAGGTCCCGAGTTCAAGTCTCGGTGTGGGCTCCACAAACGCTGGAACCACGCTCGAGACCTTCCTGCAGAGCCGGTAAAACGGCAAAAATTGTCATAGGTTAGGACCCTTTAAGAAAGGGCAGGCAAAGAGGAAAATGGCGAAGCAAGTCTTTGACAGGACCAAGCCGCACGTTAACGTCGGCACGATCGGGCACGTCGACCACGGGAAGACGACCCTCACAGCGGCGATCACCCAGGTTTTGGCTAACAACCCCGATTTGGACGTTACAGCCAAAAACTTCGATGACATCGACAACGCTCCCGAAGAGCGCGAGCGAGGTGTCACGATCGCTACCACCCATACCGAATACGAGACCACCAACCGGCACTACGCTCACGTCGACTGCCCGGGTCACGCGGACTACATCAAGAACATGATCACTGGTGCCGCCCAGATGGACGGCGCTATTTTGGTCGTGTCCGCCGCCGACGGCCCCATGCCACAGACGCGCGAGCACATCCTGCTCGCTCGCCAGGTGAACGTCCCCGCACTCGTGGTCGCTCTCAACAAATGCGACATGATGGACGACGAGGAACTGCTCGAACTCGTCGAGCTCGAAGTCCGGGAACTGCTCTCGTCTTACGATTTCCCCGGTGACGATCTGCCCGTTGTGCAGGTCAGCGCTCTTGAGGCGCTTGAGAACGCCGACGACTCCGGCAACAAATGGGTCCAGCAGATCTACGAACTCATGGAATCCGTTGACGACTATATCCCGATCCCCGATCGGCCTGTTGACCTTCCCTTCATCATGCCCATCGAAGACGTCTTTGGCATCAAGGGTCGCGGCACCGTAGTCACCGGACGAATCGAACGCGGCAAGGTAGAGACTGGCGAGCAAGTTGAGATCGTCGGATTCGGAAAGACCCAGTCCACCGTCGTAACCGGCGTTGAGATGTTCCAAAAGACCCTCAACGAAGGCATCACTGGCGACGCCGTCGGATGCCTGCTCCGAGGTATCGACCGCGACGAAGTCTCACGTGGCGCCGTCCTCGCCAAGCCTGGCACTATCACGCCGTATACCAAAGGCAAGGCTCAGGTCTACGTCTTGACCGCCGAAGAGGGCGGGCGTCGAACCCCGTTCTTCTCCGGATACAAGCCGCAGTTCTACATCCGGACCACCGACGTCACTGGCGAGATCAAATTGCCGGACGGCATCGAGATGGTCATGCCCGGCGACAACACCGAGATGGAGATCGAGTTGATCTACCCGGTGGCGCTCGAAGAGAACCTCCGCTTCGCCATCCGAGAGGGCGGCCGAACCGTTGGCTCCGGTGTTTTCACCGAAGTAACCTCGTAAACACGACCAATGATGATCGCCTGCGGCGTTCGCGGCAACATCCGCGTAGACCGCAGGCGATCTGCCCATTAAATCGAATCTCTGATTCATCTGGATACCAACATCCGCCAAGGAGGAGTTGATATGGCAAGGAAAAACGCAGTCAGAACGCTTGTCGAACTCACCTGCGAGTGCG
Organism: Chloroflexota bacterium; assembly: GCA_009838175.1. GTDB lineage: Bacteria > Chloroflexota > Dehalococcoidia > Lucifugimonadales > Lucifugimonadaceae > Bin127. The sequence continues at coordinate 59,494 of VXSB01000060.1, forward strand.
GATCGCACACGTATCATACAGAGAAAAACAGACGCAACACCCCTGACCGAATCACTCTCAAGAAATACTGCCCCCCGTGTCGCTCTCATAAGGAATTTCGAGAACGCCGCCGCTAAACACTGAATCGGAAAACGATCCAAAATGGCACAAAACCGAGTCAGACCTGATGTCCGATTAACGCCCTCACGGCGTTTTTCGGTCTTCGGCTTCTTCGGAGACGTCTTCGGAGAACTGCGGAAAGTTACCTGGCCTACGCGCCAAGAAGCCACTCGATTGACGATGCTCGTCATCGCTCTCGCCGCAGTGATGGGCGTGTTCCTCGGTGCTTTCGATTGGATGTTCGCACGAATCTTCTCATTGCTGGCAGGAACTTAAACCGTGACTACCGCATCTTCACCAACTCGTTCGATACCCAACACCGCTCGGTGGTACGTGGTTCACACCTACTCCGGACGTGAGGATCGCACCTGCGAAAACCTAAAGCAGCGCATCGTTTCGATGGACTTCGAAGACCAGATATTCGATGCCGTCGTACCCAAGCAGACCGTCGTCCAAATGACCGACGGCGAGACCAAGAACGTCGAAAAGACGATGTACCCCGGCTATCTCCTCGTCCAGATGGTCATGAACGACGACAGCTGGTACGTGGTACGCAACACCCCCGGCGTCACCAACTTCATCTCCGTCGAAGAAGGCGTAGAGGGCAGAGCGAAGCCGACTCCGTTGACAGACGAAGAAGCGCAACACATGATCCAGGGCCCTTCTGGCGACAGCCCACAGGTCAACTTCGGCTTCGAACGCGGCGATGTCGTCGTCATCAAAGACGGCCCCTTCTCAGAGTTCAGCGGAACCGTCGACGAAGTTATGGGACAGCGCGGCACTCTCCGCGTCACCGTCTCCTTCTTCGGACAAGACACCCCGGTCGAACTACCGTTCCTGTCCGTCGAGAAGGCATAATCACTCCGTTAGGCAATACCGTCTGACGAATCACCACGAAAAACCCGGAAGTAGATCGAAGTGGCAAGGAAAGTAGTCGCAAAGATAAATCTCCAACTCGCCGCTGGCGAAGCCACTCCGGCACCTCCGGTCGGCCCCGCCCTCGGACAGCACGGCATCAACATCCCGCTCTTCATCAAAGAGTTCAACGAGCGTTCATCGTCGCAACGAGGAATGATCGTCCGTGCCGCCATCGACGTCTACGCCGACCGTTCATTCACCTTCGTCGTAAAATCGCCGCCCGCGTCAGCGCTTTTGAAGCAAGCCGCAGCCGTCGAAGCCGGCTCCCAAACTCCCGGCACCGTCGTAGCTGGCCAGGTCTCACGTGACCAGCTCAAGCAGATCGCCGAAACCAAGATCGAAGAGCTGAACGCCAACGACATCGAAGCCGCAATGAAAGTCATCGAAGGCACCGCCCGAAGCATGGGCATCATGGTCGCCGACTAACTATATCTCCGAGATTCACACGATATGCCTAAGCAGAAACACAGCAAACGATACCGACAAGCCGTTGCAAACCTACCAACGGACCTTCTCGACGCCAACGAAGCTGTAAAGCTCACCCGCGAGTCCGCAACTGCAAAGTTCGACGAGAGCATCGAGATCCACCTCGCCACTCACGCTGATCCTCGCCACGCTGACCAGCAGCTGCGCGAAGTCGTATCGCTTCCTCACTCCTTGGGCGACGTTGTCCGAATCCTCGTCTTCGCCGAAGGTGATGCCGCACGTATCGCCACCGAAGCCGGTGCCGACTACGTCGTCGACGACGAGATGCTCGACCGCATACAAGGCGGATGGACCGATTGGGAAGTCTCACTAGCCACACCCGACCAGATGCCAAAAGTCGGACGTTTGGGACGTGTGCTTGGACCACGTGGATTGATGCCCAACCCGCGCAACAACACCGTGGTACTGCCCAACAACCTCGAGTCCGCAATTAACAGCGCCCGTCAAGGCCGCCTCGAGATCCGCATGGATCGACACGCAAACCTCCACGCCCGTATCGGCAAGCGATCATTCACCGAAGAACAACTGCTCAACAACCTCGCCGCAGTCTACGAGACCATCACCCGCGCCAAACCCGAAGGCGTAAAAGGACAATTCGTCAAGACCGCATCCCTCTGCTCCGCCATGGGCCCAAGCTTCAAAGTAAACCTGCCCAGTTTGGAAAACCTCACCGTCTCCGATTAAACTAAATTAGAATCGAATCTGGCGAAAGCCGAAAATCACAAACTAAGGACATCGACAACTAGAACTACCCCTGAAACAACCGATCGCTGGCTGCAGACAGCGGGTGCTCCTCAATAGCTAAACGCTCGAGGACCAATGACGAGAAACGTCGCCCGCCGAGGCTGATACCGACTACAGCACAAACACCATACCGCCGTAGTCGAAATCCCCAAACCGCCTCGTGGCGAACTGCATCCCACCCTTACCTAAGCAGTCAGCCCGAGGCTTTTTGATTCCACAGACAAAGAGACCACCAACATGCCATCAAAACGCAACGAAGAAATCCTCGCGAGCATCCTCGACCGGATCCAGGACAAACCCCTGATCGTCACCGCACGATACTCCAACGTCAACGCCGCCCAGATGAACGACCTCCGCCGCGACATCACCAACGGCGGCGGCAGAATCTTCATCGCCAAAAACAACCTCGTCAAAATCGCCGCCGACCAGATCGGAATCCAAGACATCGACAAAATCATCGACGGTCCCACCGCATACATCGTCGCCGATGACGACATCGCCGGCATGGTCAAAGCCTTGACCACATCCATCAAAGACCAGAGCCTCGAAGTACAGATCCTCGGCGGAATCATGGAGAGCGAGATGATCGATGCCAACCGCGTCGAGCAAATCGCCGACCTACCGTCACGCGAACAGCTCATCGGAATGCTCGCATCCGCACTCAACGGACCGTTGAACTCCTTCGCCCGAGTCCTAAACGCCCCCGTCCAGAACTTAGCCAGCGCACTCGAACAAATCGCCGAACAACGCCGCACCGCCGAAGAAGCATAACTAATCCCAAACCCCGGCCTCCAGGTTTCCCCTGTTCACGGGGGAAATGTCCGAAGGACAAAGGGGGCACACCAAAAAACACCAGCCAATAAAACTCCAGAGGAGGAGATAAATGACCCTGACAAAAGAACAATTCATCGACGAGATAAAGTCGATGTCCGTTCTCGACCTCGCCGACATCGTTAAGGCCATCGAGGAAGAGTTCGGCGTATCTGCCGCTCCCATGCCCGTCGCTATGGCCCCCGGCGCTGTCGGCGCCGTTGCCGAAGCCGCCGCCGAGGAAGAGCAGACCGAATTCGACGTCAAAATCACCGACATCGGCGCCAAGAAGATCAACGTCATCAAGGCCGTTCGAGAAGTCACACCACTCGGACTCAAAGAAGCCAAAGACCTCGTCGAGTCCGCTCCCGTCGTCGTCCTCGAGCAGATCGGCAAAGAAACCGCCGACGAAGCAAAAGAAAAACTCGAAGCCGCCGGCGCCTCCGTCGAACTCGCCTAATCCAAAACCCGCTACCAAACATCCCTCTCACTCGATAGCATAGAGGTAGAGGCTGCCCCGGGCTTGAACCGGGGTAAGGGTGAAAACCCAACACGCATCCCCTCTCCCTTGATGGGAGAGGGTTAGAGCCTGCCCCGGGCTTGAACCGGGGGTGAGGGTGAACCACATCCCTAGACGTGCGATAGAATCGAACCTACCCCCTCCCTTCGGATCGCCGACAATCCGACACATCCGACGAAACACGCCCAAGCACGCCGCCAAACCTATCCATAACTTCAGTCAGCCACAAAACTAGGCACCCACAAGATGACCACCAAGAAAGCCAGCCCTCGCAATAAAAACGCCAACGCGAAGGTGGAAGAAGAAGAAACCGAAGAAGAGGAACTCACCCCCTGCCAGCTCGAAGGCTCTAACTGCCACTGGCGTATCGAATCCCCCAACGGACCCGAATCCACCGGCATCTGCCGAAAATGCGGGACCCAACGACAGTTCCGCAACTCCTTCGAATACTCCTCTTGGTACGGCGCTAAAGCCGCCGGCGGACGCGGACGAGGACGCCCCCGCAAAACGTCTTAACGCAACAAGCGACAATACATCAACTCGCGTTACCCGGTCATCAGCATCAATCCGAATATCTAGACCGCTTTAGCAGCGCGACAACAACTGTTCAAGTTCTCCTCTAATCGGAACACCGATTTATAATTCCCGAAGTAATCGGGTTTTCAGATCGATTGTCCTGCTACGCGCGCTTTGTCGAGTCTGGACAATCATTATCAAAAGCAATGGTTGATATTGCAGCTTTGGCAAAGGTTTAGTCGCTTCTCCATCCTCCTGTTTGTTGCATCCATTCTCGTTGCGTTAACAGCTTCTGCTCATCACCGGACTCACGAGTCTCCAGACTCCTTTTCTGTCGCCGCGGCTCATTCCCTTGTTGCCGCCCATGACTTACCAGTAGTAACGGTGTCCGAATTTGAAAGTTCAACCGACGCTGACGAAATGGTCGCCTCAGTTGATACATCGAATTTCGAAGTCGACGTTGTCGACGCCAAGAGAGTCCCTGACACGCATATCGGCAATTGGGATGTCAAACTGTCCAACAAGAGCAGTTCTGACGCAACTTTATTGATCACTGCCATCTCCAGCATCGGCACAACGATCACCGAAACAACGGACACCTGCTCCGGTGTTGCCGCCGGATGGGAATGTGACGTTCCCGCAAACGACGAAATCGAAATAACTCTCTCCACGTCCCTCGAACACATCTGTGAAGGCAATGGGGTGCGCGTCACTGTCGGCGCATCAATCGACGGCCAAGACATCACGGTATCTAACCGTCGTCTCCGCGTTAGACACCGAGAGCTGACATGCCCCAGCATTACTCTCGCAAATCCCACCTACGATACCTCCACTTCATCGGCGTCATGGTCGGTCGAGGTTGAACGACGACTCCTTGAAACGGACCCCGGCATCGCAATCACCTTCGACGATGGCATATCGTTCAGCGAACTGCCCGACGATTGTGCTGCTACTCAAAGCGTTGTCACTTGTCACGTGGCATCGTTCGATAATTCCAACGAGACCTTCAAAGCGATTCAAACCATAGGCCAGACATGCAACTTGATACAGCACACCGTTACCGCTGATGCACGATTCGCAGACGACAACGCCATTGTGCCGGTATCCCCATCCGCGGGTCTCAACATCCAAATACCGGCCCTCATCCCTTGCGTTACATCCACACCCACTCCTTCACCCACGCCTACTCCTACGCCCACAGCCACTAATACCCCGACACCTACCTCGACATTCACTCCGACTCACACACCTACGCATACGCCGACTCCGACAGCCACGTCCACTAACACGCCTACACTCACACCAACTCCCACGTCGACTCCGACAGCCACCAACACTCCGACACCTACACCAACTGATACACCGACTGCGACGCCCACGTCCACTAACACACCGACTCCTTCACCTTCACATACACCCACCCCGACTCACACTCCAACACCAAGTCCAACCCCGACACAAATCCCCGTGACGTTGAAGATCATGTTTGAGCAGTTAGTTGATGATGATCTGACAGTAAGTTGGATGTTTGATCAAACGGATGTTCCTGAACCAACTAGCTACAAAGTCGGTTGGAAAGATACGACCCTCGACACCGAAGAGACAATAGTGACGTTACTAGGGACAGCCAGTGAGTACACGATCACTGACATCTCGGCAGATGTGAGGTACGAGATTCGCGTGGTCGCCATCTATGATGGCGAGGAACGATACGTTGGAAAGATCGCGTTGCAATTGAACGTTCCCAGAAAGCCAAAGGACGAATCGGTCGAGACAACAGAAACTAGCATCAGGTTGCGTTGGAAAGATCCGATCCTAAACACAGGCTTTAGACATTGGCCGGTTGACGGATACGAGCTCTCGTGGGGCAAGAGTGCAGTCGGAGCTACCCGGACAACAGTTGCCTTGGGTGCAGATGTCCGTGAGCATCGCATTGATGGGTTGTTGTCGGGAACTAGCTACGATGTGTCGCTGTTCGCGAAAAACGGGCTGGGCAACGGTGAAGCATTCAGCACCACGGTAGAGACCGATGGTGTCGCACCAACTCCGACGCCTACGCCCACGCCAACAGCAACGCCCACAGCGACACCGACCCCTCCTCCAACCTTGCGCTACTCAGGACTGACATCGGAGGGCGTCGTTATTGCATTGAAAGCTCGAATGATTGACGCGGCGCAACCGATTCGCTTCCATTTGTCTTGGTCTTGGTCTACAGAATCCAATGAACCTCAAGAGAGATCGGTCTCCTTACCGGCTTCTACGTCCTCTTACGTGATACCAGACATCGAAGCGACCTCATACAGATTCGAAATCTCGACAGAATACGACAACGGGCAAACAGTGACTGAATCTGACAATTTCGTCTTTCAAGTGCCTAAGAAACCAAAGACTAAAGTCGATGCGACGCACAACAGCATCAGACTAATGTGGGATGCTCCAGATGATGACTCCGTGGTTAAAGCCCCCGTCGATTCGTATGAACTCACATGGCGTCGCGCCTCAGAGGATTCGAAACAGGATATGGTCGAAAAACTGGGTGGAACTGTTACATCGCACACGATCAAGGGTCTTTCAGGTTCGACTCAATACACAATCTCACTTCAACCAAAAAACTCTATTGGCAATGGCGTCACTTGGAGCGATACAGTGGAAACCGCCCCGGATCCGCCGACTTCGACAAGTACACCGACACCAACAGTCCCGGTCATCTACTCAGATTCGTCGTCTAGAGGACCACGGAACAATCGCGACTACGATCCCGATCCGCCGGAAGAACTTGATGCTGAACAGGGGAAAAATGGCATAGTGGTCTACTGGGATGACCCTCGATGGGATGGCGGCTCCGAGATTCTTGCCTACGCTGTCGATTGGCACCCAGAATCGCCACCTTTCCCACTGTTTCTTCCTTCAACCGAACGATCCACATGGATCTACGGATTGAAACCAGATATCAATTATCGTATGCGCGTAAGAGCTTTCAACCACAAAGAAGACAGCCTGCCAGCTACTCTGAGGGTAAAGCTGACAGATACTTTAGTCAGATACCGGAGCTTTGCCCCATTCACTGGTTCAATATCAAATAGCCGTTCAACAGTCCTGAAAAACAATTCAGAACTGCCGGGCTTTGAAATCCAAGCCGACTCAAAAACGCTCTTCTGGGGTGACCAGATGACGTTCTCAATACAAAGATATCCGCCAGAAGCGGAGTTGATCACCGAAATGACGTCCCGGCAATTTGCCACCGTCTCTGATATCTTCACCGTCGTCGCTTCGCCACATTCACGCAGATCGCGCTTTGACAATGATGCGACTCCCTACCAATTCGTAACGCCGTTAGTAATCTGCATCACACCAGATCTGCTCGATTCAGTTCCAATCCACAGCTACTCAATCGTCCAAATCTTCTCACCAGCAAATATCCGAGTATTCGATAGTGCGCCGGTACAAGAAGAAGACGAAATCAAGATCTGTGCTCAGATCCGCGAAATCGATGCGAACAGGAACGTGGCGTTTGCCGTCATCTCAAATCAACTTACTCTGCAAACTAATGCAGATTCAACACGGCACGAAGGAGGCAAGGCCGGCAATGCGACTATTGCCCTTATGGTGTTCGTGGTGGGACCGACTTTAATAATCGGCGGATTAAAGGTGTTGCGTCAATCACCTCCACCCCCAGCAAAATCCATTTAATCCACCATCACCCGAGGCGGCGGATTCAACACCGGATGAATCGCCAGCAACTTGCTCGGACGGCTCGACGGATTATTCGTCGCGTGACGTATCGTCGGCTCGCACAAAAACACGTCTCCCGCCGGCAGCGGCAACCCCTCATCAGCCCCATACACCGCCGTCATCTCTCCCTCGATGCAAAACATCGTCTCCTCATGCGCCGGATGGTAATGGTTCGGCGTGTGCGCACCCGGCGAAAAACTCAACTCCGAAAAATACGAACTCGTCGCCCCCCGCGCATCGTCAACCATATCCACCCGCATCACCCCCGGCGCAAACTCGAACGCCTCATACTCCGCCCGAATCAACACATTCCCACCCGGCGATCCATCAACCACCTCCGGCAACCCCATCTCCTCTCGAACCACCGACGGATCCGGACTCATCGTCACGATCCGCGCCGCCTCGGAACCCACGTTCTCCACCGACATCCCAACCCCCTTGGCCACCAAAACACAGTCCCCCGAAGTCAGCAAATACCGCGTCGACCCCTCGACGAAACTCACATCCCCCGAATAGATGAACCAAGACTCCTCATGCGAAACATTCGCCTGATACGGCGTCGCCCCACCCGGCTCCAACCTCACCTCCAACACCGTCATCATCTTAGACCCCGTCGAACTATCCGACATCACCCGAATCTCCACATCCGCACAAGGCGATTCAACAACCTGCGCATCCCGCCTATTGATACCCATATCCAACCTTCCTTTCCAACTACGAAACAGCAACAATCTTAAAACCCACTCGCCCCTTTCGGCACGAAAGGCGTACGAGCAAGCGAAGCCCAACAAACCGAGACAATGAGCGGGTTATGCTCGAAGCGCGCTGCGGGGCTTCCGACATCCATCCCCTCTCCCTCGATGGGAGAGGGCTAGGGTGAGGGTGAACGGGGACAAAAGGGAGGGGACATCACAACTCATCACCACAATCAGCGTGATCCGCGGTTCAGACTACACCTACTAACCCCTCAAATGCCCCACATCATTCAACAAATCCAACCCGAAACTCGGCTCCCCACCAACCGTCTCGTGCGAAACAACCGTGATCCCCGTATTGCTCTGCGCGAAATTCCGCACCGCATTGATGCTCAAACTCAGAAACACCGAAAGCAACGCTCGAATCGTACCCCCATGCGAAACCAGACAAACATCACCCTCGACCTCCAAAATCCCCGACACCGCAACAAAATTGCCCGCCCGCGCCGCCAGATCCAGCCACGACTCACCATCCGGCGCCCTTCCAATATCGCGCTCCCAATGGTCGACTACATCCGGAAAACGCTCCCGAATGTCATCAATCAACAGACCCGCGAATGCACCCGTATTGATCTCCCGCAGCATCGGGTCCGTCGAATACTCCAAACCCAACGCGTCCGCAGTCATCGTGCACCGCGACGAATCGCTCGAAATCACCCGCTCGAACTCGTAATGCTTCCGCACATGCTCGCCCAAAAGCTCCGCCTGCCGCATCCCCTTTTCATTCAACGGCGGGTCCATCCAACCCTGCGACCTACGCTCCGCATTCCAAGCCGTCTCACCATGACGGATCATCACTATCCTGCTCATCGCAACTCCTTCGTCATTCCGTCGCAGACCGGGAACCAGGGAATGCCCACAACCTTCGTCATTCCGGCGAAAGCCGGAATCCAGAGGGGTGATGCGTGGGGGCGTTCCATCAAGGCCTCAAATCCCGCCCTTCTTCAAATCAGGACGCACTCGATGATAATTCCGCGTGTCTATGATCCGCTTCGCCACTCCAAGATCATCCAAAGTATCAACATCGAACAAACTCAACAGCCGCGGATCGATCCGCTCCGCCTCATCCTCAGTCATGATCTGAAGCGGATGAATCCCCTCATCCATCACCCGGTGCAACAGTGCAGTAGGGGACCGCAACCCCTCGCTCAGCGCAACTGCCGTCAACTCCCGCCAACTATCCACCGGATACACCGCATGAAGCGGATTCAATCGATTCGCATACCGTACAAACACCGCCGAACTCCGACCTTCGCTTCCCGACCCGCCGAGTTCAGCCAATCGTGTCATCTCGATGATCAAAGCCCGCGACAGAAACGGGTAGTCAGCACCTACCACAAACGCCAACCGAGTAGTCGACGCTGCCAGCCCCGCCGATATCGCCGACAACGGCCCTTGAGAACCCTCAACATCCGTCACCACATGCATCCCTAACGCAATCCCCAAATCCGGAACATCATCCCCCTGATCCCGACGAACAACCAGAATCTGCTCCGCACACAACGACTTCAACGTGTCAGCGACCCTTGCCAAAAGCAACTTTCCTCCAAGCCCGATCAGCGGCTTCGGCAAAGCCATCCCCAACCGCTGCGAATGCCCGCCAGCAAGCACGATGCCCGTCAGAGCTCCCGGATTAAACATTTTTCAACTACCCAAGTAACCATCCATGTAAACGCCCAAGCATCCAAAGATCTCAGAAGTTATCGGCACGAAAGTGCCCTCAATGCACCAGTTCCACATCCCCGTGGAACTTCGACCATGCAAACCAGAACGACAACCGCCCATCCAACACCCGCAACCTAGCACCCTCCATCTCACCCTCTACGCACACACCGCTAACCGCATGCCACAAACTACCCGTCTGCTCATCCCGCAAAATCCACGGATCATACTCCGAATGCGGCATCGCCTCATCATCCAGCTCCTCACGCTGATTGCGCTCCACAACGCGATTCGGCCTGAACGAATTCTTCGTCTCACCCGCAAACGTCAACTCCCGACCATCCACAACCCGCTCGAACGCAACATACGACGCCGACGATCGTTCGCTCAGAACCAACACCGGCATCCCAGCCAGTTCCGTGTTCAGCAACGGTTCCTGCTGCAACATGTGAGCCGAATACGCCTTCACCGGTGCAGCCATCGGCATCTCCGAGTCAGGATCTGACACCGCCAGAATCACATCCTTGTCCGGCAAACGCTTGTCCCGAGACCCTTGCGGAAAAAGACCCGCCCGTGTCGATGCGTAGTAGCTCTCGAACACGTCCGAATCCGGCGTCTCTTCTGGCGACAGCATCTCCGTATCCGGCCACGCATGACGCCAAGCACCCCAAGTCGTGTTCAGACAAGGCAACCGCTGCAACTGATGACCCGCATCCGGCCCCATGATCGCCTCCCCGGTGAACTGCAAATACAAACTCCCGTTCTCAGCCTCCAGCAACGGGCTGTTCAAAACCATCTGCTCGGTCGGTGCTAGAGTGAACGCTTCACCATCTGGACCTAGACTCACAAACACGCGAGCCGCATAGGTGATCGGCGACCAAGTAACCGAGATCGGCAACTCTCCGAACTCTTCGTTCGCAACCTCCCGCAACGCCATCGCCGACAGCGGATACGCGATCGCGTCACCATCGATTTCCAAACCGATCACGCGATCGTCACGCGCCAGAATCCCATCGGTCTCGCCCCCAGCCAGATACGAAACCTCATCCCAATTATTGAACCGCACCCCGCCTTGTATCTTCCGAATCTTCTCCGGATACGGTTTACGTTGTCCCGGCAACATCAGCGACACGCGCTTCGAGAAGTATCCCGACCGGAACAGAAAATACATCGCGAACGCCCCCAGCCACGCCGACCACAAGATCCCCCACAACGGACCGTAGATCTGGATAACGAACGGATAAAGAAGGATCATCACCCCGAGGAAGATAACCGCCGCGCGAACTCGCGGCTCCAACCTGACGAGTCGCAGATTGAACCAATCGATGATTTGCTTCAGTGGGTTGAGGACGGCAGACATATCAGAAGGGCATTTCAGTTAGCCGAGACTAACGTGATTCTAGTTGCTTCACCACCCCGATCGTCCCTCCGGGCGATTATGACCCGCATCGCTCCGTTTATACTTTGAAACCGATTTCAGACACCCCACAAGCGAGAACCCGAACAAATGGCAGAACCCATGGCGAATGTCTCCGACGAACTGTTGGAACGATTTCGATCCATCTCCAACGCAACCGTCCTCGGCCAGCTACTCCGCCATGGCTACGACAAGGTCTACATGCTAGGCGTCGAATCCCTAGCCAAAGGCCGACGCCTATGCGGCCGCGCCGTCACCCTCCAATACCTCCCATCGCGACCCGACCTCGCATCCATCATCGCCACCGGCCAACACGGTGAAGGCTTCAACGAGACCCCAAGATGGCAAGCCCTCGAAACTCTCCGCAAAGGCGACGTCCTTGTCGCAGATGCTATGGGACTCGGCAAGACCTCAACTGGCGGCGACGTCGTATTCTCGAGGATCTTGACCCAAGACGCTGAGGGTCTCGTGACCGACGGCGGAGTCCGCGACGGCCACAAAGTTATCCGCTACGGATACCCCGTATTCGCTGGCGGCAGCACTCCTACCGTTGGCGAACCGAACATCCTGCCGTACCAAGTCAACGAACCGATCCAATGCGGTGGTGTCCTTGTCTGGCCCGGCGACATCATCCTTGGCGACGACGATGGTATAGTCGTCCTCCCATCACACCTAGCCGCCGAAATCGTCGACGAATGCGAACACCACGACGAAGTTGAGCAGGCAGTGATCGAGTACACACAGCGCGAGCGAGTATCACCCAAACACTTCTACCCCTTCAACGAAGAAACCGAACGCATCTACCAAGAGTGGAAGGCTCGTCAATCATCATGACGCAAATCCGCATCACCGCTGGCGACGTCTCCCTCACTGCAACTCTCAACCACTCTCCAACCGCGCAATTAATCGCCGAGGCGCTCCCAATAACCGGCCGTGTCCAAACCTGGGGTGACGAAATCTACTTCCCTATACCGGTGTCCGCCTCGAACGATGAAACCGCGGCAGAGGTAGTGGAGAAGGGTGCCGTCGCTTACTGGCCGCCAGGGAACGCGCTCTGTCTATTCTGGGGCCCGACTCCCGCGAGCAGCGGAGATGAGATCCGCCCCGCCAGCGCCGTCAACGTGTGCGGGATGATCGACGGGGATCCGACGGAACTGGCAAATGCACCTTACGGCGGCGAAATCCTAATCGAATCCACCTAGCCGCCAGTCAACCTATTCGTACCGCAACGCTTCCGCCGGGTAGACCTGCGATGCTTGACGGGCCGGGACGTATGTCGTTATGAGAGCGGCTATGATGGTTATCCCCACAACGACTAATATCGACAACCACGGTATCTCAAAGGTCAAACCTTGGTTAGCGTCGCCAAGGTCATCCAAGAACGACCACGAGATCAGCGCGCCAAGCCCCATCCCCAAGCCCGTCCCAATCACCGTGATGAAGATCGATTCCATGATGAACTGAATCCGAATCATTCGAGCGCGGTAACCAATGCAGCGCATTATTGCAATCTGCATCCGCCGTTCATTGACGGCTCGCAGTGAGAGCACGCCGAGTGCGGCCACTCCGACAACGAGGCCGAGACCCATAAAGCCTTGGAATAATAAGCTGAACTGCTCGTTCTGTGCGACCGCGGTGCTAAGCTCCTCTTCCGTATCAACCGCCAGCATGCTGTTGTCTAAGAACACGGTTTGGAGGGTTGATGCCACTCTCGTAGGATCGACACCTTCTGCGACATTCATGCGGTAAATGGTGAATGGCACTGGCTCGTCAGAAAGTTCTGAGAAAATCTGATGATCCGTGTAGATGCCTTGGAAACCAGGCGCGGGACCACCATCCGTTTCGCCTTCCAAGCTTTCAGCAAGATCGTCAATTACCGCGATCACGGTACGCTTCACAGTCATCGACCCATCTCCATCATCTCCGCTGACTATCTCGATCTCCTTGGCTTGGAACTCGTATCCGCTCTCACCGAAGTCGACATCTTCCAGCTTCATCAACCCTTCGGTAGGGTCTGGGCCTATAACTTCGAAATCGATAGCATGTTCGCTAGCAATAGCGACTAGGTTGGGATCTTCCGCCAACGCGTCCCAAACTGCTCGGGCTCGCTCATCTTCATCTGACAGGTCCGTGTTGGATGGCAGGTAAGCGGCATCGGCCGCGGTTATCTTCAACTTGGTCGCACGGAAATACTCAGGTTCCGTCCCGCGCACGCGTAACTCTAAGAAGCGAGCCTCTTCCCCGTCCACTTGCCGCCCTGCCAACTCAATGTCCGACTGTCCGACGATCAGTTCGAAATCGCGCAATTCCAGATCCGGCGATGCATCGATGTCCGCTTTGATGTCCTGAATTGGAAGATCGTCGTCGATGTTCGCCCGCACGTCGAAACCGCCGGTAACATTCTCAGGCGTCTGCAACAACCCGCTGAAGCTCTGGTTCAGTATCGAGAATGACATCAAGACGAAGATCACCAGCGCAAACATCGAAACGGTCAACCCCGTTCGGAATCGATTGGCCACCGCATACGCGACCGCCGGCTTCATGATCGGACGCACCGCGGTGAACCGTCCAAGCGTCGCCTGCAACCCGCGAACGATAACGTCGGAGTTGTACATGATGATCCAAACCGATGACGCGACCATGAAGAACCCTGCAAAGATGAACATCTCCACATTGGCATTCAGATCTTCAGTGATGAAGTCCGTGTAACGCTGCGGCAACGCCCACATCACTAAGATCAGCACTCCCGCTACCGTGTAACAAATCCGTGAAGCTATCGCTTCCCGTACTCCGACCCTGACCATAATTGCGAGCGCGAGCATGGTGAACCCGTACACGGCTACGCTTGCGCCGATGTATGCCTGCCACGCGCTCGCGTTCAGGAATCCAAGCGCGGTCAAGGCCACGCCGATCAACGCGTACGGCCAACCTTGCTTGAAGTACGGCGCGAATATGCGGAAGAACGCCGCAATCAGGCCGATTACCCAGCCGATCACCAGCAGCGTAGATACCAGCTTGAGGATGGCTACCCCGACGTCCTCGTGACGCCGCATAGCTTGGATCAGACCAACGAGCGCATATACAGGACCAAATATCCAGAACACGAAATCCAAGATTCGTCGCAGGATGGGTTTAGTCGTAGACGCGACAAATTCCTCTGGCAAGTTCCTGATCGCAACGACGATGTTTAGCTTGCTGACGCGATACGCGGAAAAGATGACCGTCGCCAAGGTCAGTATCAAGCCGATCGAGAACGCGGTCAGTACCGAGTAACCGGTTACCGTGAACTGGATCGAAAAGGTCTCATCGTCCGCCGTTCCGAACGCGTTCGCCATAATCACGACTAAGACGCGGCTGACCGCTATACCAATCGCGGTTCCGACGGCAGCCGCCCCAATCGCATAAGCCAAACCCTCAAACGTGAACATCTGAACCAAGTGCCCACGCTTGGTACCAACGGCGCGTGCGATCCCCATCTCCTGTTGCCGCTCAGACGCCAGAAGCACGAATATCAGGAATATCAGCAGCAGTCCAACGATCACCGAGAACGACCCGAAGAACGTGAAGAAAGTGAAGAAAAGGTTTCCGACCTGTTCCGCAATACCTGTCAGGAATACCTTGAAATCCGAAACAGACAATCTCTCAAGTTGCCCGATGGCAAATGCCAGTTGAGGCAATCCTTCGGCAACTACACCTAGTTCGGCTCCGCTGAGGATGCCGAAGAATAGACCTACGAACGCATCCTTAGCGAGTAGCACTCGGAATCGCTCTGTCGGCTCGTCGCGCTCTAATTCAGCAATGAACTCATTGAGGTCCTCTTCTTGTTCAGTGCTGAGTTCGTTTGTTCCGCTCTTCTCGTTGATGTAATTACGGATTTCTGAGACGATCGTGTCTCTGAACGGCTCCATACCGGCATGAAGCTCAGCCGCCAATTCAGCATCGGTGAATTCCAACGACAGATCCTCAACAATGTCATCCGATTCAATTTCGAGGTCATAGTTGTCGAGGTCCAACGAGATGTCGACCAACTCCGCGGTACCCGGCTCGTTTTCGTAGATCCGGTCGTATGACGACAGCGGCAACAGGACACGCATGTCATTGGCTGCCATACCACCCTTTTGCATCACGGCTCGAAGACGGAAGTCTTGTCGCCCTGACGGCGTGACAATCGTCAAAACGTCCCCGGGCTGCGCCTCCAGCTTGTTACCCAAATTTTCGTTAATTAGAACTTCGTCGTCAGCCAGCGACGCCAAATCAATCTCGTCGCCATTGACCGAAGGCTTGAGTTCGAACGGCGATAGCCTACTGTCGTCACCCGGTCCGCCTTGGGCTTGCGGTTTGAAGTTCCCTAACGAGCCGTCTACGTTATAGCCACGGACGGTAGCACGAGCCTCTGTCAGGCGAGTGCGTTGATTAAGAACTGGAGCGGTTTCGGTGCTGATCGGCATGATGCCGTCAACGCGTGGATCGGAATACAGCTTGACCGCGATCTCTTCAATCTCTTCTGCAGTGATCTTTGGATCGTCCAACACCCCGAAAGCCGGTTTGCTAATCCTGATATCCGTGTCGCCGATGCCTTCCAACACCGCGTTTCGGATGCTCCCCGTGATCGTGTCGCCAATCGCTAGAGATGCCGCAACGATCGTCGATGAGAGCATCAGACCGACAATGATTAAGATGCTCTGAGTTCGGCGACGAGGGATGTTCCGCAACGAAAGCTTGATGAGGAATCGGTTGCGGATTGCGATGATCGCGATCGCCAGTATCAGTATTAAGAGTGTCGCCGTGAGTCCAGCGGCGATGTACTGCATTTGAAGTCCGAATAGCGTTTCCATAAATGGGACCTTGATTTTTCTGAATGATCAGGCGATCGAAAATCTAGCTATCCAGCGCTCTCGCCTGTCCGTGCCGTTGTGAGGTCAGATTGTCGTACCGCTTCTTGATGGCCGTCATCCGTGATCTTGCCGTCAAACATTCGGATTGTGCGGTCTGTGAGCGCCCCAACGTGTTGAGAGTGGGTGACAATGACGAAAGTCTGCTGTTGCTCCAAATTAAGACGCCTCAGCAATTCCATGATCTCGTCCTCGTTCGAGGAGTCCAAATTGCCCGTGGGTTCATCTGCCCAAACCAGTGCTGGATCATTAGCCAGCGCGCGTGCGATGGTGACCCGCTGTTGCTGACCTCCCGAAAGTTCCGAAGGTGTGTGGTCCGCACGGTCCGCAAGGCCCACTAGCTCCAGCTTTTCCATCGCCTTTTTGGATGCCTTAGCTTGCTTGACACCAGTCAGAACGAGCGGCAATTCCACGTTTTCTTGGGCGGTAAGAACCGGCAAAAGGTTGTAAGACTGAAAGATGAAACCCATCGTGCTGGCGCGGTACTCGCTAAGGTCGTTGTCCGACATCTCGGCGATAACGTTGCCAGCTACCTTGACCTCGCCGCTCTCAACCGTATCGAGTCCGGAGAGACAGTTGAGCAGCGTGGTCTTTCCAGATCCACTCGGCCCCATAACCGAGACCATCTCGCCCTTTTCAACGCTGATATCGACACCATCCAATGCTCGCACTTCGACGTCACGCGTACGGTAGACCTTCGTGACGCCGTGCGCCTCAATGATGGGTTGCGTTTCCATGGGAGGACTCCTAGAGAAATCGATGTCGCAGAAATTGATATGGGTTGGATGCTTTAACTTTCCAACGCTAGTTACGACGCAAATTACAGTTCAGATTGGGAAGTTCGAACGAAATCGTCGACTATCCCAAGTATAAATCCGCCAACACGTCGTCAATCGAAACGAGGGCGATTCTCGCAGCGCACGATGCCGCGCTAGCGTGATGTCAGCGTTAGGGTTTGACGGCTCGACAGGTGAATACCGGCCAATGGAATTCAAAGTCGTCAACTTCGATGCTGGAGATCCCGTATTCGGTCTTGACAGCATCCGAGGCCTTGTCGAAATCAAGGTGCAGTCCTCTAACAACGTCATCTGGACTGCCAGAGCGTTTCACCCAGTCCCAAAAGGTCATGTCTACCTGCGTTGGAGTCGAATGAGTGATCTCGAAACCCGCCTCCGCGATTAGCGTTCGCCATTCTGACGGAGCTGGCGCCGCTACGTGAGACGGATCGCGAAGCGCTTCGACTCGCTGGTGCCATTCAGCGAGTTGGGCATCCTCAGAAGTCGTAGTGTCGCAAAGCAGAAACACCCCCGTACGATTCAGAACTCGATAGACCTCCGACAAGAACTTGCCGATGTCGCGGAAGTGATGAGGCGCAGTCCGACAAGTTACGAGATCTAGAGATTCATCCGGGTATGGAATATCGTGCGCGTCGATGGCTTCGAAGCGAACGTTTTGCAGTCCACGTTCGGCAGCGATCGCCCGGGCTTGCCCAAGCATCCCATCGGCGATATCTGAGGCGATCACGGTATCGCAGAACTCGGCGACCGCGAACGCTGTAAACCCGGGCCCGGTTGCGATATCAAGCCCCAACTCGTAGTGCCCTAAGGACGCCCATTTTGTGAGGATGCGCAGACTGTCTCCGCGGGAATGCGGGACGCTAACCGCGTAGCTCGCGGCTTGGCGGTTGAACTGTTCCTGCGCGTCAGAAGGTCCAATCGTCACGACAAGTGCTTTATCATGAATTCAACCGTTCGATCCATAGATGTTGTAGCCGCAGCTTCGTCGTAAACCTCCGGACGGTCGTTGTTGCAGAAGGCGTGTTCCGTGCCGTCGTAGATGAAGAACTCGTTTTCGACACCAGCTGCGGTGAGTCCATCTCGCAATCCGGGAACCGCGTCAGTTGCGTCGTCGTGTTCAGCGAAGTGGCCTTGGATAGGACATTGAATCGTATCCGGGTCTGGCAGCCCACTCGGCAGTACGCCGTAGAAAGGTGCCCCAGCTTCGATTGCCCCTTTGGAAGCTAAAAGGAGCGTCATGCCGCCACCCATGCAGTAGCCGAGGCAGCCGACTTTCCCACTTGAGTTCGATTCGTGAGACCTCAAGTATCCTGCCGCGCCGATTAGAACTTTTGAAGCATGCGGAATCTCAAGCTCGTGCATCAGCGTCATCGCGTGCTCTGGCTCGGTCGCGGACTCGCCTTCGTAAAGATCGGGCGCAAGCGTCACAAAACCGCGTGCCGCGTACCGATCCGCCATGTTTTTGATGTGTTGGACAAGTCCCCACCACTCTTGAATCACGAGCAGTCCCGGTCCTGAGCCTGACGGTGGCAACGAGAGATAGCCCTTGGTCTCACTGCCGTTGCTTGGGAAAGTGATCATCGTGCCAGCCATGGTTCGTATGCCTCCGAGCGCGCTTAATCTGTTGACCGTATTTTGGACGATTCCTCATGGAATAAGGTTTAGCACATGGAGAAGCTGCTAAGCGTTGCTATCGGTGGTGCCGCGGGAGCGTTGGCGCGCTACGGTACCGTGGTCGCGTACCAGCGGTTTGCGCCGTCAACCTTTCCATTGGCGATCTTGACGGTGAATGTGCTCGGCTCGCTACTTTTCGGACTGATATGGGCGTACGCAGAAGATCGTGATTGGATCTCTGAGAATATGCGATTGCTGGTTTTAACAGGCTTCTTGGGATCGTTCACCACGTTCTCGACATTTGCCTTCGACGAAGCCATGTTCATCCGCAGCGGTAGTTGGTCCATATTCGTAGCCAACCTGCTCATCAGCAATGCCGCGGCGCTGGCCGCCGTATTTGTCGGTTTCCGCGTCGGCAAACTGATATAGACCCGCTCTGAAAGACTTCATCCCCGAAGCTGCGCCGAAATCTGTACGATGACTACCAACATCTTCGACCTACCAGAATCTTTACCGGATGAAGAGGTCTTCAACGATCTCATTCCCCCCAAAGGTGTGAAGATCGAACGCATCATCTCGAATGGCCAAACGACGCCGGCTGGGGGATGGTACGACCAAGATCTTCATGAGTGGGTGGTGTTGATCCAAGGTGAGGCGGAATTGGAGTACGAGAACGGCCAGACACTGCGATTGATAGCCGGAGACCACGTGTTAATTCCCGCACACGTTCGACACCGCGTCGTTTTCACCAGCAAAGATCCACTATGCATTTGGATAGCCGTGTTCGGCGACCTGATTTAAAGTCTGGGAATGTGGCTCCCGAGACAGGATTCGAACCTGTGACCCGCTGATTAACAGTCAGCTGCTCTACCGCTGAGCTACTCGGGAACAGTGAGAGAATGGGCTTGAGCCCCAACACTTGATTCTAACCCAACGCTGTCCTCACATGAAACTGATAGTTCGCGATGAACGCCACACTGACCTTGTTGCTATAGCTGATGTAGTCCGTGCCGCCTTTGGACATGACGATGAAGCGGAGTTGGTAGATCAGCTGCGGAATGCTGGGGCCTTAACCGTGTCGATAGTGCTTGTCTGCGATGAACGGCTGATCGCACACGCGTCCGCAAGTCCGATGACTTGGGTTGATGGTTCGACGCGTTTCGTTACCTGGGCGCTGGCACCAGTGAGCGTTACACCGACGGAGCAGCGGCGCGGCTACGGAACAAAAGTCGTGCAGGCAACCATTGAACGGTGTCGGCAACTTGGAGCCGACATCCTTACGGTGTTGGGCAATCCAGCGTACTACCAACGTTTTGGTTTTGAGCTGGCATCACAACATGGGATGGCGATCGACGGCAAGGAATTCGGAGACGCGTTCATGGTGATGGAACTTACCAAAGGCATCCTCCACGAAGCACACGGCCTGTTAAGGTGGCATCCAGCTTTCGACGATTTGGACGAGGATTGATATGGGGAGCAACACTTTCAAGTTGTGGGCGGCGAGCGATGCGCACGTAGGGACTGATCTGGAGCGTGGAAATCGTCGGAGTTTGGCTGAGGCGATATTGCAATCAGAGCGTGGTGGAGATGAGGGAGGCCCGCCATTCGAATGGGACATCATGCTCAACGCCGGGGACTATTCAGGTTCTCAGACCCCGCCGGATGATGAGGAAGGGCTGGAGGTGGTCCGCCAGTACGGGGTGTCGACGAAACATGGACGTGAAGATTTTTACGATCTGGTTGGCAACCATGACGCGAGCGGCGCAGATGAGGAGACGCAGTGGTGGTTCCGCAAGTGGGTCGATCCGACTGGAGAGAACAGCGAGTATTCGAAGGTACACGCGGATCGGCGGCCATATCCGATCAAAGGCACTTGGGAACGGTACTCGTTTGAGGTCGGTAACATTCTCTTTCTCGTCATGGGTGATCGCAACGATGGTGGTCCGCCGGTAGGCAGAGGCGAATACGGCGGATATCCTGCAGGTGCCGTGACCCGAGAGACGTTCGAGTGGTGGCGAAAAAATGTGGAGGCCAATCAAGACAAGATCATCGTTACGGCACATCATCACATGTTGAAAGAGACGACCGTCGCGTCAGGTCCTGGGGAGGGAGTTGACGGCGGTTACCACGGCAGGTTTGAAGACGGAGCTCCAGTTGGCGCGTCCTACTTGTATTTCGTTGGAGGACAACCAGACGCAGGAGCATTCGAATCGTATCTGGCAGACCACTCCGGCCCCATAGACATTTGGATCGGCGCCCATACTCACACCAATCCGGACGACACCCACGGCGGACGCTCACACATCGAGCAGAAATGGGGCGTAACGTTCGTCAACGTCGCGGCTTTGTCGCGATATCACGGTCAGAAGAACATCGCCATGAGTCGACTGTTCACATTCGCTGAGGGGGCAAGCGAGGCGAACGTGAAGTGCTACATGCACATGAGCGACTACGCGCCCCAAGGCTGGTACGACAAGGCGGAGCGGACGGTGTCACTCCGGTTGCCTTTTTCACAGGCGACGGATCGTGAATGATCGCGCCAAGTTGCCCCTAAACGAAAGTTGCCCACAACTCACGGACGATCACCGCGATACTCGAGATCACTACGACACCGATCACCGCGGCTCTAAACACGCCTTCGTTCATTCGGCCGGTGAGTTTCATGGCGATCCAGTAGCCTATGGCAACCATTGGCGCAGCGGCAACAATGAGAACGAGACGCTCGGAAGTGAAGAGGCCCTGGATGGCGTAGCCGATGGCAGCGGTGACGTACATGATGGTGAAAAAGAAAGCCATTGAGGCTCGCACGTTCTGCCTGTCCATGCGACGACCGAGGAAAAATAGGACGAGTATCGGTCCTCCAATGGCGAGTCCGGTGGTGGAGGCAGAAGAGATAAATCCCAATGCAGGACCGGAGATGCGTGGATAGGGTACCTTCCATTCCGCATTGAAAACCACCATCGCAGTGAGTACGAGGACTAGCGCGCCTATTGCGATGCGGAGTACCGACGCATCGAGGGTACTGAGAGCGAAGACGCCAATCGGCGTCCCGAGCACGGCTGCGACTGCCATAGGTGCGAGTTCTCGGTTCCGAAGATGCTCTCGGGTCTCGACTAGGACAAGCGAGAAGGCGATGATGGCGACGGCATTGATCACAACGACCACCGTCTGAGGGTCGAGGACGAGCAGCAATATCGGAGACGTCGTCAGTCCGAACCCGAAACCAATCGCTCCGATGACGAAGGCAGCGCCCATAAGCACCAACGAGGTGACAACTATGTGCAATATGTCTGGCATTTCCTACGGCGTGATTGGCCCGAACGGAAGAGTTTCGGCGAAAATCTTGAACGTGTTATAGCGTATCCAACGGCAGAGGAGTCAGTATGCAACGGTCTGACTTCGGGAGCTGATTTCAAGCAGGAGACATTCTACGATGACTCGATACGAAGGATCACCCATAGCCTACGACGTTGCGATCCGCAAGAACGTGATGATCCCGATGCGCGATGGTGTGCGTTGCGCTGCTGATATCTACTTGCCGTCGAACGGCGGTCAGATTGCCGAAGGTCGGTTCCCGGTCATCTTGGAGCGCACCCCATACGACAAAACTGCGCCCCGTCAAGTCACGAACATGAAGTACTATGCCCGCCGCGGATACGTTGGAGTTATTCAGGACGTTCGCGGGCGGTTCGCGTCGGAAGGGGAGTGGTACGCGTTTGCCAAAGAGGCGCCAGACGGCTTCGACACCGTTCAATGGCTTGGCGTACAACCTTGGAGCGACGGCCACGTCGGAACGATGGGCGGATCATACGCAGGTAGTGACCAATCGGCGCTAGCAACAATGAATCCGTCGCACCTCTCGACGATGATCGTGGCAGTCGGAGCATCTAACTACTACCACGGCTCAATGCGCCAAAACGGTGCACTGGAACAACGCTTCATGGTCTATGCATTCCGAATGGCAATGACCAGCAAGGAAGCGATAGCGGATGGAGGTTTGCAGGCGGAGATCAGGAAAGCGTTCATGGACGATATGCCAGAAATCGTGCGCCAACTTCCGCTGAAAGAAGGCGCGACTGTACTGCGCAGATTACCTTCCTATGAGCGGTGGGCGATCGACATCTTGACCCATGGGGACTACGACGACTACTGGAAACAACGCGGCTATGCGATCAACGAGTACTACGATGAACACGCTGATGTTCCTTCGCTCTACCTAGGCGGTTGGTACGACTCATACGCTCGCAACACACCGCAAAGCTATGTGAAACTGAGCGCGATCAAAAAATCTCAACAGGTTTTGCTTATGGGGCCATGGATACACGGAGCGTTTGAGGTCACCAACTCGGGTGATGTCGACTTCGGAACCGAAGCACACATCAACGTGAACGACCTCCGGTTGGCGTGGTTCGACCACTACATGAAGGGGATGCACACAGAGTTCGCCGATTGGTCACCAGTGAGGATCTTCACGATGGGCACGGGCAGCCAGCGTATGAACACGCACGACCACGACCGCTTCCTCGACCACGGCGGTTATTGGCGCTCTGAGGCTGATTGGCCCCTACCTGGTACATCAGACACACCGTTCTACCTGCGTGCCGGAGGCGGACTATCGGAGGAAGCGCCCAGCGAAGACGATGCCGCGTCGACCGGTTACACCTTCGATCCCAAAGATCCAGTGCCGACGATGGGCGGAGGGATTTCGGCAGCCGAGTCGATCATCCGAGCGGGAGCGTTCGACCAGCGAGGACGCCCAGATTTCTTCGGATGTGTCGATACTCAGCCGCTGAACTTGCGACACGACATCCTCACATTCGAGACACCAGAGCTTGAAGAGGATACGGAGGTGACAGGTCATATCGTTATGAACCTCTGGGCGTCGTCATCGGCAGTTGACACAGACTTCACTGCCAAGCTCATCGATGTCCATCCCCCGTCCGCCGACTATCCGGACGGTTTCGCGATGAACATAACCGACTCCATCATTCGGGCACGCTATCGGAACAGTTGGACGAAACCTGAAATGATGGAACCGGGAACTCCCTACGAATTCACCTTCCACCTCTATCCGACATCCAACGTGTTCAGGAAGGGACACCGCATCCGTTTGGATATCAGCAGCAGCAACTGGCCCCGCTTCGATGTGAACCCCAACACTGGCGGGCCTTTGGGATTGGAGCGTCGGTATAAGGTGGCACATCAAACCATCTGGCATAGCAATGACCGAGCATCGCATATTGTCTTGCCGCTGCAGAAGAGGGATTAGGAAATGATTGCAGATCTGACAGGCAAGAACGCGCTGGTTACTGGTGGTGGTCAAGGCATTGGCCGAGGTATCGCTTTGAAGCTCGCTGAGCAGGGGGCAGATGTGGCGATAGCGGACATCAACGACACAGGCGCGGCGACAGTCGTAGATGAGATCAAGGTATTAGGTCGGAAGAGTTTCTCGGTTCGGATTAACGTTACGGACAACGCTTCGGTGTCGTCGGCCATTAGCAGCGTGATTGCGGAGTTCGGACACCTGGACATCCTGATCAACAACGCCGGTATCGGACGTGTCGAAGGAAAGGCCGGAGGCGGTCTCGAAGAGGACTGGGAGGAGAACTGGAACACAGTCATGGACATCAATGTTCAGGGTGTGATGCGTTGCACCAAAGCCGTTGTCGGTCACTTCATGGAACGGAAGTACGGCAAGATAATCAACACAGCTTCAGGTGCTGGGCGAGGTCCGATATGGTGGGGCCCGCCATCCAATGCGCCGGGTTACGCGAACGCGTATGGCCCGTCGAAAGCAGCCGTTATCAACTACACACAGTACTGCGCGTCGACATTGGGTCCGCACAACATCAACGTGAACGCGATATGCCCGGGCAGAGTCTGGACCGCGTTCCATGACGTAGCGATCTCAGAGCGGATGAGGAGTGATCCATCCTTGGCAGGCTCCGATCCTGTCGATGTCTTTAACGAAGATGTTGCAAACCTTATCCCGCTCGCAAGATCCCAGACACCTGAAGAGATCGGCATACTGGTAGCGTTTCTCGTGTCAGACGACGCGAGTTCAATAACGGGGCAGTCGATACACATTGACGGCGGGCAGCGGATGGCCTGAGAAGCCCTTCCTACACGAAGCCGTCTTAGCCGATAAACCGAGGAAAAACAATGGAGATCACCGACGTAACGCTGACGATGTTCAAGTGGGAAGGATTGCCCGCGGCTCTGCCCAAGAAGCACTCGGTACAACCCGGCAACTCCACCCAAATCGGGCTGCTGACGATAAGCACCGACGAGGGTGTGGACGGACACGCGTTTCTAGGCACATCTAATCGCAGCGCCGAGCTCGATGCGCAGTCCCTAATGACGTATCTGAAACCGGTCGTCATGGGTCAGGATCCATTGGCGCGTGAGAAGCTGCACGAGACGATGATCTTCCTCCAAAACAACACCACGATGCGAGCCATCGGAGCCGTAGACGTTGCTCTTTGGGACATCGGCGGCAAAGTCGCCGGATTGCCGATCTACCAAATGCTCGGATCCTATCGAGAGAGCATTCCGGCATACGTCAGTTCCCCTCGCCTCGCAACCGTCGAGGACTACGCCGCGGAAGCCGCCGAGATGCAAGCCGCAGGATGGGCGGCCTACAAAATCCATCCACCCGCCGAGGACATATACGAGGATATCGAGGTATGCAAAGCCGTTCGAGCCGCGGTCGGCGACGATTACCAACTGATGTTGGACTCGATCTGGGCATATGACTATCCCGGGGCGTTAAGAGTCGGGCAAGCGATTCAGGAACTTGGCTATCACTGGTACGAAGACCCGTTAGCCGGGGATGACATCTTCAATTACGTGAAGTTGCGCCAGCAACTCCACATCCCTCTAATGGCTACCGAGCACTCACCCGGCGGTTTCACTGCATATGCGCCGTGGCTGGTGCACCAAGCGACCGACTACCTACGTGGCGATGTCGCAGTGAAAGGCGGTATCACGGCGGTGATGAAAACGGCGCACTTAGCAGAGGCGTTTCACGTGAACTACGAGATCCACCACGGCGGAAACTCGTTGATGAACGTAGCAAACCTTCACTGCGCCATGGCAATCAAGAACACCGAGATGTTTGAGGTGCTGTTGCCCACCGAGTTGCAAAAATACGGTCTCGTGGAAGATATCGAACACGATGAGAACGGTCACGTACACGCGATCAAGGAACCCGGCTTAGGCGCGCAGATCGACTTCGATCTGATCGAATCCAACAAAGTCGCCGTCATGTCTTGACTTTCGTTCCACCGGTACGGGTGCGGAGCAAATTCCAAGTGGAAAACTTAGTCAACACAGACGTGCTGGTGGTAGGGGCGGGCAACGCTGCAATGTCGGCCGCAATCGCCGCTCGCGAACAGGGAGCCGACGTTGTAGTGCTGGAAAAAGCGCCCAAATCTCAGCGGGGTGGTAACAGCGCACTGACCGTTCACATGCGCTTCCCTTACCGAGGTATGGAAGACCTCGTGCCGCTGCTCTCGGATATCAGGGAAGACGCAACCCACTCTTTGGCCGGGAGAGTTGGCGCCTACACAGAGTCGGACTACTATGCCGACATCATGGAGGTAACTGATAGTCAGAGCGATCCGACTCTAGCGAACGTTCTGGTTTCGAATGCCTACAAAACGGTCCTTTGGATGCGGTCATACGGACACGCATGGATTCCTTCCCACGAAAGTCCGACGTCGGCAAATGTCGTCTCATTCGATGGAGGCGGATTTGCCATGCAGGAGCGCTGGTTTCGCGCCGCAGAACGTTTAGGGATTCCGGTGCATTATGAGACTGAGGCTGTAGAACTGCTGGAGGATCGCGCGGGCAGAGTGACGGGCGTACAGGCCCGGACAGCGGACAGAGATGTCCGCTACGAATCGCAGGCCGTCATATTAGCTTGCGGCAGCTTCGAGTCGAGCCCGGAAATGCGAGCCCAGTGCCTTGGTATTGGTTGGGATAAGGTAAAGCTCCGGGGTGTACCTTTCAATACAGGCGACGGCCTCAACATGGCTCTGGAGTTGGGGGCTCAGCGATACGGAAGTTGGTCCACCTGTCACGCATCCCCACAGGACTCGAATCGCCCCGAATACGATGTCCCCGGCCCAGGCGTGAGCGGAGTGTATTGGAGCCGCTACTCCTATCCCTTCGGGATCATGGTGAACGTCGACGGGCGTCGGTTCGTCGATGAAGGCGAGACATGGCGTGGGCTAACTTACGCCAAGACCGGGCGCGCCATTCTTTCACAGCCAGTCGGGCTCGCTTTCCAGATCTTCGATGCCGAGCAGAGACGCAGGGGACTTATTCGCGGATACAAAGATGCCACAGTTTTCAAATCAAACACTTTAGATGCACTTGCAAAAGACCTAGAGATTCACGATGTAAGTGCGTTCCTTGAAACGGTCCGTCAATTCAACGAATCCATTCAAGACGGCGAATTCCACCCGTTCCATCTCGATGGGAAATCGACTTCAGGAATCACCCCGCCCAAGAGCAACTGGGCACTACCCATAGCCACACCGCCCTTTGAGGCGTACCCGACAATCTGCGGCATGACCTTTACGTACGGAGGTCTGAAAATCACCCCATCAGCCGAAGTCCTGCACGAAAGCGACCGGATCATTCCCGGTCTTTACGCCGCGGGCGAGATGGTGGGAGGATTGTGGCACGATAACTACCCGTCCGGCGGCGGCATGATGGCCGGGGCCGTATTCGGTCGTATCGCCGGAACCAAAGCGGCGCAACAGGTGCTATCGGGAAACTGAACCGGAATTGATCCGGGTTTCAACCGCCTGGACGAGTATTGGTAAGCAGCTTCTCAAGCGTTCCACCTTGGATCGCCTCGCGATCTTCATCGGAGATGAACGTGAGGTGCGAGCGGAATGCCTCTAACGATTGCAAGTGTGTCATCGCTTTCTTAACGACTGGAAAGTCCGAACCCCAGCACAGGCGAGTACCAAACGCCTTGTAGCACTCCTCGTAGACCCAGTGCGTCTCGTGGTACGGGAAGTCCCACGTGCGATCGGGTTGGCATAGGTAGTGGAAACCGGACAGTTTCAGGTGAATGTTCGGGAGTTTGGCAGATTCAGTTACGTTCTTCACCATTGCCCATGCATCTTCGCCGTAGGACTTCAACGCTGACATGTGGTGGCACAGGAATGGGACTTCTGGAAACTCCTCGGCTACCTTGCGGATCTCGCTCTGGTGATGAGGTGCGATCGCCATTGATGCGATCAGCCCGACATCGCGAGCGACCGAGAAGAAGTCCTTGCCTTCTTGAGTGTTGAACCATCGCCCATCGTCTTCACTGGCGACGTATTGCGTAAAGGCCTTCATTGGCCACCTCTCCGCCGCCTGCTCCAACCGTTTCGCCGCCCCTGGCGTGTGATACGTGTCCGACCAGAAAGAGTCGACATCGGCGAACTGGTTCAACCGGTCTGGATATTTTCGCACCGCCGCGGCGACGTAGTCGTTGTTGTCGCGGTTGCGATGGATCTGAGCGCATACGATCGTAGCGCTGTCTACCCCGTTGACATCCATCTGGTTGAGGAGCGTCTCTACAGAACCGTGATGCTCAGGGTCGGGAACTTCCGGCAGGTAGGGCCAATAGGCCCATGAGTGGCAATGGGAGTCGATGATCGGCATTGTGTTTCGTTTCCAGATAGCGTGTTTTGGGATGTTTTCTCAGTCGGCAACCTGAATTTTACTCGTGAAATTGCGCGTCATTCCGACGAAAGTCGGAATCCAGAGGTGCAGGGATGGGTGTCACCCGATTGTTCCGGTTCGCAAGACTAGATTCCGGCTTTCGCCGGAATGACCTGTACGAGGGGCGTGGCGGAAGGTTTCGGAGGTTAACTTCGGCGTAACACTAGCGAAACATCCGCGAAACATAAGTCGCATAGTTTGGGAACATTGCGTAATCACCCGTTCGGGAGGAAGACAAAATATGGATACTGGCTCGATAGCCTGGATGCTGACGGCAACTCTGTTGGTGCTGTTCATGACGCCAGGCCTTGCGTTTTTCTATGGAGGACTCGTGCGCGGCCGCAACGTCGTCAGCACATTGATGTATTCCTTCATCGCCATGGGAGTGGCGAGCATCGTCTGGGTGCTTTGGGGTTACAGCCTCGCGTTCAACGACATTGGGAACGGTGTAGTCGGTGGACTTGACTTCATCGGTTTAGCAGGTGTTAGCCACACAGAAGGTGATGGTATTCCAGACCTGCTGTTCGCCGCGTTCCAGATGACTTTCGCGATCATCACCCCGGCGCTGATTACTGGCGCGTTTGTCGAACGCTTCAAGTTCACTACGTACTTGATCTTCCTGGTACTCTGGGTGACGCTGGTTTACGCCCCTGTCTGCCACTGGGTATGGGGTGGTGGTTGGATTGGCGGCCTCGAGGGCGGAGCGCTTGACTTCGCCGGCGGAACTGTCGTCCACATCAACGCTGGTATCGCCGCTGTTGCAGCCGCGTATCTAGTTGGCAAGCGCCGCAGCCCCGGTATTGAACCTCACCACGTCCCGTTTGTAGTGCTCGGAGCTGCCATACTTTGGATTGGCTGGTTCGGCTTCAACGCTGGCTCACAGCTAGCCGCTGACGGCGTAGCGGTCCAAGCATTCGTCAACACCAACACCGCGGCAGCAGTCGCAGCAGTCGCATGGGCCTTGCTCTCCTATATCCACACCGGACGCATCAGCGCGGTCGGCGTGGCTACCGGTGTAGTAGCTGGTTTGGTCGCCGTCACACCGGCGGCTGGCTGGGTCGGTACCATGGGCTCGTTCGCCATCGGTCTTGGCGCTGGCATCATCTGCCACTACGCAGTCCACTTCGAGATCTTGCACAAGATTGGAATCGACGATTCGCTTGAAGTCTTTGCAGTCCACGGGCTTGGAGGTATCTGGGGCGCGTTGGCCACTGGTATCTTCGCTTGGGGCGCGCTAACCGGTAGCGACGGCGGTTTGGTGAACGGTAACGCTGGACACTTCGTCGCCAACATAATCGCAGTAGTCGCTACACTCGCCTACTCCGGCATCGTCTCCTTCATAATCCTGTTCGTGCTGGACAAGATCCCTGGTCTCGGCCTCCGGATTGCGGAATCCGACGAGGACATCGGCATCGACATCACGGCTCACGGCGAACGCGGTTACGTAGCCGACGGCGCTGACTAACCGGAAAACGAACTAACTGTTGGCGAGGGGGTAGCATGTTGGCTACGCCCTCCCAACAGAACACAAGAGAACCACGAAAGGAATTACCAATGCTAAAGATCGAAGCAGTGGTTCGCCCGGAACGGACGTCCACAGTGCTCGAAGCTCTGACCGCAGCCGGTGTCAAGGGCTACTCATACTGGAACATCACTGGTAAGGGTCAACAAGAAGGCGTAGAAGTCTTCACCGGACGAGGCGGCCACCTCTCCCATCGGGTGGCTCTGCCCAAGACGATGATCATGACTGTCATTCCAGAAGGAATGAAAGATGCAGTCATCAGTAGCATCGTCGAGTCCGCCCGAACCGGCGAAGAAGGCGCCATCGGGGACGGCAAGATATTCGTCTCCCAGATCGACGATGCCACCCGCGTGAGCACCGGAGAGACGGGCGAAGCAACGGTCATGTGACCAATCGTTTCGTAAGCGGATTACGAAACTCAACAGCCGGTGCCGCCAACCACGTGGCACCGGCTGTTTGATTCATATCCACACTCTCATCTATCTAGTTTCCGCGCCCATGTAAAATCAACAACATGGCACAGGAGCGTAGCTCAGTTGGCTAGAGCGTTGGTCTCCAAAACCAAAGGTCGCGGGTTCGAATCCTGCCGCTCCTGCCACAACTCCTCTGATTCAGGGGCGAGTAAGCCGCAAACCTGGTCCCGCCGGGATGCTGAAATTGGTAGACAGGCTACGTTGAGGGCGTAGTGCTCGAAAGGGCGTGTGGGTTCGAGTCCCACTCTCGGCACCAAACACCGTCGGAGATTTCCGACAAGATGGGCGGCGGAAATATACTCGTAACTTCAGGGGCGACGTAGCCAAGCGGCCTAAGGCGGGGGTTTGCAAAACCTCTATTCGGCGGTTCGAATCCGCCCGTCGCCTCCATTCTCCCGTTCCCGCCTCTTCCCGGATTCCGGCCTTCGCCGGAATGACGTGATGAGCGTTCAGATTTGGAACTTCACGCCGGTTAGTTCCTCGGAATGTTCCCAAAGGCGTCTCGCGGTTTCTTCGTCATGCGAGTCTGGTGATGACGACACAACTACCGGGAAACCACTTCGCTCGTGGGGTTTATCCGGCCCATAGTATTGACCACCTTGCGCGTCCGGGTCGGTTGCGGCCCTGAGAATCGGTAACGCTCCCATTTGGGCACTTTGGACAAATAAGAACGCAATGGGTTTGAGCAACGTGCCGATGAAGCCCATGCCTTGTGCTAGATTGGTGCGCGCAACTCCCGGGTGGGCTGCCAGCGAGGCGATATTTCCGACCTGCGCTCGTTCCAAGCGCCGATGCATCTCGTAAGTAAAGAGCAGATTGGCAAGTTTCGACCGGTAGTAAGCGCGCCACCGCTTGTAGTTGGAACGGCTCAAAAGCAATTCGTTAAAATCAATGTCGCCGCTGCGATGCCCGACGCTGCTGACGTTTGCGACACGCGATGACTGAGCGGCGGAGATGGCTGGCATTAACTTGGCGGTTAGAGCGAAGTGACCAAGGTGATTGGTCCCGAACTGCGATTCGAAACCGTCCTCGGTGGTGCTGTATGGCGTTGCCATGATGCCGGCATTATTGATCAGCAAGTCGAGTTTTTCGTATTCATTCGTGAAACTCTCCGCGAAAG
Organism: Chloroflexota bacterium; assembly: GCA_009838175.1. Taxonomy (GTDB): domain Bacteria; phylum Chloroflexota; class Dehalococcoidia; order Lucifugimonadales; family Lucifugimonadaceae; genus Bin127. The sequence goes on from VXSB01000060.1 coordinate 91,300, forward strand.
CGTTGATCGAGGCCAAATCTCCCAAGTCTAGGAGCATCAATCTGCTCTGGGAGGATGGTGCAGATTCTTTGATTCGTCCCAGAGCCGATTCGCCGCGCGAAGCGGAACGACAGGCGATGATGGTGGTCGCGCCATGCCGGGCCAGTTCAACCGCGGTTTCGAATCCCACACCACTGTTACCGCCTGTGACTACAGCGGTTTTGCCCGTTAAATCGGGAATGTCGGCTACGGTCCAGCGTTCTGAGTTATGCAATGATTTTTTGTCCGTTTTTGGGTTGAGATGTTTTCATTTAGCTATTCACAAAACGATGCTAAATTGTCTCGGCGCAAACCCGTTCAGTCGCTGACAGATCGCGATTGTCCATGTAAACTTTGCGAGTACCGCACGGCAAACGGAGCGAGCGGCGCGTTTTTGCGCTCGAATCGTAACCAACTCCTGTGCGAAAGACGAATCACATTCAGAATCTGAGGTGTTGAAATGCGAAACGCGATACATGGTGCCCTTTCGGCGCGCAGGTCGTGGATTGCGGTTGGGTTGACAGTCTTGGCAGCGGTGATGGCAGTTGCCGTCGCTTGCGGAGGAACTGAGACCGTTATCCAGACCGTCGTAGTCGAAAAATCGGTACCAGGCGAGACCGTTATCCAAACTGTCGTCGTTGAAAAGGAGGTGCAGGTCGAAGGCCAGACTGTCATTCAGACCGTGGTGGTCGAGAAGGAAGTCCAAGTCGCGGGTGAGACAGTTGTGCAGACCGTGGTTGTCGAGAAAGAAGTCCAAGTCGCAGGACAGACAGTGATCCAAACTGTGGTTGTCGAGAAAGAGGTGGAGATCGCTGGTGAGACGGTCGTCCAGACAGTAGTAGTGGAGAAAGAAGTTGAGGTTGAGGTCGAGAAAGAAGTCATCAAAGAGGTTGAAAAGGAAGTTCAGGTTGTTGTGACAGCAACGCCGGAACCAGCGATGATGATGGAGCCGAAAGCTTTCAACGGCAATCTGCGACTTGGAGAAATCCTCGTTGACCCGCCGGTGTTCCTCCCGAGCAAGCAAGGCACGGGGAACATGCAGCTGCTCATTTTCTGGGGCTTTTTCGAGCCATTGATGTGGGCGCAGCACTCGGCACCACCGAAGTTAAACCTCGACGCGTCGACTTACACGGAAGGCGTGGTCGAATCTTGGGAAGTTGCTGACGACACTAGCGCAGTAACGTTCAAGGTCCGCGACGGTGTCAAGTTCCACACAGACTGGAACGGAAACGACTGGGGTGAAGTCTCAGCGCACGATGTTCAGTGGAGTTTCGACGATGCCTTACGCGAAGGTAGCATCAACCAAAGGGCGCAAGGTGTCCAGAGGTTCGTGACCGGCTTTGAAGCGATCGACGACAGAACCGTCCGGATGAATATCCGAGACAACATGCTTGACCCGCGTTGGTACCACATCATCTCGAACACGACCTTGGGAGCACCGGTCATAGTATCGAAGCGTCTGTATGACGAGATGGGTGAAGAAGCAGCCAACTTGACACCAGTTGGAACCGGGACATTCCGCATCACCGAGTGGGTCACCGACAGTAACGTCAGGGCAGAACCGGTTGAGGGACACTATCGTCAGCAACCAAGTGTTGCTTCGTACGAGGTGATCCTGATGCCTGAACCGCTGGCGCGGATAGCCGCGTTGCAGACTGGTCTGATTCACGTGGCTAGAGTTCCGTTGAAGCTGATCAAGAATACAACCAACAACATCGAAGGTGCTAGGCCTCAGGTCGTCGGGCCTCCCATCAACCAAGTGGTGATGTTCGCCGGCAACTACTGGGCGCAAACGGATCAGAACGGAGAGAACATCTATCGGACTCGTGAGGGGTTCTTGCCAGATGACGAGCACCCTTGGATCGGCGACCCTGACGATGCTGCGTCTATGGAACGCGCCAACAAGGTTCGCCGCGCTCTGAGATTGGGAATCGACAGGCAGACAATCGTCGACGAGATCCAATCCGGTGTTGGTAGGCCGTTGACGAACGCGATCAACTCGTTCCCCGGCGACCCGCACTGGATCGATGCGTTCGATGTGCCGTATGACCCAGACCAGGCTAGCGCACTGCTGGGCGAGGCCGGTTTCCCGAACTGCTTCCCGTTCAAATACCACGTAGCGCCGGGTAAGGAGTGGGACGCGGAGGTTGGCGGCGCTGTTGCACAGTTCTGGCGAGAACTCGGTTGTGAGGTAACCGTGGATGCGACTGACTATGGTGCGGCACGACCGAGGTTGGTCAACAGGCAAAAGCAGATACCGTGGATGATCCAGGCAGGCACCAATGCCGTGCCTGACGCGTTCTTTTCCGGCGCGTACAGACCTTCAAGTGGTTTCAACTACGGTATCGAGTTGCCCAACGAGATTACTGCGATCTCGGAACGCAATTTGGACCTGGCGGCGACCACTTACGAGGAACGTGTACAAAACACGATTGAATGGTGGTCATACGTCAACAACTGGAACCTAGTGGCCTCGGTGAGCACGCTGCCTACATCGGTCGTGTTACGGCCTGAGATCATCGAGTACAACCCGTATATGAACACGGGGCCGGAATTCGTGGCGCCGGAAACGGTAGTCATGAGCGGTCCGTGAGGCAGTCGGGATTCGCACTAGTCGCGTGAATCACACACGGGGCGGCGTTGTCCGGCAAAATCCGGACACGCCACCTCGTGTGGTTGTTGTCTGTACCGAAATTTGTTGAGTTAGAGAATTGAGAAGGCTCATTGCCCGTAGACTTTTGGCAGCGGTTGTCGTCCTTCTGCTCGCCAGTGTTCTTGTGTTTGCCTTGTCTCGGATGAGCGGAGATGTACGTAACCTCTTCTTGAGCGAATACACTACGGATGAACAATGGGAAGCGTGGGGCCGCGAGTTCGGCTTGGACAAGCCTTATCACGAACAATATTTCAGGTGGTTGTCCGGAGCAATCCTCCTAGACTTCGACATCTCGGTTAAAGAGCAGATACCGGCGACTACTGTAGTACTTCGCAAGATACCGAACACTCTGCAGTTGGCAGCTGGCGCGTATGTTTTTGCCATTGCGATGGGGATCCCTTTGGGCATCTTTTCGGCGATCTGGCGCGGTACTCTGTTGGATCTGTTCGCGCGTGGCTTCGCTTTGCTTGGTCAAGCAATGCCGGGTTTCTGGTTGGGAATCATGCTCATCTTGATTTTCGCCGTCCAACTCGGTTGGTTTCCTGCGGGCGAAAAGGGCAATATCAAGAGCCTTGTCCTACCATCGATAACTCTTGGTTGGTACGCGGCCGCGGCACTTTTGAGGTTGACTAGATCTTCAATGCTGGAGATCTTGGACAGCGAGTTCGTGAAACTTGCAAGGGCCAAAGGTGCTTCCCAGACCACTGTGATACTGAAGCACGCATTCCGTAACGCCATCATTGTCCCGTTGACGTTCGCCGGCGTTTTCCTAACCGCGTTGATTACCGGCGCAGTGGTTACTGAAACTGTGTTCGGATGGCCGGGATTGGGCCGTCTCGCGGTGCAGTCGGTGTTCGGTACCGACTTTCCGGTGATCAGCGCAATCGTCATGTTCGCGACGGCCGGTTATCTCGGAATGAATCTGTTGGTCGACATCCTCTACGGAGTTCTTGATCCACGCATCAGGCAGAGTTGAATTGGCTACGAGATCTGACAGCTCCATCGAATCGGTGACGCGGCCGATGGTTGTGCGCGAACGCAGGAATCCGCTTCGAGCGACTTGGCACATATTGCGCCGCTATCCCGTACTGCCTGCGATCATCGTCGCTCTGTTGGTTATTGCCGCCGCGTTTGCCCCATGGCTTGCACGGCACGATCCATTGGTCGGAAGTCTGCGAGAACAGGATCGTCCGCCGTTCTGGGAAGACGCGTCGCCGATCAGCGGCAAAGAGCCGAAGTGGGAATATCCGCTAGGGACCGACCCACTCGGCAGAGACCTATTGAGCCGCATAATCTGGGGCGCGCGGTACTCGATGCTGATCGCGTCCGTAGTTCTTATCAGCGGTGCGATCGGCGGGACCATCCTCGGGTTGATCGCTGGATATTTCGGGGGCATCTACGACGAGATATTGATGAGGATGGTCGACCTGACGCTAGGTGTTCCATTCATACTCGTCGCATTGGCAACCGTGGTTGTGTTCGGATCGAGTATGGTGCTGATAATCGCGTTGCTTATCTTGTTCAGTTGGAGCGGTTTCGCGCGGCAAGTTCGGGCTGAAACGCTGCGCCTAAAGGCGGCCGATTACGTGGCGCTCGCCATTGTTGCAGGGGCATCGTCCAACCGCATTGTCACGAAACACGTCTTGCCCGGAGTTACCAACACTGTTCTCGTTATCGCGAGCCTCGCGATTGGCCAGCTGATTCTCACCGAAGCGACACTTAGTTTCCTGGGCGTCGGCATCCCCAAACCCCGTCCCGCATGGGGCTCGATGGTCGCTGAAGGCCGCGACTACATCAACACTTCGTACTGGATGGCATTGTTCCCCGGGCTGGCCATCTTCGCCGTAGTCTTCGCAATGAACTTCCTAGGCGACTGGATTCGGGACCGATTGGACCCGCGGCTACGGCAGCTTTAACCCGACCAGCCCTCATTCTTCAGCACACGTCCTGCAACAGCGTCGAGTTTGCGGACCATCTCAGGATCGCGATACGCAGGCGCGGTTGCTATTGCGTGTTCCAAAGCGGTGTGGACTCCCGATGGGAACGGTGCTTGTAATTCACCGATGATCGGGATAGCGGTTGCGACTAGTATTTTTGCGTTCTCCGAGTTCTGCCGCAGGAATTCAAGCACCATCGATGTCGTGACATCGCCGTGCTCCTCGACCCAGCAGTCGTAGTCGGTGACCATCGCAACTGTTGCGTAGGACATCTCGGCTTCGCGGGCTAGTTTGGCTTCTGGCATGTTCGTCATTCCGATCAGATCGCCGTCCCACTGGCGGTGCATGAATGATTCCGCTCGCGTGGAGAAGGGGAGACCGTTCATGACGATGTAAGTGCCGCCGCGGACGATATCGATCTCCGCGATCTTTGACGCCTCTTCGATCGCGTCGCACATTGTTGAGCAGACGGGATCGGCCATGCTGACATGCGCGACGAACCCGTTGCCGAAAAACGAGCTTTCCCGTCCGCTCGTTTTGTCGATGTATTGATCGACGATTACGAACATGCCCGGTTCCAACTCCCTCTTTAGCGATCCGACCGCGCTGAACGATAGGATCCGATCGACTCCGGCGCGCTTCAAGACGTCGATGTTGGCGCGGTAGTTCAGGTGCTGTGGCGAGACTCTATGACCGCGACCGTGACGAGGCAAAAACGCAACGCGTTGGCCTTTGAAATATCCGATCAGGAGATCATCTGACGGTTCGCCGAAGGGCGACTGGACCGATACCCACTGGGCATTCTCAAATCCTTCAAGGTCGTACAAACCTGTGCCGCCGATAATGCCGACAGTCGTCTCTGCACCCTGTGCCAATCTCTTGCTCCTTTGCCGAATCTCGAAGTTGCGTCTAGCTTCGTAGTTAGAATCTTAAGCGTGGCAGATGTTGCTGGTGGCGGAATCTGCCGAGATGGCGGAACGGTAGACGCAGCGGGCTTAAACCCCGCGGCCTGTTAAACGGCGTGTGGGTTCGAATCCCACTCTCGGCACCAATCAGAAGGCGCGCAATCCTCGCAGTGTTAAACTCGGCTTCAATTCCGCAAGCGCACGTCCAACAGGAAGCATCAAATGTCCGATGAAGTCAACCAACGCCACGTCTCCTACGCCGAAATCGTTGAAGACCTCCGAACTAAAGCAGCTATAACTGCCGCAGGCGACGCCCCAAAACAAGAAGAATTTTCCAATCATTTCGGCGCGGAATTCAAATCGAATCGGATCCTAATCAAAGACAGTCGTAACCGCGCTACGGTGATCACATCACCCGGCGGCGCTCCCGGCGACCCCCATATCCATCCCGACTTCAACGAGTGGTTCATGGCGTTTGGCGGAGTGATGGGTTTCCTAGTTGGTGAGTACACGCCGTTTCGGGCCACCTTCGGAGACATAACCGTTGCGCCGTGCGGTTACCGGCACACGCCGCTCCCGTGGTACGGCGACATGTGCATGAGGTTGGTCTGCACCAAACCCGGTTCTAACCACGACATCAAAGGCATCGAACCTTCGCGTAATGTGCGATTGGATCCCGATTGGGAACCGCCGAACCGTATATTGACCCCGTTGCCATACATGATCGAACGTCACGGTTTGGACGCCAATTGGCAAGAGTCCGTCCTGCTCGACCAGCGGAACCGTGTGGAGATGTTCAACGTGTTGCCGGGAGCATCTGCAGAATCCGTCAATGGCGACAGTGAATCGTGGTGGGTTGTGTTGAAGGGCAATGTCCGATTCGAGATCGCTGGCGACGTAGTAGATGCGAGCAAAGGCAGCGTTCTCTACTCCGGCGACGGAGAATTCAGCGCGATAACTGCGACGGGACCCGGGCCCGGCATCTTCGTCGAAGTCGCAGATCCAGAGACCTGCTGACCGGTTGTTAAACTGCTACGAGTGCAGATTTCGTCTTGAGACCTGAACTCGAAAGCAAACAATCTAACGGAATTTGAGATGTCTGAGATCAACTCTCGCCATGTGAAGTACGAAGAGATCGTCGATTCGCTTCGGCCTGACGCCCCCGATGTTGAAGGACCGGTGCTGGACGAGATAGCACGGTCGGGCGGCGGATACGCGGCGGTTACCAAGTCGCGCGTCATGATCATGGACTCTCGAAATCGCATGGCGGTTATCTCTTCGCCCGGAGGATCACCCGGAGACCCTCACCTACACGATGACTTCAACGAGTGGTGGGTGGCTTATGGCGGAGAAATGCGATACCGAGTCGGCGAGTATGCGCCATTCAAAGCACACTTCGGAGACATCATCGTCGCTCCGAGCGGTTACCGGCATGATCCTAGAGCTTGGAAGGGCGAGATGTGCATGAGGATGGTGACTGGCAAACCAGGATCGAACCACGACCTTAAGGGCTTGGAACCGGCGCGCACGATTCCGTTGGAAGATCACTGGGAGCCGCCGAATCGTATCTTTACGCCGCTCGAATACATGGTTAATCGTCACGGATTGGATGAGGATTGGCGAGAGACGGTGATCCTCGATCAACGGAACCGAGTCGATATGTGGCACGTGTTGCCGGGCGGCCCGATGGCATCTATGTCTGGTGAATCGGAGGCATGGTGGGTGGTTTTGCGCGGAAACGTCGGTTTCCATCTCGGTGGCGACGTTATCCGTTCTGGCATGGGCGATGTGGTCTACTCGGGCGAAGGTGAGATGAGTAGCATCTCCGTTCTTGGAGACGGATCGGCGATTTTTATCGAGGTGATGGAGCCTTAGAGTTGGTAATGCCAAGAGATCTTCGGCACCACACGAAGGGAGGATCAGTAGCATGGGGTCTACGCAGATCGTAGTGGGTGATTACGAGATTTCGGTTGTTGATGATCACATCGGACTAAGGCGGAATCCGTCGGATGTGTTCGTGGATGTGACGGAAGCTGAGTGGGATCCGCACCGGCATTACGCATTAGCGCCCGAAGGATATTGGGAAGCACAGTGGCGAGGGCATCTCATCAGGCGTGTGGATGGGACGGGTGAGACGGTGTTGGTGGATACTGGGGCGGGTCCGGGACCTTACGAACATGGGCCGCCACAGGGTGATCTGCTTTCGAATCTCGATGGTTTGGGTGTTGGAGTGGCGGATATCGACAATGTGGTGACGACGCACTGCCATTGGGACCACATCGGATGGAACGTGTCGGGTGAGGGTAGCGCGGCGCGGACGACGTTTCCGAACGCGATCTATCACATTGCGAGGAACGATTGGACGTATTACAGCGATCCAGCTAATGAAAACGACGAATTCAATGCGTATGTGGCACCTTTGAATGGGACTGAACAGTTGAAGCTGGTTTTGGGTGAGTTGGAGTTGATGGAAGGGGTGATTTTGTTGCCGACGAATGGGCATACACCGGGTCATCAGTGCGTTTTGGTGCGATCTGGGGGTGAAACGGCGGTTTTGACAGGGGATCTGTTCCACAATGTGGCGCAGGTACGCGAGCAGCATTGGTGTCCGGTTTTCGATTGGCGACAGGACCTTTCGACGGCGTCTCGGAGGTGGTTGTTCTGGCGCGCGCAGTCGGAGGGTTGGACGGTGGTGTCGGGTCATCTTCCGACGGGGATGAGCATGGGGAAGGTGGTTGAGGAAGACGGAATGCCGACTTGGGTGGCGGTCTGAATTATTGAGACGTTGTATAGCCGCTAAATTGCCGCTCATGCCGGAGTTTTGCCGCTCATGCCGCGAAATTGCCGCTGGAGCGGCAAGATCATGAGAGGGGTGTTTTGTGGTGAGATTCTGGGTATGGTGCGGGAGATAGGGCGAGTGTCGGCGTTGGCGGTTTGAGGAATGGTGGTTTTCGTAGGATTTGGAGGTTTGGTTGGAAGGAGAATTTAGAACAAACTTGCCGCTGGAGCGGCAAAACTCCGGCAAGATTAGTTTTTGACGGAGTTCAAAACAAGTTCAAAGAATTGTGTGAATCGGAGATCACGTTAATTTTGGTTTTGATGGAAAACCGACGATGAGAGACTCGGATGTCTCGAGTCTAGCTGGGCTGACCTGGTGTTGACAGGGTGATCACTTCCGGCTCCGACTGTTCGTTTTGGGCGGGAGCGATGTCGGAGAGTTCGGCTAGCTGGTTTGTGATGCGTACGGTTTCGACGCTTACGGTGCAGACGCGTTTGAGGAGATCGATGACGTGTTCCTTGTGGTCGGCGAAGCGGTAGGTGTTGAAGCGTTCGCTGATGGTCGGGTCTCTGGGTTTGTGTTCTTTGTATTGGTAGAGAACCCATTCGAGTGCGGAGCGGATTCCGAGTTGGTATTGCCAAGCAGAGTCGGGGATGTCGGTCAGGGTGGTCTGGTCGTCGAGGGTTATGATGTTGCGATTCTTGTCAGCACGGAGTCGAGGTTTGCCGTCTGGTTTTTCATGCTCAACGCGGTTCAGGTTCCAAGGACTGACAGATTCGAAACCGATGTGGAGGTCTAATAGTTCCTGTCCTAACAGCGCCCATTCGTGGAAGTTGGGATGGAGGGGTAGGCGAGGGAATTCTTGCAGTAGATCGATAGCGTAGATCTCGCGGTATTTGGGGTCGTGAAGCGCCGCGTAGGTGTATGCGAAGATATCCTCGGCGCTGATCCTATCGTCGCCATAATGCTCGCAGATTTGCCTTAGGCCCCATTCGGTGATATTGCCGTCTTGATTGCCGTCGGAGTTGTAACGGTAGAGGGGTAGGCATTGAGTGTCGCCAGTTAGGTGAAAATCGGACAAGCGATCAGTGGCGAGGACGTAAAATGTCTTGCCATTAACACAGAAATTGATGACATTATTGGACTCCACTAGATTTTTACCGAACATTTGTTCATGATTTTTAGTAAGTACATCATTCATTATTGAGTCTGCGAAATGTTGCTTCACAATGAAGGGACGATACAGCGACTGAACGCGATTAGCCTCGCTGTAAATAATGCGCCTTCCGCGCCGGTACTCGTTACGCAGGTCACGACTCCACTTGATTACCGGAGAATATGAATCGTCGCTATTTTCCAAAAATCCGTTATAGACATCAGCAAAAAACAGTGCCTTGTTTCTCAAGTTGCCGACATCAAAATCGAACACCCAATCGTCACGGTTGGATTTCACCGCATTGGTGAAAAGACCGAATACCGCCTGCTCTTCATCAGAGGTCTTGGCGAACTTAGTCTCTCGGTTGGCGAGAGACATCAAGCGTGCGAAATCAGTGTCGGACTGGTTGAGCCAATTGCTCCTTTGATCTGGGACGATGGTCTGAAAATCGATGTCGTCCAGCATGGTCTCGCTCAAATATGCCAGTTTGTCCACTGCTAGCTCCGCGTCTTCCCGGCGAGCGTAATGAATGCTGCATTTTTCGCGTTTGGCATTGACCCTCACAAAGAAACCAATTGCTACGCCAGTTTGTATACCGAATACGTTGTGAGTCGTGCCCGCAATCTTGGGATTCCGACGAACATCCGACCCAAGGTCTAATACATACAGATCGCTAAATTCTTCCGCAGCAAGCTGGCGGAAACCGTCATCTTGTCTGGTATCGAGATATGCCCGATTCGTTATAAACGCGATGATGCCGTCGTCGTCGAGGCGATCCGACGCCCAACGGAGGAATCGTTTGTACATATCGTACTGATGCGTCTTTTGGGCTCCACTTTGCTTTACGTACGTTTCACTGATACGCCGATCTATCTCGACGTACTCGCGGTTCGGGTTGAATTCATTCCAGTTAGTCTGACTGTCGTTGTAGGGAGGATTGCCGATGATGACACTGATAGGCTTTTCGTTCTGTTCTTGGATGCGTATCCAGTTGTCGACTGAGAGGCCGCCGAGGTTGAAAGTGCTCTGCCGAGTCACCGCTCCGCTGGTGCTGCCCGACTGCTGCCAATCCATGTTGTCCAGCGTGTCTACGAAACAGAGATTAGGGAATTCTAGGTATTGGCCGGTCTTTTCCCTGTAGCTGTACTCGATGTTCAGGTTGGCGATGTAGTAGGGAAGGATGGCAACCTCGTTGGCGTGGATTTCGTTTAGGTATTTGTATTCGAGTTGGTCGGTTGGCAGGTAGTCGATGAGGCTAGTGATGAAGGTGCCGGTCCCTGTGGCGGGATCGAGGATCTGGACGTTTTCGTCGGCTAGAGTGCGTCTGAAGTGCTTTTGCAGCAGGTAGTCAGTGCCTCGGATGATGAAGTCAACGATCTCGTTGGGGGTATAGACGATGCCCAGGGTATCGGCGGCGGCGGGGTTGTAGGTCTTGTAAAAGTCTTCATAGATGGCTTTGAGGAATTGCTGTTTCTCGGAGTAGTCTGCTATCTCGTCGGCGGCTCTTCCGATGACTCCGTAATAGGCGCGCAAGCGGTCAATGGCCTGGCGTCGGACATCGCCGGTAAAGAAGGTTTCCTCGAGGGTTGTGAGTTCGCGAGCGATGTTGTTTTCGCGGTGGAACTGGTCTTCGGCGAACACTCGGAGAAAGATGTCTTGGGTGAGGATGTGTTGCAGGAGCATCTCGCGGACGTCGTCTTCGGTGACGGCGGGGCTGATGCTCTGTTGGCAGAGTGCGAGAAATTCAGCGGCGCGTTGCTGGTATTCGGCGTTGTTGGCCTCGGCTTCTTCGACTGATTGGCGGAGGTTTTCGAGGACGGTGGGGAGGTCTGTTTTGAACTGTTGCTGCGCGGCGCGGAACTCCTCGATTTGGGGGAGTTCGTAGTTGAGGAATCGGAGGATAAGACGGTCGAGCTGTGCGGCGTCAGTCATGTCGACGCGCATGGTTTCTTCGCGATCTTGAATTAGAACTGCGGTCTGAGAGTCTTCGAAGAGAATGTTGTCGCGTGGGTATCCTTGGTTGAGTTTGGCTTGGATCTCGGCGTCTAAATCGTCGTGGGTGTCTTTGGCTTCCCAGTAGCCGCGGGCCATGCGGAGGGTGTCTTTGACGGTGCCGTCGGGGACGCCTCCCTGGCTCGCCAACTCGGGGATGAGTACGAGTTTCTCGCGGTGGTCAGAGCAGTACTGGGAGAGGCAGTTTTGGAATGCCGGACGGATGTTGAGTTCGTTGTCGGAACCGCCGAATTGGATGATGTCTTCGAGTTCGGTGTAGTAGCGGTCTATGTGGGGGTAGGTTGGCATGGGGAGATTCTAATCTTTTAGGGTGGGCAGGTTTGAAACCTGCCCCTACAGTTGGGCGGGACTGGATGGACGTTCCGTCCGCTGAAGCGCCCGCCTTCGCGGGAATGATGGGAGCCTCCGTCACGGGCATCCCCTGCGTTCGCTTCGCTCCGCGTCCCCTTACGCTTCGCGAAGGGGAGGGAAATGGCGTGCTTTGCTTTTCTCTGGATTCCGGCTTTCGCCGGAATGACGGTGTAGAGCCGTCTAAGGTGGGCATCCCCTGCGAGCGTCGCTGCGCTTGCTCGCGTCCCCTTACGCTTCGCGAAGGGGACGGGCGACCACGAGGGTCGCCCCTACGGCTGTATGAAACTCCTGTGTCTCGCTTCGCTAACCCCCTCTTAATCTCCCCCTGAGAGGGGGAGGGGAAGGGATTTTGCTGACGCAAATAGGGGAGGTTTTCGACTTGCGACGTCCTCCCCCTAGCCCTCTCCTGAAGGAGGGGGAATGTAGGGGTGTTTTATGATACTAATGTTGTGGTTAATCTGAATCAGCCGAGCGGGTTTGTGGCGTACATCGACGAGTCTGGCGATGAGGGTTTTGTTTTCAATCCGGATGGTTCGGGGAGTTCGCGCTGGTTTGTTTTGTCGGCGGTGGTTACGCGTCGGGTCAACGACTTGCAGATGGTCGAGTGTCTGAGGGATGCGCGCGATGTCTTGGGCAAGTCTCCGAAGACGCCGTTGCACTTCGCTGATTTGAAGCACGAGCAGCGAGTTCCGTACATCAGACGGGTGGGGAATTTGGATGTCCGCACAATCAACGTTGCCGTTTACAAGCCGTCGATCCGGGAAGTAGGAAAGTTCAAGGGTGAGAGGCACCTTCTCTACCGGTACCTAACGCGGTTCTTGGTGGAGAGATTGTGTTTGTTGGTTAATCGTTCGAGGCAGGCACGTCTCGGTAGGAACAAGTCAACCGAGATAATTTTCTCGGACAGATCGAACATGTCCTACGAAGAGGTGCGGTCCTATCTACGTCGATTGATCGACATAACCGCTAACAATTCGGATGATGTCCGGGTTGATGGTTCAGTGATCGACCCTACAAAAGTAAGGTCGGTGCAGCATTCCCAATTAGCGGGATTGCAGGTTGCGGATGCGGTGGCGACGGGAGTGCATTTTGCTCTGAGGTTGAATCGATACGGGGAGACCGAGGATGCTTACTTTTCGCATATCACGAAGACGCTCTACCGGCACAACGGCAAGGTTTTGGGGTACGGGATGAAGTTTTGGCCGGATAATTACGATGCTCTGAAAAGCAAAATCCCCCAAATCGTGGATTTGGAGGATTTTTTACATTAAGGCCCCAGGTTCCGAGGATCCCACCCGATGCTGCTCGGGCTGCCGCTCTTCACGAGCGACCTCTACATCTCCTGCGCTTGCCTTGGTTAATAGTATATTGGAACATTGGTTGTGATGTCAAGGGGAGGGGCCTCCGAGCTCCACGCTGCCCGGGCGGGTCACAGACCCGCCCCTACCGTGGCATGAAAGGGGCTAAACGCCGAGATGGGCTCGAAAATCGTTCAGGATTGCGTCGCGTAGTTCAACGCTTGATGTCTCGGCGTAGATGCGGAGGAGGGGTTCGGTGCCGGAGAGTCGGACTACTGCCCAGGCGTTGTTTTGGAGGTCGAGACGAACGCCGTCGCGGCGGTCTTCGGCGACAACTTCGATGCCGCCTAAAGTTGTTGGGGCTTTGCCGTTGACGGCGGTTGTGATGCGTTCGCGTTGGTCGGGTGTGAATTCGATGTCGATGCGGCGGAAGGTGTGTGGGCCGGTGATTTCGTGGATTTCGGCTAGGAGTTCGGTGGGGGATTTACCGGACATGGCCATGCTCTCGAGGAAGAAGAGCGCGCTTAAGGGGCCGTCGCGTTCGGGGACGTGTCCGGCGAAGGCGTAGCCGCCACTCTCTTCGCCGCCGAGGACGCAGGCGTTATCAATCATCGCGGGTCCGACGAACTTGAAGCCTACTGGTGTCCGTTGTAGTTCTACGTCGTGATGCTCGGTCAGGCGGTCCATCATGCTGCTCATCGTGATGGTGCATGCGGCACCGCCGGACAGCTTTCGACGCGATTTCAAGTGATGGAACAGCATCGAAAAGACTTCGAGGGTGGTGACGTATACGCCGTTCTCTGCGACGACGCCTAATCGGTCAGCGTCGCCGTCGGTGGCGATGCCGACGTCGAAAGCGCCACTCTTGATCGCGGAGATCAGAGGAGCCAAATTGTCTTCAACTGGCTCTGGTTGCTTCATGCCGGGAAAGGCGGGATTGATCTCGCTCCGAATCTCAGTGACTTCGGTAGCGCCGCCTTCGAGAAGTGCGGCGACTATTCCGGCTCCGGAGCCGTGCATGGAGTCGACGGCGACGCGGATGCCCGCGGATTTGATGCGGTCGATGTCGACTAGATGCCCAAGTTGGTCTAGGTAGGGGGAGACCATGTTGGTGGTTTGGATGGGGGCCTCCGCCCGTCCTCCCCGGGCATCCCCCGCGAAAGTCGCTTCGCTCTTTCGCGCCCCCTTACGCTTCGCGAAGGGGGCGAGGAGGGATTCGATGCGTTCTACTTGATCTGGTGGGGCGCTGCCGCCGGCTTCGGATTTGACTTTGAAGCCGTTGTATTCGGGTGGGTTGTGGCTGGCGGTGATCATGATGCCGGCGGCGGCGTTCATGGTTGTTACGGCGTAGCTGAGGGCGGGCGTTGGTAGTGGGCGGTCGGAGATTTGGACAGGGATGCCGTGGTTGGCGATGACTTCGGCAGCGGCGCGGGCGAAGTTTTCAGATTGGAAGCGGGTATCGTAGCCAACCGCGACGCCGCGGTGTCCTTGATTGATAGCGGTTAAGTCTCTGGCAACCGCAGCAGCACAAGCGCGTACATTGGCAAAGGTGTAGTCATCGCCGATGATGGCGCGCCAACCGTCGGTTCCGAAACGAATGTCAGGTTGAGGGGGCATGGGGGTGTCTGAAGCGCTGATTACGCTGATTTTAGTGATGGGTTTTTGATGGTATGAACCCCCTGCGAGTTCCGCTACGCTTCACTCGCGTCCCCCTTTTGCTCCGCTTCGCTACGCAAAAAGGGGAGGTTAAATTCCCGCGGCGGAGCGTAGAGCATCAGCTTTGTCGGTTTGTTCCCAGGGGAGGTCTAGGTCTTGGCGGCCGAAGTGGCCGAATGCGGCTACGGGTCGGTAGATGGGGCGTCGGAGGTTTAGGGATTGGATGATGCCGCTAGGGCGGAGGTCGAAGGTTTCGCCGACGAGCGTTGCAATGGCAGTATTCGGCAGTTTGCCAGTGCCTCGGGTCTCCACCATCAAAGACACGGGTTCTGCCTTGCCGATGGCGTAGGCGATCTGAACTTCGGCGCGTTTTGCCAGCCCAGACGCGACGATGTTCTTGGCGACGTATCGAGCCGCGTATGCGCCGGAGCGGTCAACTTTGGAGGGGTCTTTACCTGAAAACGCGCCGCCGCCGTGCCGAGCGCTGCCGCCGTAGGTGTCGACGATTATCTTGCGTCCGGTGAGCCCCGCGTCGCCATGCGGGCCACCCGTAACAAACCTGCCGGATGGGTTGATGAGGTACTTCGTTTCGCCATCGCGCATGTCGCTCGGAACTAGCGGGTCGATTACCTGCTCAATGAGGTCCCGCTCGATCTGTGATTGCTCAACGTCCGGCGCGTGCCAGGTGGATAAGACGATCGTGTCGATGCGCTGTGGTTCGTGATCTTCGTTGTACTCGACCGTTACTTGGCTCTTGGCGTCGGGACGCAGGTAGGGGATTCCGCCGTCGCGTCGGGCATCGCTCATGCTTTTTGTCAGACGGTGGGCCAACGAAATCGGGAGCGGCATTAATTCCGGCGTTTCGTCCACCGCGTAGCCGATCATCATGCCTTGATCGCCCGCGCCCTGCTGTGCATCGTCGGATTCCGAACTGCCGCGGTCTTCCAATGCCGTACTTACCGCCGCGTCAATGTCGGGCGATTGGGAGTGAAGATAGACACCTATCTCACAAGTCTCGTGGTCGAATTGATACTCGGGATCGTCGTAGCCGATGCCACGAATTGTTTCCCTCGCAACGGCTTCGAAATCTATTTTCGAGCTGGTAGTGATCTCACCGAACATCCACAACCGGTTAGTGGTGCAGGAGGTTTCGCATGCTACTCGAGAGTTTGGGTCGCCCGCAAGCGCGGCATCGAGAACGGCATCGGACACCTGATCGCAGATCTTGTCAGGATGCCCGTCGGAAACCGACTCTGATGTGAGCAGAAAGTTCGAACTGGATTGTGTCATCTGATTTGTCCTACGTGTGAGACCAATCTGTGCCCCCTTTGTCCTTCGGACATTTCCCCTTGGTTTTCGGTCTCTTGGGCGGGGGAAACCTGGGGGTGTTTTAGGTGCCAGATTCCCATGAGTTGAGGTATTTTTCCTGCTCTGGGGTAAGGGTGTCGAAACTCATTCCCATCGACTGCAATTTTAGCGACGCGATCTCAGTGTCGATCTCGCCTGGGAGAACGTGTACACCCGGTTCTAGGGACGCGTGGTTGGCAGCGATGTATTCGCTTGCCAGCGCTTGGTTGGCGAAGCTCATGTCCATCACGCTTGGCGGGTGACCCTCGGCTGCCGCCAGATTGACCAGCCTACCTTCAGCAAGCAAGTTGATCCGACGACCATCCTCAAGCGTGTGCTCCTCGACGAACGGGCGGATGTAGCGCCGGGTTTCGGACATGTCCCGCAGTGCGTCCACGTTTATTTCGACGTTGAAGTGACCAGAGTTGGCTACGACAGCGCCGGACTTCATATTCTCGAAATGATGTTTATCGATCGCATGTAGGCCGCCGGTAACCGTTAAGAAGATGTCGCCTATCTTCGAGGCTTCGTCTAACGACATGACCCGATGACCGTCCATCACGCCTTCGAGCGCACGAACTGGGTCAACTTCGCAGACGATGGTGTGAGCGCCCAGTCCACGAGCACGATCCGCGAAGCCGCGTCCGCACCAGCCGTAGCCGATGATTACGACGCTCTTGCCGGTGATGAGCATGTTCGTCGCACGGATTATCCCGTCCAGCGTGCTTTGACCAGTGCCGTAACGGTTGTCGAACATGTGCTTGGTCATTGCATCGTTCACGGCGATGATCGGATACGCGAGCTTGCCCTCGGCGTGCAACGCCTTCAAACGGATGACGCCAGTTGTGGTCTCTTCCATTCCGCCGAGGGTGCTGTCAAGCAGCTCGCGGCGTTCGGAGTGGAGCATCGCTACCAGATCGGCACCATCGTCGATGGTCAGATGGGGTTTGGTGTCCACCGCGTCTGAAATGTGCTGGTAGTAGGTGTCGGAATCTTCGCCATTCCGGGCGAATACGGATATGCCCTCGTCGACGAGGTGCGCGGCGATGTCGTCTTGCGTTGACAGGGGATTGGACGCGCACAATGCGAGTTCAGCGCCACCTGCGACCAGTGTTTTCGCGAGATTAGAAGTTTCCGAAGTCACGTGCAGACAAGCGGCGATTCGAAGGCCTTCCAAGGGTCGAGTCTCCGCGAAACGCTGTCGGATGCCTTGAAGAACTGGCATCTGCTGATCTGCCCATTCCGATTTCAATGCGCCTTCGCGGGCGAGATTTATATCGGTGATGTCGTAATTCATTGATGCTCCGATTTGGGCTCCGATTTGATGGTGGTTAATCCGCTGTTTCGCGTAGGGGAAGCCGAATTGCGGTGTCGAAAGTGGTTAGGTCTTCAAATTCGAAGAATCTATCGGTGATTTCTTCGTTGGTGAGATTTGCCAGACGATCAAGGCCGAATCCTTCGACGGTGAATGAGGCGATTACTGATCCTGCAATGACGGCTTGGCGGTAGGACTCAGGATCGTGCTTGGCGGTTGCGGCGATGTAGCCCATGAAGCCGCCGGCGAAGGAGTCGCCGGCACCGGTTGGGTCGACGATGTTTTGGATGGGATATGCGGGAACAATGAAGCGCTGGTTTTCGTTGTAAAGAACAGCGCCGTATTCGCCTCGTTTGATGATGACGTTTTCAGGGCCTTCGTCGAGGAGGCCTTCTGCAACGTCGACGAGGTTGGATTTTTCGGTGTACATGCGGGCTTCGGCCTCGTTGATGACGGAGAAGTCGAGTTGAGTCATCAAGCGATCTAGTGCCGCGCGTTTTTCGACGATCCAGTGGTTCATAGTGTCGCCGGCGACGAGTTGGAGGGCGTCGGTCATTTGGTTGAGGACCGACTGCTGAGTCTCGGGGTCGCAGTTGGCGAGGAAGAGGTAGGGTATTGAGCGGTGCGCTTGGGGGACAGTCGGGTTGAAGTTGGCGAAGACGTTGAGGTCGGTAGCGACGGTTTCGGCGTCGTTGAGGTCTTTGATATAGGAACCGGACCAGCGGAAGGTTTGGCCGTCGGCGATTTCGATGCCGGAGGTGTCGATGCCGCGGTTGATCAGGATATCGCGATGTTCGGGTTGGAAGTCTTGGCCTACGATTCCGATGATCGCGACGTCGGTGAAGTAGCTTGCGGCGACGGAGAAGTAAGTGACGGATCCGCCGAGTTGGTTTGTTCTAGTACCTGCGGGCGTCTCGACGTCGTCGTACGCCATGGATCCGACGACAAGGAGATTCACGTTGAGCTTCCCGTGAAGTTTGTGGGGGCTACTCCGAGGCATCGCTGATCGTACGCGACCTCGGAGCTATGCATGTTGCCGATCGTCAACTTACGAATTACGCGCCGGTGGCGTGAGGCAAACCCTGGGCGATCCAAGCCGGGGTACCGTCTTCGATGTTGTAGAGCCGTGAAGTGTCGGCACCCATGGCGGCCGCGTACTCGGCGGCGAGCCCGCTTCGAGCTCCGACTTCGCAGATGAAGAGCAGATTGCCGTCACCCGGCAACTCGTCGAAACGCGGAATGATGTCATCGACCGGGACCCATAGGGCGCCTTCGACGTGACCGGCTTCCCATTCGTCAGGGTTGCGCACATCGACGACGGTGGAGTCGCCATTTTGCACCATTTCGTACGCCTCTTGGGAAGTGATTCGGGCGTACGGCTCTCCGGGAACTTGCCTTGCCATTTGATACCTGATTCTGATATCTGATTCTTTGGGCTGAAACCAGATTTCGATTGTACTTGATTGGAGACTTGCCCTACGTTTCGCGATGATCGCAGATTTACAGTTTCTCACCGGTCAGGAAGGACGTGAAGTCCGTAACCAGCGAGAATGGTCCGCCTGCCAGCAGAACGAGTGGGATGAGGGCGATGACTGCGGCGACTACGTAGTACGTGATGGAAGCTGAGATCGTGCGAGACGAGGATTCCCCGAACACAGATCGCAAGGAGGCAACGTAAGTTCCGATTGCGATGATGAGGAACAACACGGCGCCTGTTACGCCAGCGCTGAGGATTTTGACCATAAAGATGTAGCCGTCCAGGAATGACCCTAGCAAGGTTTCCACGAAGGCTGATATCCAAAGACCTGGCCGTAGCCCCTCGAAGAAGTCCACGGAAATCAGAATCGTCAATGGGAGGAGGAATCCGATCAGGAGCGGTGTTCCGAGTGCGTATACGATCCCGGCAATTATCCACCGGATCGGGCTACTGGCTTCGGAGCGAGTAGTGAAGAGAACGTAAGACAATCCGCCACCAACAGCACCGCCGCCAAGTATGTACGCCGTGATGATGCGCAGAAACCCTTCGACGAAACTCGGTCGGTAGAACTGGAAGCCGAATTCGCCGACGCCGTTGTCAACGATGGTGATAAGGGTGCCTAGATATCCGACCGTTAATCCGACGGTGGCACCGACGACGATGCCCAGCCACATTAATCGCTTACGGACCCCTCTTTCAACATCCAGACGCTCGTTCTCGGCTTCGCGTATGCGCGCTAGAGCAGCGGAACGGGTTTCGGGTTGGGTCTGCGCTTGAGAAGAATCTTCGTTAAATGATGAGTTTTCAGAATTTGACATATCTTCAATTGTGCATACCGAAGCGCAACTTAGCATCGACCTGAGACCAAAGGTTCGATGTGTGGTTCTGGATCGCCTGCAAATCTCGCACGTTTAACGTGCTGATTTAGCTCAGCATCGTAAGCACGCCGCGCTGAAATTGACGAATTTAATTGTCCGTGCTACAGTTCGCACAGACTCGCCGCTAATCGCGGTAGACAAAGTTGGACTCGACTCAAAATGGAGGCTTCAGATGAAACGAATTAGTTTGGCAGTTGTGATCTCCGCCGTGTTGGCGTTTGCCATTGCGTGCGGCGGGACGGAGACCGTCGTGGAGACCGTCGTCGTCGAACGCGTGATCACTCAGGCACCTGAACGCATCGTTGAGACCGTCGAGGTTGAAAAGGTTGTGGAGCGCGAGGTCGTCCAGACTGTCGAGGTCGAGCGTGAGGTCGTCGTCGAGGTGGAGAAGGAAGTCGTTCAGACCGTCGAAGTCGAGGTGGAAAAGGTCGTCGAGGTCGAGAAACAGGTCGTGGAAGTCGTCGAAGTCGAAAAGGTAGTCGAAGTCGAAAAGGTAGTTGAGGTGGAGAAAGTGGTTGAGGTAGAGGTGACGGCCATGGTTGAGGACGATGCGATGATGATGGACGACGGCGTGATCCCGCGAGAACGCCAGTTCATCATGCTCTGGGGTGGTTCTGGTGGTGTCGGATCTGCAGGTCAGTACACCAACCACGACATCTGGAACGTCTATTCGGGCGTGAGTCACCAAGATGGCCCGCAGCTGATTTTCGAACCCCTCGCGTTCTACTCGGCCTTCAACGACACTGAGTATCCTTGGCTCGCCGAGTCGTGGTCGTACAGCGACGACTTCACCGAGTTGACGATCAACACTCGCCAAGGTGTCAACTGGAGCGACGGCGAACCGTTCGGCGCGCATGACGTCGCATACACGCTCGAACACCTTCGCACCACGCCGGGTCTACCGCACTCGGGTCAGATCCAAGCGGATGTCGAATCGGTTGAACAGATCGACGATCACACGGTATTGGTGAAGTTCAAGGGTCCGCGACCGAAGTTCCTTTACTTCATGACCTACAAGTTCGACATCGGTGTGTACATCGTTCCCAAGCACATATACGAGCAGCACGACTGGTTCGAATTCACGAACTACGATCAGGCCAAGGGCTGGCCTGTGACGACCGGACCGTGGGAAGTAGTGCAGACCTCTACGCAGTCGAAGATTCTTAACCGTCGGGACTCCTGGTGGGCCGTCGAACAAGGCTTAGTGGACAAGATGCCGGAAGTGTTGCAGATCGTCTACATCCCGAACCCGGGTGAAACCCAGATGGCTCAGGAGATGATCGCTAACCGTGCCGACGCTTCTTTGTCGCTGCAGACAGGCACGATGCGTGAAGTATTGTCTCGCAACAGCGCCATCATTACGCACTCAGGGTTCAACCCGCCGTACGGTTATGTTGACTGGTGGCCGATCGGTCTGCTCTTCAACGCCAGCAAGCCGCCGTATGACGATAAACGTGTGCGCTGGGCGGTTTCTAACTACCTCAACCGCGAGCAGTTGATCGAGATCGGTTTCGGTGGTGCAGGCACATTATCGTATCTGCCGATACCTACATACGCGCCGTTGCAGCGGTACTTCGATGTGGTCGAGGACAAGCTGACGACGACACACGACACGACCAAGTACGATCCGGCGCGAGGCGATGAGTTGATGATGGAGGCTGGTTACTCGAAGAACGCCGACGGATACTGGGAGAGGGACGGCAATGTCGTCGTCTGCGACATCCTCAGTTTCGGCATCTTCAACCACTACGGCCCGATCGTGGCGCGGCAGTTGGATAACCACGGCATCAAGTCGTCGTACAGCACACCGCCAGATGCATGGTCAAGGCAGTCGGCTGGTGAGGCTTCGTGTGGTTTACGAGGGCACGGCGGTTCTGTGCGTGACCCGTACTTCACACTCAGGCTCTACACCGGCGGTGACCCCAAGACCTATGACCCTGACGCAGCGCCAGGACCGGACAACCAACCGCCGAACGCGTATCACTGGTACAACGAAGAGTTCAACCGAATAACTAACGAGGTCTTCGCCACCGCCATCGACGACATCGCGAGGCTCGAAGAGCTTTGGGATGAGGCGATGGAGATCTGGTTGGAAGAGTTGCCTGACGTTCAGGTTCTCGAGTTCTACCACCGGATTCCGATGAACACGACTTACTGGACTAACTGGCCTACTCACGACAATCCGTACGTCAACGGAGCGTTCTGGCACCTGACATTCCAGTTGGTGCTCAACGAACTTGAGCCGGTGCAGTAGCACTTGGTGTTAATGATCGACGTCGAACCTCGATGTCGAAAGAGTGGGTTTCGTCAACAATAGTTGGCGAGGCCCACTCAAGCGATTCTCCGGCTGATGTAGACCGAGAAGGAATAAGGTTCTCAACGCCGAATGCCTTGGCGATACATATCGGGCAGACTACTGATGTTCGTAATCACGATTTG
The DNA here is from genome assembly GCA_009838175.1 of Chloroflexota bacterium. Taxonomy (GTDB): domain Bacteria; phylum Chloroflexota; class Dehalococcoidia; order Lucifugimonadales; family Lucifugimonadaceae; genus Bin127. Next base: position 113,522 of record VXSB01000060.1, read on the forward strand.
GGTTGCGAGCACGATTGTCTTTTTTCTACCGCGTGTATCAGGTCAGAACCCCTTAGCAGAAAAGATCTACCAGGACGCGCAGCGTGGCGGTTATCAAGACCCCGCGGTACAAGAACGCGTTCGGGTTTTTGAGCAGAAATACGGTTTCGACAAGCCGCTTTGGCAACAATACGTCAAGTTTGTTTACGACGTGGTTAAATTCGATCTGGGTCGATCGATCTACTTATGGCCCAAATCGGTCAACGAGATCCTTGCCGAGGGGATCATTTGGACCCTCTCGTTGGGTCTGCTAACGTTGCTACTCGCGTTCTTGGTCGGTTCTACAATGGGCGCATTGCTCGAATGGAAGCGGAACAACTGGGGACTGATGGTCGCGATGGCACCGATCTTGGCGCTTTCAGCCATACCGTTCTTCATATTTGGACTGGTGTTGCAGTTGCTCGTGTTCAATATCGACCGCGAGTATCCATTAGTTTATGGATACCAGCAAGGCGTCTTAGGATGGCCTGACTGGTCGGATTGGAGCTTCATCCTTAGCGTCTTGAAACATGGATTGCTGCCTGCGCTGTCGATCACCATGGTTTCTCTCGGCGGATGGGCAATGGGCATGCGCGGCATGATGGTGACGACCAAAGGCGAGGACTACATGGTTCAAGCCGAAGCGAAAGGCTTGCCTGAACGAATAATGCTTACGAAATATGCGGTAAGGAACTCGTTGCTCCCTCAGGTGACCGGTCTCACGCTGGCGCTGGGCCTCATCGTCTCAGGTGTGGTGCTTGTCGAGATCGTATTCGGTTATCCGGGAGTGGGAGGTCAGTTGGTGCAAGCCGTAAGCCGGAGCGACTACCCTACTATTCAAGGGATCGTATTCCTGCTGGCATTCGGCACCGCAGCCGCGACTTTGGTGTTGGACCTAACCTACCCGTTATTGGATCCGCGCATCAAATCACTCTCGAACTGACGAAATATTTATGGAGCAGGTACAGACAGATACGCCCACAATGTCGTGGTGGAATTCTCTCGCTACACGGTCAGAGTTCACGCGCGATCGAGTAGTCCCGATCCTGCGTTACATGCGTCGGAACCGATTGATCGTGTTCGGGTTGGGCGCATTCGTGGCGTTGACGTTATTCGTTACGATGTCCTATCTCTTTTACGAGCAAGAGGACTTGCTGCAGGAGAGGCACGGTGTAAACGGCCTCGTCAAGGCTGCCTCAGTACAAGCCAACCAGAAGCCTTCGTGGAATCCATGGAGCGGTTACCCGTTGGGCACCGATGTCCAAGGGCGAGACATCTATGCTGCCGTGGTCGTCGGAATACCGCTGTCGTTGAGGATCGGTCTCATTGCAGCAGCGATCGGCGTCGGCGTCGGTATGGTTTTGGCCTTCGTAGCCGCCTATGTCGGAGGAGTTGTAGACGCGGTTATTCGCACCATCGTTGACAGCCTCATCCCAATACCGGGACTGCTCGTTCTGGTCTTGGTCGCTACATCCCTTAATCCGGGTCAGGGCTTGACAGTAGATCAATTAGCCTTCGTTATAGCTGTATTAGCATGGCCCGGCCCGGCACGAGTGATTCGTTCACAGGTATTGGTGATAAGAGAACGCGGATACGTTGAGATGGCGAGGATGTCGGGGACTAGCGCCCTCGGAATCATATTCAAGGAGATGATGCCGAACCTCGCCCCGTACGCATTGGCGAGCTTCGTGGCGGCGGTTTCCGGATCCATACTCGCATCCATTGGCCTCGAATCTTTAGGCCTAGGTCCACTCGACTCGCCCACTCTGGGCAGCATGATCTACTGGAACATTTTCACCAGCTCGGTGCTACTCGGATTGTGGTACTGGCTGCTGCCGCCGATTATCGTCCTAGTCGTCCTTTTCGTCGGTCTGTTCATGATCTCAGCAGGCCTAGACGAAGTGGCAAACCCTAGGTTGCGACGCCGGGTTTGAACGCTACTCGGGACTCTTGTCCTGATTCTGGAAATGGGCGGCGTCTTTCGGGTATGTCAAATGCCGCATCGCGGAGCGTGATCCATTGTGCGTTCGAACTCAGGCCCGTTGATTGGCGTAATCGAATCACCATTCTCTGACGGTATCGATCCAAGAACGCGCAGTTCGTCTTTGGTAGGCTTCATAGCTCCGGATAGATGGCAAAAGAAAAGGGCTCGGACAGCAACTGTCCGAGCCCTTTATCGCGTCGAGTGAACTCGATTACGAGGTTGACCTGAGGTTGTTCAGGATCAACTGGAACGTAAGGTGCCAGAACGCGCCGTTGGTGTACGGGTTGTCGTGGGTCGGCCAGTTCGTCCAATAAGTCGTGTTCATCGGGATGCGGTGGTACCACTCGAGAACCTGCACGTCGGGCAGTTCGTCGAGCCAGATTTCCATCGCTTCGGACCAAAGCTCTTCCAACTTGGCAACGTCGTTGATGCCCGTGGCAGACACTTCGTCAGTCAATTCGTTGAACCGCGGGTCTGACCAGAAGTACGCGTTGGTCTGGTGACCTTCACCAGCTTCTTCAGCATCCGTGCCGTAGTACAGGTTCATGGTGAAGTACGGGTCACGAACCGAACCACCGTGGCCTCGGAGTCCGCAAGACGCTTCACCAGCGCTCTGCTGAGCCCAAGCATCAGGCGGGTTGTTGTACGAGGACTTGATACCGTGGTTGTCCAACTGTCGGGCCAAGATCGGACCGAAGTCGTTGAAGATACCGAAACCAAGGATGTCACAGATAACTTCGTTGCCATCCTTCTCCCAGTATCCGTTGCTGTTCTTAGCGTAACCGGCATCCATCATCAACCCATCTGCCTTCGCCGGGTTGTACTCGATGGTGTTGTGCGTTGTAGCAAGTTTGTCTTCGACTGCGTCGTAGTAGCGTTGGAGCGGTGCGTACGACGGGATAGGCAGTTGCGATGGGGTTCCCGCGCCGTCGTATGCAACCTCGATCAGCTGATCTCTGTTGATGTAGTACGACATCGCCCAGCGAACGCGCTTGTCGTCGTAAGGCGGCTTGCTTGCGTTGAAGAGCAGTCCGATAGGCCACCAGTCGACGTAGCCATAGGGCTTCTCAAAACCGGAGTGGGTGACCACTGCGGGGTTTCGAGCAAGAACTTCGGCCATCGTGGTCGGGCGCAGGTCAAGAGTGGCGTCAGCGCGGTTGGCGATGACGGCTTGCGCCATCTGGGTCTCACCCGGGTTCGGTACGTAGACTATCTGCAGGACGTCAGGCAACTGCTCGACTAGACCTTGATCAACTGCCCACCAAGAGTCTCGGCGGTTAATGATCTTCTGTTCGGGCGAAGTCTGGATGACGTGCCACGGTCCAGTGGTGACCGGCCAGCCCTTATCAATGTCAAAGTGGGTGAACTCGAGCCAGTCGTTGCCATCGAAGACATGCTTCGGAACGATGTAAAGTCCGATGTCGAACTTGTACATCATGAAGTACATGAACTTCGGCCGCGGTCCTTGGAACGTCACCTTGACTGTCAAATCGTCGACTTGTTCTACCGATTCAATGTCGCGCTGTACCTGCGCGCTTCGGCGTACGCCGGAGTTGTTGAGGAGGTAGTCCAATGTGTAAGCTACATCGTCCGCACCGAATGCGACGCCGTCACTCCAAGTGATGCCGTCACGCAAGTTGATGGTCAACTCCGTGAAGTCTGCGTTATATTCCCAAGACTCGGCCAACCACGGGTAGACCGTGTCGTTGAACGCGGAGTAGAAAGCCAGAGGCTCGTAAAGAAGACCAGGGCCGTTCTGGTGGCTGGTGCCACCGTTGTAGATATTCCAGATGTCGTGGTCGGTGTACCGTCCAGCGGCACCAACTCCTCCGGAACCGCCCCAGAGCAAGATCAATTGCCGTTCGCGCGGGATCGCCTCTTCCACCATCATCATCGAGTCGTCAGCCATTGCAGTGACCTCGACCTCGACGACCTTTTCTACTTCGACGACCTTCTCTACTTCGACGACCTTCTCTACCTCGACGGTCTGAACGACCTGCTTTTCGACCTCGACGACCTTCTCGACCTCGACCTCAACGGTCTGGACGACTTCCTTCTGGACCTCGACGACGACTTCACGTTCGACTTCGACGGTCTGAACCACTTCTCGTTCGACGACCTTTTCGACCTCGACGGTCTCTACGACACGTTCTGGAGCCTGCGTGATTACACGCTCCACAACAACGGTTTCGACAACGGTCTCAGTGCCACCGCAAGCGATAACACCAACTGCGAGAGCCGCTGCCAATACCAGAGATGCTGTCAAAGTCGCTACATATTTGCGCATTGACTTCCTCCTGTTTTCTGGATTAGCAGTAGTTGTGCCCAAATAAGACACGTAAACAAACGTCGAATTTTACTTGCTTTGTCAATCGGAGTCAATTGCGTCGGCAATTGACAAACTTAATCGCACACACTACAATCGGTTCGATTCGCCTGGTACGCGCACTGTATCCAAAATCCACGTAGCGTCGCGAGCGATAACGGGATGACGGGGTCTACACAAAAACCGAAGCCAACATGGTTCTAAAGTACATAGTCAGCCGCTTGGCGATGTTCTTCATCTCTATATTCGTGGCTAGTACCGTCATTTTCTTCCTTCCGCGTCTGACTGGGCAGAATCCGCTGGAGGAGAAGTTCTACCAAGAAGCCCAGCGGGGCGGCTACCTTGAGGACGTGGATGAGATCGTCGCGGCATTTGAGGAGCAGTACGGGTTCGACAAACCGCTCTATCAACAGTATTTCACGTTTATGGTGAATTTGACACGATTTGATCTGGGTAGATCGATCTTCAGCTGGCCTAAAACCGTGAACCAATTGTTGGGCGAGACGATCATATGGACGTTGGCGTTGTCTTTGCTGACGGGGGTCATCGCGTTCGTGATCGGAACGATCATGGGAGCTTTGATGGAATGGAAAAGGAACAACTCGCTACTCATGGTGTCGTTCTTTCCGTTCATGATTTGGGCGGCCGTGCCGTACTTCATCTTCGGCTTGGTCTTGCTGACGGTCTTTTCTTTCGCGTGGCCGGTTTTGCCCGGTTACGGAGGTTATCAAACCGGAGTGGTCGGTTGGCCTAACTGGTCCGAATTAGACTTCTTGGTCAGCGTAGTCAAGCACGGTACATTGCCTGCGCTATCAATCATCCTTGTATCTCTCGCCGGTTGGGCGATGGGCATGAGAGGCATGATGGTCACTACGAAAGGTGAGGACTATATGCTACTGGCGGAAGCAAAAGGCTTGCCCGGGCGGGTCCAGTTCTACCGCTACGCAGTCCGAAATTCAACTTTGCCGCAGTTGACCGGATTGGCCTTGCAGTTAGGTTTGATCGTTTCCGGTCTGTTGCTCGTGGAAGTTGTATTTGCCTACCCCGGAGTGGGCGGTATGCTGTACTCTGCGATACGGATCAGCGACCATGCGATTATCCAAGGGACAGTGTTTGTTCTCGCGTTCGGCACCGCGCTCGCAACATTGATTTTGGACATGATCTACCCTTTGATCGACCCGCGAATCAAGTACGGTGCAACGTAAAAGAATGGATTCTGCAATTCAACCAGACCCTTCGGCAACACCGACAACCGACGCTACCGAAGTCGGTGCCCCTCAAACTTCATCAATCTATCAGGAACGGATCCTTCCGACTCTCAGATATCTGCGCCGAAACAGATTGATGGTGCTGGGGCTGACGATCCTAGGTGCATTGGCTTTGATGATCATTCTGTCTTACTTGTTCTACAGACAGACAGATCTTTACGGTGAAGAACAAGGTGTCGATGGACTGTCCACAGCGTTATCCGTTCCGGCTCGAATCAAACCGTCGTGGAATCCTTGGGGCGAGTTCCCACTTGGTACCGACGAACAAGGGCGCGACATCTTAGCGCACTTAACAGTCGGCACTCCGCTGACGTTGCGTATCGGACTGTTGGCTGCGGCCATTGGAATTGGTGCGGGAATGATACTCGCGTTCATCTCAGCGTACGCAGGTGGGTGGATCGACGCAATCATCAGAGTTTTAGTCGACAGCTTGATACCTATTCCTGGACTGGTAATTCTGATTATCATTGCGACCGCATTAACGCCTGGAAAGGGACTTAATGTTGACCAGTTGGCACTTGCAATAGCCGTGTTAGCTTGGCCTGGCCCTGCCAGAGTCATAAGATCGCAGGTCCTAGTAATGAGGGAACGTGGATACGTCCAAATGGCCAGGATGTCTGGTACCGGAAGTTTGGGGATCATATTTAAAGAAATGATGCCTAATCTGGCCCCATATATTCTTGCGAGCTATGTTGCAGCGGTAACTGGCGCAATCCTCGCCACTATCGGAATTGAGACGCTGGGACTGGGCGATATCGATGCTCCTACACTAGGTGCCATGCTGTACTGGATCATCGAACTTGGAGCACTGCTTAAAGGGCAATGGTGGTGGTTGCTGTCTCCAATCTTCGTCATCGTGCTCTTATTCGTCGGCCTATTCATGATCTCCGCCGGCCTTGACGAAGTCGCAAACCCGAGGCTCCGAAGACGCGTATAGCCAACAAAACGTCGCCGCAATCCCAATCGAACTATCGACCACAGGTAATCAAATGACAACCGCCGAGGCAACAACCGCTGCAGTTAACGTAGACATTCACTCGGAGAATGTCTTGGAGGTCGAGAACCTCAAGGTCTACTACGACACTGATGCCGGTCAGGTCAAAGCGGTCGACGACGTTTCATTCACCCTGAAAAGGGGCGAGCGAATGGGATTGGTCGGCGAATCGGGTTCAGGGAAGACCACCATGGCGATGGCGCTGATGCGCCTCCACAAGCCACCCGCGATCATCGCTGGCGGAACCGTGCGACTCGACGGACTGAGTCTGCTTGACCTGAACGAAGAGGAGATGCGGCAAACTAGGCTCAGAGACATCGCCCTCGTTCCCCAAGGCGCGATGAACTCGCTCAATCCGGTCTACCGCGTCCGCGACCAGATCGTTGACGGTATCAAGCACCACACTTCAGGCGATGAGATGCCGAACAAACCAGTGTTGAGCGAACGCGTGGTTGAGCTGCTCAACAGCGTCGGATTGGATGGCAATGTCGCCGACATGTACCCGCACGAGTTGAGCGGTGGCATGAAGCAGCGCGTCGCTTTGGCGATCGCCACATCTTTGCGACCCAAGATGATTCTCGCTGACGAGCCCACCAGCGCATTAGACGTGGTAGTGCAACGTCAGATCATGCTCACCCTCGAACAGCTCCAGCAAGAGATGCAGGCATCTGTTCTCCTAGTCGGACACGATATGGGATTGATGGCCCAGTTCGCCGACGTTCTCGGTGTGATGTACGCTGGACACCTCGTGGAATTTGCCCCCATCCAAGAAATCTTCGAAGATCCCAAGCATCCCTACACCAAGAAGCTCATCAGCAGCCTTCCAGACATTGAAGTCAAGGGCCAATTCACCGGGATCGAAGGCCTGCCTCCAACCCTTGTCGTGCCCCCGCCCGGGTGCAGATTCCATCCTAGGTGCCCTATCTACAACGACGACGAGGATTTCCGGGGCGAGTTCACAGACATCAGGGGCCAGCTGGACACCAGCCTATGTACAACCGTCGATCCGCACCTCAACGAGATCGAACCGCGCCGATGGGTGGCTTGCCACATGTACGAAAGGAGCGCGTAGTTGGCTACTCAAATCGCTGAAACTTCGACTCCAGCATCGACAAACGGCACCGACAACGTCCTCGAACTCGAAAACGTCACTAAAGTGTTCGGTGGCGGTTTGCTTCGGCGCAATATCACCATCGCGGTCGATGGCGTCAGTTTGGGCATCCCCCGGGAGAACCCCGGCATCATCGCCGTCGCCGGCGAGAGCGGGAGCGGGAAGACAACACTCGCACGCTTGATGCTAGGCATCATCCCGCCCACCGAAGGCGCAATCTACTTCAACGGTAGCGACATATCTACGCTCAACCGAACCGATCGGCGTGAGTTCCGCCGCGAAGTCCAACCAATCATGCAAGACCCGTTCGAGGTCTACAACCCGTTTTACAAAGTCGACCACGTCCTAATGTCGCCAGTCCAGAATTTCGGTTTGGCACGCTCGAAGAGCGAGGCACGTGACTTGGTTATCGAATCTCTAGAAACCGTCGGCTTGCGCCACCAAGAGACGCTTGGCCGCTTCCCACACCAGTTGAGCGGCGGTCAGCGGCAGCGCATCATGGTCGCTAGAGCGCTGTTGTTGAAACCGCGCATCATCGTCGCAGACGAGCCAGTGTCCATGGTCGACGCGTCCTTAAGAGCCACCATCCTCGGCAGTATCGACCTGCTCAACAAAGAACTCGGCATCGCGGTGATCTACATCACGCACGACTTGACGACCGCGTTCCAAATCAGCGACAACATCATCGTCATGTACCAGGGCTCGGTAGTCGAGACCGGACGCGTTGAGGACGTGATCCAGAACCCGCAGCATCCTTACACCCAGCTGCTAGTCGAGTCGATCCCGCGTCCAAACCCGAGCGAACGTTGGGGCCGAGACATGGCGTCGCAAGAAACTGGTGGCGACATGACCAATACCGGCTGTAGGTTCGCGCCCAGGTGCCCATACGCGATGGCGGAATGCACCGCTGAAATGCCTCCCCTATACCGCGTCGGAGACACGCAGGCCGCGCTGTGCTACCTGCACCGCGACAACTCGCTGGGCAACGTGCAAAGCATCTCGGACGTATTCAAGTCCGGTAGCTAACGACCGTTGTCGCTATCGGACAAGATCGCGTAGAAATTCAGTCGGCCCCGTTAAGGCGAACACCATTATTGGTATACCTAGCCCCACGGCGACTATCCAAGGGCCCCACATCGAAACTGATTCCGACTTCATCGCGTTCAAACGGTCCATTAAGAACCCGATGATTGCGAAAAATCCGCCTGATAAGAGTCCCGCATAGACGTTCGGAGCGCCTTGGATGAACATGTCGTACGGGAAGATAATGACTGCGTCCAGCAATAGCGACGGCAGCGAACCCACGCCGTAAACGCCCTCGGCAAGCCCGGCGAACACGCCTGAGATTCGGGTTAGTCCACCTGTCAATATCGGGGTGGCGACTCCAAATGCGAATCCCATGAACAGCCAAGTGATCGGTTTTGCAGGTATTTGGGCCATGTCCCGGACGTGAAAAACCGCTATCGGTACCACGATCAATGCTGAGACGGCCGCGCCTACCGAAAAGAAAACGGCGCCCCAACCTTCTATCCGGACGGCGTCCTCGAAATACTCAAACCTGCCTAGCACCGCGACGTGAAACGCCGCGATCGATAGCAGGACGCCGAGCAGAGAGATTGCTGCGGTTAAACGTCGCCGTCGCGTCGCATCGGGCTGCAGAGTCTCAAGCCTCGACAAACGACTAATGTCGATGGTTCCTATGGCGTAAAAAATCCGAATTTACTCTCACCTTGTATTAAGGGGAGAATCGAAGAGGCGGTCAGTGTAAATCAGTTGGCCGTCAGTTCGATCTCATCTGCACGATGGCAACTGACGTAACGACCATCCTTCGATTTTACCAACGGCGGCACCTCAACCTTGCATTGATCCGTCGCAAAAGGACAACGCGGATGAAAATAGCATCCAGTCGGCGGATTGGCGGGGTTCGCAACCTCACCTTCGAGAACATATCGCTTGGTACGTTGGCTAGGATGCGGCTTCGGCACCGAACTCATCAATGCTGCGGTGTAGGGGTGCTTAGGCGAATCGAAGAGTTCCTGCGGCGTGCCGATCTCGGCGATTCGACCGACATACATCACAACGACCCGGTTAGATATCTGTTTGACCACACTTAGGTCGTGAGATACGAACAGATAGGTCAAACCGAGCGAGTCTTGTAAATCCATCATCAAGTTGATGACCTGTGCCTGAACCGAAACGTCAAGACCAGATACCGGCTCGTCGGCAAGAATGAGTCGAGGGTTAAGAGCGAGTGCACGGGCGATACCGATGCGTTGACGTTGGCCGCCGCTGAAGGCATGAGGATATCGACGCATGTATTCGGGACGAAGACGGACCACGCGCAGCAATTCGGCTACGCGGTCTTCACGCTCGCTGCTTGACCCAATGCCGTGGACCAACAGGGGCTCGCTGATGATCTCGTAGATATTCATCCGAGGATTAAGAGATGAGAACGGATCTTGGAAGATCATCTGCAACTGACGTCGAATCGGGCGCATCTCAACCAACGACAGCTGCGCCAAATCGATTGCTTCACCATCTTCGGTCTTGAACAGTATTTCGCCGGCGGTCGGTTCATACGCACGAATAATGGATCGCGCCGTCGTGCTCTTTCCACAGCCACTTTCCCCCACCAAACTCAGCGTCTCACCTTCTCGGATGTCGAAGCTGATGTCGTCAACCGCTTTGACGGTGCCTACTGTCCTGCGGAAGAAACCGCGTTTGATCGGGAAATACTTGACCAAGCCCCGAACGTCTAGGAGCGTTGAGGGTCCATTGCCGTTTTCTGTTGTTTCTACCGCCATCTACCGTTCCTCGTACAGGAAACAGCTTACTTCCTGTTCCTCATTCACACTGACCAGTTCAGGCTCGCCTACGTCGCACGTGCCCTCCATAAACGACTGACATCTTGGGTGAAACGCACAACCCGAAGGGCGATTCTGGGGATGCGGTATCGAACCTGAGATTGATGGGAGACGTTCACGAGATGAAGTAAACATACTCGGTATCGAAGTTTGCAACGCCCGCGAGTAGGGATGCTTCGGCTCGTCGAAGAAACTGAAAACCGGTCCTGATTCAACTACCTTGCCCAGATACATTACCGTGACTTCATCGGCGATCTCAGAGATGACTCCGAGGTCGTGCGTGATGAACAAGATCGCCATGTCGTTCTCTTCCTGCATCCGTTGCAGCAAGTCGAGAATCTGAGCTTGGGTCGTAACGTCCAACGCAGTAGTGGGTTCATCCGCGATCAAAACTCGCGGATTGGTGCACATCGCCATCGCGATCATCGCCCGTTGCAACTGCCCACCGCTGAACCGGAACGGATATTCGTGCATCCTCTGAACAGGGTTTGGAATGCCTACACGCGCCAGCCAATCGACGGCGAGGTCGAAACGCTCTTGTTTCGCGAGATTGGTGTGCAGACGCAACGCCTCATCGATCTGATTGCCAAACGTGTGCAGACCGCTGAACGACGTCATCGGTTCTTGGAAGATCATCGAGATATCACCGCCGCGGATGGCGCGCATGTTTCCGCTACCGGATTCGTAGTTGAGTAGGTTGACCGTTTCGCCTGAACCGCGCCTGTAGTTGATCTCTCCGTTGACGATGCGACCCGGGGCCTCCACTATTTGAAGTATCGACTTGGCGGTGATGCTCTTGCCGCACCCGCTTTCTCCAACGATCCCCATGGTCGTTCCCGGATGGACATCGAAGTTGACGCCGTCGACGGCACGGACAATACCTTCATCCGTGAAGAAGTGCGTCTCAAGATCGCGCACGGAGATCACCGGTTCAGCGTCGAGACCGGCAGGTTTCTCGCTCATCGAGGTGGGAGATGTCGCAGTTTCTGTCGTCATAGGTTTTGGATCTCGGATCAACTCCCGTACGGATCTGCCGCGTCCCGTATTCCGTCACCCATGAAGTTGAGCGATAGTACCAAGACCACGACGAAAATACCAGGGATCAGCAACCAAGGAGCAAGAGCGACCGTCTGAATGTTTTGGGCGGTAAACAGAAGTGTGCCGTATGATATCGCAGGCGGAAGGAGACCTAGACCCAGGAAGCTCAGAGTCGTCTCGCTGATCACCATGAATGCCAAGTTGAGCGTGCTCGCGGCGATGATGTGGCTGTAGAACGAAGGCAACATGTGACGGAAGATGATACGCCGCTGGCTCGCTCCTGCCGTGATTGCCGCAGTGACGAAGTCCTCCTGCCGCATGGCCAAGTAGCGCCCACGCACGACACGCGCCAACTCTGTCCATGCGAATAGCGAAACGACGATCGTTATGGCGAAGAATCTGCGCTCGACCGACCAATCGGCTGGGAAGGCGGCGGCAAGGCCTAAGTAGAGCGGAACCGTCGGAATGGATCGGATAATCTCAATGCTCCGTTGGATCAAATTGTCGACGAAGCCCCCGTAGAAGCCCGATACCGCACCCAACGACGTTCCCACTACTAACGAGATGAAGATGCCGGTCAGACCAATAAGCAACGACAACCGAGTTCCGCGCATCAAGCGCGAATACAGGTCTCTCCCTTGGACGTCAGTGCCCAGGATGAAAATGGCATCTTCAGCCGTGACTTCTGGATCATTGACACCGAACAGGTGTCGGTCAAGCTTTAGCCCGAATAATGAGTACTCATAGCCTTTGGCGAATATCTGGACGTCGACCTTTTGGTCGCAATCCGCTTCGTAGACCTTGCGCAAGAACTCGTCGCGCTTGCCGACCAGCTTGCAGACGTGCAAATCAGGTTTCCATCCGTCGAACAGGCGTAGCCACTGCGGAGGTGTGTACTGGCGGGCTGCTTCGATGTCTTCCGGATCATTGGTCGCCAAGAAGTCAGAGAAGATGACGATCAAGTAAAAAAGAGCCACGACTACGGTCGCGGCCATCGCAAGGCGGTGTCTTCTGAAGCGACGCCAGATGAGCTGGCGTTGCGACATTACCTCGATTTCGCCCTCGGCTTCGATGTCCTCAACCAAAGCGCCCGGAGTGTCGGCTTGCGGTCCAGTTTGCGATCCGGCAACCATCTGGCTAGTCTTCCTCCAAGCGGATACGCGGATCCACCCATGCGAGGAGCAGATCGGATCCAAAAGTGCCGATAATCGTCAACCAACCGGAGAATAAGATGACGGCTCCCGAGAGATAGATATCTTGTGCTGTCAGAGCGCGTAGAAAGTCCCTACCGATAGTCGGTAGATCGAGGACGTAGGACAATACGACGCTACCAGAGATGATGAAGGGCAGGATATAGGCCGTGAGCGAGATCACAGGGTTCAAAGCGTAACGCACGGGATACTTCATGATGATCTGCCACTCAGTCAGTCCCTTGGCGCGCGCCGTAGTGACATAAGGCTTCTTCAACTCGTCGAGCAGATTGGCGCGCGTAATCCTGACTAACGTGGCCGTTCCCGCTGTCCCTAGGATGACTACGGGCAAAACCAAATGTTTAGCGAGATCCCAGATCTTCGCAAGTGACCAAGGTGCCGTTCTGTATCCGGCCGAGTACAAATCGGTGGCAAGAAAGCCAGTCGTATCAAATATGACCCACGCCATGACAAGCGCTATCAGGAAGTCCGGAATCCCAAGGCCCAAAAACCCGAAAAACGTCGCGATGTAGTCGCCCGGCGAATACTGCTTGACGGCAGAATATATGCCGATAGGTATTGCCACAGTCCATATGAACAAGACTGCACCCGCTCCAAGCAGCACCGTGTTCAATAAGTTCATTCCAAGCACCGTTCTGACCGGAGCCTCGAACTCAAACGAGAATCCCAGTTGACCTTGGAGGATGCGCGTCATCCATTTTGCGTACTGGACGTAGACCGGGTCATTCAACCCGTAGAACTCGCGCAAGCTCTCAGCTTCGTCTTCTAAAATGAGGTTTCCAGTGGCAAGCTGCGTCGCTATGTACGTTGTGACGAAATCACCGGCAGGAAGGTTGATGATGACGAACGAAATGACCGACACCGCCCACATCGCGATGATCGCGTAGATGACTCTTCTTACAAAGAAGGCAAGCATATTCGTTCGTCAGGCGTTAGTCTGGTCCCAGTGATTGGGACTCTATAGAAGTAGCACCATCCGCCCCCGATCAAGTCGGGGGCGGATGTCTTAGTTGCGTCAAACCTGGATTCCAGGTTCAGTGGACAGTAGCGAACTACTTGCCCATCATCGCGTTCTCATCGTCGATCCACCACTGCTCAGGATGTCCGTTTCCGGATGTCTGGTTGTGGTATGAGAACGGCAACGGGTTCGGGATGTTACGAACGTTGTTCTTGATGATCGCGACGTATGTCGGTTTGTTCATCACAGTCGTGATCGGGTTGACGTTCAAGCAGTTGAGCGTAACGACGCGCTGAAGAATCTCCGCGGCGCGATCCGCAGTAGCGGTGGATTGCGACTCGTCGAACAGTTCCATCTGCTCCCGGAGGTACGGGTTCGTCGGTTCAATACCTCGTTCTCCACCCGACATGTGCCAGTCGCCGTAAAGCCGACCGGTGTTACCACCGCCGCCAACGGGCAACAGGTGCTGCGGTGTGATCAGCGTGGTCGATCGCGGTGAAGACTCCCAGTTGAAGAGCATCAGCTCATTCAACGCACGTCGGTCCGCTTCCAAGCTACGCTCGAGTGACTGAACTTCGGCATGGACACCGATGTTGACTGCCCACTGGCGGGCGATCATCTCGTTGATGCCAGGGTAGTCTTCGAACGCTGCCACAACAGCCGGCATCTGAACCGTCAAGCGCTCGCCGCTAGGCATCAGACGGAAACCGTCTCCGTCTTTCGAGCTAAGCCCTATCTCGTCCAAGATCGCGTTCGCCGCATCTGGATTGAACTGGACATCGTCCTCGCCAACATACTTACCGGGGTTGTCGGGATCAGGATAACCCTGGCACAAACCCGAGGTCTGGCCGACGCCGAGGAAGAACACCTCGTTGATCTGGTCCCGTTCGATACCCATGGAGAGCGCTCGGCGGAACTCAACGTTCTGGAGGTAGCTCTGAATCTCGGCGTTACCGTCCCAAGTCTCGTTGATGTAAAGGTTGGCGATACCCGACTGCGGCTGGCGCCAGAACTGGATCCGGTAGCCAACTGACTCGGCGTTCTCGAGGAACAGCGGCAGCTTAGCGAGGTTGATGTGACGGCCCATGACCGTGTAGTTACCCGCCAGCGCGCTGAGGTTCAATACCTCATTGTTCTGCGCAAGCGTAAGAACCACGTGGTCGATGTATGGGAGTTGGTTACCCTCGGTGTCAACCGCGAAGTAGTACGGATTGCGCGTGAACGACCACTCATTGGTGGTGATACTGCCAGTAAGCCGCCATGCGGTCAGCATCGGCGCATCGACGTTCTGGTTCGTGTTGTTCCGCTGCAAGAAGTACGTATTCCAGTTCTCGTGACCGGCTTCCGCGGCGATTGCATTCGCCTCTTCTACACCACCCTCCAAGAATTCCGGATGGAACTGCGACAGGTAGTGCTTCGGTGCAATCAACCCACCTCCGCGTTCACCACTAGTCGCTTGACCGTTGACGATGACCGAGGCCATAAGAGTAACGAAGAAGCCGTACGGTTCTTCGGAAGTCACCTTGAAAGTCTGGTCGTCAACCTTCTCAAATAGCAGCAGCTTGCCGCCCGGTCGTGTCCAAGCCGGCTTGTTTGGCACCAACTCTTCGTTCTTAAGTATGTGCTCGTACCAGAACATGATGTCGTCGGTGGTGAACGGTGCGCCATCAGACCACTTGTGTCCCTTGCGCAGGGTGAACGTGAACTCGGTCGAGTCTTCGTTCACTGTCCAAGACTCGGCTACGTTCGGCTGTACGGTTGCCCCGGAGACGTCGTAGAACAGGAAATGGTCGTGGAGCGGACGCTCCATGTTTTGCCCGTCGGCCGGGCCCGTGAAACCGCGGTACCAGGTTCCGCCGTACTTGCCGATGCTCTCTGTGGGCTTCAGAACCAGCGGGTTCTCAGGCAAACGCTCTCCAACCGGAGGCAGTTCGCCAGCGGCCACGCGGGCTGCGAGCAACGGTGCCTCTTGGAATGAATCAGGTTTCGGGAACAGGTTGCCGTTCGCATCGTAGATGGTCGGCCAGACGTTTTCTGCCGGGTCAGCCGTGATGTGAGGCGAGTCAACTCGAACCGGCTCAGGTGTCGGGATAACGACTACCTCAACTTCGACTTCTTTGACCACCTCTTTTTCGACCTCGACGATCTTCTCGACCTCAACGGTCTGGATAACCGTTGTTTCACCGCCCCCACAGGCGATAGCGGTTGTAAGAGCGGCAGCCGCAACGGTCAGCATGAAGGCGAGAAGCGATCGCTTGGCAAGCAATGCTCCATATTTCGTGCTTCGCATCTCAACACCTTTCGTGTTTCAATTGCCAGACTAGCGAGCCGACAAATTGTGCGACTCGTTGTACATCGCCAACGCGAACCACAGAATTCCCATTGCCAGTTTGTGGCAACAGCAGTTTCCTGTAAATGTCGCGATGACGCAACTAGCAAGTTAATTTATGGGAAAGCAAAAGTCAAACCGCCGATACTGAATCGAGCACTGATAAATCAACTAATTCCGACGCGTCCTTGACGCGAAATCGATTTTTCTTTTCGGCCGATGCATCAGTCTCACGACACAATCACAGCCTCAGCTTCCTCAGACTTGACATCCAACCGGCCCACGCTAAGTTGGGGCAACATCCTCACATTTGCACAACAACACCCGAAACAACCATGACCTCAAACGCACTCCCCAACGTCATCTTCATCGTCGCCGACCAACTCAAAGCGACTGCCCTCCAGATGTACTCCGAGATCGGTGTCCCGACACCGTCCCTCGAGAGAATGGCTAATGAAGGTGTCATGTACCGCCACGCCGTCACACCCCATGCCCTCTGCGTCCCAGCCCGCGTCTCAATGATGACCGGCCGCTACGCCCACTCCACAGGTGCCCGACGCAACGAAACCCTCATGCCATCTGGACAACTCCACGCATTCCGCATCTGGAAAGAACTCGGCTACACAACCGGCCTGATCGGCAAAAACCACTGCTTCATCGAGCAAGACGACGTCGACCTCCTAGACGTCCGTTGCGAAATGTCCCACGGCGGTCTGCCCCGAAGCAACTACAAAGGCGAGATCCCTGGAATCAAAGGCATGGAATGGGTCGTCCCAAGAGAGGTCATCAACGAAGCACACTCCACGCGCAACAACATGCCTGAACAGAGCCGAAGCTTCGGATACGCCGTCACCGATCACCCCATCGAAGGCTACTCCACTGCTGCACTGACAATCCAAACCAAAGCATTCATTGACCGCTTCGGCAGTCCAAACGACGATCCAGACCGCAAACCATTCGCTCTGCTGCTCTCCTACCCTGATCCGCACCATCCGCTAGAGGCCCCTCGCAAGTACGCCGACATGATTCCGCCCGAAAGCATAGTTACGCCACCCCAACGATCGGACGAATACACCGACGGCACAATACCCACCCGCAACCGCCAGCTCCACGACATGCTCGGCGTCAGCGTTGACGACCCCAAACACGTCCGAAACGCAATGGCCGTCTACATGGCGATGACCCGTTTCGTCGACGACGCAGTCGGAGAAGTCCTCGACCATCTCGATGAAACCGGACTTCGCGAAAACACCATCGTCGTCTTCACTGCCGACCACGGCGACTTCAACGGCGAACACGACATGCTCGGCAAAGGCGGCGTCTTCTACGACGCATTGACCCGCGTCCCAATGCTCGTCTCATGGCCCGCCGGTGGCGTCCCATGCGGCAGAGTAGACGACTCGATGGCCAACACCATCGACCTCCTGCCAACCATCCTCCAACTTTCCCGCGTCGCAGACTTCAGCGCATCACCCGACGGGGAAGATATCGACGAGTTACTGCGCCCCGGACCCCGCGTACTCCACGACAACGACTCCTCAGTCATCAACTCCGAATCCCTCCGCCGCATCCAAGGCCGACCGCTACCAACTGCGACAGACTCACCGCCACGTTCCGCCGCATTCAGCGAATACGGTACCGGCGGAACAGCGCTGACCGATGAAGCCATGCACGAACTGATGGACCAAGGCCACCAAGGCCGCGACCTCCTAATGGAGACTCTCTGGATTCGCGAGGCCGAGGGTCGTCGCAGAATGGTCCGCACCAAAGACTGGAAATTCGTAACCGACCCCGGCAGCGACGACCTTGACGAACTCTACGACTTAAACACCGATCCGTGGGAACTCACCAACGTCGCCAACGATCCGGCAAACATCCCCGTCATATCCAAGATGCGGGCCCTCCTCATGGAGTGGGCCACCGCCACCGAGGATTACGACCCCGTCCCACTTCCAACAACCCTAGGACGCCTCGTCTACATCGAATCCGAAGGCCGATGGGGAACCGCACGTGGCTGAGCAAACATGCCCCTACTCGAAGTCGAAAACCCTACCCCAACTGCCGCAACCGCGGATCCAACCTATCCCTCAACCAATCCCCAAAAAAGTTCAACGACGTCACCGTCAAAAAAAGCGCCGTCCCAGGAATCACCGAAGTCCACCAAGCCGTCTGTAAATAGTCACGTCCCTCAGCGACCATGTTCCCCCAAGACGGAGTAGGCGCCGGAATGCCCGCACCCAAGAAACTCAACGTGGCCTCGTACAAAATAAGATTCCCGACGCTCAACGAACTGATCACTGTTATCGTCCCAATAGTGCCCGGCATTATGTGCCGCGCCAAGATGCGAGCCGTCGATGCTCCTGAAATCCTCGCCAAAGCCACATAACCGCTCTCCTTGAGCACCAAAACGTCAGCTCTAACATTGCGAGGGAACGAGACCCAAGCCACCAAGATCATCAAAACCATAATGGTGCTGTAGCTCGCCCCGAAAATGATCGCCGCAACCAGCGCCAACAATAAGAAGGGAAAACCCATCCATATATCTACGATTCGCATAATGATCTCGTCCACGATACCCCCCGCATAACCCGCTAGCAGTCCTAACCCGCAGCCAATCAACATCCCGGCAGACAGCGCAACCGCCATAACCGACAGCGAAACCCTCGCACCGTGTATGACCCGACTAAGCACATCCCGGCCAACATGGTCGCCACCGAAAAGATACGGGCTGTCGTCTTGGTACAACGGACTGGCATTACGATCAGGCAGCGATTGATCGATCGGATCGTTAGGCGCGATCCAGTCCGCACCTAGACCCATCGTCACCAAAATCGCGATCAAAACCACCGGTAGGATCGGCCATCGACGCAGGATGTACCACAACGTCAACCGTTGCTGCGGCGTTGGTGCAACTTGCGCCGCCGCGCCAGCCGTTTGTTCCACGGTCATCTAGTCGTACCTGATCACCGGGTTCAAAATCCCATACGCAATGTCAGCCAAGAAATTCATCGCAACGAAAATCGCCGTGAACACCAGAACCGTGCTCGTCAACGTAGGAAAATCATTGTTCCAAACCGCGTCAGTCATCAACTGCCCAACACCCGGCCACGCAAATATCCGCTCTACAACCACAGCGCCAGTCACGAAACTCGCCAAAATGATCGCCGAAGTGGTCAACGGCTGGAGAATAGCGTTGCGGAACGCGTGTTTCCACACCACAACTCGATACGCAGTCCCCTTCGCCCTCGCAAGCGTCACATACTCCGAATCCAACACCTCAAGCATCGACGACCGCGTCAATCGCAACAAAGCCGCCGCCGGACCCCAGCCAAGCGCAAAAGCCGGCATTATCAAATACTTGAACTTCGCCCACGTCCAGAACGACACGTCATCCGGACCAGCAGTCCCTACCGGCAACCAGTCCAGCGTCACCGCAAACAGCAAGATCGCCATTATGCAGACCCAGAATATCGGCGCCGCCTGACCAATCAGCGCGATAGTGCGACTGACGTAATCCGACAACGATCCCCGTTTAACCGCTGAGACTACCCCCAACGGGACCCCCATCAAAATCGCCAGAATGAACGAAGCCACCGCCAGCTGCATAGTCGGCGCCACGCGCTCCCAAATCAATTTACGGACCGAAGTCTCCGATACAATCGTCTCTCCAAAATCACCCGTCAAAACTCGTCCCAACCACACGAGATACTGCACCACGAGCGGTTTATCTAGCCCTAGTTTCTGGCTCAGTTGCTCGACACGCTCCGGGGACATCCCGTAGCCACCCGGCTTCGCGAACAACAGCAACGGATCACCCGCCATCCGCGAAAGACCGAACACGAACATCGTCGCCGCGAGCAAAGTAATAATCGCGAAGATGAGTTTCCTGATCAGGTAGCGACGCATGCTGAACCCATTATCGTCTCAAATAGACGATCACGTAGCAAAAATCTGATTCCCTGCGGGTCGGCGAACCCGACCCGCAGGGACAACACCGTTCCCTTACTTCAGGACGATGTTCTCTGGCGAGTTGTAGCTGCCGCCAATGTGCATTGGCCACTCAGCGATGTAGTTCGGATTCGCGTAGTAGGCTTGCGGTACCGTTACGTAACCCGGGAACAACGCCCAGTTGTGCATGTACGCAAGGTACTCCTTGTTGATCTTGATGCGCTCCTCGCGGTCCGGCTCATTCCTAGCAGCGTTGTACCACTCCAAGATGTCAGGCGATTCGAAACCGCAACTGAAACCACCACGTGTCAAAGTCGTCTGCACAAGCCCCTTAGGCCAGTCGAACGGGTACGCTTCTTGTCCGTCGTCACACGATGTCAGCATCGGAACCACGGTAGACCTGCTAACCAGCCCTGGACGGAACACACCGTACGCGTACTTGAGCACCTTTACGTTGATACCAACGTCTGTCCAGAAACCAGCGATCGCATCTCCGATCTCGCCAGCGGGGCCTTCACCACCGCCAAGCTCCGGTCCCACGAACAACGGCATCTCAAATCGAACACCATTGTCGCCTGCTGGATAACCCGCATCGTCGAGCATCTTGTTCGCCGCATCAACGTCGTACGGATACTCGTATTGGGAGTCCCAGTTCGGGTTGAACGTGCTGAAGTAAGTCACGTGCACCGGATTGCCAACGCCGCCGAGAACGTGCTCGACAATCGCCGCTCGATCAACCGAACGGGCCAATGCCTGCCGGACCAATCGAGCCTGCTCCATGTCATCAATCCCCGGAGGGTTGTCTCCATCTTCAGGCTGGTGCGGGTTACCGACCCACTGGATCGGCCGCACGAAAACGCCGTGCGACGGGAAGTCGATCGCCTCACCCGTGATCGCGTTCGTGGTCTCCCACAAGTTGCCCGGGAACATCACACCCTCTTGGATACCGGCACCAGCGCCAACCTCCAAGAACCCGGCTTTCTTCATCCGAGCCAAGTCCTTCGGGTCGATGAACGAAACGTCAGACTCACCGTTCTGCAACAGAGCCACACGAGTGAACTCTTCCGGAACCGCCAACACTTTGAACGAGTCAATTCCGGCGTTCTTGCGCCAGTGGTCGTAGTCAACCTTCTCTAGCGTGACACTCGTACCAGACTTGAAGTCGGTTACGCTGAACGGACCCGTGCCGATGAAGTTGTCTTTGAGCCAGTCTCTGCCATTCTCGTCAAAAGCTCGTTTCGACGTAGCCATGCTGGTCAATCCACCCGATGCCTCTTGGTTCAAGAAGTTGCTAGCCCAACGCACGTCGAAGTTGTTGAACTGTGCCGAGATCGTGTAGTCGTCAATCGCTTCAACTGGCACGTCGCCGAACAGCGCCGTAAAGTTCGCGGCACTAGCAGCGATCGACTCTGGGTTGATAGCCGGGTTCGTCCGGTTAATCACCCAAGCGATATCTTCGGCCTTCAACTCACCCCAGCCATTGTGGAACTGGACCCCTTGACGGATATTGATCGTCACAGAACTCAGATCTTCCGCCAACGTCCAAGTATCTGCCAGCATCGGTTCGTCCCAGTCGGCTGCGCCAGGAGTGAACAGGTGTTCGCCCGCTCCCCAGCGATCCCCCTGAAGTGGAGCATCCGGAAGGCTTCCACCATTGCCGCTGATGCTGCCCAACGCGGAACCAACATCCGCGAAGATGACGTGACCGGGCGTGCTCTTGGAATCGGGTATATCGATCGCCTCCATCATCGCTTCTTCCATCATCCCCTCAGGAGTCGCTGTCACCACAACCTCGACCTCCTTCTCCACCTCCTTGACAACCTCGACTTCCTCGACTACCACGACCTCAACCGGTACTTCCTTCTCAACAACTACCGTCTGCACGACGGTCTGGCCGGCAACTTCGACTTCCCTTTCGACGACGACAGTCTGGATCACGGTCTCACCGGCGACCTGTACTTCCTTCTCGACCACAACAGTCTGGACCACAGTCTCACCAGCGACCTGAACCTCCTTCTCGACCACGACGGTTTGGATCACCGTTTCACCAGGAACTTGCTCTTTAACCACGACGGTCTGGATTACTGTCTCGGTCCCGCCACACGCAACAGCAAATACTGCCACGACAGCCAAGATAGAGAGTAGCCCAGCGCTTAAAGTCTTGCGTTTGAACTTATCGGTCAGAATTTTCATCACCTACACTCCTGTGTGCTGAGGTTCTCTTTTCACCGATTAATCGCCACTCGACCTTCAGAACTAGCGCGCGTGCGACTACGAACCGCGGGACGACAAGGCGTGAAGCAACCTTACACCAGATAAGAGACTGACGCGTGCGTGATCTGCGAGTTTCGTAAAGAAACAAATTCGCAACGTCGAAACCCAGATCCCACCTCTACGCAACCCACAACGCGAACTGAGATTACAGCTGTCGCAAAGTCGGATCGACCCGGTCGCGGAACCAGTCGCCGAGGAAGTTGCCAGACATCACGACCATCGCAATGACCAAGCCCGGGAACAACGAAGTCCACCAAGCAGCGTCGATGTATTGACGCTCCTCGCTAATCATCCGCCCCCAAGAAGGCTCCGGCGGTGGAATACCAGCGCCGAGGTAGCTCAGAGACGCTTCGAGAAGGATGATGTTCCCAGTACCCAGCGTCGCCGTCACGATCACGATGTTCACGACACCAGGGAGTATGTGCCGGATCATGATCCGCGTATTCGAAGCACCCGCGACACGCGCAAGTGCAACATATTCACGGTTTTTAAGCGACAGAGTCTCTGCTCTCACCAACCGGACAGCGCCCGGCCACGAAACAATCGCTAAAACAATGATCAGAGTCTCAAGACTCTGTTCTAAAACCAAGACGATGACCAAGATGATGAGCAACCCGGGAAGGATGTTCCAAGCGTCGACGAAACGCATAACAATGTCATCGATGAGTCCGCCGAAATAACCCGCGACCAAGCCGATAGTCGTGCCTACGATTACGCCTGTTCCCACCGCCGCGACGACCACTAACACGGTAATGCGCGCACCAGCAATGATCTTGCTTAAGATGTCGCGCCCTAGCGCGTCGGTTCCCAGGAAGTAAGAAATGGAAGCATTTTCATCTTCCATCCAAAACGGAGGGGTATGCCGAACCCTAAGATCCGCTCTTTCGGGATTGTGCGGGAGAATCCACGCCTCCGCAACCGCAGTGAAGAGCAAAAGCGCGATGATGAATGCCGGTATGACCGGATAGCGACGCAGAAACTCGAGCGGCGATAGACGTCGCCTTTGGACGGTTACTGCGCCAGAAACCTGGCTGTCAGTCCCGCTATCTGTTACCGCAGTAGTGATACAGGTTCTCCTAGTTGTACTTGATTCGTGGGTCCAACAAAGCGTAGACGATGTCCAGCGACAAGATCATGACCACAAACGCTGCGCCGTAGATGATCGCCAACCCGGCAAGCAACGGGTAATCCGTTGCCCACAGCGCATCGATCGCGAGCCGACCTAGCCCTGGCCACGCAAACACCGTCTCGATGATGATGGTGCCATTCAACAATCCGAACAACACGAAGACCGACAGGGTCAACGGGGGGATGATCGCGTTGCGGAAGGCATGTTTCCAACGCACCGGAACCTGTGCGACTCCTTTGGCGCGCGCAAATTTGACGAACTCCGAATCCAGTATCTCCAGCATCGCGGTACGAGTGATCCGGAGATAAGATGCCGCCGGGAACCACGCCAGCGCCACGGCAGGCATCACGAAATTCCTTATCGCGAGACCCTCTCCCTTGGTTCCGCTAGGTAACCATCCGAGATTCACCGCGAATACGAAGATCATCACCAACGCTAACCAGAATATCGGTACCGACTGCCCGAATAGGGCGAAACCGCGTAACACGTAGTCTAGAAAATTCCCGCGATTTGTCGCAGAAAACACCCCGAGCGGCACGCCCACCAAAGTTCCCAGAAGCCACGCGATGATTCCCAGTTGAATCGTGTTCGGTGCCTTCTCTCTGATAATCTCCAAAACCCCACGTTGCGTCGTCACGCTGTCGCCGAAATCGCCCGTCAATATATCCCCCATCCAGAGCGCGAACTGAATCGGCACAGGCTTGTCGAGATTCAATCTCCGTCCCCACTCTTCCCAGACCGCAGGATCTATGCCCAATGAGTCTTCACCTATGAAGAAATACCTCGGGTCGCCCTTCACCCGCGACAGTGAAAACACGATCAACATCGCGAGCATCAGAGCGATGATCCCTAGGAGCACACGTCTGGCGATAAATTGTCCCATGGTTCGGTAAGCCGTCCGCCGTTTGCTATCTCGACGTTCACCACGAAAGAGCCTAACCTGCTTGGCAACAAGCTAGGCTCTTCCGTTATTGGGGCTTTTAACCCTACTTGATGATTATGTCCTCAAGTGGGTAGATCATGTTGACCGGCGCAGTGTGCATCGCGGCCTTCTTGGGATCCCAACTTATGAGGTCACCGTTGTAGATCGTGTAGACGGGGAATTCGACCGTTGACGGGTCCCAGTGCCAGAACGCTTCGTGGTTGCCGAATTGGACCGCCATCTCGTTGCGCTTCTGGATGTCCTCTTCCCCGAGCATGTCGCCGTAGATCCGCTGGTAGAACGGAATACCTCCGCTCCACATGATGCCACCCGCGAACCACGCTTGGGCTTCACGACCTTTGGCGAAGTGAGCAGGCATTCCACCCTGCTCTCCGTCGTGCACCAGGTGGATGAACGAACGGTCGACGAACGTCGGGTGCCAAGTCGTGAACGGGCCGAGGTGGAATTCGACATCGACGTTCAACGTGTCTTTCCACATCGAAGCTATCGCCTGGTGAGCCTCGCTTGGTTCGTTGCCAGCCCACCATCCGATCGTGAATCCGTCGACACCGGCCTCTGACATTAGAGCCGCCGCTCCTTCCGGATCGTATGGCACACACCATGCATCGTCATGGAGTTGGTCGTTGGCTGAGATCGCCCAGTTGCAGCCTGGCCACGCGAGGCCGTCGTAGATGCTGTCTGCCAACGCCTGCTTGTCGATCGCTTTCGCCATCGCAAGGCGGACTTTACGCCCGTTCTCCATCTCAGGACAGATCGAACCCGGGTCTGAGGGAACTTCCTCTAGAAGCACATTCCAGTCACAATCCGAACCAGGGAGGTCGTAGAAGCTGACCCAAGGGAACGCCTCCGGGTTCTTCTTCGCTTCATCGTAGCCCGGGTTGCCGAGCGGCTCACCAGTCTTCGGGTTGGTCAGCTCCAAGAAGTTCGGGTTCATTCCAACGTGCAGGATTACTGTCTGGAGCAACCGCCTTACGCCGCCGGCCGCTTCCAGTCTAGGTGTGTTCGGCAGCGTCACGTGGGTTATCATCGCTTCGCCGCTCTCAAACATCGCGATCCTAGAAGCCTCTTCAGGTACCTCGATTATCCGGGCCGACGCGATGTGTGCGGCCTGGTTGTAGTGCTCGGGCAGAGCATCAAGGAGGATTTTGTCGTTGTCCAGCCACTCTCGGATCTCAAACGGGCCGGTGCCGACGAAGATGTCGCGCATGCCTTCGGGACCGAACTCGTCGTAGATGGTTTTACTGGCGATGCTGTAAGCGTCTCGGAGGTTCGAGAACAGCCAACCTGGAAGCCGGCTGTCGTACTTGATGATCTCCATCTCCGCGGTGTACTTGTCAACCGCAACCGTCTCCCCGTAGCAGCAGGTCAAGTCTCCTCCGACGTCGTGCAAGGTCTCTGGGTTCACGTTTGGGTTGACTGTGTTGGTGCTCCATGCGAAGTCTTCAGCGGTTACCTCGCCCCACCCTTTGTGGAACTGGATGCCGGGGCGCACATGCCAAGTGAAGCTCGTGTAGTCCGGAGCAAGCTCCCACCGCTCGGCGACGGCCGGGATAACCCTGCCATCCGCAGACCATTGAACTGGGGTATCCCAGACGCTGTAGTAGTACTGTTCGTTCGAACACGTAGGCACGCAAAGCTCTGGTGTGCCGACAGGCAAACCGACGGTCTGCAAAGCCGCTACAAATTCGCCAGACTGTTCAGACGGCATCATCATCGTGTCAGATGGTGCACTCGTAGCCGTTACGACGACTTCGACTTCCTTCTCGACGACCTTCTCGACCTCAACCTCAACTTCCTTCTCGACCTCAACCACCTTCTCAACTTCGACAATCACCGTTTCTTTCACGACCCTCGTGACTTCTACGGTTTCCGTCCCCCCACACGCGATCGCGAATACCGCAATCGCAGCGCCGACAGTCATCAGCAATGCTGCGACCGACTTGCGCTTGGTTATTAATGGAACGAATTTCATTTGCGACACTCCCGTATTCTTGTTTTCCGATACGTTGTCGTACCCTGATCATCACATTGGGCGGATTCCCGTGCGCGGGAACGACCTCCCAGAAACAGGGCGTGCAAGTACCATACACCGAATCTCCAAGCGTGCGCGACCTCTTTGCGCGATTCGTGAAAACTTAAAGCGTTCGTGTCGAATACGCTTTACATACACTGCCGGAGGTGTCCCAAGTCATCGATTGTTAGAGACATCGCCAAGCGTCCAGATAGCGGATTGACTACGGATGCAATCAAGCCGCCGAAACGGTTACCATTGCCTTCGTATCCAGTGCTCGATTGAGACGAGAGGAGCATCATGTCCAAACTCCGCTTCGGCGCCTTCCTAGCGCCCCACCATCCCATCGGCGAAAACCCGCTCCTTCAGTTCCGGAGCAATCTTGAGTTCGTCCAACTTCTAGACCGCCTCGGCTATGACGAGTTCTGGTGCGGGGAACACCATTCGACTGGATGGGAGATGATCGCCTCCCCCGAACTTTTCCTCGCCGCCGTCGCCGAACGCACCAACCGAATAATGCTCGGCACTGGCGTCGTATCCCTCCCATACCACCACCCCTTCATGGTCGCACAGCGGATCGTACAGCTTGACTGGCAATCCCACGGCCGCGTCATCTTCGGATCTGGCCCCGGTGCCCTCCCGTCCGATGCGCATGTGCTCGGCATGGACCCAATGGTGCAAAGAGACCGCCAAGATGAGGCATTGGGTGTCATTCGGCAACTCTTCCGAGGGGACGAACGGATCACATACGAGTCCGACTGGTTCACGCTTCGCGACGCCAAACTCCAACTCCGACCGCTCCAAGAAGATATGGAGTTCGCTGTCGCGTCGATGGTTAGCCCCTCCGGCATGACTCTCGCCGGAAAGCACCGCACCGGAGTCCTATCCATCGGATCGATGACTAAAGCGGGGATGCGTTCATTGCCGATGCAGTGGAGCTTCGCAGAGGAATCGGCCGACAAACACGGAAACAAAGTCGATCGCAAGAATTGGCGAATCGTCATGAGTTGGCACATCGCAGAGACCAGGGAAGAAGCCAAAGAACAAGCCAAACTCGGACTTTTCCGTCACAACAACCTCTACACAGTAGGAACCTTGGCCGCTGGCGAAGGAACTATTTACAAAACCCCCGAGGAGGCCGTGGACGACGTCGCGTTCTCTGAAACCAGCACTGCTGTGATCGGAACACCTGACGACCTCGTTGCCAGAATCCGCGAGATGCTGGCACTCACAGGCGGATTCGGATGCGTCATCGGATTCGTTCACGACTGGGCAAACCGCGAAAACACCTTGCGTAGCTGGGACATGGTCGCCAGATATGTCGTCCCCGAAGTCAATAACCTGCTCCAGGACTACCGCGAATCCTACAGATGGGTCAACGAAAGTCGCGAAACATGGAACCGCGCGCAAGATGCAGTTCAAAGCAAGATCGAACAACACGAACGCGCCGCCGAAGTGATGCGCACCCAAGGTTTAGCAGGCGAAAAACAAGGCGACGAGGTCGCTCCCGAACCGATAGCCCCGCTAACCAAGGAAACCAATCCAGATTAGCGCACCGCGTCCGAGTACCAACCTCCCCAAACCGATTTCCAGCGACGAAACATCGCGATGAATAGGGGATTGGTCCAGATCAGCGTTTTCCACAATGGCCACTTGTCGAAACGACGAGTAGACGGCACCACGCGCGGCTCCCTTATAACGCGCGCAAATCCGCCTTTGCGCCTTGCATGCTTCTTTAGTGCCCAATAGAAATCTACATCTTCGCCTATCCAGGCTTTCTCGTCGTACCCGCCAACTGCATCAAACACCTCTCTGCGGCAAAACTGCGTCGAACCCTGAACCATATCCGTCAGGCGACCCAACACCCGCCATAGACCCAAGTAGATGCGCATCGAACGGCGTTCCGGCCGGTATTCCACATCAGCGCCTCCGCCAACACACTCAGCATCGCTCATCACCGAATTGATCTTCGCAAGCAAATCCTGAGGAATCAAAACGTCCGCATCGACGAACACGAGGACTTCTCCATTTGCGTGACTGGCCCCAGTATTACGAGCTCGCGAAATCCCTTGAACGCCCTCGTCGACCACCTTCACTCCTTTACTTCGAGCTATCTCAGCCGTACCGTCGACGCTGTTGTTGTCAACAACGATCGTTTCAACGCCCACGTCGGATTCTTCGACGAGTTTCCTAGTTGCCAACTGGATAGCATCGATCGTCGCGAAAAGATAGTCCTTTTCGTTGTATGCGGGGATGATGATCGAGAAGTCCACGATGCACGCAACCTTATCCAATTAACCTATTCAATCAGACATCACGCAACCAGTTGACGGACGCCATGAAAATCACCCAAATCGAAACCATCCGCATCGCAGAACAGCACCACAACCTCTGGGTGCAGATCCACACCGATGAGGGTATCGTCGGCTTGGGTGAAACCTTCTACGCCGCGCCCGTAGTCGAGGCCGCAGTCCACGACCACTTCGGCCCATTGCTAATTGGCCGCGATCCGTTCCCGATCGAGCGCCATTGGGAGGCGATGTTCCGACTCTCCGACCACGCCGGCTACGGCGGTGCCGAGATGCGCGCCATCTCCGCACTAGACATCGCACTCTGGGACATCAAAGGACAAGCATTAGGAGTGCCAGTCTACGAACTCCTCGGCGGGGCAGTGCGTACCAAGATCCGTGTCTACGCCACATCATTGCGATTCCACGGTGCCGGTGAACAAGCTAAAGGCCTCCTTGACGAAGGCATCACCGCCATGAAGGGCGGGCCCACCATCGGACTCGCCCAAGCCTCCGACGGACAATTCCTTTCGCCCAAAGAACTAGACATGGCTCTAAAACCCATCCGCGACATACGCGATGCCGTCGGCATGGATATGCAGATAGCTAACGACGGACACGGCAAATGGACTCTCCCCGTAGCCATCCGCATCGCACAAGCGATGGAGCCGTACGAGATGATGTGGCAGGAAGACCTCATGCCACTCCTAAATCCGGAAGCCCTCGCACGTTTACAGGCAGCAACAAAAACTCCGGTGTGCATCTCGGAACGACTACTGAGCCGGTGGCAACTCCGACAATTCATCGAGAACGGATCTGCTCGCATTGTCATGCCAGACCTCATCTGGACCGGCGGCGTTTCTGAGACACACAAAGTCGCCATCCTCGCCTCCGCACACCAAGTCCCCTTCGCGCCGCATGACGCCACAGGCCCAGTCAACATCTTCGCCTGCTCCCAAATCTGCATGAGCTCCCCCAACGCCATGCTCCAAGAGCACGTTCCGGCGTACTTCAAGGGCTGGTACAACGACATCGTTGACCCGAACCTCGACATCCGTGACGGCTACCTCCACGCCCCCCAACGCCCCGGCATCGGCACTCGCCTGAAAGCCGGTGTCCGCGAACGCTCCGACGCCACCACCCGCGTCAGCAACGAACCCCGAAAAAGCCTAATCGACGAGTGGGGATCCCACCCAGCCCGCACACCCGAAAGCCAAGCACGCGTAGACGAACTCGAGATTGAACGCGGTCCTCAAATGTAGATAAGAAGTGTTCTCCTACGCGTCGGTCGGCACCACAAACCATCCATCACCCCTGCGCACGGCATCCACCGCCTCTTGGAATATCCAGCCGTCTCGGAACGTTTGATATCCGCAGTAACCGTCGCCGCGAATATCACTGACCAACTCGCTCATCAAAACAGTCCAATTCCGCTGCGTATCATCCTCGATATCCGGCAGACTGTCCGTGATGCTCGACGGCACCTCGATGCGTTCCCAATCTGAGTCACGCTTCTTGACGTGCAACGGCCCCTGCGCGTACGCGCCGCCGATGTGGACTGAGCCCTCATCGCCATAAAACGCGACGTAGTCGTCTTCGAAACGAGGCTGCATCCCTCCGTGTCGGAAAATCGATGACACTGGTTGCCTCGTCGCGATCGCCGGATTCACGTGCGCCATCACCGAGTAAGCCCACTCCGAATCCACATCTCGCCACTCAATACTATCCAGATCATCCGCACTCGGAGCAAAATCTCCCCGCTCCCGGAAATCATGTACACCCTCTACAACCGGCGCCCGATGCATATCATTCCGAGCCTCACCATTGATATCAATCAAAGTCGCATCCAACGCATGAAGCACGATCGACAGCTTGTGCGTGAAGTTGTTGCTCAACCGACCGCCGCCTAGATCGATGCGGTGCGACCATCCCCAAGGGATCAATGGATTCAATTCGTAGTGGGAGATGCACTCCGTCTCAAACGGCTCGCCAATCACACCCTCAGCGATCAACTTCTTCGCCAACAACGCATGCGGTTGGTATCGAAAAGATGCCGCATAAGCTGTCTTAACGCCTTTGTCCCGCGCCGCAACATACAACTCCCTTGATGTCGCCGCGCTAGTCGTCAAGGGCTTGTCGCAGAAGACGTGACACCCGCGATCGATCGCCGCCAATATCTGTTCGTAATGCGCTCCGCCGGGCGTACCGATCGCAACTAAATCCGGCTCCAGCGCGTTGAGCGCGTCAACCCAATCCGTTGACGAATAAGGTATCCCCATCTCCGCGGCAACTTCGTCAACCACCTCCGCGGTGCGACTAACCATGCCGACGACCTCGATGCCACAAGATCGCATCGCCTCGGCGTGACCCTGTCCAGCGAATCCTGAGCCTAAGACAAGGCCTTTCAACTGCCCACTCATCACCCACTCCTTTTGGTTGATAGCTACGCCGCTAGAAAGCCGACCTTTTCGTAGTCGCGATCCAGAACCTCGCGCGAGTCCACCTCGAGCCAGTCGTCCATGATCTCTGTGTAGAGAGATCGGAAGTCCAAGTTAAACGCCAGATCACCCTCCACCAAATCTTTCGCGTCCATCGACGGATAATCGCCGTACTGTCCGCCTTGCACGCCATCACCGATCAGGAACGCCACACCGCCGGAGCCATGATCTGTGCCGTTACCGTTATCCTTTACGCGCCGACCAAACTCCGAAAACGCCAATATCAGGATGTCTTCGCTCTGGTCGTGCGACTTCATGTCGGTGTAGAAGTCGTGTATCCCGCCGGAAACGTCACGCAACAACCTCTCTTGCAACTTGATGCCATCGGTGTGAGCATCAAAACTCCCATGTTGCGTGTAGCAGATCCGCGTCCCGATATCGGCTTGCAGGACCTGCGCGGCACTCTTCATCGACTTGGAGAAGGCGTTCGGATCGTACTCAATTTCCGAGTCATACGTCAGAGTGCACTGGCTCAAGATATCCGCGCCGCGCAACGCGTCCAAACCCGTCTGGCTCATCAAATCCATCGTCGGGCCGCTGCCGAGACCCATCGAGTAGATGTACTTGAACATCTCGAGAACCTCGGACCGCTCCGTTTCAGCACTCAGATGGCTCATCAATCCATAGGTCTCAAGATCCGTCACGGAGGCCACAGGGGCGCCCTTGGCTATCAACGCACGAGGCAACCCGCCGCCGAAGTTAACCGCGCCAACGACGTTGTCACCCTCAGGATGCATCTGTCTTACTGCGTTACCTAGCCAACCTTCATTAGCGACGTGCCTAGGCTCAGCCGTGTGCCAGATGTCCATCGAACGGAAGTGCGAGCGGTTCGGCTCCGGATATCCCACGCCGTGGATCACCGCGACCTTGCCTTGGTCGAACAGCTCCTTGATCGGCTGCATACCGGGATTGAGCCCGTACTTGCCGTCCATCGGCAAAACCCTGTCTTCAGTTATTCGTACATTGGGTCGGTTGTCGACGTATCGCGGGTCATCGTAAGGGACAACGCAGTTAAGGTAATCGTTGCCTCCTGACATCTGAACAACAACCAGCTTGCGCTCCTTATTGCCATTCTGAGCACTCATTGACTCTCTCCTAACGCAATCTGCGTTTACGGGTCACGCAACCCTTTCGTAGATTTGGAATCGGTGCCGGCCAGTCTCCAGCACGTAAGATCTGTCTTCTTTGTCCACGACGACGGATACAGGGTCCCAGAAATAAGGCTCGATGCGGGCAGCGATTTCATGCTTGTCTTCGGTATCCACCTCGAAGACCTCTTGGAAGGTCGAGCGCGCCCGAAACTCGTCTTGTTGAGCGTCGAGATACTCCACCGCCCATTTCGACAGTGTCGCCTGGCCCTGAAGTTTGGTTAGGAATTCACCATCAGCGTTCAGGATCTGCACCCGCTGGTTGCCCCAATCTGCGACGTAGATGTTGCCGCCGGAGTCGACTGCGACCCTGCTCGGGCGGTGAAACTCGCCGTCACCGTCGCCGCTGCTACCATAGCTGGCGAGGAACTCGCCGTCGGGAGTGAAGCGCTGGATCCGGTCGTTGCGCCAGTCGGCCACCAAGACATTCCCGTCGCCATCAAGGGCGATGCCCCAGGGCAGGTTGAATTCGCCTTCGCCTTCGCCGAACGAGCCCCACTTGTCAATGAAATCGCCCTCTTTTGTCAGTTTCTGGATGCGATGGTTTTTATGGTCGACTAGGAGCATGTTGTCGTCGGCGTCGAAGACCATGTCGGACGGACCGTCAAACTCGCCGTCATCATCACCGACCGTGCCCCACATCGACCTCGGGTCGCCGTCCGCGTTGTAAACCGTGATCCGTTGCAAGACCTCGTCCGCCAAATACAGGTTGTCCTCCGCATCCAACGCAAGGGCAGTGGGACCTATCATGTCCCCCATTTCACGCCCATAGCCGCCGATCTTGCCCAGATATTCGTGGTCGAGTTTTGCTCTCTGGATCCCGATGATGTTCAATGCAACGGAATTGCTCCGGCTGACAACGAATATGACACCGTCATCGCGGATAACCATGTCCGTAGGCAGATGAAATCCTCGACCGCCGGAGTCACCATTGAACCCGATCGTGTCTCGGTACCGTATCTGGAAATCCGTTGCGGTAACCATCACCACCCCTAAACCATCTGGTATTCCTGCGTAGCAACGATGATCTGGATCACCGCAACTATCGCCTTCTCCGCATTTTCTTCCGCGTCGTCATCGCCAAACCCAACATCACCAAACTTCGACGCGTAGTTGATCAAACCTTGACGAGTCGCATCCGTTGTTTCAATAGGTCCGAGTATCTGAAGACACTGGTCCACCAGATCCTCAGGCGTCAATTCACCGTCACCGGCCGAAGTCTTAACCCGGTCGATTATCGCTCGGATGCCGGGCTTGTTCGGGTCGTCCAACGCCTCACTCGCAAAGTTGACGCGTTGCACATAAGCTCCAGTGTTGATCCACTCCTCGCCGCCTTGCCATCCCTCAACGCTCGGCGGACTCAAAAGGGCTTGGCCCATGTTGGCACAAGTTGCGGCTGCGGTATATGCATCGTACGACGGAACCTCCAAGCCACCAGCAAGTCTCAAGGTTCCGACAACCATCTCCGCCGGACTCTTGATCCGAGCGTAACGGGCCGATTCGTCCTTGAAGAAATCCGAACTGAAGAGCGTCCTAAGCATCGCCGTGATGCTGTAACCGGAGTCGAAATAGGCGTCGACCATCGCTTGGATCGCATCCGGATCACGCGGTTCGACGTGCGGCCACTGCGGAACACCGGGTTCGTCGGCCACGAAGAAGTGATAGAGATGACGGGCGATAAAGCGTGGCGTCGCTTCGTTTCGGCATATTATGTCTACCGCATCTTCTCCGTTCCAATCACCCGTCTGACCGAGCAACGTCTTATCGCTGTGGTCGTGGTCCTCATCGTCGTATTCGAACTGCCACGATATGTATCCATACGGACGCGCCGTGTTGTTCCGCATCTTGATCGACATGTAGTCCGGGTTAACGACGCGCCAGCCGGTGAAGGCGCGGGCGCATTCCTTGATGTCCTCCTCCGTGTAGTTCCCGACGCCCATCGCGAACAACTCAAGGATCTCCCTGCCATAGTTCTCATTGATCGAGTCAGCATGGTTGTCCTGGTTGTCCAGCCACATCAACATCGCAGGGTCTTTCGAAAGCTGCAACAACAACTCGTCGAACCTACCCATCCCGTATTTGCGGAACATGTCGATCTGATTCAGCACCACCCGGCCTTGGATCAATTTGTGCGCCCCAGTGGCAAAGACGCGGTGCCAGAACAGACATATCTTCTCTCGCAGCGGAGCTTTGGTGTGTACCAACTGGTACATCCAATATGCCGCACAAGCAGGTTGAACTCGCAGGTCGGATTGATCGACAAAATACCGACGTATCAGATCCAACGGCAGCTCAACATCGCCATCGCCCACCGGATCTAACAACCCCTCCAGCGTCGCGTCGTAACCCATCTCAACCGCGGCATCCAACTCATCCGGTGTCGCACCAAAACCCGCACGCCGCATCAGATGCGCAATCAGAGCCACATCCTGCTTAGATTTCGTAAGCATCATGATCTCAGCCTCTCCTATGCATCACGAGACCATCCAAACTTAGGCATAAAGTGTAACCGCACGGAACTGCGGGTGCAGGAATACGTAAATCGATTAATCTCCCAGCTGCCGCAACCGAGGATCTGTGAAATCCCGTATCCAATCACCCATGAAATTCAACGACATCACCACCAAGAAGATCGCCAAACCCGGGAAGAACGACGACCACCAAGCCGTAGTCAAATACTCCCGACCTTCCGACACCATCAACCCCCAAGAAGGCGTCGGCGCAGGTATCCCCGCTCCCAAGAAACTCAAAGTCGCCTCCGTCAATATCAACCCGCCAACCGCCAACGTCGCGATCACCATAATCGTCGGCACAACACCCGGCAGTATGTGCCGCACGATCACCCTTGCGGGCGAGGCTCCGCAAACTCGCGCCATCAACACATACTCCCGCTCCCGTAGCGTCAAAACATCTGCCCGAACGTTCCTCACGAATCCGGCCCAAGAAACCATAGCCAAAACCCCCATCAAAACCGTCAAACTCCCTCCAAACAACGTTACGACCACGATCGCCACCAACAAAAAGGGCAGAGCATGCCATATGTCCACCGCGCGAGCGATCACTTCATCGATGACACCCCCATACCAAGCCGCAACCAACCCCAACGTCACGCCTACAAGCAGACCACTCACCAGCGCAACTCCAGCGACTGCAAGCGAAATTCGCGCCCCGTATATGATCCGACTCAATACATCGCGCCCGACCTGATCTGCACCCAACAAATAGCTCTGCGTCCATTTCCCCTCCTCGTCTGCCAACCAAATCGGCGGCGCATTGCGATCCCGGAGCGCCTGAACATTCGGCGCCTGCGGCGCAATCCACGGCGCGAAAATCGCCGACAATACCAACGCAGCCAACACAATGCCCGGCAGTATCGGCCACCGGCGCAAAAACGCATAGCCTGTACCGAAAATCGAACGTGGACGAAACGCCGATTCCGCTTCACCCGACACGTAAGTAGTTGAAATCTCAGACATCCACTACTCCTAGGTGTACCTAATCCGCGGATCGATAACTATGTAGAGCAGATCAGCGATCAAGCTGAACACCACATAGATGATCACAAACACCAACACACCACCCGTCAAAACAGGAAAGTCGTTATTATTCACCGCCTCCAGCATCGTCCTACCCAACCCCGGCCAAGCAAAAACTGCCTCTGCAACCAAAGTCCCGTTCAACAACCCGGCCAACAACAACGTCGATAGCGTGATCGGCTGGATCAGCGAATTCCTCAACGCATGCTTCCAAATCACCGCTGTTGGACTCGCCCCTTTGCCTCGCGCCAACCTAATGAACTCCGAATCCAGTATCTCCAGCATCGAAGACCGCGTGATCCTCAAATATCCCGCCATCGAACTCGTCCCGACCACTATCGCAGGCATGATGAAGTGCTTGATGTCGAAACCCTCGCCACGCAATCCGCTCGGCAACCACTCCTGCCAGACCGAAAACAACAATACCATCACGATACCCAACCAGAAGTTCGGTATCGCCTGCCCAAACAACGCCACAAACCGCCCGACATAGTCCAACATCGTCCCCCGATAAACCGCCGAAATAATTCCAATCGGCACCCCCACAAACGTCGCTAAAGCCCAGCCCGCTATCGCCAGTTGCGTCGTCGCCCCCACCTTCTCCAAAATCACCTTCGATACCCGACGTTCACCCGCCAACGACTGACCCAAATCCCCCTGCAACATGTGCCCGACCCAGACCAAGTACTGCACGATGAACGGCTTGTCCAGCCCGAGATGCTTCTCCAGCGCCCGTATCTGCTCCGGGGTCCGACCATAACCCTCAGGCTGCGCGTACAACAGCAACGGATCACCCGCAACTCGAGATAGCGCGAACACCACGAACGTGGCCCCGATTATCGTCACCACCGAGGCCAGAAGACGGCGTATCAGATACCTTCTCATCGGGTAATCACTTCAGCGCAAGACCAAGGCTAAACACTCAAGTTAAACGCGATATGGCCTGCTCCCACGTTTCCGATCAACGGATACGTGGGAGCAGACCTTAACGACAACTTTGTGAGAACCCTTACTGGGCAGGCTTGATCAGGTCCAAGGACACGATGTGCGTGCCTGCCGCATTCGCCCTCATCTCCCATGACTCAATCGAGTTCGGGTTCCAAACCAACGGCTCAGGTATCGCTGCGATTCCCGAGTTCAACCGCCAGTGACGGTAGTACTCGAGCAACTCGGTGTTGTTCGCAATCCGTTGCGCCTTGTCCAATTCGCCGGCCGTCCTAAGGTAGTTCTCAAGTACGTATGGAATCTCCATCGCACAACTGAAACCGCCGCGAGACAGTGTCGTGAATACAACGCCCTTCGGGAAGTCCCAAGGAACCGAGTCACGAGCGTCGGTGCCTCCACAAGCACTTAAGAACGGCTGGTTCTGCGATCGGTCCACAACTGTCGGTCGCCACACAGGATATCCGTGTCTCACCAAGCTCGTGCGGATACCTAAGCTGTCCCACATCGCACCTACTGCCGCCTGAATCTCGCCGGCAGTACCCGTGGCTCCACCAACGTGAGGGGTCACGTACATGTCGACTTGGAAGCGAATCCCGCGCGACGCAACTGGATAGCCAGCTTCGTCAAGCATCTGAGCAGCCGCTGCGGGATCGTACTCGATGTTCCACTTGTCGTCCCATTCCGGCGACCTGATCGAGAAGGCGTTCACGTGAACTAGCCATCCTAGACCGTCGACGATCACATCGTTGATCGTCTCTTTGTCAATCGCAATCGACATCGCGGTTCGCACCATACGGGCGCGTTCCATGCTTTCGTCATTGCCGTACTCGCCGATCCAGGGGAACTGCTCAGTTGGTTGATAACCGGCACGTTCGACCTCTACCTGTTGCGGTTCGCCGACTGTGATGTCCGGACAAGAAACTGAACTAGCGCCTTGTGAGCAGTTGTAGTCATACTGCTCCCAGTAGTTTCCTGCGAAGAAGATGCCTTCTTGGGCGGCCTTACCGCTGTCCGACATCTTGAATCCTTCTTCTAGCAATCCACGAATCGCCTTCAACGAAACGTCGGCTATATCCGCCTGACCGTTCCGTAACATCGCAATCCGAGTCGACTCTTCCGGAACCTCGTTGACGTTCAAGAACGGCATGTACGCAGGCTGGATGTGGTGTTCAGGGTTCGACTCCAACCGAACGATGTTTTGAGGAATGAACTCCTTCAACATGTACGGACCGGTGCCAATAATGTTTTCGTTCGCCCACTCGCGACCGTTCTCATCGAACGCCGCCTTGCTGAACGTCCCGTTCGTGCCTGCGAAAGTGTTGAAGTAAGCCTGGTTCCACACGACTGTGAACTGTTTGACCGGTATCTCAACGGTGTAGTCGTCGACCTTCACCATCGGTTCAACAATCGCCGCATAGTCTCCGGACTGGTTGTGCACACTCTCCGGAGCAATCAGGTCGTTGAAACTCCATACCAAGTCATCCGCCGTCAACTCACCCCAACCGCGGTGGAACTGAACGCCTTCCTTGACCTTCACCGTGATCTTGCTCAGGTCTTCTGCGACGTCCCAAGTCTCCGCCAAAACGGGGTCAACAATGTTTGACCCCACTGGTCCGCCGGGTTGGAAGAAGCCTTCGGCAATACTCCACGGCCCGTCCGGTGCACCAGTGCTGTTCAAGCCCGTCATCGTCAGACCGA
The DNA here is from genome assembly GCA_009838175.1 of Chloroflexota bacterium. Taxonomy (GTDB): domain Bacteria; phylum Chloroflexota; class Dehalococcoidia; order Lucifugimonadales; family Lucifugimonadaceae; genus Bin127. The sequence continues at coordinate 152,041 of VXSB01000060.1, forward strand.
CACGGTTCTGGACGGCCATCTCCGCAGTGTCTGCCGAGCTCTGTGGCGCGGGCGCTTCCATCATCGCCATCGCGATCGGCGTCGCCGTCGCAACTACGATCTTCTCGACCTCTTTCTCAACTTCCTTCACTACTTCTTTCTCGACAACCACTTCTTTCTCAACCACAACGGTCTGCACCACAGTTTCGCCAGCGACTTGAACTTCCTTTTCGACGACGACGGTCTGAACCACGGTTTCACCGGCGACTTGCACCTCTTTCTCCACCACGACGGTCTGGACCACGGTCTGACCCTCAACCACGACCTCCTTCTCCACCACCACGGTTTGGATCACCGTCTCGCCGGGCACGTCGCGTTCCACGACTACGGTATGAACAACCGTCTCGGTACCGCCACAAGCGATAACCGCAACCATCGCCATCGCGGCCATCGCGCCCAAAACGGCGATCACCGCCCGGTTCCTAATAAACCTAGCTTTGGGATTCATTTCGCAACCTCCTCGGTCAAAGTCTGCCGGCCAATGGCGTCACTAAGGCCGCCATCCATACATCTGAAGCATTAACGACAGCGCCGATCCAACCGAGCAGACAATAATCTTTGAGCACAATCGCCCATTCGTCCCTAGCAGTCTACATCCGTTTCGTAATCTACGCGCCCAAACGGTACGAGAATCGTCGTTACCTGAGAAATAATCGTTTAATCTAGGCCGCTTAACCTAGGCGATACAAGTTCAAAATGTGTGAAAATCCTCCATCCAGCAATCGCGTTACCCATCGCCGCCGCAGATCGATCAGCGCAACGGTCTTTGAACCCCTAATCAGAGCCATGTACTCCCAATCTGATGGCATCGAATCCCGAAAGTGTTGCACCAGCCTAAGACATGCCTTACAATAAGCGGTTACCGAGAAACGGAATCTCACCCGGAGACGGGCTTCAGAGAGCCGATTTTCGGCAAGCATCTTGACAACTGAAGAGCGGAAAGAACAGACGTCAGTTCAAATAAGAGTTTGATCCTGGCTCAGGATGAACGCTGGCGGCGTGCCTAATGCATGCAAGTCGAACGAGGTCGCTCCTTCGGGGGCTAAACCTAGTGGCAGACGGCTGAGTAACGCGTGGGTGACCTGCCCCCGAGAACGGGATAACTGCGGGAAACTGCAGCTAATACCGTATACATTCCCGTGCTTCAAGGCGCGGGAAGAAATGATTTATCGCTTGGGGATGGGCCCGCGTCCTATCAGGTAGTTGGTGCGGTAACGGCGTACCAAGCCTTAAACGGGTATCTGGTGTGAGAGCATGACCAGACAGAGGGGGACTGAGACACGGCCCCCACTCCTCCGGGAGGCAGCAGCAAGGGATCGTGCACAATGGGCGAAAGCCTGATGCCGCGACGCCGCGTGAGGGATGACGGCTTTCGAGTTGTAAACCTCTTTTCTCAGGGAAGAGAGAGGACGTCACCTGAGGAATAAGTCATGGCTAACTACGTGCCAGCAGCAGCGGTAATACGTAGGTGGCAAGCGTTGTCCGGAATTACTGGGCGTAAAGGGTCCGTAGGCGGTTCGGTCAGTCTTCTGTGAAAGCTCCAGGCTCAACTTGGAGTCGTCGGGAGAAACTGCCGAACTAGAGACTGTCAGAGGCAGGTGGAATTCCCGGTGTAGTGGTGAAATACGTAGATATCGGGAGGAACACCAGTGGCGAAAGCGGCCTGCTGGGGCAGTTCTGACGCTAAGAGACTAAAGCGTGGGGAGCGAACCGGATTAGATACCCGGGTAGTCCACGCCCTAAACGATGAATGCTAGGTCTCCGGGGTGTTAATTCCCTGTGGGCCAAAGGTAACCCATTAAGCATTCCGCCTGGGGACTACGGCCGCAAGGCTAAAACTCAAAGGAATTGACGGGTCCCCGCACAAGCAGCGGAGCGTGTGGTTTAATTCGATGATAAGCGAAGAACCTTACCTAGGCTTGACATGTTTGGTGGTACCGAACCGAAAGGGGAGGGACCCTTCGGGGAGCCTTACACAGGTGTTGCATGGCCGTCGTCAGCTCGTGCCGTGAGGTGTTGGGTTAAGTCCCGCAACGAGCGCAACCCCTATCGTCTGTTACTCTCTCTGACGAGACAGTCCTTAAACGGAAGGAAGGTGGGGACGACGTCAGGTCATCATGACCCTTACGCCTAGGGCTACACACACGCTACAATGGCCGGTACAGACGGTTGCGAAACCGTAAGGTAGAGCCAATCCGACAAAGCCGGTCTCAGTTGGGATTGAAGGCTGAAACCCGCCTTCATGAACGTGGAGTTGCTAGTAACCGCAGGTCAGCATACTGCGGTGAATACGTTCCCGGGGATTGTACACACTGCCCGTCAAGTCATGGAAGTTGGAGACACTTGAAGTCGCTGGGCCAACCCTTAGGGGAGGCAGGTGCCGAGGGTGGAGCCAATGACTGGGACTAAGTCGTAACAAGGTAGCTGTACCGGAAGGTGCGGCTGGATCACCTCCTTTCTAAGGAGTGCTAGCCCACTTTCTATACGACTGGAAAGTGGCAACAGTACTACCCAAATTAACCGCACAACCGCATCCGAACCCAAGTTCCGGTTCGAGCGAGATTCCCAATCCCGAATCGCAGCATCCGACTCCGGTCCGATCCTGACAAAACGATACGGGGGAGTGGCAAGGGGCTCATCGGAAACGGTGACGATGCCTAGAAAAGGTTGCGCGTTCCAAAAGGCCTTTACGGATCAGGCCTCAAAAACAATCCGTAACCAAACCAAGGACCAAGACGTCTGTTCGATCCGCTCTTCAGCTGTCAAGAAACTGACAGCGTGAGCCAACCGGCTCACGTTTTTTCGTTTGACGGGCCCCAGTTCTATGGGCGCGGTTTCGATATATGGACACATTCCATGTCTAGACGCTTACAATGACCACTACAGGAGGTTCCAAGCATGAAGACAATCGGAGCGGCCAAATTCAAGGAGCAGTGCTTGGCCCTGATGGATCAACTCGACCATGAAGGCCTGGTGATCACTAAACGCGGAAAACCTGTCGCGCGACTGATCCGCTACGAAAACAATTGCGGACATCTCATCGGCAGCATGAAAGACGAAATTGAGATCTTAGGCGATATATTCAGTACCGGCATTCGGTGGGAAGCCGAGGGCGATGATTGGGGCGCTAACGACGATGATCAATCTTGACACACACGTCGTCATCTTCGCGCTTGAAGACAACCTGAACTTGGCCGAACGAGAAGCGATGCAAACCGAGGATTGGGCCATTTCACCTATCGTTTTGTGGGAGATCGCGAAGCTGGTCGAGAGACGACGCCTCAACTTGAACCTCGATGGGCATCGCTTCAATCAGTTTTTGAACAGCGTCGATGTGATCCCGATAGACATCAACATCGCACGTACCTGCGCAAGACTCGATTTCCGTAGCGATCCAGCAGATCAATTAATCGCCGCTACCAGCATCGTCTACGGCATACCGCTCGTAACGCGAGACAGAGTTATCCGGCAATCAAAGCTAGTGCATTTTGCAACATGAAGACTTTCCGTCGCGCTCTTTTCATACGATCGACCGCAATCGTGTTGACATGTGCATCAGTTAGCTTGATCATCGTCAGCGGTTGTACGACCGATGATGAACCAGCCGAACTCGACAATGTGCCGCCGCCGACCGCGAGGAGCGGAGTCAAACCCTACTCTGGCGAAGAATCATTTCAAAACCGATGCGCCGTCTGTCACGGACAACAAGCCGACGGCACCGCAACCGGGCCGCCCCTAGTCAACCGCCTCTACGAAATTGGCCATCATCCCAACTTCTCCTTCCACAACGCCGTTAACAAAGGCGTGATCGCGCACCACTGGAACTTCGGCGACATGCCGCCGATCCCCAACGTCAAGCCCGCCGAGATCAACGCCATCATCTGCCACGTCCGCGACCTCCAACGCGCCGAAGGGATAGCCGCTGGCGAGCCTTGCTGAAATCGCTAATCTAACCTTGACGATTAGATCAGAAAATCGTATGAACGGAAATCGACAACAGAGACCGCACGTCAAACCCACCACGCAGACCTATCCGAGACGGGTTACCAACATCCGCGAGGCTTCGGGACGGCATGCTGCGGAGGTCAGCCAGACGACTGGTGGTGGCTACCTCACCGACATGCAAGGTTTCGCGTTGCCTTTGATTTTCGTGATGATCGTGTTGATGGTGACGGTATTCAAGATCTTCTTACCAGATCCCTTCCCAACTCCATTGGCGGTGATCGGCCTGTTGGCGGCAATCGGTGCTCTTGGTAGCGGCGTGTTTCTGTCTTACCTTGGTCTACGCAGCGCCCAAACGGTCGACTACATCGACGTGTCAAGACTGAAACGAACTTCGATGTTCCTTCACATCGTTGAAGCAGTGTTGATCGTTGTTTGGCTGAACTGGTTAATCGAGACCATAGCGGTGACGGGGGCGATTTCGGGTCCGATATTCTTGATCGCCCTGATCATGATCATCGCACTCAGGATTCGCCGTGGCCGACTAACGCGTCGGCGACAGCTTTGGGAACGTTGAATCCCTACGATTCACGCGGCCTGGCTCAAGAAACGAAAGTCAATCAAACATCCCCCGCCACTCGGCGTCGTCATGCTGATGTTTGCTGGGGTAGTCGAAGAAGTAGTACTGCTGGCGGGATGGGACGGTTGGGTCAGGGGCGAAGCGGTGGCGCCATTTGGGGAGTTCGTTGGCGTAGCGCTCTTCGGCGCGGGAGATGGCATCTTCGTCGATCTCTACGCCTAGGCCGGGTCCCTCAGGTGGGGTTAGTGCGCCGTCTTCGTAGGTGAATGGTTCGGTGATTATGTCTTCCGACGGTGGGAGGAGTTTGGTGTAGGCGGAATCGACTGGCCAGATGAAGTTCGGCGTGGCAGTTACGAGGTGGAGTTGCGCGGCGGTGGCGATGCCGGTCTCGCCGGGTGAGGAGTGGCAAGAGACTTTGAGCCCGCCAGCTTCAGCGATGGCGGCGCAGCGTTGGGTCTCCAAAAATCCCCCGTTTATGACGACATCTAGGTGGATAGCATCGCAGGCGCGGTGCATGACGAGTTCGAGGATCTGCTCTTTGGTTGTGCGGGCAGGGCCGTCGCAGAGGATCGGTATGTCGGTATGTCGGCTTACCTCGGCGAGGGCGCGGACGCTGGTGGAATCGACCGGTTCTTCGACGTGTGACGGATCGTACGGCTCCATTTTTCGGAGCATGCGTATGGCTTCCAGCTGCGAATAGGAGCCGTTGCAGTCGTAGCCAAGTTCTATGCGTGGTCCGGCTGCTTCTCGGGCGGCTGCGACGCATTCGATATCGAACTCGGGGTTGAGTCCGATCTTGATCTTGAATGACTTGAATCCGGCGGCAACCGCACGTTTGACCTCATCTGCGCACTTGTCCGGCGATTTCGCGCCCATCCAGTAGCGCGCTTCGACGCGGTCGCGGTATTTGCCGCCGATGAGGTTGTAGATCGGTTGGTTGGCTGCCTTTCCTATGATGTCCCAAAGGGCTTGGTCGATGGATCCGGTGATGTTGAGCGCGGAGGATGCGCTGGTGTCGAGTAGGTGTCCGATTTTGGTAGTGACTTGGCCGGTAAGGTTCATGCCACGCTCGATCGAGTTGATGTCGTGTGGGTCGCGGCCGATTAGTCGGGATTTGATCTGCTCGAATAGGCGTTGGTCGCCTCCGGCGCCGATGCTGGTTTCGCCAAGTCCAGTGATGCCCTCGTCGGTGTCGATGAAGATGATGGTTTTGATGGCGGCGAAGCGGGAGCCGTACCACATGGTTACCGGCTCGTGTTTGCCCAGCGTTGATAGCGGGATGCAGATGTTGCGGGTGCGGATGTCGGTGATCTTCATGGATGATCACCCACCGTTATTGAAATGTGGCATGACGTCTTCTGCGAAGCGGTGCATCTGCTCTAGGGTCGCGGATTCGGGCATACCCATACCGGTGATGCCGATGTTTACTTCTTCGAGGCCGGGGTAGCGCTCTTGGACTTCGAGGAGTTTTTCGGTTACGAGGTCGGCGGGGCCGGCGAAGAAGCCGCCGGATTTGACGTCTTCGTCGATTGTGGGTAGGTCGGCGGTTAGGAGTTGGGCGGGATCGTTGGAGTTGATGGCGTCTACTTGGGCATCGGAGAGGCCGCGGACGAAGCCGAGAGGACCGAACATTTTGACGCGTTCTTCGGCCCAGAGGCGGGATTCTTCGATAGCTTGTTCGGGAGTATCGGCGATGTACACGGAGAAGGAGATGATGAGGTCGCCGCCGAGTTCGCGTTCGCGGCCGTGTTCGGCTTGGACTTCTTGCCATTTGTGGACGACGACGTCGGATGCTCCTCCGGGTGCCGCGCCGCCGCCGATCATTCCTTTGATGCCGTATTTGGCCATGAAATTGAGGCCGCGTTCGGATGCTGACACGACAGGCTGCCACCATTCGACGGGGTATTTCGGTCGTGGCACGAGGGTGATTTCTTCGAGTTCGTAGCCGCGGTAGGGGACTCGTGGCGGGATTTCGTAATGCTTGCCGTGGTGCGAAAAGGCAGGTTCGTTGAATGCTTTCCACATGACATCGACCTGTTCTTCGAAGAGTTCGCGGTTGGCGTCTTGGTCGATGATGGGGTTGCCGAAAACTTCGACTTCGCGGGAGTGGTAGCCGCGGCCGATGCCGAAGCGGACGCGGCCGTCGGTGAGGATGTCGGCGGTGGCGTAGTCTTCGGCGAGGCGGAGGGGGTGCCACATGGGGTTGATGTTGAATCCGCAACCGAATCGGAGGTCTTTCGTGAGGTGTGCGAGGTGGACGAAGAGCATCAAAAGGTTTGGAATGCACTCGTATCCTTCGCGCTGGAAGTGGTGTTCAGCGCCCCAGAAGGTATCAAAACCTAGTTTGTCCATGGTTTTGGCGAACGATTCTGACTTTTTGAAGACGGTCGCGAGTTGTTCGTCGGGCAGCCATCGTTCGTTTGCGGGCGTGCCGGCGTAGCCGATGTCGTCCATGTCGACACAGCCGGCGTAGAGGACTCCGAATTTGTTGATCATGATGGTGGGATTATCGCATAGTGGTGGGTGAAATTGTTGGATGTCGCGTTGCCGCCATTGCCGCTAGATTGCCGCCGATTCCGGCAATTTTCGGCAATCAGCGGCAATTTAAGGGGGATCTTGCCGCTGCTAACGGCAATTTGGCGGCAAGATTAGTTTCTGAACAAGTTCAAAAAGTTGTCTGAGCAGAGATTTGATGGATTCTAGGGATGGAAGGATTTTGGGTGTGACACTGTCTGGGTGGCGGGTGTGTTGAGGCGGTACACTGGATATGATGACGACGAAATCGAAATTGAGTCGGGAGGATGTCTTGGAGCTTCTTCGGCGCCACAAGGAAGTTCTGAGGGAGCGTTTCGGTGTGACTGAGATTTCGTTGTTCGGGTCGTTTGCGCGTGATGAGGCGACGGAGGATAGTGACGTTGACGTGGTGGTGGAATTCGATGAAACTCCGAGTTGGCATGTTTTCTTCGGTGCTCAGCGTTACATCGAGAACATCTCGGGACGGTCGGTGGATCTGGTGCGTTCGGGCAATATCCGAAAGGAGCTTCGACCGTACGTCGAGATAGATTTGACCAAGGTTTGAGGTGGATGTTTTGAACTATGATGGCGATGATTTTGATGTTGGCGATTGGAAGCAGTGGTGTGGGTTCATGTGCGAGTGTATGATCGGGGGTTGGCGGAGCGAATGTTGGTTCAGTGCTGGAGGTAACGCATGTCTGATCGCCGGGAAGTGAATGTGGAACGGCCGGAGCATAGCTGGATACCGTTTTATCGGAAGTTGGCGGAGATGTCCTTTTTTGATGTGACATCGTTTAGCGGAATTGCGCGCGGGAGAGACCACAACTGCGACAGAACTTGAAATATCCTCATTGCTGATCGGATGTGTAGTTCAAGGAGTGATCGATGAGCGAAGGAATGAAAGATGAATTGCCGTTTTCGGATGCCCGAATCTGGATGTTGCGGCCATGGCGAATCGAAGAGTTTATTCAAGAGGGTAGGTGTGGTGTGGATTTTGGTTTGGATGACGTTGACTTGACAACTGTCCAAACCCGAGATGCGCTCAAAGCAATATATGCCAGTCATCGATCGGAATATGGCAATTCGACCGTACGGGATTATCTTTCTCAAGTAAACAGATTCCTTTTCAGTATGCAAATAGATGATTATGTGTTGCTACCGAACTCCGATTACCAAAAACTTCGTTTGGGGCAGGTGAAAACAGACCCATATTACGATGCTAAACTAAATCCAAAGAATAATCGAACTATACATTGGTTTCATGATGAAATTGAACGAAATGAATTAACATCGACTGTTAATAACAACAAAAGAATCATGGAGATATCCCACGATCTGCGCGACGAGTTCATTGAATTGTTGCAAAGTCGTGATGAAGGATCAAATCGTTCTCCAAATTTGTGGATCGTGCGCGGTGGGGCGGATGCTCATGCCGTATCTGCGTTCTTTGAACAGGGGTATGCAGGGATTGGTTTTGGTTTGCAGGACGATGATTTGTCATTGCTTAATAGTGCTGATGAAATCAGGACTCTGTACCTTGAAAGAAATCCTGGCGGCTCATCATCTAATCAGGTCATCCAATTTTGCTTGGGGATGAAGCCGGGCGATTACGTCGTAATGCCTGGGCCCGGTTCGAGGATCAATCATTACGGTCGGTTCACATCGGATGTGTTCAACGATGGATTAGATCCGTATAAGAATAAGAGAAATGTGGAGTGGTCGAACAGAACTATTACTCGCGAGGAGCTTGATCTTTCAGGTTACAGGACCACGGTGACACATCTGAAAGGAGAGGTCCGGGATCGATTTTTGGGTGTTATTGCCAACAGAGATGGAGGAAGCGCGACCCAGTTCAAGATGCCGGAGGATAGCTGGGTACCGTTTCATCTGGAAGTTGGGCGTAAGTTGATTGAGGGTGAGTGGTGGTTGCCGGAGAGGCGGCAAGAATTCGAGGACATGATTGATGCGATCAGATGGGCTGATTCTGAGGACGTTGGCGAAGACTATGAATATGAGCGTTGGGCTGGAGATCCGTTCTCGTTTTATCTGTCGTTCAACATGAGGACGACAGGCGGGATGCGTGTGCCAGCGTATCGGAAGATTAAGGAGTTGATGCAGGTCAAAGCAGAAGTTCCAGAGGATGGCCATGAGGCGTACGGATTGGGAGTTGGTTGGGGATGGGATCCACCGTTAACTGATGAGGAAATATCTTTCCTTTGGGATTTCTTCAGGTTAGCGACTGAATTCGAACCGACGATCAACTCGACAGATTATGAAGATCAGTTCATCAACTTTTATGACCGCGCTGCTTCCGCGTCTTTTCTGTCCGGCATGCGTGCCCGGACTCTCTCATACTTGCTGTATTGGATTGATCCGACAAAGTACGTGCTAACTAGGAGATTACGCAGTCAGGAGTTGGGCCTGTTAGACGATTTGAGAGAGTTGAACTTGACTGTTTCACAAGAGCTTACTCGGGGCGCTGAATACATGAAAGCGGTGGGAGCACTGCTGGGAATAGGAAGAGCTAACGAATTTACGATACTTGATGTTAATCGGAAGTCGACAACGCGGGAGATGCTTGGGTTGCCGATATTCGAGAGAAATGGGGCACGGGTTACTGGGGATGATTTAGTAGACAAGTTGCTCCATGGCGTCTTTTTCGACCGCGCCGAGTTCGTCCGCATCCGCGACCTTTGGCGGTCCAAGATGAACTTGGTTCTTCAAGGAGCGCCAGGGGTCGGAAAGACGTTCATGACTCGGAAACTCGCGTACGCGTTGCTGGATGACGATACGACGGTTGCAGATGGCAGGATCGTGAATGTGCAGTTTCATCAGTCTTATTCGTACGAGGATTTCGTGATCGGTTACCGACCCAGCGTGAATGACCAGCAAGCCTTGATATTCGTGCCGCAGCCGGGTTCTTTCCTGGAACTATGCGAGAAGGCTAGGCGTGATGCAGATCGCGACTACGTGATCATCATTGACGAGGTCAATAGGGGCAACCTGAGCCGCGTGTTTGGAGAGCTACTGTCGATGATCGAAGCCGATAAACGAGGGACGCGGGATGGGGTGCGACTACCAGTGGGGATGGATATTCCGGAGTTGCGTCAGACGTGCGTCAACTTCTCGGTTCCTAAGAATGTTTACATCTTGGGGACGATGAATTTGGCGGATCGGTCGTTGGCGGGAATGGACTATGCTATGCGGCGTCGGTTTGCGTTTGTGACGTTGGAGCCGCAGTTTAGAGAGCCAGAGTCTGCGGAGTCGGTGTTTGCGGATTGGTTGAGTGGAAGAGATGTACCGGAAGATATGATCACTCGGATCAACGATCGGATGTCAGCATTGAATCGATTGATCAGTACGGACGACAGGTCTTTGGGGCCGAATTTCGCAGTCGGGCACTCCTACTTCTGCGATGTATCAGATGCCGCTGCAGAATGGAATAACGACGATTGGGATCGCTGGTACAACGAAATTGTTGACACCGAGATACGACCTCTGTTGGAGGAGTACTGGTTCGATGATCCAACGAAGGCCAGTAAGGAAGTCAAGAAATTACGTGGTGAAGACGTGTGACGATGGTATCTGCCGAACTTGCTAGTGGCGCTCTCGAAAATACCGGGCGCGAAAGTGAAGATGTGCAGGAGATCCGCCGAGACAAAATCCCGGTTCGGAATTGGTGGCATATGTTGCTGTATGCGTGGGATTTAGTGGATTTCAGCGATCGGTTCAAAACGGAGACTGAGGATGCACCGGATCTTAGAGCATTGCTGACGTCGATTTTGGTGTTTCTGGTGAAGCATCAGATACGGCGTGGGTTGCGTGGTGATTATGTCGAGAGGTCGGATGAGTTGCGCGGGGTGCGCGGACGGATAGATTTTGGTCGGACTTTGCGGGGGATGTCGATGTATCGGAGTCGGTTGCATTGCGAGTATGAGGAGTTCACGCTCAATGTGCCTCGGAACCAGATCATTCGGTCGACTTTGAACGACTCGTTGAATCGGGGTTTCACGGAGATCGAAGAGGATCGGCCGAAGTATGGGAGGCTGGTTTCAGATGTTGAGGCGTTGCTGCGGATGTTGTACGAGATTGACCGGGTGCGGGTCACGAGTCGGTTGATCGCGTCGGAGTTGCGGTTGTTGGGTCGGAATGAGCGGGAATACAAGTTGATGTTGAAGATCTGCGAGATGTTGCAGGACCCGTCGATGCCGCAGTCGGATTCAGTTTCGGATTTGGAGATTGTGGACTGGTTGCGAAAGCAGGAGCATGAGATATTTGAGCGGTTCGTGGCGAATTTTTACAAATTACGGTTGTTTGGTTGGGATGTATCTGCTCAACATAGGTTGAGATGGAACTCGGATGTGGACGCTGGGGAAGATCAGGTACGGTTGCCGACGATGCAGCCTGATATCGTGCTGACGCACCGGGATACGGGGAAGATCGTAGTCATTGATACAAAGTGGTACAGGCGGGTGGCATTGGAGCATTACGGGAATCTGACGGTACATTCGTCGAATCTTTACCAGATGTATGCGTACCTGGCGTCGCAGGACTATCGAGGCGAATCGCATCAGGTGGCAACAGGGATTTTGCTGTATGGACAGACGAGAGAAGGTGAGAGGAGGTTGCGGACTCGGATCGATGAGCATCCGTTTTGGGTTGAGACGTTGGATTTGATGAAGGGTTGGGAGGAGATTGAAGGGAGTTTGTTGGAGTTGATTGAGGGGGCGGTGGGCTGATGGTTAATCGAATAGGGTGTGAACCGCCCATCCGCTCCGGGCATACCCCGCTCGCATCGCTCCGCTCGCTCGCGCCCCTTTCGCAGAGCGAAAGGGGGGGGCCGGCCTCTGCACCCCGTGGGGCCGCACCCGGGGCCGGTGGCCCGGGCGGGGGGGGGGGGGGGGGG
>VXSB01000025.1 GCA_009838175.1 Chloroflexota bacterium
ATTTAGAACAAACTTGCCGCTGGAGCGGCAATTTGGCGGCAAGATTAGTTTTTGAACAAGTTCAAAACAAGTCCAAAGAATTGTCTGTATCGGGGATTGGAATGATGTGGTGTGATGGGGTTGGTTTTGATGTAGTAGCGGTCCATGATCCACTAGAGGCCGCTAGATAATCGGGCCTCTTTCGCGCGGCGGGCAGGACAACAGTTGTCGGCAAATCGCAAATCAGGTGCGAGGTGCGCGACTGCGTTTGAGGACTGTGGCTAAGGTGAGAATTGCGGTAAGGATTCCGAGGATCAGAAGCCATGCCGCGGTGTTTGACGACGGTGCGGTGGCACCCGTTTTGGGCAGGTTCTCCTCGGCTGGCTCAGGAGGGGGAACCGGTATCATCGCCGGGACGCCCCGGCTACCCACGGCGACAGTGGCGGGCAATCCACTGATGTTGCCGCATACAGATGGGCCGTCGTGGTCGAGCCGTACTCGCGCCGAAAGAATCGTCAAGGCGTCGTTGCTGTTGAGCGACACCACCGCCAAGTCGGAGATTTTGCTCCGCAATTCGTGGGGCAGTGGCATGCAGATGTAGGCCGGGTCGTTTAGCGGGTAGGTTTTAATCTCATTGCCCGAGGCGTCAACAATGTGGATGGCGTAGCTGTTGCCGCCAAGGGTGTAGCGGTGCTGAGTCATACCAGAGTTGGATGCCGCGCCAGTATCAGATATCCTCACGCCGACGATTTCGCCGTTGGGAACAGCGCCCGGTCCAGCGGCGATGCTGTATCTCTGAGCGTTGTCGAATTTGCCGCCCTGTTCGGGGGTGAAGACCTCGTACTGGTTTCCATCGGCATCCACGATCACGGAAGGGATCTGGCCAGGCGGGTTGATCGGTGGCTCTTTTTCGGGCTGCGGCAGTGATGGACGGCGCACCCTGATCTCGAATTTGGCAGAGCAGTCATCGCTGTCTCCTGAACAGGCGTTGCCGGCCACCCTGGCATTCACGGTGTATGTTCCGGGTGCCGACGGTGCAGTGTACGTCATATATGGGCCGATATAGCCTTGGATGCGATCGTTCCCCAGGCGCCACTCGATGAAGTATGTTCCGAGTGATTGGTCTTGGATGTTCTGCCGTCCAAAGATGTTGACGCCCAACACGATGTCGTCGCTGGGAGAGACGGTGACATTTCGGATTTTGGGCTCGATGCGGGAGATCAGGGGTCTGGCAACGTTGGGCGCGACGACTCGGACGGAGATATGTTCTTGCGCGCCACCGTATCCGCAGCCTGATCCAATTACGAGACAGTTCAATCGGTGTGTCAGTTTGGCATTCATGCCTGATGTCAAGTTCTGTTTCGGGATTATGTTGACCGGAGCCGGGTAGTTCCACGGGACGGTCAGAATCGAAGCTTGCGAATCTGCGGTGTACATGGCGTGGGCGATGTCGGGTGCTAGGGACGATCGCGCGCTGAATGTGGACGTTTGTGGATTTGAGGTTTGGGCAGGGTGGGAGATGCTGAATGTCTGGGGCGGTTGGGCGGCGAATATGATCTGAGACGGCTGTACGGTTACGTCGGGATTGTCCGACTCGATTCTCACCGTGACGTCCGATGTCGGTTGCCTCGACAACTTCAGCGTGTATCTGACGCTACCACTCTGGGGAACTGGGATTGAATTGGTGATTGGGACTCTTTCCCTGGTTGCGTCGTCGGGGTCGTCGAACCGCAGATCTAAGGGGTCATCATCTGCGATGGCGACGGTGGCACTATTGGCGACACCGACGCTGTAGGTGGCAGGATCAGCCGTGTCGTCGAGCACGATGAGCGTCACGCTGCCATGGTCCTCGTCGACGGAGTCGTTGACGGTGCGGACTGTGTGAGTTGTGGAGACTCGGTTCGCGGGGATGGCGACCGTTGTGATCTCGCTGCTTTGGAGGAAGTCCCCTGTGTCGGCAGTCTGTACACGAACTTGGACTTCGGGCCACAACACCGCCCCGGTGCGGTCTAGCTGAAAAACGATGTCATCGCCTTCGGTCCTCGCTGATTCGTCCTGCTTGGAGACCGCAACTGCGGGCAGGTCGTCGCTAACGATGGTGGCTGAGGCGAAATCACCGAACCCTGCTGGGGGAAGATTCACGATCGTGCCAGAAGTCCAGTCGTTATCGACAGCCAAGATAAACACGATGATCCTGCCATCCATTTCTGCGATGTCGTCATCAACGGTCGGCACGGAGAAGGTCGTGCGATCACTCCCGTTGGGGATAGTCACCGTCTGAAACTGAAAAGCGTCGTCATGATGCTCGTCTTCTTCATCATGATGATCCTCGTCCTCTTCATCGTGATGATGTTCGTCGGGAGAGTCGTACTGGTGGGTGTCTATGTAGTCGCCGACCTGCGCCACCTGGAGGTTTACCGTTACGTCGCCACACGGAGAAAGGGCAGGTGGATCGCCACCAGGACCACACCCAACAAGAAGAGTGAACTCAGCAACGCTCCCTTCATGCACTGGATCGTCCGGCCCTAGGAGAAACGGAGACGTTTGGAGAGGTGCGAAGGTTAGAACTGGCGTGGCAGTAGGGTTCGGCAGAAGAGGAGTCTCGTGTTGGTGAACGATCGTGACCCTGGCGCTTGACGGGTCGCCTATGGAATATTCTGCAGGGTCGGTAGAGTCTGCCAAGATCTCTACATCTACGTGGCCATTGTGATGGTGTTCATGAATCAGCGTAGGTATCTCGTATCGGACGGTTCCATCGGCGCCAAATTCGAGCGAAACGGTCTTCTCCCCTAGATTCTCGCTCGCTACATAACCGCCGTACTCGTCCTGTGTCACCTTCAAATCCACCGTCAGGGTACCCGCTGCGGTGTCGGATCGGGTCAGTATGAAGGGTGCCGATTGCGTACTTTCCAACATATATCCATGCTCAGTGCCCTCTTGAATAGTGATCGTTGGCAGGTCGTTGGATTGTGCTTGCGGATGCGGCGAGTCGTCGTCGATTGTGGTTACGGATGCGTTTGCCGCTGTGCCGGGCATTTGAATGGCGCCAAGGGCGATGATGGCGAGCATCGCGATCAATACCGTTCGCACGGTGTGAGACAGCGGATCGATAGGGAGTATCGAAGCGAACGAAGAAGGAGAGATGAGTTTCACTTTGCGCTTCCGCCCCATCGTCTTTGAATGTCAGGATCTATAGTGTTGAAGGCAGATAAGACGCTAAACTGGGCATCCAACGCATTGACCCTTCCTTATTCGCTATTCGAGCGAATACACACATTTTTGATACGTTGTATCAGTTATATTCTTTGATCTCGTGTCAGCTGCATGTCATATAAGGAAATTTCTCATGCCATTTCCGCGTCGCCACGAATGAGCACCTAGAGGATGGACGCGCGGCACCCGTAAAAACACCGACTCAGAGCGCGGGGAATGGGAAGGCAACCACAATGGTTGGCCCTACTCCATCCCTCTGGATACCCGCCTGCGCGGGTGTGACGGTGTGACGGATGGCGTAGTGATTTGCGTATTGGGTTGGTGGTGATTCGGGGTTTCCCGGCTCGGCGGGCATCCCCTGCGATCTCGCTGCGCTCGCTCGCGTCCCCTTGCGTTTCGCGAAAGCGGCAAATTCGTCCGTTCCCTCAACTGTGATTGGCGAGTGAGCCGACGTGTGTCCCGACGCTCACCCCATCCCGTCCCGTCAAAGCTCATAACATCCACCAGCGCAATCAGCAGTTCAGACAACAAACAACCCAACACCCATCCTCAAAATCATCCCACCCAGTTCAGACAACAACGCACTTGACAAACGATACATCTGTAGTAATATAACAACTAA
>VXSB01000061.1:0-26450 GCA_009838175.1 Chloroflexota bacterium
ATTAGGCCCTTTGTTCATCTGATAAGCAACAGAACCTAAACTGCTTACCTCAATCCACAAACAAAACGCGCAGAGCGGCGGAATAATCCGCCGCTCTGCGCGTTTACAGAAGTCGCGATTGGCTAAGTCATCAACTCGGTAGTCGTAACTGCCTTAGCGCCGCTCGCCAGCATCGAATCCAAAGCGCGCTTGTCGTCGTCAGGGTTGGCGTTAATCGCCGAAATAGCGTCTGTGATGACAAAGGCGCTGTAGCCCCTTTGAAGCGCGTCGTACACCGTATGTTGCACAGCGTACTCGGTTGACAGGCCACCGACGAATATCCGCTTGATCTCCAATCGCTTGAGATGCGAGTCTAGAGTCGTACCGTCAAATCCAGAGTAAGCCTCTGATTGAGGTTCTTGGCCTTTGCGAACGATACTGCTGCCGATAGGAAGTTTCAGATCCTCATGGAATCCCGCTCCATCCGTTCCGCGTACGCAGTGAGACGGCCAAATCCCGCCGTTCTCGGCAAAACTCTTGTGCGATGTCGGATGCCAATCCTGGGTTGCGAAAATCCGGCCGTCCTTAGTTCGGAAGTTGAGAGCTAAATCTGACAACTTCCTCGCTACCGAGTCGCCGTCCTCAACCGCCGCGGTTCCACCGGGACAAAAATCGTTTTGAACGTCGACGACTACCAGGGCATCATTTGGGCCTATGTTCAATCTTTTCTCCGTGTTCCTTGCTGTCTTCTACCGTGCCGGACCGTCAATCAGGATTGATTCGCCGATTTGTCATCAGGTTTCGCGGCGCGGATGATTCACATCTACATGATGTTACAACCTGAGGTTCGTCGCATTTCCAACACCGCCGTTCGAAAGTTCTTATGATCGACTCAGCCTGCAGTGACTATCAATGTTCGACGCACGAATCGGTTTCGCGCGGTAAGATGTTCCCGATATCGAAACTATCTTCAAATTTCTATGAGCAACCAGACGCCACCTCATTTCAAAGAAACTAGACCAGCAACTAGCACGAGCAACCTCCGGACATTTGCTACGTGGACTCTAGCAATCAGCGCTCTAGTCTTAGCATTGGCCGGCGCGTACTTCCTCGGCGCAAGCAGCGCAAGTGTCACTGAGGTCGAAATCCTAATCCCGACGCCCGCGCCGGCAGTCGTACAGATCACTGGCGAGGTTCGCGCACCGGGTGTCTATGAACTAAATCGCGACGATCGCGTGCTCCTAGCGATCGAAGCCGCAGGAGGAATGACCGACAAAGCCGACATAGAACGTCTGAATCTCGCCGCGACCATCACCGATGGCTCCCTCATACACGTGCCTTCGCTGCCGCCAACCCCTTCACTTTTGGCCGAGTCCGAGACGAACCCTCTAGATACCGTCGCTTCGGACGGCATCACCGAATCGAAACCAACACTACCCGGCACCCAAAATACCAGCCCCTTCACCGAACCGATCAATCTCAACTCGGCGACCGTTGATCAGCTCAGGTCGCTCCCTGGAATTGGCGAAACCAGAGCCGACCAAATCATCGCGTTACGAACTGCCGTCGGACGGTTCTCGACTATCGAGCAGTTGCTCGAGATCCACGGCATCGGCGAGAAAACATTGGAAGCCATACGGCCGATCGTTGTCGTCGAATGAGGATCGCCTGGGTATCGACATTCTTCCTCGCCGGCATCGGAGCTGCGATCATTTTCAGGTTCGCACCCGGTTTCGCCATCCCCACAGTCGCGTTCCTCCTCTTTTCATCCGCTGTTGTGCTCGCAGCCTTCGCGCTGGTCGTCTCCCGTAGGCGCGCAGCGTATGCCCTGCTCGCCGTAGTGTTTCTGATCGGATGCTGGCGAGGCGGCGACGCAATTGTCGATCTCGAAAGGATCGATGATCGATACGCGACGGTATCGGATTCTGTCGCAGCTGTCGATTCCACCCAAGGCGGCACACTTAATCGTCTCCGGCGGGATATCGGAGATGCGCTTATCCAAACGATCGGTGCATCCAAAGCAGATCTGTCAATCGCATTGTTGACCGGAGACAGGTCGTATCTCGACACCGGCACCGTCGTCAACTTCCGTTCAGCAGGGATGGCTCATTTGCTGGCGATCAGCGGGTTACATGTCGGATTGATCGGTGGTCTGGCAATGGCGGCCTCAGTATTCGTGTTCGGAAGACGACGCGGAATCTATCTATTGCTACCGTTAGTAATCGTTTTCAGTTACGCCGCATTAGCAGGATTCGCCCCGCCCGTAACACGCGCCGCCATTATGTTCGGGGTTTTCATCTTTGGCAGAGTGTTGGGGCGCGGATCGCACACATTGGCAGCGTTAGCCCTCGCAGCCATGTTGATGGTTGCGTTAGAACCCGCAATATTGGCTTCGCTTTCATTCCAGTTAAGTTTTGCGGCGATGCTAGGTGTCTCCTTCGCATCACCCGTGCTCGATAGCGCAACCGAAATCTCTGCCTCTAGAAGGGCGACGCTCAAAAGTCACGCTTTCGCGGAGCGCGTGATGAGATTCGTCGTTGGCTCTCTAGTCGTTTCGACTGCGGCAAGCATCGGAACATTGCCGCTAGTGGCTTTGCATTTCGACGCCGTTCCCATTTGGAGCGTGTTGGCGACGCTGCTCGCTGTCCCAGCAGTCCCGATCCTCATCATCTTTTCGGCAATCGCTGTTGTCGCTGCTAATTTGCCAATCTCTATCTTCCCGGAGACCTTCGCGCTCCCTGTAATAGCTACGACGAATTATCTGGAATTCATCGCAGATGTTTTCTCCAATCTGCCGCCGAGATCAATCCAAACTGGTTCATGGTCGGTTTGGATGTCGGTTTTCTACTATGCTGCGATCTCGGGCGCTATTTTGCTGTGGCCGCGCCTGAAAAACTCCAGTACGCGGATCAGACCTCCGCGATCCGGCCTGATCGAACGCGTCAATACCACTTTGTCCAGAAACGTGACGTTTGTAACTATGCTCTCTGCGATCTTGCTCATCGTGGCGACTGTGACTTGGGGTCTTGCGCTGGCACGCAATGGTCAGGAATCTCATCTCAGCGTTCACTTCCTGCAAACCAGTCACGGCGAATCGATATTTATCGAAACCCCGAACGGTAATCGAATGCTGATCGATGGAGGGGGAGACGCCTCTCAGGTCGCCGACACATTAGGTTCGATGCTCCCCTTTTGGGATCGCGAGATCGACATCGTGCTCCTGACGCACCCTGACACCGACCACGTTGGCGGACTGCCTGAAGTATTGCGTCGCTTTACCGTAGGCACCGTATTGCATTCTGGTCAAAACTCGGCTAGCAACGCCTTCGCGTCGTGGTCTGCCGCTGTCGAAAACCACGATAATGCCGTCGTCGTGTGGTCCGGAATGCAGATCGGGCTGGATCATGACACCACCATCGAAGTGTTGTCTGGCGGATGTATTGATGCCAATATTCAATGCGCTGACAGTAATGAGACTTCCATAGTGACGATGCTCCGTCATCGCAACGTTTCGTTCCTATTGACCGGCGACATCGAACGTTCGGCGGAAGTCAGACTGGCTATATCAATCCCGAATCTGCGCGCAACCGTACTGAAAGCCCCGCACCACGGAAGCAACACATCCTCAACTGCAACGCTAATCAATGCCGTTGAACCAGCAGCAGTCGTTGTTGCTGCGGGAACAGCAAACCGCTACGGTCACCCTCACCCAGAGGTGATCGAACGATACAGCGCCACCGTCGGTCAAGAACGCGTCTTAAGGACCGATCAACTCGGAACGGTTAAACTGCGGACCGACGGCGAACGTCTATGGATGGTCCGCTGATACTACCGACGATTCTCGTCCGCGTACTGCGCGATCACACGGTCGGTGTCTTGCGCCGGTACCGGCTCGTAGTGATCAACCTGGACGCTGAATGAACCTCGCGCTTGAGTCAGCGAGCGCAAGTCAGCCGCGTATCGCTGCATCGTCGATGTCGGTGCTTCAGCTTTGACTACTGTGAATCCGTTGCCCAACGGCTCCATTCCGCTTATCCGGGCGCGCTTACGGTTCAGATCTCCCATAACGTCGCCAGCGGTTTCATCCGGCACCATCACATCGACCTTCAACACTGGTTCCAAGAGCTGAGGCCGAGCATCTCGCATCGCCTGTCGAAATCCCATGCTGCCGGCGATCTCGAATGCGACACCGGATGAGTCGACCGAGTGCGAGCTTCCGTCATAGAGCTCGACATTTATCCCCACGACTGGGAACCCAGCCAAAACGCCCTGCGCAGCAGCATTCCGCACACCCTTTTCGACTGAAGGGATGTATTCGCGAGGCACGTTACCACCGACGACCGAACTCGAAAACTCGATCCCGGAATCTGGTTGCGATGGTGCGACGCGCATCAGGACGTGACCATACTGGCCGCTCCCTCCCGACTGCTTTTTGTGCTTGTAGTCGACATCAGCATTAGACACGATCGTTTCGCGGTACGCAATCTTCGGCAACGAGGTCGTTAGCGAGACTTCAAACTTGCGCGCGATGCGTTGGATCGCCATCTCAACGTGGATATCGCCGAGACCATGCAGCACCAGTTGACCTGTTTCGGCGTTTCGCTCCAAGTGCAGGGTCGGATCTTCCTCAGTGATGCGCGTCAACGATGTCGCCATCTTGTCAAGGTCGGCCTGCGATTCCGGGCTGATCGCCAGCGCAAAGATCGGAGCGGGCAGCTCTGCGCCTTCCAACTCGACCATGTTGTCCCGTGAACACAATGTGTCATATGTCGACGCTTCCTGCAACTTGGTGACTGCTGCAATGTCGCCGCGTACCGCTTCGTCCACGACCGTCAACTCTTTGCCGACTGGAGAATACACCTGCGCAACACGCTCGCTATCGCCCTTCGACCCAGTAACCAGTTGCGAGTTCGGCAACAATGAAGCGCCGTGTACACGCATATACGAGACCTTGCCGACGAACGGGTCAGCGGAGGTCTTGAAGATCAAGTTGGCAGGCGTGTCTCCCGTCACATCCTTGGGCAGTTCATCATCCGGCGCAGGAAGCAGGTCGACAACCGCATCCATGAACTGCTCCACGCCGATCTCCTTGTCAGCTGCCATCGCGAATATCGGAATAACCGTGCCCGATCGAATCGCCGAACGTAGGCCATTCACGAGATCTTCGGCGCTCAACTCCTCGCCCTCGAGATACATCATCATCAAGTCATCGTCCGACTCCGCTATCGCCTCAACCATCTCTTCGGACATGTCCTCGACCGCGCCATCCAGCAAATCAGTTATCGCGGTCAGTCCCTCTCCACTGCCCTCAGGGGCTTGAATTGGCACGCACATCCGTCCCCACGCATCCTGAATCACACTCACGACCTCGTCAAAGTCGGTTTCAGGTCGATCCAGCTTATTGACAACGATGATCCTCGGCAACTCGGCTTCTTCCGCGGCTTGCCATGCCTGAATCGAGCCTACCTCAATGCCTGACGGCGCAGATATCAACATCACCGCCGCGTCAGCAACGCGCATTGCCGACAGCATGTCGCCACGGAAGTCCGGATAGCCCGGGGTATCGAGCACGTTGATCTTGTGGTCCCGCCACATGCACGGCAGGATAGCCATCTGAACGCTGGATCCTCGCTCCTGCTCCTCTGGTTCGTAATCGGATAGGCTCGTCTGTTCGTCTACTCGGCCACGCCGGTTAACCGCTCCCGTCTTGTAGTACATGGCGTCGGCCAGCGTCGTCTTGCCCGCTCCGCTGTGTGCCGCTAGAACGATGTTCCTGATCTGAGACGTAGCCAGTGCCGCCATCTACTCTCTTCTCCTATCTTTGTCGAATCCATCTAGTTGGCGATGTGGGAAATGGGAAGCTCGCCGTTACAGCGGCACTAACCATTGAGGTATTTCATCCCGAACCGATGCCAACTAAAGTGTTAACGCAGGTTTTCAATTTATGCGCAATCATAAACCAGATGGCAAATCGCGCCGCTAGCTGCAAACCCAAACTCCCCGCGCAACCAATCATCCCCCTGCTAGGCACCATCCTTAAACTTCTGCAACGTCATCACCAACGCCGTACTCGCCGGCATCGGTATTCCTGAAGCGCGCCCCAATCGCACCGCCGCACCCAAAATGTCATCCAACTCCAACTTCCCTCCGCGATTGAAGTCTGACTGCAACGACGACTGAAACTCGTCCGCCTCTGCAATCGCATCCGCAAGCTTCTCTTCGACGATGCCGTCCGCAAACTTCACTCCGTTTGCCTTCCCGCTTGCAACGATCTCTTCCATCACGGTCCGAATCGTGTCCAAACCGCCATCCATCGCTAACACCTCTGGCAACGAAGCCCTCGCCGCCGTCACGATCGTGCCTAGCGCGCCGATCGCCACCATCTTTGACCAGAGCGAAGCTTGGATGTCGGAACTCACGTCGACTTGAATCCCAGGCACTGACAACACGTCTCGTATCTCTTGGACCCGTTGAGTTACGGAACCATCCCGCTCGCCGAACTCTATGCATGCGGCACTGCCGGTTTGAACAATGTACCCAGGGCCCGCTACAGAAGTCTCGATGTAAGTCGCACCTTCCAAAACCTTCTCCCAGCCAAACTCACTGGCCAAGGACTCTCCACCGGTAATCCCGTTTTGCACTGTGAGAATTACGGTTCCATCGCCCACCAGCGGCTGCATCGTAGGTATCGTCTCGGCATTCGAGTAAAGCTTTACGCAATGAAGCACCAAATCCGCAACCCCTGCTTCATCCGGAGTCAGCGCCACTCTAGGATGCACTACGTAGTCGCCCCAATGCGATTCGACGCGCAATCCTTCCCGTCGCATAGCCTCCGCATGGTCGCCCCGTGCAACTAACGCGACATCTCCACCATTCCTCGCTAACGCACCTCCGTAGTACGCTCCAACTGCTCCCGCTCCCATGATGACGATTCTCATCGTGAATTGTCCTCGCTATTGCCGGTTCGGTGATTCGGATCCGATGCATCGATTATGCCAAAGCACCACTTTCATTCCTCAACGAAGACACACACACTCTCAGGATCGGAGGCGGATCGATCTATTCGATTAAAATCGCGCGAATGTCATCTTCAAGTGAACGATCCGACGGTCGAAGATACGACGAGTGTCGACCAATATCGATCGAACCAGGTTTCATGCCGAACGCGGAAGGATCGGCACTGGTCAAACTCGGCAATACCCACGTCATCTGTACCGCCACGGTCTCGGCCGATGTCCCGCGCTGGATGCGTGGACGCGGCACGGGTTGGGTCACCGCCGAATACGGAATGCTTCCAAGATCGACCGACGATCGCATCGATCGTCGTCGCGCAGCTTCCAGTGGGCGCAGCCGAGAAATCGAGCGTCTGATCGGTCGTTCCTTGCGAGCCGTAACTGATATGCCCGCGCTAGGTGAATGTGCAATAACCGTGGACTGCGACGTGCTTCGCGCTGATGGCGGCACTCGTACCGCTTCGATCACCGGCGGTTACGTCGCCTTGGCACAAGCGATCAAATCCCTTCAAACTCAACGCGGAGATGATACCCGTATCCTCATCGACAGCGTCTCAGCGATATCCGTCGGAATCGTCGACGATAAATGCCTGCTGGACTTGCCGTACGAGGAAGACTCCCGCGCAGAAGTCGACATGAACATCGTGATGACCGGTTCCGGTGATTACGTTGAGGTACAAGGAACTGCTGAGGGCAAGCCTTTCACTGCTGACCAGATGCAAGAGATGCTCGATTTGGCGCGCATCGGATGTGACCAAATGAAACAGGCACAGTCCAACGCTTTGTCTTAATCCGCGCCGATTCGTAGCGAGTGTTTAGTCGCACGCCAACACGAGAAATACCGTGTCTCAACATCCCATCTACATCTCCGTCATAGGTGGCGATCGCGACCATACGACACCCGAAGGCCTCAAACTCGCAGAGGAAGTCGGTCGCCACATCGCCGAAGCTGGCTGCATCCTTGTCAATGGCGGCATGGGCGGCACCATGGAGCGCGCCGCCAAAGGTGCCAAATCCGCGGGCGGAACAACCATCGGCATCCTCTCGACCACCGAACGCAATCAAGCCAATCCGTACATCGACTACGCCATCCCGACACCACTCGGTTTCGTCAGGAACGTTCTCGTTGCGAACGCCAGCGATGCTGTTATCGCGCTCCCCGGAAAATGGGGCACATCCAACGAACTCAGCTTCGCAATGATCGCAGGCGTACCGGTAGTCGCTCTTGAAGGATGGGAAGCCAACTTACGCGACGACGGGGGTAAATCGCGTTTCACGGAAGTCACTTACGCCCGCGACGCCGCGGAAGCCGTAACTACAGCGATCCAGCTTGCTCGTCAAAACCGAGCCTGACCCGCATCAGGTCTCCGTTACCTTTAATCCCGCAAGCGCGTTAACAGAATCGCGCATTCATATTGCAAACTTGTTGAGAATGAGCAACATCAAATTCGTACGCGGAAAAGAGATACTCGACTCCCGGGGCAACCCCACGGTCTATGCCGAGGTACTCCTTGAGGACGGTACCCGAAACGGCGCATCCGTACCCTCTGGCGCAAGCACTGGTGAAAACGAGGCATGGGAGCTGCGTGACGGCGATCCGAAACGCTTCAACGGCAAAGGCGTGCTCCAAGCTGTTGCCAACATCAATGGACCGTTGAACGATGCCGTCGTAGGTCTCGACGCCAACGACCAACGCACTGTAGACGCCGCGATGATCGATGCCGACGCGACTGGCAACAAGTCGCGTTACGGCGCAAACGCTATGCTCGCCATCTCCATGGCCGTCCTTCGAGCTTCGAGCCGTAGCCAAGGGGAATGGCTCTACGATCTTGTCGCCGACCACATCGGAAACGAGGACAAATACATCCTCCCGGTACCGATGCTCAACATCTTCAACGGCGGAGCACACGCGGCGGGATCGACCGAGTTCCAAGAGTTCATGGTCATGCCCGCGGGCGTCGAATCGCTGTCTGAAGCACTCCGAGCAGGTTCCGAAATCTACCAAGCACTCGGAAAGCTTCTCCAATCTGAAGGACTATCTACATCCGTCGGCTTCGAAGGTGGTTTTGCACCCGTCGGCCTCACCAACCGTCAAGCACTCGGTTACGTAACGCATGCCATCGAATCCGCGGGATACTTGCCCGGCGAAGAGATCTTCATCGCTCTCGACCCGGCAGCCAGCGAGTTCTATGTGCCCGAGGTCAAACGCTACAGCATGAAGCGTGAGGGGCTCAGGCTCAACGCGCAAATGATGGCTGATGAATACGATGCCTTCTGCGCCGAATACCCTATATGCAGTGTCGAAGACGGTCTCGCCGAAAACGACTGGGAGGGTTGGCAGATCCTCACCGAAGCCATCGGTGACCGCGTCCAACTCGTCGGCGACGACCTCTTCGTAACGCAAACCGCCTTCCTCGAACGCGGCATCAACGAAAAAGCCGCCAACGCGATCTTGATCAAACCCAACCAAGTCGGAACTGTAACCGAGACACTCGACACTATCCGTAGAGCCCGCGAAGCCGACTTCGGAGTCGTGGTCAGCCATCGTTCCGGCGAGACTGAAGACACTACCATCGCCGACATCTCGGTTGGTTCAGCATGCGGTCAAATCAAAGCCGGGGCACCCGCACGTAGCGAGCGGGTCGCCAAATACAACCGCCTCCTTCGCATTGAAGATTGGGCGGGCGACAAAGGCCGGTACGCCGGTATGAGCGTGATAAAAACCGCATGACGAGATTTCGCTGCGAGGTGTAATCTGCAACTAGCGAAAGATTAGTTCAGCAATTCAACGAAACTACCTACAATCAGCGAGGGACAGAACCAACAATATGAGCAGAACCAAGATCGGTATCAACGGCTTCGGAAGGATCGGACGGCAAGTCTTCCGAACCATCAGCCAACGACATCCCGACAAGTTGCAAGTAGTCGCGATTAACGACCTCGCAAACCCGCAACAGCAAGCGCACCTCCTCAAGTACGACTCGACCTACGGCAGATACGACGGCGACGTCGAAATAGCTGACGGATCTTTGGTCATCAACGGAGAGACAATCACCGTCTTCTCCGAACGCGACCCGGCTAAAATCCCGTGGGACGATGCCGGTGTTGAAATCGTCATCGAATCGACTGGCTTCTTCACCGATTCGAGACAAGCCTCCAGTCACCTATCATTCGGTGTCAAGAAGGTGATCATCTCCGCACCCGCAACCAACGAAGACATCACCATCGTCCTCGGCGTCAACGAAGACCAATACGACTCGTCAAAGCACAACGTCATCTCGAACGCGTCTTGCACCACCAACTGCGTTGCCCCGATGGCTAAGGTTCTCAACGACGCGTTCGGTATTGAACACGCGTTGATGTCCACTATCCATGCATATACGAACGACCAGGCTATTCTTGACCAAGTCCACAGCGACCTACGACGCGCACGTGCTGCCGCCAATAGCATCATACCGACGACAACTGGTGCGGCAAAAGCGGTAACTCTGGCGATACCCGAGCTAGTTGGAAAGATCGACGGCATGGCATATCGCGTACCAGTCATCACCGGTTCGGTCACCGATCTGACCGTCCGACTCGCAAAATCGGTTACCGCAGATGAAGTCAACGATGCCTTCAGAGCCAGCGAATCCGGCGATCTCGCTGGCGTGATGCATGTATCCGACGAACCGCTCGTATCCTCCGACTACATCGGCGATCCACACTCCTGCACTATCGACGCACTCTCGACCGCCGTGGTCGCCGAGGATGGTTCCGGCTCTGGGACTTTCGTCAAGGTTGTCGGCTGGTACGACAACGAGTGGGGTTACTCGAGCCGCACCGCGGACGTGACCGCGCTAATCGCCGCATCGCTCTAAATTTGACCTCAACACCAACAACTACGGAACCAACGCCAAGTCGGCAGTGACGATTTCCCAATCCCGAGTTTCCGACCTAGGGCGTGGCACGAGGAAACTTCAACCGGGACGCACCCGCGCATATCATGGTTGATATCAGCACCAACGAACAAATAGAAACAATCCAAACCAACGGGACCCTGAACACCGCCTCAAATCTGAACCAACGTCACGTGGTCGACGACATGGACGCGTTCCTCAACGTCTTGCCCGAATCATTCTGCGCGGGCCTCGACGAAAACATTGGTGAACAACACGACATGTCCAGTCTCCTCGAAGTTATAGTCGATCTCGGCCGCGTTCCTGAAGCACGTTTTGTCGATGGCTCGATCGTGTTGAGCGACGACGAGGTAACTAGGGAAGATATCGCTGGCGTCATTGCTGGACTCGGACGTTTCGGTGACGATAACCGTGCTGGCATCGAACGCACCCTGCATCGCTTCTCTGTCATACGCGATCGCGAAGGCAATCCTGTCGGTTTAACCTGCCGCGTCGGTCGCGCCGTATTTGGCACTGTCCGTTTAATACAAGACCTCATCGAATCGGGTCGTAGCGTCCTCATCCTTGGCCGACCCGGCGTGGGCAAAACCACTATCCTTCGCGAAGTCGCTCGGGTTCTCGCCGACGATGCCTCGCGACGCGTCGTAATCGTCGACACCTCCAATGAAATCGGCGGCGACGGCGCAGTAGCCCATCCCGCAATCGGGCGGGCGCGCAGAATGCAGGTGCCCAACACTGAGTTGCAGCACCGGATAATGATCGAAGCCGTCGAGAACCACATGCCCGAAGTCGTCGTTATCGACGAAATCGGAACCGAGTTGGAAGCCATCGCTGCCCGTACCATCGCCGAACGCGGGGTGCAGCTGGTAGCAACTGCACACGGCAACACCCTGGGCAACGTCATTAGCAACCCGACTCTGTCCGACCTCGTAGGCGGTACTCAAGCTGTAACTCTCGGCGACATCGAAGCGCGGCGGCGGCGAACGCAGAAAACTGTTCTCGAACGCAAGCACACCCCGACTTTCGATGTCGTTGTCGAGATGCGAGAGCGTTACTATTTAGGCGTCCACAACGATGTCGGCAGAGCAGTAGATCGAATGCTCCGCGGCCTCCAAGTCCCGCTAGAAATGCGCCGACTCAAGGAAGATGGTTCCGTCGAATCTCAAGTCGAAGACGCTATGGAATCGGAAGACGGGTTCGAAACCGCTGCCTTCGATCTCAACTCCGTCCGTTCGCCGCGCCGTTCGTACGACCAATCGGATGGTCCCGAGAATCGCAACGGGAACGGCGTTAAGCGGAATAAACCAGCATCCGACAGTGAAGACTCGTTGCCCGATCACCCTCCCATCCGCGTGCATCCGTTCGGCGTCCCTCGTGAAACCTTGAGAGCTGGCATCCGAGCGATGGGCGTACCAGTCGCACTCTCGGAGTCCGCCGCCGATGCCGACGTGCTCGTCACAACCAAACTTCAGTATGGCCGACGACCGCCAGCCGTCAAACGTGCCGAACGGGATGGCGTTCCGGTCTACGTCCTTCGGCGAAGCACCCGCGAACAAATCGAACAGTTTTTGAGCCGATTCGAAATTGAGCGTCCGGGATTTGCCAACGGCAAATCTGGCGGGGCACCGGAAGACGAATACATCGTAGAAGAAGCGCTCGAGGAAGCGGAACGCGCCGTCGAACGCGTCTTGAGCGGCGACCGCAAGATCAACCTCTCGGCACAATCCGCTCACATCCGCCGACTGCAACACGCATTGGCCGCCCGTTACAACGTCGGCTCCGCAAGCACCGGCCACGAACCAAACCGTCACGTCATCATCCGTCGCAGGCGGCGATGATCCGCACAAAGACGGCATAGACTCGGTATCCTCACCATGCCGCGCAGGTCGGTTCACAAAGCGCCATTCATCTCTTTCGAAGGCGGCGAAGGCGCAGGCAAAACGACCCAAGTGGAGCTGCTCAGGCAACGCCTAGAGAGCCTGAACCTACCGGTCTTGGTCGTCCGTGAACCCGGCACTACCCGTCTCGGCGAGCAAGTCCGAGACATCATCAAATCGCAGAGCAACAACGTTCCGGCGGCCGATGCCCTGCTCTTTATGGCCGCCCGTGCACAACTCATGCACGATGTGATTGTTCCTGAATTGAACAAAGGCACTACGGTGATCGGCGACCGTTTTTCGGACTCCACGATCGCCTATCAAGGTTACGGCGGCAACCTCAACCTCGACCGCCTCCGCCACGCCAACGAACTAGCAACCAACGAGGTCGCGCCCGACCTAACCATCTTGCTCGACGTTACACCCGAAACTGGACTTGGCCGGCGCGACGCTGAAGACGACTCCATCGGCGAAACCCAACGCCGTTTCGAGGAACTACCGATGCGTTTCCACCGCAGCGTGCGTCGCGGCTACCGCGAACTCGCCAATCGCGAACCCAGCAGATGGATCGAAATCGATGCTTCCCGAAACCCGAACGAGGTCGCCGAAGATGTCTGGAGTCACGTCTCCGAATTCTTCGATTTGAATTAACCTGAAACATCGCGAATGAAACCCCACCGACCCACGCGAGAAAGAGAATCCCGATGCGAAACAACACCATGAAGCGAAAGATGCTCGACGGCGGGACCACTCTTGGTCCGTTTGTCGGATGGCCCGCTCCCGCATTGGTCGAACTCATGGGTTGGGCCGGTTTCGACTTCGTCGTGATCGACTGCGAACACGGCATCATGGACTACGAGACCGCGGAGAACATGATCCGCGCCGCCGAACTTTCCGGCACCACACCCATAGTCCGTATCGGCATGAACGACCAGCAACACATTCAGCGCTACCTCGAAGGCGGCGCGCAAGGCGTCATGATCCCGCTCATCAACAACGGCGAACAAGGCCGCGCCGTTGTAGACGCCGTCAAATACCCACCCGTCGGCAAACGCGGCGGATTCTCCGGACGCAGCGCAATGTTCGGAATCCAAGACCAAGCCGAATACGTCAAACAAGCCAACGAAGAGACCTTCGTGTGCCTTCAGATCGAGACGCCTGAGAGCATTGAGAACGCTGACGAGATCATCAACGTCGAAGGTGCCGACTGTATCTTCATGGGCCCCGGCGACCTATCACTCAACATGGGCTACCCCGGACAGATCTCCCACCCTGAAGTCGTCAGCGAAATCGAAACGCTTGTCAAGAAAACCCACGACGCTGGCAAAATCTCCGGCACCCTAGGCGTCACCGTCGAACAAGCCCAGTTCTGGCACGAGCGCGGCGTCCAATGGATAGTCAGCGGTGCCTCCCGCTTCCTCCTAGCAGAAGCCCGCGCCTACCTCGATCAGACGCGCGGTTCAGGGGTTGGTTAAACTCACAATCGAATCTGCATACTACGAGTACTTCCGATGAGCGAACCGGTTTCTTCGCAAAGGGCCGGACAAGATGCCACATCCTGAAAAGGCTATTGTCACCGGCGCCTTCAGCTACACCGGCGGATATATCGCCCGACATCTACTTCGACAGGATGTCCGTGTAACAACTCTTACTCGCCATCCAGACACACGCGACTCCTTCGGCGGCGCAGTTAAATGCGCTCCCCTTGACTTCTCCGACGTCGACGCCCTCTCGCGTTCGATGAAAGGTGCCAGCGTCTTCTACAACACCTACTGGATACGATTCGAACGAGGCGAGACGTCATTTGACGCCGCAGTCGAAAACTCCGAGATACTCTTCAACGCCGCAAAGAACGCTGGCATCCGAAAGATAGTCCATATCTCCGTCTCAAACCCGTCCCTCAAATCGCGTCTCCCTTACTTCAAAGGCAAATGGCAAGTCGAAGAAGCACTGAAAAACATCGGCATCCCGTACGCAATAATCCGACCAACTCTCATTTTCGGCCCAGACGACCTCCTGCTTAACAACATCGCTTGGGCCCTCAGGCGATTCCCTGTCTTCCCGATGTACGGCAATGGCGACTACCCTGTCCAACCCATCTATGCCGAAGACGTTGCAGAACAAGCAGTAGCCGCGGCAACGGTATCTGAAAACTTCGTCGCCGACGCGGCAGGACCAGACACGTTCTCATTCGAAGAGTTGATCGGCCTACTCGCCTCAGCAATGGGAATACGCGCGAGATTCATCCACATGCCACCCTCCGTAAGTTTGGCATTGACCAGTATCGTTGGTCTAGTGGTCCGTGACATCGTCCTGACCCGCGACGAGGTCGACGGTCTAATGACCGGTCTCCTGACATCCAAAACCTTGCCAACCGGCACGACTCGATTCAACGACTGGCTAAACGAAAACGCGCACAACCTCGGTCGCCATTACGAATCCGAACTCCAACGCAACTTCCGCCTCTAGTACACCACCACTAATACACACTCAAAGTCCCTAGTCCAACTTCCTCATTTCCAACCCTTCCAGCCAATCCCGCACGATCCGATCATCGTGCTCAAATGCAAGTTCCGGCATCGCATCCACTCTGAACACCCGAGCGTCAGACGTTTCATCTGCCGCCATCAACTTACCTGAAACAACATCCGCGTGATACACAACCAGCACAACCGCCTGACCCTCGTCACTGTAAACCCCGACTAACCGCACAACGTCTACGGCCAATCCGCACTCCTCCAACACCTCGCGCTCCAAAGCCTTTTCGAGCTTCTCGCCGCGATCAACATATCCTGATGGAAAACTCCACTTGCCGAGTTGCGGCTCTATCGCCCGTTTCAACAACACAATTCCACCATCCATCGGGATGATCGCCGCGACCGCAACCTTAGGATCCGAATAGATCACTCGGTCGCACTTAGTGCAGCGGTGATGGCCACCACGGATCGGTGTCAGCGGAGGTAGTTCGGGATGGTGCGGCTGCATATCTTCTGAGCGGGGCGTCATGTCAAATGCGAATCTTACAAACCAGACAGCATAAACCTTCTAGAAATGGTTGACTACAATCGAGCCATGACTGTGTTTCGTGTCGTTTTGATGGTTCTAGCCGTCCTCAACTTGCTCATTGCGGGATTTGGCGCGTTGTTCAGTCAGTTCGCCGACGGCGGGGATTTCTATTCGCGCCTGATCCTCACGTTCCTACACCCGATATCCGCGCTTTCCGTCATGGCCCTCGTCTTGACGCTCCGCCTGCCAGTGGGTATCGTCATCGCCCTCACAGCGATATTTGTCCTCAACATCGCAGCAGACTCGGCGCTGGCGGTCCTGATCGCTTCTGGCAACATGAAGGGCGATTGGCCCCTTCCCTTGCTCTTCTCGGTTGTCCCAGCGATCGCCATCATCTACAGCGTACTAAGGCTCCGCACACTGCAACAACCGCCTGATGACGCGGATCAACCGAACGAAACTTAACGGAATTTCAGCTGCTATTCCTGATGGGACAGCACCGTCCCGCCGGTTTTTTGAT
The DNA here is from genome assembly GCA_009838175.1 of Chloroflexota bacterium. Classification (GTDB taxonomy): domain Bacteria; phylum Chloroflexota; class Dehalococcoidia; order Lucifugimonadales; family Lucifugimonadaceae; genus Bin127. The sequence goes on from VXSB01000061.1 coordinate 16,295, forward strand.
GTCATATGGAACGCGTGTCTGATACATCAACACATCTGGAATCGGGCCTAGCCAGATTTTTAGAATCGCAGCCATGCACGCATTCAGCATAGCCATGTTCGTCTTCGCGTTTGCCAACTTGCTCTTCGCGATGGTGACCACACAAGTCAGTATGATGGCCGAAGTCGGAGACTACCGAGCGCGTCTAATCCTTGCTGTAATTCAGCCCTTCGTCGCCGTTTCCACCGTTGTCTTAGTGTTCATCTCCAAGCCGCGTCCAATATTGACGTTCTTTGTCGCAGCGATCCTTTTGGTTAACATCTTCGCTGTCGTTATCCTTGCCAGATTGACAACCACTAAGGCAATCAGTGGGGATTGGATGACACCGCTCATCTTCAGCATCATTCCCACTCTCACGTTGGCCTACGCCTTGTTTCTGCTGGCGAAAGGACTTCGCGCTGACGAAGCCAACTCAACGGTTGACGAGAAACCCTTACTCGCTAGCTCGAACGGCGATAGTGAGGTTGAATCTAGGCGAATGGCAGTCAACAGCGTCAGCTGAATTCCTGCCTCAGACCATCTCTGCAAACACAGGCTTCAACTTCGCCCGAGCCGCTGCCGACGCCTCTCCGTCTTCCGACTCGAATATCGGCAACTCCTCATCTAGATCCGCATTCAGATCGTAAAGTTCCCCTGTTTCGTACAGCTTCCAATTTCGATCGCGCACGAATCGGATGCTGGTTAGGTCGGGTCTATTGGGGGTCATTGGGTCGTAGTGGAAGAAGAGCCAGTCTTTAGGGTTGCCCGTCTCCCCCTTCAACTGTGGGTAGAAAGACGTTCCATCGATCACGTAATTGTTCGGGGCTTCGATGTCGGCCGCTTCCAGCATCGTGGGTAGGAAATCCGTTACGTCAACCAGGTCGTTATTCACGACGCCAGCCGGAACCGTCCCAGGCATCTGGACGATCCAAGGGACGTGGGTGCCGTGGTCGTCGGTCGTGCTTTTACCACCGCAGATTTCGGTGTGGCGGTGAACAATCGAGCAGACTTCCTGTGGCGAACCGTTGTCGCCCGTGTAGATGACGAGCGTATCCTCGCTCAAGCCCTGCTCAGCGAGGTAGTCCAGCAACCTCCCGATCACCTTGTCGTGGTACTCCACCATGTCCTTGTAAAACCTGGGATGGGCATCTCCGCCGTCATCGTTCATTTCGGCCCAAGTTCCCACGCCGAGGGTTTTATTCGAATTTGGTTTGAAACCATCCCACTCCGGGCTGTCCGGCGTCGGCTCGAACGGCCCGTGCGTAAGCGCCATCGGCCAGTAGACGAAGAACGGATTGTCGTCGTCCTTTTTTCGTCCGATGAAGTCGATGATGTAGTCGAGAAATAGATCGTCGCCGTATTCGCCCTCCGTGTCGTCCCGATACTTGCCGTTCGCATATATGATCGGGTCCTTGTAGCGGGAGCCTTTTTGTTCGGTGTGATGTGCGTGCCAGACGTGGTACTCGTCAAAACCCGCATCCTCGATTCGCTGTCCCTTGTTCCGCATCTCAGGAAACTGTTCGGGCGGGTTGTAGGAGTACAGCTGCCACTTACCCGAGATACATGTGTTGTAACCCGCATCAGAGAAAATGTGCCCGAACGTCACCTCGTCGGGCCTCATCAACCCGAAGCCGATGTAGTTCCTGAAGTTGTGCTTCCCCGTCATCAAAGCGACACGCGTTGGAGTGCACAACGGCAACACATGCCCTTCATCGAACCGCATCCCATTCGCCGCCATCTCGTCCAACCGCGGCGTCGCGTAAGATGTCCCTCCGTTAACCCCGATGCACTCGTACCCGAGGTCGTCGGACATGATCATGATGATGTTTGGTCGCTTATCTGACATAGTTCTTTCTCCCGCGTCAAACCATACCACTCAGTGCGAGACGTTGAACCGCCCTCAAAATCTAGACAACCATAGTTAGGTTTACAATTCGCTTCCATCACACGCTTTTTCGGGAACTTCCGAAACTCTCACGATCTCGCCCATGTAATTCGACGCGTTGTCTACGATTTCTCAGACGACCGAATCCGGCCCCGTTCGCGAGAACGCGCGGATTACCAGCCTCGACCTGATACGCGGTGTCGCCGTGCTCGGGATTCTGTTGATGAACGCCGTTTCCTTCAAATTCGGGCACGCGCCGTACTTCAACCTGAGCGCGGGTGGAACTGAATCTTGGCTCGATTGGGCCTTGGGCATCTTCGGTGAGATCTTTGTCGACCAGAAGTTCATGGGATTGTTTTCCCTGCTCTTCGGTGCAGGGATGATTCTTTTCATCGACCGCGCCAGTGCCAGAGGAAGACGATCCGTGTTACTGAACCTCTGGCGAAACGGGCTCCTCCTGCTCATCGGCATCCTCCACTTCATGTTGTGGGATGGCGACGTGCTGATGGCCTATGCAATATCGTCGATATTTCTGATCGCCTTGCGCAAACTGCCAAATTGGGGGCTGATTTCCGTTGGAGTCGTGGTGTTCGGGCTGTCGGTTGGAGTCGCGCTGCTGATGCAGTACATCGCCGACGAGACGGTGGTGTCGTTGTCGCGCAGCTGGGCACCCGGAGTGGTTACGGTCGATGAGCAGGAGTATTTCGATGCTCTTGTGGCACTGGGCTTTTTCCTACGCGCGCTGGGAATGATACTCATCGGCGCTGGTTTGTATCGCGCCGGCTTTATGAACGGTGGATTGACCGCCAAAACATATCGACGCACCGCATTGATCGGGCTTGCCATCGGCTTGCCGCTCGCCACAGCCGGCGTCATCATCACCACACAGAACGACTACTCGCGAGAGATCGCCTTTGTCGGCCAGATCCCCAACACCCTTGGGACGATTCCCGCGTCGCTTGGATACATGAGCCTGATCATCCTGTGGAATAACCGCGCCGAACATTGGCTAAAGCAACGATTGCGTGCAGTCGGCCGAATGGCTCTGACCAACTATCTGACGCAGACAGTCCTCGGCGTCCTAGTGTTGACAACTCTCCTCGCCAATGCCGACTTTGTGAACCGCAGCTTAGTCTTGGTGTTTGTTCTTGCGGTCTGGGTGCTGCAAATCTGGTGGTCACAGGCGTGGTTGAACCGCTTCCTGTTTGGACCGGCAGAATGGCTCTGGCGCGTTGCTACATACCGCAGCCGACAACCGCTTATCCGGTAACGGAATTAGCAGCGCGAACAATCGCTCTATTTCAAGCCACCATCTCCGCGAAAATCGGCTTCAGCTTCGCACGTGCTGCCGCGGCCTCCGGGCCGTCCTCCGTCTCGAAGATCGGTAGCTCCTCGTCCAAATCCGAGTTCATGTCGTAAAGCTGGCCCGTCTCGTACAGCTTCCAGTTGCGATCACGCACGAAACGGATTTGACCCGTCGTGTTCCGCGCGTTCATCGGCTCGAAGTGGAAGAAGATCCAATCCTTCGGCTTCCCTGTCTCGCCCTTCAACTGCGGGTAGAACGACTCACCGTCGATCACGTAACCCTCAGGCGTATCGACACCAGCCGCATCCAGCATCGTCGGCAGGAAGTCGGTGACATCGATTAAGTCATCATTCACCGATCCCGCAGGAACCGTACCCGGCTGCTGCACGATCAACGGGACATGCGTGCCCCGATCGTTAGTCTTACCCTTGCCGCCGCAGATCTCATTGTGCTCGTGATACATCGAGCAGACATCGTGCGGAGAGCCATTGTCGCCCGTGTAGATAACCAGTGTATCCTCGCTCAATCCTTCCGCTTCGAGATAGTCCAACAGCCGACCAATTAGCTTGTCGTGGTACTCGACCATGTCCTTGTAGAAACGAGGATCGTCCTCGAACGCGCCGTCCTCCAGTTCCGCCCAGGTCCTACCGCCCAGCGTCTTGTTCGGAGGTGGCTCAAAGTCCGCAAACTCCGGACTGTCCGGCGAAGGCTCGTGCGGCTTGTGCGTCAACGCCATCGGCCAATAAACGAAGAACGGCTTGTCATTGTCCTTATTACGATCCACGAAATCCATGATGTAGTCGCAGAAAATGTCATCACCGTACTTGCCGTCGGTGTCATCTTGGTACTTGCCGTTCTCGTAGATGATCGGGTCCTTGTACCGCGACCCCTTGTCCTCGGTCTGGTGCGCGTGCCATACGCAATACTCGTCAAATCCCGCGTCCTCGATCTGCTGACCCTTGTTCCTCATCTCCGGCATCTCATCCGGAGGGTTATACGAATACAGCTGCCACTTACCCGAAATGCAAGTGTTGTAACCCGCATCCGAGAACAGATGCCCAAACGTCACCTCATCCGGCGCAATCAACCCGAACCCGATGTAGTTCCTAAAGTTGTGCTTCCCCGTCATCAGCGCCACCCGCGTCGGCGTACACAGAGGCAACACATGCCCCTCATCGAACCGCATCCCATTCGCCGCCATCTCATCTAACCGAGGCGTCGCATACGATGTTCCTCCGTTGACCCCAATGCACTCGTACCCGAGGTCGTCGGACATGATCATGATTACGTTTGGTCGCTTATCTGACATTGCAATTCTCCCGCAAGAAACCATATCACCACCTACACCGAAACGTATGGCAGGTTTGAAACCTGCCCCTACTGGATTCCCGCCTTCGCGGGAATGACGGCAATCATTACAATCACATCCATCACAGTTCAGACAACAAGGCCGATCCATGACCACCTCAACACCCGTAATCGACGTCCAAGTCCATGCCTACGAGCGCAACCATCCCGGACGTCCTTGGCATGGCCACTTGGAAGGGCCACCTGAAGTTACCGGCGACGACATGGTCGCCGCAATGGATGAAGTCGACGTCGATGGCGCTATCCTCGTCTCACCGTTCTCGATGTATCAATACGACGCCAGTTACGCGCTTGAGGTTTACGACCAGCACCCTGGTAGTTTCGGCCTCGTCAGACCGTTCGACCCCGATTCCGAAAATATCGAGCAACAGATGGAAGAGTGGACATCCCATCCCGGCGTAGTAGGCGCGCGTATCATGCTCGCACGTATCGAGATCGAAGCCGACAACCCCGGCGTCAACCAAATCCTTGCCGCCGGTGCCAAAGCGAATATTCCCATCAACGTTATGTGCTCCGGCAAACTCCCCATCTTCCGAGAAATGGCCCGCAAACATCCAAACACCCAACTCATCATCGACCACCTAGGCCTAGCTCAACCCTACGAACCGCCTACGCCGCTTGACGCTTGGGACGACCTACCCGCCGTCCTCGAACTCGCCGAGTTCGACAATGTCGCTATCAAAATATCCGGCGCGGGAACACTCGCGCACGAACCGTTCCCCTACGCTGACATTTGGGAACCACTGACACAAATCTTCAACGCCTACACCCTGGACCGTTGCATGTGGGGCACCGACTGGACCCGCGCCGTAAACCTGCTGACCTACGAGCAAGGCGTTGAGGCCTTCCGCGTCACCAACCAACTAACCGACTCCGAACGCGCAACTTTGATGGGCGGGAGTCTGATGAAGATATACAACTGGTCGCCAAGTTAGAACCTCCTCTCCCTTGAGGCATCGTTGCACAACGGCCAATAGTCCCCTCTCCCTCCGTGGGAGAGGGTTAGGGTGAGTGTGAAGGGGTGGACGGAGGGCCGTCAAACAACCCCAGCATCACCGCAATCACCCAAGCTATCAACCCAAAGATGGCGAGGTAAAACAGAATGCTGAATAGGGAAATACCGATCGTGAATAGCAACCCACAGATGTCAGCTGGGTGGCCGTCCTCCTGGGCGTCGTCGACTGTATCGTTTTCGCCGGTGGGTTCGGTTACCGCGGGGTCAGGAACGCGATAACGCCGATACCCCTCAGGCGCACCGTTCTCGTTTTTCGAATCACGTGGCATCGTGCCACTCCGTCAGGCTTAAGGGCTATGATTTATCGCCCACCAATCTCTTCCCGCATCCGTTCTTCACGTTCAATCTGCTCAGGCGTAATCGCGTCTCCAAAATCCTCATACTCGAACGCTGGCCGTATCTCGACCTCGCTACGACTCAGCATGGGATTCGGACACCGCTTCACCCACTCAACGGCTTCGTCCATATCCTTCACTTCCCAAATCCAAAATCCCGCCACCAACTCGTTCGTCACCCCAAACGGACCATCAATGACCTCCCGACCGTTCCCGTCGAAAATCACTCGCTTACCGCTCGACGTTGGATGCAACCCTTCACCAGCCTGCATGATCCCAGCTTTCACCAACTCCGCGTTGTACTCACCCATCGCCTCAATCAACTCAGTCGATGGCATCACCCCCGCTTCGCTCTCTTCGGTCGCCTTAACTAAAACCACTACACGCATATCGAATTTCCCTCCGTCTCAGGTACTATAAACCCCCGTCATTCCCAAATCCTGGCCTTGCCAGTTCGAATCACAACGATGCCTAAACGCGCCCTGATAATCCGCCACAACGAACACGAAACGCTGGGCGAAAACTACACATCGACACTGCGCGATCACCAATTCGAACTTATCCCTCTAAACGTCTTCGAATCTGCACCCCACTTCGACGAATTCAACCCGCCATCTCTCTCAGAGCTAGATTTGATCATCGCATTAGGCGGCGCACTTTCGGCCAATGACGACTACCCGGCCATACACGCCGAACGCGAGTTCTTCGCCGAGGCAATGTCATCAGGCATCCCCGTCTTCGGCGTATGCCTCGGCGCACAAATCATGGCTCACGCCCTCAGTGGCTTAGTCGAACCAACCGGTGGTTACGAGTTTGGACTCCGCAAGATCTGGATTACCGAGCGAGGCTCGCGCGATCCCGTGTTCTCCAAACTTCGCATACCCCTAGTCCCAACCCTCCACGGCGAGTGCTTCAGCGTCCCAGACGGCGCGACCGAACTCGCCTTCGGATACATGCTCTGCCGCGACGGGACATTCCGACGGCAGAGCCTAGCATTCCGATACGGCAACTCCTATGCCTTCCAGTTCGAACCCCAACTCACGCTCGACGAACTGAAAATCTGGAACCGCGAATTGGCTGGCGATTACGAACTGATGGGACCGCTATTTGATCCCGCGTTCGAAGCTGAAGCTAACCTGCGCGAGTTCGCTGGATACTCGCCTATGTACGAAACCCAGTCGAGGGAGATGCTTATCGCGTTCCTCGAAAACGCGGGACTAGCACAGCCTAATTGCCAGGAGGAGGCGAGTAACTGACGCCCCGTTTCACCGCCTCATCGATAACCGTCGGATCCAACAACACCGTTGTCTTGACCGCGACTGCTCCAACAGCCGAAATTCTCAGCGATAACGCCGTTGCCGCCGCATCGTCCGGAAGTTCCGCAATCGCTATTAGATCATCTTCCCCGAACGCGTAATAGAACGCCTCCAGACTTCCATCTACACTGTTCACCGACTCTCGAAGTGCTTTCTCTCGAGCGGAACCCCCAACTTCCAGAAGTCCGTTAACACCTTCACGCGAATACGATGCTTGGAACAAGTATTTGGGCATTGCAATCCTCTCTCTATCTGTCAATCAATGCAACCGATAACGTTCCACCGCTCGATTGCAAACATTGTCTCAACTGAATCTATCCCTCATTCTAAAAATCCCGGAACAATCGCAATTGTCACCAATCACACCCCGTGCTTACGGAACACCTCGCTCGCGCCGCCACTTAATCACTCGCCATCCAAAAAACGCCACGACTATCACCACAAGTACTACGAGTGTGCCGTTCTGATACGGCTCCATGAAATCTTTGATCTCTTCCCAGTTCTCGCCCAGCAACCGACCCGCATACGTCAACACCAGACTCCACAACGCCGTACCCAACGTCGTGAACAATAAAAACCTACCGAAGTGCATCCGCGTATACCCCGCAGGCACCGACACGATGCTCCGTATCAACGGTATCAACCGCCCGAAGAAGATCACCGCCTCGCCGTAACGCTCGAACCAAGCCGCGCCACGATCAAGGTCTTTCTCCGAGATGAAAACGTACTTGCCGTAGCTCTCAACCAATCGACGAACTCCCGCCTCCCGAGCGAAATATCCGATCGCATACAGCACTACCGCGCCGAGTAACGATCCCGCAGTCCCCGCCGCGACAGCTCCCCAGAAATCCAGCTCCCCTTTCGCCGACAGCGAACCCGCAAATGGCAACACCGCCTCCGACGGAATCGGCGGAAAGATATTCTCGATCGCCATCACCAACACGATCCCCGGATAACCGATCGCCGCGATCAACTCTTCGATCCAACCCCCAACCTGCTCAATAAGATGCGTCAACCAGCTTCAATCCTTCATTTTTCTGCCAAGCTCGGCGCACCCAGTGCAGGCAATCCAACATTCCCAGAATCTTAAATTCGCCTGCGCAATAAGCCCGGCATCAGATCCTTCATCCATACAGATACTGGATCACCACTACTGAACGCAGACAGAATCTACACAATGCCAAGCATCTCCTCACCACCGATTACCCAGACCGATCTCTCATCACAAAATCCTGTAAAAACATCCGCCGCTCACGAGGAAATTGGTGGGCCCGGACGGATTCGAACCATCGACCTCTACTTTATCAGAGTAGCGCTCTAACCGACTGAGCTACGGGCCCGACAGCGACGTGCAATCAACCGCACATCACACAGTATCCCAATTCTAATCCATCACACAACACCGTCCCCTTGCGCCCAGCCCATGTCATTCTGAACGGAGCGCAGCGGAGTGAAGAATCTAATTGGCATTTCCCGTGCAAGGTGATGAGATTCCTCGCTACGCTCGGAATGACACACTGACGACACCCGTAGGGGTGTCCGCAGAGTGCCTATTCTCACTCAAAATCCTTCAAATCCTAGTTCAGACGTATAACCTATCCCTCATGTCTTCCCGCAACCCACGCGCTCTCCTCTCCACCGGTTCGTGGGCCCTCTACGATTTCTCTGACACCATCTTCTCCGCTTCAATCCTCACCTTCTACTTCCCCCTCTGGGTAACCGAAGACAAAGGCGGCACCGACACCCACCTCGGCATTGCTCTCTCCGCCTCCATGCTCATCGTCGCGCTCACCGGCCCCTTCCTCGGCACCCTCTCCGACCGCCTGAACCGACGCGTCCCCCTCCTCGCACTCAGCGTCGTGTCCTGCGCCATTTTCACCGCACTCATCGGAACCGTTGGCGGACTGAGCACCGGACTCCTATTCTTCATCGCCGCTAACTTCCTCTACCAGACTGGGCTTATCTTCTACAACTCACTCATCATCAACGTCAGTGACGAAAGCAAACGCGGCATCGTCTCCGGCATCGGCGTCGGCGCCGGATACATCGGACTCATCGCCGCATTCCTCATCATGCGACCCATCGTCGATGACCAAGGAAACCAAGCCGCATTCCTACCAACTGCCGGACTCTTCATACTCTTCGCACTCCCACTCCTACTGATCGTCAGAGACCCCGGCGAACGGGGACGCGTCGACAAAACTCTCTTCCAAAACTCCTACAAGCAGCTCTACGAAACCTTCCACCGCGCTCGACAACACAGCAACCTCTTCCGATTCCTCATCGGACGATTCATGTACATGGAAGCCATCAACACCGTCGTATCCTTCTACGTCCTTTACCTCATCAACGTTGGCGGATTCGAAGACACCGAAGCCCAAACCATGATCATCCTCGTTGTCATCATCGCAATCTTCGCATCATGGGCCACCGGCTACCTCGTCTCCAAATTCGGACCAAAACGCGTCCTCATCGTCGGGCTGACCGGCTGGACCATCCTCGCTGTCGCCGCCATCGTCGCTGACACCACATGGGCATTCTGGGCCATCGCCATCACAATGGGCTTCTTCTGGGCCTCACCCCAGATCTCCGACCGCGTACTCCTCACCTACTTATCTCCCAACGGACAGATCGGCGAATTCTTCGGACTCTTCCAAATGTCCGGACGCCTGTCCGCCGTCATCGGCCCTGCACTCTGGGGCCTAACAATCTGGGCCCTCTCCGAAACCGGCGAATTAGCCTACCGCATAGCCCTAGCCACCCTAGCCATCTTCCTCATCCTCGGCCTCCTAGTCCTCCGGTCCGTCAAAGTAACCCGCGAATCATCCGACCTAGACGCCATCGAACCCAAATCGGCCACGACTGCCGACGATGTCCCCTCTCCCTTGATGGGAGAGGGTTAGGGTGAGGGTG
>VXSB01000061.1:26460-35092 GCA_009838175.1 Chloroflexota bacterium
ACACCCCCCCCCCCCCCCACCCCCCCCCCCGCCCCCCCCGACCGCCACCGCGCCCCCCGAACCTTCTGGGCTCGGGGGTTAGGGTGAGGGTGAATGGGGCGGGGTAGGGTTTCCTCCGCTTGCGGTGGAGATGTGCCACGCAGAGTAACTACGGCTACGACGTGGCAGAAGGATGAAGGGGACATCCCAACCAAATAAACGCGCCTTCCCAAATCCACGAACCAACCACCTAAAACACCCCCGGAAACAGCCGGTACTTCACCCGCGCCTTATATTCACCCCACTTCTCAGCCCCGTACTTCTCTTCACACACCTTGTCATCGTCAAACTGACGCCAGGTGAACAGCGACACGATGAAGATCATGTACGTCCACGCCCAGAGATTGCCAGGGTGCATAAAAACCAGTGCAACGGACAGCGCCAGAAATCCCTCGCCCATGTAGTTGAAGTGTCGAGCCACACCCCATATACCGCTGTACAGGATCTTGCGGTCTCCAGCTTCGATATACCTCTGCTCCACGAACCCGAGGAACTTCCGATCAGGCCATCGCTTGAACCAGTACTTCTGCAAGTTTCCAGCACGCGAGATTCCCCAACCGAACAGGAACAGCACAACCATCGCACCAAGCCAGATATTCGTAACCGCCGGCGAAAACCCGGGATCAGGATGGACCGCCATCCCCCACATCGGCAGAATGTACAGCCACCCGTAGACAATCAACCCACCCCAGATCAACTTGAAACCAAGGTTCTCGTGGATCAGATCGTAGGTGTATAGCTGCACCCGTTCGAAGATGAAGTAGTCAAAGATGTAGAACGTGAAAAACGCAGCATAGACATAGACGCCGGGATTGGCGTCGTCGCCAAACAGTTCATGGTGGTAGTACGCACCGGATAACGCGTTCAACACCAACATCGTCCCACCAACCACGTAGAGATACATCTTCAAGTCGACGCGGTTGCCAAAGAACGAGTGCTCCAACGCTCTTCCATGCCACCAAGCCAAAAACCAGTTCTTCTCATGGCCCTGTGGCTGACTGAAAAACGCCACCGTCGCAATGATGGCGCTGAAAAGCGTTCCCCCAACCACAGCGGGAATCGTCGCTCGGTAGAACCAATCCCGCTCTAACCCGCCAACTTCGAACCACCACACCGCAATCGCGATCAAGAAGACCAACATTCCGTTTAGCCGATAGCTCCGTGGCTCCCCCGTCGCAGCATCGATCACATACCCGGGCACACGCCTAGCTGGCAACACGAACTGCGCCACGAAAAACGCGGCGAACACCGCCAAGGGAGTGAAGAAACCCGCAATCGCTTCCACTCCCGAAAGCTCGAAAAGGTGGCTAATCCCAAGCCATTCAATCACGACTCAAATCCCCTTTCTTCGGTAGCGAAACCAACAAATCCATCCTTCAAATCATTCCACATCATGCCCATCGTAGTTCAATATATCCCCGGAATAATCCGGTACTTCACCTTCTGCTGATACTCCGCCCACTTCTCTGGACCGTACTTCTCCGCACACAACCGATCATCGTCCCTCTGTCGCCAAGTGAACAGTGCGAGCACGTAGATAAAGTAGATCCAAGCCCAAGGATTTAAGAAATACCCGAACACCAGCGCTCCCGCCAACGAATAGAAACCCTCACCCAAGTAGTTCAAGTGACGCGCCAACCCCCACATCCCGCTGTAGAGAATCTTCCGATCGCCAGCCTGTATGAACTTCGGCTCGATCAACCCCAGAAACTTCCGATCTGGCCATCGCTTAAACACATACTTCTGCATGTTCGTGCCGCGCGAGATCACCCAGCCCGTCAGATACATCACCGCGGTGCCGATGAGCAACACATTCGTCCACAGCGGCGACCATCCCGGATGTGGATGCGCCGCCATACCCCACAGCGGAATAATGAAAAGCCAGCCGAAAACCATGATCCCTCCCCAGAACATCTTGAAACCCAAATTCTCGTGGATCACGTCGTACGTATAAAGCTGCACTCGCTCAAAGATGAAGTAGTCCACAACGTAAATCGTCATGAAGATCGCATACATCCAAACGCCCGGATTGAAATCATCGCCAAACCGCTCGTAGTTGTACCAAGCACCTGACAACGCGTTTAACGACAACATCGTTCCGCCCACCACATAGAACCACATCTTCAAATCGATCCGCTCATTGAACAGCGAAATCTCCCGCACCCGTCCGTCCCATAACGCCAAAAACCAGTTCCTACCCTGATGCTCCGGATGCCTGAACACCGCGAACACCGAAAAGATCAACGTGAAAACCGTCCCACCTACCACCGCATACAGCGACGACTTATAGAACCACTCCCGTGGCATCCCAGTCAGCTCGAACCACCACACCACCAGCGCGATCACATACACCAATATCCCATTCAGACGATAATTCCGCGGCTCCCCAGTCTCAGGATTGATCACATACCCAGGAACCCGTATCGCCGGCAAAACCACATGCGCCACGAAGAACACCGCGAAGATCGCCAGCGGCGTGAAAAACCCCGCGACAGCCTCTGCGGCTGAAAGCTCAAACAGATGCCCAATCCCAAGCCAGTCAATCATCGCCGAAGCACCCTCCTATAACGTCATCGACATTACTGGCATAGGCACAGAATACGCTATTGAAATTCCGTTCGCCTGGAGACAGGCTTCAAAATCACCGACAATCCTGCCGCCCAGCTCCCTCCAAATCCACAACAATCTCCACCGGCGCATTCCGCGCCACTATCAACACCAAATCCTCATCACCCGAAGTATTCACCGGCTGATGATTCGAATCCGGCGGCACATAGATGAAATCGCCGCGACCGATTTCTTCCTCAACATCCAACTCTTCCCCGTGCAGAAACAACCCCTCGCCACTAACCACATAGATCGCCGACTCGCAATTCACGTGGTAGTGCGCCGTCGAACACCTACCCGGCGGCACCGTCGCGATCGCCAGGTGAATACCCGTCGACCCCGACAACGCCTCCGACACACCCGCCAGCCGAGTCATCGCCCCGCTGGCAATCTCAACCTCCAGTTTGTCGCCCTTCGTAACTACGCAAGGCGGATGCGCATGGTCACCCATCACATCACCACGACCGAACGCAGCACCTCACCACGCTCCATCTTGTGGAACGCCTCCTCGACATCACCAATCCCGATCGACTCGCTGACAAACCCATCCAAGTCCAACCGTCCCTGCATGTAGAGATCGATGAACATCGGGAAATCCCGCGTCGGCAGACAGTCCCCGTACCACGAAGACTTCAACTGACCGCCACGACCGAACACCTCGATCATGGGCAGCGTAATCTTCATCTCTGGACTCGGCACACCCACCAACACGACTGTCCCCGCCAGATCCCGCGCGAAGAACGCCTGCTCATACGTCTGCGGCAAACCCACCGCCTCGATGCAAACATCCGCACCATTCCCACCCGTGATCTCCTGTATCGCCTCCACCGCATCCGTCTCGCGAGAATTCACCGTGTGCGTCGCACCAAATCCCTTCGCCCACTCCAACTTCCGATCATCGATATCCACCGCGATGATCGTGTGTGCACCCGCCAGTGCCGAACCCGCAATCGCCGCATCACCAACGCCGCCGCAGCCAAACACCGCAACCGCGTCGCCTCGCGAAACTCCACCAGTATTAATCGCTGCACCCAGTCCAGCCATGATCCCACACCCGATCAAACCCGCCGCCTTCGCATCCGCTCTCGGGTCAATCTTCACCGCCTGACCAGCCGCAACCAGCGTCAACTCCGCAAACGCGCCGATGCCCAACGCCGGTGACAACGGACTCCCGTCCTCCAACGTCATCGGCTGCGCCGCGTTCCGACTATCGAAGCAGTACCAAGGCCGACCACGCTCGCACGACCGACAAGTCGTGCAAGGCGCCCGCCAAGCAATGATCACAAAATCACCCGGCGCAACATTGCCAACATCATCCCCAACCTTCTCCACAACACCAGCCGCCTCATGCCCCAAGAAATACGGAAACTCATCCCCAATCGCACCCTCCCGATAGTGCAAGTCCGTGTGACACACCCCACAAGCCTGAACCCGAATCAACGCCTCGCCAGGTCCCGGATCAGGAACCAAAATCGTCTCCAACGAAACCGGCGCACCCTTAGATGCAGAAATAACCGCCTGTACCTTGTTCATGACAACCCCTGACTGATGCTTCAACGTTTCAACGGGATTATATGGCATCCAAACCCAAATGCCCCCTCCCGCTCCCCCACATATCCCCTCTCCCTTGATGGGAGAGGGTCAGGGTGAGGGTGAAAAGCGAGAGAGGGCGCAGAGCTAAACCGGCAGGACGAGCGCGATCAGGAGGCCGACGCTGTCCGTCCGCCACGTAAGGAGTGCTCCGCTAAATCAGCTCCCCGATCGCTGTCAAACTGATCACACCAGCGATCGCCACCAGCACGTACACCAACCGTGTGAAGCCGTTCACCTCGCCGAACTTCAACTTGCCGCCGATAAACGCCACCAAGTCCCACTTGAACAAGCCGACCAGTCCCCAGTTCAACGCACCCACAACCGCGAGAACTATCGCAATAACCTGAATGATCTCCATCTCAACTCCTCCTTGAGAGCTAACCTAGTATGTTGTATATTAATAACATAACGATTTTATCTGTCGATTATCTTCAACAACACCAATGGCTACCAGTAATCTCCTAACCCAAACCAGAGACCGCTACGCCGACGCCCTCGCACGCGGCGAAGCAAACGTGGCACAGTCCATCATCGACGACGCTATCGAACGCGGCGCAACACCGCCCGAAATCTACCTCTCCGTACTCGCTCCCGCACAGGTCATAATCGGCGAAATGTGGCATCGAGGCGACATCAGCATCGCGCAAGAGCACCTCGCAACCGCCATCACAATGCAGATGATGGACCGCCAGCGTCAAGCCGCAAAACCACGAACCCCGATCGGACTCCGAGCCTTGGTCACCCCCGCCAAAGGTGACCAACACTTCGTCGGTGCACGAATCACCGCCGATCTCCTGATCATGGACGGATGGGACGTCGACTTCTTCTGGAACGCCACTCCCGACAAAGACCTCGCAGAATACCTCCAACTCCGACGCATCGATCTCCTCGCCATATCCGCAACCATGTCCGAGTTCCTGCCCAACGTCCCAGCCACCACCGAAGCCATCCGCAAACTCGATCCATCACGACCCAAAATCCTCCTCGGCGGCTCAGCGATCAGCCACACCGATTTCGACCCCCACGAACTCGGCGTTGACGCCGTCGTCAACGACGTCGCCCAAGCCGCTCAAATTGCCCGTCGACTCGTGGGCCGCATCGACACCAAACCATCCCTCGACCAACAACTCGCCGCAATCGGACAAAACATACGAACCGCCCGCAACCACCGCAAACTGACCCAGCAGCAACTAGCAGACGCCTCCGACCTCGACCGCACCTACATCAGCCTAGTCGAACACGGAAAACAAAACCTAACCATCGCCGCCATCCTAAAAATCGCCCAAGCCCTAGACATTCCCATCACCGACCTCATCAACCCATAACGGCATCCCCTCTCCCTTGATGGGAGAGGGCCAGGGTGAGGGTGAACCGCCCCCTTCGCGCAGCGTAAGGGGGCGCGAGCAAGCGTAGCGATGCGAGCGGGGGATGCCCCGGCGGACGTGCGACGGTATCCCCTCTCCCCTCCGTGGGAGAGGGCTAGGGTGAGGGGGACACGAAGAACAAATCAGACAGTACACCACCACCAAACTATGATCTAACAATGCTCCCCGCCGACCTCCAACGAGCCCTCGACTCCAAAACCAAACCCATCGGCTCCCTCGGTCGCCTAGAACAACTCGCCGCTCAGATCGCTACTCTGCAAGACACGCTCCAACCGAGCATGTCCACTTGCCAGCTAATCATCTTCGGTGCCGACCACGGCATCGCCGCACAAGGCGTCTCCGCATACCCCAGCGAGGTCACCAGACAGATGATCCTAAACCTCCTATCCGGAGGAGCAGCCGCAAACGTCATCGCCAACTCCCTCGACATCCCCGTCAAAATCGTCGACGCCGGCATCAAAGGCGAACCCATCGATCACCCAAACCTCATCAACCGCCGCATCGCACCCGGAACCGCCGACTTCAGCATCGGCCCCGCCATGACCCTAGACCAATTCCGCCAAGCCACCGAACACGGCACCAACCTCTTCCCCTCTCCCTCTACACATGATTCAAAATGCGCTACGAGCAAGCTGTCATTCCGAGCGAAGCGCAGCGGAGCCGAGGAATCTCTCGGGAGGGGGTACACCTCCACCGACGCCGTATGCTTCGGCGAAATCGGCATCGCAAATACTGCATCAGCGTCCATGACCGCCCACAAAATCCTCGACATCCCACTTCCCGACCTAGTCGGCCCAGGCACCGGTCTAGACGACGCGGGCATCCAACACAAACTCGCCGTCCTAACCCGATCCGCCAACCGCACCCCAACTCCCCTCGATACCCAAACCGCACTAACCCAATACGGCGGCTTCGAAATCGCCATGATGACCGCCGCTATCACCGCAGCCGCCAACGCCAAACGCCTCGTAATCATCGACGGCTTCATCGCAACATCAGCCGCCATCGCCGCCATCAACTCCGACCCAACAATCACCAACGCCCTAGTCTTCTCCCATCGCTCCGGCGAACGCGGGCACGACGCAATGCTCAAAGCCCTCAACGCCAAACCCATCCTAGACCTCGACATGCGCCTAGGCGAAGGCACCGGCGCACTCCTAGCATGGCCCATAATCAAATCCGCCACCGCCATCCTAAACAACATGGCAACCTTCCAATCCGCCGGCGTCAGCGAAAAGCTATGATCCAACCATCCCCTCTCCCTCGATGGGAGAGGGTTAGACCTGCCCCGGACTTGATCCGGGGGTGAGGGTGATAGCCCCCTTCGCTTCAGCGTAAGGGGGCGCGAGCAAGCGAAGCGATGCGAGCGGGGGATGCCCACCTCCAGCACCCCCGCCAACTATGATCTAACCATGCCCTCCGCCATCCGCAACGAGTTCAAAACCTTCAACCTCGCTCTCCATTTTCTAACCCGCATCCCCACACCCTTCGACATCGACTACTCCCCCGAGCGCCTAACCGACGCCAATCGCTACTACCCCCTCGTCGGCGCAATCATCGGCATCGTCGCTGCATTCGCATTCTTCATCTCCAGCCTCGCACTACCCACCCTCATCGCCGTCATCATCGCAACCGCCGCAACCGCGCTCCTCACCGGTGCATTCCACGAAGACGGTCTCGCCGACACCTTCGACGGCATCAGCGGTGCCTACGACCGTGCCCGATCCCTCGAAATCATGCACGACTCCCGCATCGGCACCTTCGGAGCACTCGCCCTCATCCTAGTCATCACCCTCAAAATCGCCGCCCTCACATCCCTCGCCGACACCACAACCATCATCACCGCTCTAATCGCCGCCCACATCATCTCCCGCACCTCAACCGTCATCGTCAAAGCCACCTCCACCTACGCCCGAGAAGACGGCATCGCCGGACCCCAAGACATCCCCCTCCGACCCATAAACACCATCATAGCCACCTTAACCGCACTCGTAACCATCGCCGCCCTAGCCATCATCCTCACCCCAACTCACGCCCTCCTAGCCACTGCCGGCGCCATCACCGGACACATCCTAATCCGCCTCTACTTCCAACCCCGCCTAAAAGGCCACACCGGCGACACCCTAGGTGCCACCCAACAAATCACCGAACTATCAACCTACATCGCCCTAGCAACCCTGTAGGGGCGGTTCGCGAACCGCCCCTACGAACCCTTCCGTCATTCCGGCGAAAGCCGGAATCCAGAGGGGTGGTGCGGAGGCACCAACTTCCCCACTCAGCGGGGACAAACGAGACAAGCCCCTTTCGTGCAACGAAAGGGGCGCGAGCGAGCGGAGCGATGCGAGCGGGGTATGCCCGGGGGTAGAGCGGGGCCCCACCTCCCCTTCGCAAAGCGCAAGGGGACGCGAGCAAGCGAAGCGACGCTCGCAGGGGATGCCTTGGGACGGCGAGTGGAAGCAAATCCCCTCTCCCTTGATGGGAGAGGGATAGGGTGAGGGTGACCGGGGCGGCAAGGGGCGGCCCTACCAACCAAACCTCCACCATGCCTATCCCACTTCAAAATCAACCCTTCACAACAACCGGCAACCCCGCAACCATAAACAACACCCGATCGCAAACCGCAGCAACACGCTGATTCATCCGACCATGCAAATCCCGAAACTCCCGACCCAGCTCCGTATCCGGCACCAGCCCCAACCCGATCTCGTTCGACACCAAGATCAACTCCCCCTCCACACTCTCCAACGCCTCCACCAACCGCTCCAAATCCGACTCCACATCCCGATCCTCCAGCATCAGATTATTCAACCAAAGCGTCAGACAGTCCAGAACAACCACCCGCCCCTCCTGACACTCCGACCCAATCACATCCCAAACCTCCACCGCCTCCTCCACCGTCCGCCAAGACGAATCCCGATCCGCCCGATGCCGCTCAATCCGCTCCCGCATCCCTTCATCAAACCCCACCCCCGTAGCGACGAAAAAGCCGAGGACGCGAGAAGAGGGCC
>VXSB01000015.1 GCA_009838175.1 Chloroflexota bacterium
GCGAGCAAGCGAAGCGAGCTCGCGGGGGATGCCCGTTCAAGGTTCGAGCGAACGGTCTTCTACCCGGCAAACGTCTTTCCGCTTCGCTGGACGGGAGAGGCTGCAGCACCAGCAAGAGGGGTGAATCGAGCGATGACGAGGAGCGGTCTTTCAGAATGCTCCCCGGAGGGCCGACGGTCTGGCGACGTCGGCGGTGCTGGACTATTGACTGACTTTCACAACCAACTTATCGACGCGATCCGAAAGACGCGGCGATGCTTCGACAAACGACTCGTCGACCAAAAATCCCCCCGAAAGGGAGAATTAAACGCGCTCAAACAGCGTCCATCCTAGTTCAAAAACACCAACCGCGCTTTCCAACCCTCTCTGGGAGAAGGAAACGATGGTAATTTGGAACGACGTACTAAATCGCCGCCAATGCTGCCTTCACATCATCGTATGAAGGCTCGTTCAAAGGTGAGTCGGATACCCATGCCCAGCGGACATGCCCATCACCATCAATGACGAAAACAGAGCGTTGCGCGACGTTGTAGCCTTCGATCCCGGCAAGGTTCGGAAGGCTTACCCCATACGCGTCGACAGTGGCACCGCCGAGGTCGCTCAAGAGGGGGAAGGTGAGGTCGTTCTGGGAGTGGAATTCGGCTTGGGAGAACGGTGGATCGACCGAGATGCCAAAGACTTTGGCGTTCATGCCGTTGAATTCGGCGAGAGAGTCGCGGAATGTGCACATCTCGGTCTGGCAAACGCCGGTGAACGCGGCCGGGAAGAATGCGAGGACGACGTTTGAGCCGCTCTGGTCGCTGAGAGAGACCATCTCTCCATCTGTGGATCTGAGGTTGAAATCTGGGGCGTGATCACCCACCTTAACTGCGGCCATGTTTAACTCCGTTGGTTGTCGCGCAAATCAGTTGCTGGTTTAGATTGACGATAGCGATTCTACTAAGATTCGGGCTATCGTTAATGGATGCGGTTCGATTGAACAAGCCAAAGGAAACGAATTTGAACGACGGGAAACTCAAGAAACGAGTGTTGATAGTTGGTGCTGGCGCGGTGGGCAGTTACATCGGCGGATGGCTGGCACACACGGGTCACGACGTGGTTTTCGCCGATTCTTGGGCCGAACAGGTAGACACTATCAACTCCGACGGTTTGCGCGTCGAAGGCCCCCACGAGCCTTTCGTCTCCCATCCGCGAGCCTTCCACCTCCACCAATCGCAGGCGTTAGCCTTGGAGCCCAAGTTCGATATCGCGTTCATCGCTGTCAAGGCCTACGACACCGCTTGGGCTGCGCGCTTCGCATTGCGTTTCGTCAAGGATGATGGCTACTTTGTGTCGTCGCAGAACTGCATGCCTGACAGCGACATGGCAGACGCGGTTGGCGCAGACCGATGTGTCGGGTTGATCATGTCCTCAATAGCCGTTCGGGTTGGTGGTCCCGGATTGTCGCAACG
This sequence comes from Chloroflexota bacterium, assembly GCA_009838175.1. Lineage (GTDB taxonomy): Bacteria > Chloroflexota > Dehalococcoidia > Lucifugimonadales > Lucifugimonadaceae > Bin127. Next base: position 1,452 of record VXSB01000015.1, read on the forward strand.
CGCAGGAACGAAGAGACGTCGAGATTTGGGACACATCGTATTCCGGGCAGGCGAACATGACGGTTTTGAATCGGAGCGGACCGCAGAATTAATTTCGATACTCGAACCGATAGACGGTGGAAAGACGACGACCAATCTGCAAGGCGAGCGTTGGGCCAAGCTCTGTCAGAACAGCATGGGCAACCCGGTCGTTGGTGCTACGATGTGCGGATCAGCTACGGTTGCGTCATCGCCGCGCGGTCGCGAGTTGCAGATACGGTTGGCATCAGAGTCAGCGCAGGTCGGGTTGGCTTTGGGATTGGATGTCGTCAGCTTTGGCGGCTCGACACCGCAGAAATGGTCGGCAGCATCGACCGATGGCGAGATGTACGAGGAACTCGACAACAAGTTAGCGGCCAACGCGGGTGCCGGAACTGGAGATTGGCATCCGTCTATGGGTCAGGACGTGCAGAACGGTAGACCGTCGGAGATCGATTTCATGAACGGTCACGTTCTAAAGATGGGCCGAGAGGTTGGTGTCGATACACCAGTTACAGCTTCGATCGTCGATGCGATGCGCCAGGTTGATCGAAGGGAATTGGTGCCTGACGAATCGAACATCGAACTGGTACTTTCGAACGCTGGTTTCTGAGCGATTCGCGAACCTTGATTTCAGACGACATCTCAAAACCCCCTTCAATTCCCCCTTTCCCAAAGGGGGAGGGAGGGGAGGCCTCGCCGCGCTCCGAGACTTTGGTGGCGTTGGATCTCGAGACAACTGGGTTGAACCCTGCAGGCGATCGCATTATCGATGTTGGCGCAGTCAAATTCCGGGGCGATGAACAGATCGGCGAGTTTCATTCGCTGGTTAATCCGCGGTCTCGGCTTTCGGATTTCATTGTTTCTCTCACAGGCATATCCCAAGCGGACGTCGATGAGGCTCCAGATTGGAACGCGATCCGGGACGATCTCCAAGAGTTCATCGGCGACGCGAGGCTAGTAGGGCACAACGTCGAGTTCGATGTCGGATTCTTGCGTTCGCACCGTATCCACGTCGAGAAGCTCAGTTACGACACCGAGCAGATGGCAAGGGTCGCTTTGCCGGGAGGTCCGGAGTTCGGACTGGTTCGACTGGCGCAACGATTCGGAGTCCTACACGACGACCCTCACAGGGCATTGTCGGATGCATTGGCGTCGAGGGATCTCTTCTTGATATTGTTGGCGCGATTCGAGGCCATGCCAACAGCGACTTTGACACGGATCGCGGCGTTAGGTTCGCGAGCGAACTGGAGTGTCAGCGAGTTGGCATCCAATATGGTGGCCGCTGGCGATGGGACCGACGAAATAGTAGGTCGCCTCGGGATCGACGAAGATCTGTTGAGCGATCGCATTAGGCTCCCGGGCAGACCAGCAACTTGGGGCGAAAGTACCGTCGAGGACGAAGGTGGTTTTTCGGACGAGCATGTAGTCCAAACGGAGATGGCGTTCTTGCCCGGCGGGTTGGTGGAGGAGACGATGCCAGCGTTCGAGGCTCGCGATGGACAGCGCGAAATGGCGGTCGCAGTGGCCCGCACGATTGCTGGACAGGAAAAGTTGATCGTTGAGGCGGGAACCGGCATCGGCAAATCCTTGGCCTATCTTCTTCCAGCGGCATTGATGGTGGCTGGACAGGGCGGCAAGGCTGTGATCTCAACCAACACCCTGAATCTGCAAGAGCAGCTTTTGAACAAAGATTTTGCGACGGTCCGCGAAATCGTGAAGCGCGAGACCGGCGTGGAATTGGACGCGGTTCAGCTGAAGGGTCGGTCAAACTATCTGTGCGTCCAGAGATGGCGGGATGCGGTATCGCAACCTAATCATGACCAGTCGGAAGCGCGCGTGTTATCGCAGTGCCTGAACTGGCTCGGCGATACGAAGACTGGCGACCGCTCAGAGCTGTCTTTGGGATGGGATACCGGGGTTTTCAATCGTCTTTCGGCAGAAGGTTGCCCTCCGACCATAATTGGCGGTGGTTACCCATGCCAAGGTCCGCCATGCTTCATGCTCAAGGCGCGTTCGGACGCGCACCAGGCGGATGTACTGATAGTCAATCACGCGCTACTACTCAGCGATATGGCAGCGGAAAACAATATCCTGCCGCCTCATCAAGTCTTGGTTATCGACGAGGCTCACCACCTGCGCGATGTTGCTACTCGCCACCTCGGGTTCGAAATCAGGGAAACGCAGTTCATGGACGATCTTGGCGCTTTGACGCGGACCGATGGGATGTTCCCCCGTCTGGTTCGTCTCGCCACGTCGCGCGGCGGGGGAGAAGAGGCACTATCATCTGTGCCCGACCTGCAACGTCGAGTCGTTGAAGCGGCAGACAAGGCGACGCTTGAGTCGAGCCGGATGTTTGAGGCACTTCGCGACTTGACGGGTTACGTGACGCGACGGGAACGGACACGCGAGATGCGGATTTTGGGAATGACGCGCATCACGAGCGAATGGCGGCGGGGCGTTGACGAGCCATGGGTCGTGCTGCACCCGGCGTTGAGCACGGTCGTAACTGGACTGCGTTCGTTGCTGGATCTAGTGAGTAACGATAGTCAACCAGATGCCGCGGTCATCAACGTCAACGCTCTCTACGAACGGCTCAGAGACATCAATAGTTGGTTGATGGCACTGATCGAACAGCCCGACGAGAACTTCGTCTATTGGAGTTCAGTGAATCAGCGTCGAAACATGGAACTCCATCTCAGCGGTGCACCTCTGGACGTGGCCTCAGAATTGCGATCGGGACTGTTTAGTCAAGATCGTGCCCACATCTTGACTGGTGCCACGATTAGTGAATCTGGCAGTTTCGAACGCGTCCAGACCACACTGGGTTTCGATGCGGACGAGACTCTGAGCATAGGTTCGCCGTTCGATTTCAAGAACGCAGCACTGATCTTGGTGCCTGAAGATATCCCGCAGCCCAACACGCCCGGTTACAACGAAGCGGTCACGAGCGCGGTTCACGACATCGCGTCGGCGACGCAAGGCAGGACGCTAGCGCTGTTCACTGCGAACTCAGCGCTGAACAACACTCGTGACGTGCTGTTCAACCAATTCAAGAACACGGAGACTCAGGTGTTTGGCCAAGGCCGGGACGGCCCAGCGGCGCGCGTGATGCAGCTTTTGAACGATACCGAGAACGCCGTCGCGTTGGGAGCTATGAGCTTGTGGGAAGGCATCGATCTGCAGGACGCGTCGATCGATTCGCTGGTGATGACAAGACTGCCATTTCCGGTGCCACGCGACCCGATTCACGAGGCTCGGTCAGAGAATCTTGAGAACCCGTTCAACGGCTATTTCGTACCTGAAGCAGTAACAAAGTTCCGCCAAGGCTTCGGCAGATTAATACGCTCTCGAACTGACCGGGGGGTTTTTGTCGTTTTAGATAGACGAATCATTTCTAAGAGATACGGACGATTGTTCCAGAAATCTATACCGCAGGGCACGGTTCGACGTGTCACATTAGGCACGATTTCAGAGTACGTCGAGAAATGGTTGGCGGGAGTGCCGGTTTGAAATCAGCAGTAAGACTAACCGATACGCATGAAAGCGAAACCGTCTCGTTGAGTCTCGATGTCGAGCCTTTCGATTTGCAGCAGACTTTAGACGGTGGTCAGGCATTCAGGTGGTACGGTACTGGCCATGGGGTGTTCCGAGGGGTTTTGGGTCCTCGCGTTGTGACGATAGAACGCGACGGAACAACCGTTTCGGTAAATAGGACGAGTGGAATTGATTGTGAAGCTCTAAGGCGTGATATCGAAGACTACCTGGTAACAACGGCTGATGTGACCGGGTTACGTGCCTTGCTCTCGGATGAGCCGGGGTTCGGACGTGATATCGCCGAATTACCGTTAATTCGTGTAATGCGGCAAGACCCTTGGGAATGCTTGGTTGGATTCATCTGCTCGCAGAACTCGAACATTCCTCGCATCAAGCAGATGGTGGCAGCCGTTGCACGGATGGGGCGGCGCATCGGATCCCAAGATTGGGCTTTCGAGTTGCCGAATCCAAATGTTATCGCCGATGCAGGTGAGACGTACCTGCGAGAGGTCGGGCTGGGTTACCGCGCCAAACATCTCGCGTCAACCGCCAAGATGTTGGCGAATTCATCGGACATCGGCGCGCTGCGCGACACATCATACTACGACGCGAAAGAAGCATTGATGGAGCTTCCAGGTGTAGGTCCGAAGGTGGCTGATTGCGTGCTCGCTTACTCGTTGGACAAGGGCGAGGCGTTCCCCGTGGATGTGCACGTTCGGCGTGCCGCAATCCGACTCTACGGTCTCGACGAGGACATCAAAAACGACGCCGTAGGGGAATGGGCCCGCGATCGTTTCGGCAAATACGCAGCTTGGGCGCAACTCTACATGTTCCGCGACGAGATCAACCGCCGGCTAAACGGCGCATGACGTAGTTGCGTTCCTCGTGGGCGTTCGAGATCGAACCTTCAATGCGGGCTGCCAGCAACTCGTCCAAAATTTGACCGATCATCGGACCGCGCTCAACTCCGAGCGAGATTAAGTCGTCGCCATTGATAGCAGTTCGCATAGGTCGCAACCGATCTCTGAAGTCGATCAAACGTCGCGAAACATCAGAGTCGGTTTCGACGCAGATCGCAGCGCGGACGACTTCGTCGCGGACATTAATGAGCGATCGCCACAGTTCGACATCACTAAGATGTTCGGTTCGGCATCTCTTTGCGACGCTACGTACGATGCCGGTTTCGCTGACGATTGCCCGCCAATTCGATGGCATCCTTAACCTTTCTGTGAGATCGATCATCACCCCCATTGGCGCTAGATAAGCAAAAGCAGCGAATCGCTCGGACTCAGTAGCGTCCTTAGAAATTTGTCGGAATGCTCCATCGCGAAAATCGGCACTGGGAACAAACACGTTCAATATCCCGTGTTTGACCCCCATCGCCGTTAGCGCGTCTAGATTTTCGTGAAGTTGGAACCATAAACGAAATTCGTTGAACACCCTTTGTGGCGATACGTCGCACATTTTTTCTAGGTGACGTAACGACCGCTGTACCTCTTTCCCGGTTTCAGGGTCAAATGTGTAGCCGTAGCGTGCAGCGATCCGGACGCCACGCAACATGCGCAATGGGTCTTCGGCGAACGAGTCATCGCGGATCACGCGCAGGATTTTTCTTGCCACGTCTCGCCGCCCGTTGAACGGATCGATTACTACTCCGAGGCCGTCGCAGGAAAGCTGGATCGCCATTGCGTTCACGGCGAAGTCTCGCCTTTGCAGATCGGATTCGATGTCGTTGACCAGAGTTATCTGGGGCAACGAGCCCCAAGGTTCGTACAAGTCGGTACGCGCGGAAGCGATGTCGACGGTCGCGGATCCGATCTTGACCTTGACGGTGTGGAGTTGCGATGCGGATAGCAACGAGCAATCGGCGTTTTCTTCGGTTAGTGCCTCCGCGAGCTTTACGGCATCACCGATGATGGCTACGTCAGGCGAGGTGGCGATTTTCGGGAGCCGTGCAACGATGTCACGAACCATGCCGCCCACCAAGTAGGCTTTGGTGCCATGGTTTGACGCGGCGCGCGCGATCGTTCCGATAGCGTGGATCGACGCGTCTGGTAATCGGAGGCCGTCGAGCGACAAATATCCGCCGTCACTATCGAGGTTTTCGTGCGTTTGATTGATCATTGGGTCGATATTTGGAATCGATGTCGCGAATTGTTGATCAATGCGATGTTCGGTTCGCTGGTAGAATCTCTACGAGTTTGTGAATTCCGAAATATGCGTGGACGCGTGTCGTTAGGATATCTGTAACACCTGAGCGTCCAATCGAAGAAAGGTCGGCCGACCATGATTAACGACCTACCCATGAAAATCGATGTCTTCATCGACTACACCTGACCCTGGGTCCGCCAAGCTGGGATCTGGTTATCCCGGGTGAAGAATGAATTGGGCGACGATCTCGAATTGAACTACCGCAGCTTTGCGTTGGAGCAGGTGAATTCCAAAGAAGGACCAGATTGGAAGGCTTGGGAGCAGGGGCCGGATTACGAAAGTCGTGGTCTGTGGTCGCTGAGAGGCGGTATTGCGGCGCGGATGCAAGGCTACGGCGCACACGACAAGTTCATGCTGGAGTTGCAGCATTTCAAGTTCGTTGAACGCGGCGACATTCGGGATCGGGAGCCGATAGTGGAGGCAGCACAGCGGGCCGGGCTTGACATCGACAAATTCGTGGCCGACCTCGATTCGCCAGAGCGACTTGCTGAAATCGGACGGGACCATGAGGAGGCGGTGTCAAAAGGAATCTTCGGAACCCCCACGTTCATTTTCGAAGATGGCTCCGCGGCCTTCCTCAAGACGTTTACTCCTCCCGAGGAAGATTCCTTGGCGGCGTTCGAAAACATGGTGCTGATGGCGCGCAACCGTCCGTACTTTGGCGAGTTGAAGCGACCGCAGCCGCCTTGGCCTCAGGGTGTAGAGGTCTGAGTCCTTGGCTCCTGAAATCATCCCAGAATTGGAAATAGACGAGCTTGAAACCAAGCTTGGAATCAACTTCTCAAATCGAAACCTGTTACGTCAAGCATTGACGCACGAGTCGTTCGTCAACGAATGGGGTGCTGATGACGTTGAGAGGGGTATGCAATCGTACGAGCGATTGGAGTATCTCGGCGACGCAGTGTTGAACTACACGGTTGCCAATGCTCTGTTCGAGCGGTCAATGACCGCTACAGAAGGTGAAATGTCGATCGGTAGGGCGCATATCGTTTGCAGGGATTCCCTAGCGCAAGCCGCGCAGCGCCTGAACTTGGGCGACCACGTTTTGCGCGGCAAAGGCGAAACAGCGTACAGCCCAAACGTCAGAGACTCTGTTCTCGAGGATTCTTTTGAGGCCATCATCGGAGCTATTCACGAGGATCAGGGATACGAAGCGGCGAGCCAATTCGTCTTTCGGCACCTAGGAAAGCAGATTGAGCAAGTCGCCGCGCATGGCGTGGACAAAGATCCCAAATCGGCTTTTCAGGAGTTGGTGCAAGGCATCGGTCTCCGGGCACCACGTTACTGGACGGGTAATGCTGGCACCGGTGCCGACGGCCAGCAACAATACGTCGCCAGGGTATCTGTTGGCGGAGAGGTTGTCGCCTCGGGTTTCGGGAATAGCAAGTCGAAGGCACAAAAGAGCGCCGCGGCGAATGCCCAATCGATCTTTGCCGACGGCATGCCGGAAAAATTCGCTAAGACCGCGATGAAGCCCCAAACAGTTGCCGCTGAAGGCGGACAAACTTCGATCTCGTCTTCAGGTGATGGAAGGTCCGGATCGACATTCGATGGTTTTAAGCGCATTGGTAACTTGTTGAGCAACATTGTGCTCCGCAGGAACAACTCGTCGCCCGGTAGACAGTTAATCTACAAGCGCCCCGAGTAGCGCAGCGATCGTTCTTTAGATGCTCCGACTACTCGGCAGACGTGACAAGACGTCCGAATCGTCCGCGGAAACTCGCCGATCATGGACAAATCTTGTCGGTGGAGTATTTCGTCGCACAAAGGTGGACGACGAGTTTTGGGAGGACCTAGAAGAAGCGCTGATCGTAGCTGATGTCGGAGTCGAGACGGCGATGCAACTCGTCGAGAAGATCCAGGATGAGGCTCGGTGGCGTGGTGCGCGAACTCCCGACGGAGTCTACGAATTGTTACGAACCGAGATATCCGATATGCTCACTGATGATGAATCTGCCGCAGCTTTCGCCGAAGATGGTCCCGTTGCGGTGATGGTTGTTGGGGTAAACGGTTCTGGTAAGACCACAAGCATTGGGAAATTGGCACAAGCCGCCAAATCAGACGGGCGTGTGCCGTTGATCGCGGCCGCCGACACTTTTAGAGCTGGTGCCATATCTCAACTCGAGACCTGGGCACAGAGAACTGACACGATGTTTGTTTCGTCCGCTGCAGGAGCAGATCCGGGTTCCGTCGTCTATGACGCGTTGAACGCAGCTAAATCCCGCGGAGCCGATTTCGTCGTAATCGATACCGCGGGCAGGTTGCACACCGCGCACAACTTGATGGAAGAACTCAAGAAAATGCGACGGATTCTGGATAGGCATTCGAGCGATTTCAAGCCGCGTGTGTTGCTGGTCATCGACGGCAATACCGGTCAGAACGGCGTTACGCAGGCCAAGGTGTTCACCGAGGCGGTCGGCTGCGACGGAGTGATTCTGACGAAGTTAGACAGCACTGCGAAAGGCGGCGTGATATTGGCGATCCGCGGCGAAATGGGGCTGCCGGTCAGGTACATCGGCACGGGCGAGGGCATTGACGACATCGCACCGTTCGACCCTCGAGGATTTGCAGAGACGATACTACCCGACGCGTAATCGATTGATCGATGTCTGACCTGTTTTTTTGGCTACTGACCACTTACGCGGTCGGATTAGCTGCGTTGCCGGTGGCGTACATCGCGCTTCCTAACCTCACGGATCGCGGGTTCGGATTGGTGCGGCCGATTGGGATGTTGGTGTTCGGTTCAGTGGTTTGGATGTCGAGTCTTTTAAAGATTCTTCCGAACGTTTCGTGGTCTTGGTGGTTGATAGCGCTTCTCACTGCCATCGCAGGTTGGGCGTGGATCGCACTGAGGAAGCGAACCGACTTCGTTGGATTCCTTCGTCGTCGATGGCTACAGCTGATTTTGACAGAGGCTGTGTTCTTGGTGTTTTTTGCCATTTTCGCGTTTGTGAAGGCGTTGGATCCGGACATTTCGCATACCGAAAAGCCGATGGATCTGACGATGTTGAACGCGGTTATAAGCGCGCAACACTCGCCACCAACGGATCTCTGGCTCAGTGGATATCCGATCGCGTACTACTACTTCGGGTACTGGATGCTCGGCGGCATCGCACAGATGTCGGGCGTTCAAGCCAGCATCGCCTATAACTTGGCTCTTGCTACCGTTGCCGCGATGTCAGCCGCGGCGATTTTCTCTGTGGTTTCGAATCTGGTCCGCCGCGATGGTGCGACAACTACGCAGATGCTTGCCGGTGGCTTGATCGCCGCGGTGCTGCTGCTCTTCATCTCGAACCTCAACGGATTATGGGAGCTGCTGTCGCTGGCAGGCATCGGGTCGGATGGGTTCTACAACTGGCTCGGCATAAAAGGCGTTGACCTGACCGACACCAGCACGGGTTGGCGGCCCGAAGGCTGGTGGTGGTGGTGGGCATCGTCAAGGGTTATCAACCGCTTCCTGCCTGATGGCACTGAACTCGATTTCACGATCCAAGAGTTCCCATATTTCAGCTTCATGCTGGGTGACCTGCACCCGCATGTGATGTCGATACCCTTCGTTCTGACTGCTATCTCGGTGATTGCAAACTTGCTGTTCTCACGTGTCAGGTGGGGTATCGGTTGGTTGCGCAGCAATCCAATCTCAACTGTCATCCTCGTGCTAGTGGTCGGTTCGGCAGGGTTCATCAACACTTGGGACATGTTGTGGATGCTGCTTGCGCTGGGAGGAGCGATTTACTTCAAGACGTACCGAGAGAGCGGGCGGGTGCACCTGCAAGCAATCCGTAACGCGGCACCGAGCTTTGTGATCGTCGGTTTGGTCGGTGCCGCGTTCTTTTCCAACTACTACTTTGTAACCATGCAGAGCCAAATACAGTTTCCTCCGGCGATCCCCACGAAGTATGCGACGCGTCCGATTCACTTCTTCACTGTCTGGGGAGGATTGATCGCAGTACTGGTGGTGTTCGCGAGTGCAGTTGTAGTACCGGCGGTGTCGCGTGAGTTTGCGATATTGAGGCGGAGCATCACCACGCTCGGGCCCAACTCCAGTTCGTACGCAAAGTTTCCTTGGATCGTCTCCGTCGGATTCGTGGCTTTCACTTACTTCGCTTGGATTATTGCCCACTACAGCTTCAATGACAACGCAGGTGGTGCCGATCTAATCACCCGATTGCCGTTGACGGGATTGCTGGGAGCCGCGTTCGTCGGTCTGTTCGTGACCACCTATCGTCGCGGAATGCGCGGTGCCGATGACGGAGCGCAGATCGCGGTTATTTTGCTCACGATTTCGGCACTGCTTCTGTTTTGGGCTGAGCTGTTTCGGTTGCACGACATGTTCGGGGGTCGACACAACACGGTGTTCAAGTTCTACTACCAGGTTTGGATCTTTTTCGCCGTCGTCGGTGGCTACAGCATCTACTACTGGATGCGTAGACATCCTTCGTTCATAGGCCGAATCAGGTACCTGAGCGTCGCAGCAGTTGCAATCGCAACGTTACTGATCGCTGTATCTCTGTACTATCCCTTCGCAGCGACCGCAGGCAAATCATCGGAGTCGGGAACCGAGTTCACTCTTGATGGACTCAGGTTCTTGGAAAATAGCGGATCAGCGGTCCCAGAAGCGATGGATTGGATTCGCGAGAACGTCAGCAACGATGATGTGCTGATAGAGGCACCGGGAAACAGTTATACCCAGCATGGTCGATTCTCAGGGTGGACCGGAAGGCCAGCCATCTTAGGCTGGACTGGACATCAGAGCCAATGGCGCGGCGGTGACGAATGGTGGATAGATCGTAATGGCGATGTTGAGCGTATATACAGCAGCCCCGACGATGCGGAAGCACTCGCACTGATCGAGCGATACAGCGCCGACTATTTGGTCGTTAGCCCCAACGAACGTCAAAAATATACTGAATTAGATGTCTCGAAATTCGACCGCATCGGGCGCCGTGTGTTTGAGAACGAACAAGTGATCATTTTCGCCTTGGGAGAGTAGGCTTGGACACGGCACATACTCGACCGGAAGATGGTGCGTCCGAATCGTCTGTCCGATCAACTGGAATGCGCGCGGGATGGGTCGACGGGGCGTGGACCACAGTCACTCGCACGAGCGCGACAGTAGTCGATACAGCGACTGAACTCTCGATATCACCTCGTGTTCAGTACGGCATTTACGCCGCTCTTTTCCTCATCGGATTGGGGATGCGGTTGGTCCGCTTGGGGGACCAAGCGGTGCATCACGACGAGAGCCTGCACGGCTACTTCGGTTACCAAATCGCTATCGGTAACGAATACGAACACTCGCCGCTAACCCATGGCATGTTCTTATTTGAACTGATCGCTGCCATGTTCTTCTTGTTTGGGGATTCGGAGTTCACGCTGCGGCTGGGTATGGTGCTCTTCGGCTCAGCACTGATACTAGTGCCCCTGCTGTTGCGCAAGCAGCTGGGTGATGTCGGAGCGATTCTCACCTCTGTCATGCTCACCTTCTCGCCGGCACTCTTCTACTTTTCGAGGTTTGCCCGCAACGACATTCTCATGGCTTTGTTCATCGCGTTGCTCGTGGTCGCGATGTGGCGGTACATCGAAGAGCAGCGTCATCGATGGCTCTACATAGCGGCCGCGGTCCTCGGATTTTCGATGGCTACCAAAGAAACGGCTTACATCTTCGTCGTCATCTTCGCCGCCTACTTTGCATGGGCAACGCGCTACGAGCTTCGCGACATTCTGCTAGGGCATATGAAGCTGAATGAGATCAGTCCACAGGGACACATTTTGGTGTTGCTCGTCGGTCTGACCGCGCCGTTCTATGTCGCGGGGATCGCGTTATTCCAAGACCTGTTTGGACTGACTCTGGCGGCTGTCGAGGGCACTCCTAATGTGGCGACAGGCGCACCCGACGGTTCAACTGCGATTGCGGTCGCGGCGGTATTGACGTTGTTGGTGTTCGGTGTCGGCATCGCGATCGGGGCATGGTGGAATTGGCGCCGATTCTGGGTCGCGTTGGCGATTTTCTGGGCGATTTACGCCGTCATCATGACAAACTTCGGAAGCCACTACCCGGGCGTCATCACTGGGGTATGGCAGTCTCTCGGGTACTGGCTCGCCCAACAAGATGTTCGTCGAGGCGACCAGCCTTGGTACTACTACTTCATCATGGGTTCGGTTTATGAGTTTCTGCCTATGTTGTCGGCCGTGGGAATCGCCCTCTACTACGCCATTCGCACGGGATGGCGGTCCATAGGCTTGATCGCCATCAGCGTGATCAGCTTTGCAATATCGACGACTCTGCTATACACGCAGTACTACCAAAAACCCGATCCTCCATCAGAACTGCTGATCCTGCCCTTCTTGGCGTTGGCATTCGTCACGTTGATAGTCATACCGTTGACGTTGAACACGTCGAGGTTCATGCGATTCCTGTTGTTTTGGGCGTTCGGGACATTTTTAGCGTTGTCGGTCGCAGGGGAGAAGATGCCATGGCTGCTTGCCCAATTGACAGTCCCCTTCATTTTCGTAGCAGGTCACGGATTGGGCATACTGACTAACCATGTCGATTGGCACTACGTGTGGCAACGGAAAGGCTGGATCGTCTTCGCGTTGGCGCCTCTCGCTCTGGTCGCGATATATCGGCTGATCTTCTTCGAGTTCTACGACAATTTCGACATCAGTAACTCGCGTGACTTGAGCCAGTTCTTCGAGTTATGGGCCTTGATAGCGTTCTGCGGTGTCGGATTGTTGCTGTTGATACAGAGCGGATTGTCTCAAGGTTTTCGGACGGTTCTCAGCGTGATAGCGGTCGCACTCGTAGCGGTGATGTTCGCATTCACATTGCGCGCCTCTTTCAACGCCGTGTACAAGCATGGAGACGTGCCTAGAGAGATGCTCGTATACACGCAGACGACACCAGATCTCCACGAAACAGCGAAGGAAATCGATTTAGCGCGCGACTTGGCATGGAACAAGAGCGAATTCAGCCTCGCAATAGATACTCGGGACGGTTTCGCCTGGCCTTGGAGCTGGTACCTGCGCGACTATGAGGGCGTCGGTTACATCGACCTCGAAGGCGAAGGCGCGACAGTAGGGGATGACCGCACAATCGCGGTGATCAACGCCCGCAACCACGACAAGGTCAAAGAATCTTTGCCAGAGCGTTTCGACGAAGGCAGACACATGATCCATCGCTGGTGGTTCCCTGAGGTCTACAAAGAGAAAACCCCAGGCGATGTGTGGAATGGCTTGACCAACCGAGAGTTGTTGCGACCGATTGCGGACTTCTGGTTCCATCGCAAACTGTCAACAGATATCGGGTACATCGATTCGTACGTCTACTACAGGGACGATACGCCATCCGCGCCTCTACGATGATGGCCGCATAGCGATGCGGCTCACCCACTAGTCATGGCTAACCCACAGTGATTAAGAGCCGCGCATTTTGGATTGGCTTGCTCGGAAGCGCCGCATTCCTGGGCATCTTCTTCTTCGCGATCATTGATGATTTCGATCAAGTCGTAGACGTGTTCGCCTCAGCAAACTACATCTACGCTATTCCGTCTCTGGCCTTCTATACGCTGGCTCTGTGGTTCCGAACCATTCGATGGCGGTACCTGCTCAAGCCGTTTACTGGCGAATCTACCCGCCGCGCGCTGTTTCCAGTAGTGGTTGTCGGTTACATGGCGAACAATCTGATACCGCTTAGGATCGGAGAGTTGATGCGCGCGTACTACCTCTCTCTGCGTGAAGGCATCAGCACAATGGCCGGCTTCGGAACCGTCGCCTTGGAACGCGCTTCCGACGTGATCGCGTTGCTGCTGCTCGTAGCAATTGCCGCGATAGTCGGAGCGATCGGATTCCAGACGACTGTGAGCGGTGTGGCTGAGCACGTGCCAGGCGGTGTTGCCGTCCTCACAATCGGCGCGTTGCTGCCCTTTGTAGCCGTTTTCGCCGTCGTCGCGTATGTAGTCGTCATGTCGCCGGAGAGCATGCGCCGACTGATGGGCGGGATGCTATTCATGATTCCACCGAGGATCCGAGTCAGGATCATCAATCTCGCGATGAATCTGATCGAGGGGTTGACAGTAATCCGGACATGGCAAGGCTTGCTGAAAGTGATTGCACTTTCGCTCCCCGTATGGATCGCCGAGATCACAATGTATTACGTGATCGCTTTGGGTTTTGACATCCGGTCGGAGTTCGGGAGCCAAATCGAATTCATCGCCGCGATCGTCGCTTTCGGAGCAGCCGCAAACCTCGCAGGCATCCTGCCATCGAGTGCCGGAAGCCTAGGGCCGTTTGAACTGCTTGGAGCTGCGGCGTTGACCACACTTGGCATCGATGGCGACGTTGCCGCGGCGTATGCGTTGACGGTTCACATGGTTTTGTGGGCGCCGGTCACAATCGCGGGGGCCATCATACTGTTCTTTGATCGAACATCGTTTGTCAACCTTGCGCGGGGCGCGAGATCCGTGAGAGGTAGAAGGCGCGACTCCGCGTCAAACGCCTCCCACGTTTCGGAAAATTCTGCGGAGTTGAAGCCATGAAGGTTGGGATAGTTGGAGCCGGCGCGGCGGGGCTGGCAGCCGCGTACGATCTCGGGCGAGACGATCACGATGTCGTCGTGTACGAATCGGCGCCCTTCATAGGTGGTCAAGCGTCCACTATCCCCGTGGGTGGACATCCCCTCGAACGCGGCTATCACCACCTGTTTACCAACGACCGTGCGATCTTGGATCTGATAGATGAAATGGGCATTGCTAACGCGATGAAGTGGTATCCGTCAAACGTCGGTACTTACGTCGACGGAGGTTTGCATCGCACGACGACGGCGTTCGATCTCTTGCGCTTCAGCGCCATACCGATGTTCGAACGTATCCGTATGGGACTGTTCACGCTTCGCGTCCAACGCATCAAAGACTGGCAAAGCCTTGAGCCTTACACCGCAGACCAATGGCTGAGCGAGAAACTTGGCGGCAAAGCCTACGACGTGCTTTGGAACCCTTTGCTGCGCGGGAAATTCGGCCGATTTTACGGCGAAGTCGGAATGCCTTGGTTCTGGTCGAAGATACAAACCAGATTTGCTTCGCGCGAAGGGATGTTAGCGAAAGAAGTCCTCGGATATCCGACCGGCAGCTTCGACGTGGTCTTCGATACGTTGGCAGATAAGATACGTGGTTTCGGAGGCCAGATTCGAATCGAGAATCCCGTCACAAAGATCGTCCCGCGAAACGAATCTGGCAAAGTAGGGATTGAATCCGTCTCTGAAGGACGAGAGCGAACAGATCTCTTCGACTGCATACTTTCCACAGTGCCATCCTTCTCGATGCCGAGCCTGATGGACTCGATCCCGTCCGAATATCTCTCGCGCTTGGATGGTGTTCAATATCTGGCTGCGGTCGTTGTGATACTTGAGATGGATCGAAAACTCACTGACTATTACTGGATGAACATCGCTTCGGATGATGTGCCGTTCCTAGGCATCATCGAGCACACCAACATGTTGCCCAAGGAGTGGTACAACGATCGCCATGTCGTATACCTCACCAACTATCTGCACCGGCGGGATGAACTGTTCAGCTTGCCTCCCGAGGAGTTAACGGACCTATATTTCGATCACCTTCACAAGTTCAATCCCGACTTCAACCGCTCCTGGGTAAAGGATGTCCACTACAACGCGGTTAGTGCGGCACAACCGATAATCGGCACCGAGTACAGTGCGAAGAAGCCATCACATCGAACGCCGTTTGAGCGCATATATTTAGCAAACACGACGCAAATCTACCCGGAAGATCGCGGCACGAACTACTCGATCCGGATGGGCCGAGACGCGGCGAAAATGATGCTGTCCGATGCTGACAAAGGGTGGTCGAATTGGCAGTCTAATTGATAGCCGTCTGTGGGCTTGACAGCGGACGCTCTGAGTTAACCTAATATGCGTGTTTGAACTTGAACCAAAGTTGAGCCAATCAGGAGACTAAACGCATGGGCGTTATGGACGGCAAGGTATCTATCATCACTGGCGCAGGCACTGGCATCGGCAAGGTCGCCGCAGTCATGTTCGCCGAAGCTGGCTCGGATCTGGTGCTTGCCGGTAGACGCAAAGCGCCGCTCGATGGGGTCGCAGAACTAGCGCAGGAACACGGGGTGGAGGTCGAGGTCAGACCTACGGATCTCGAAAACGGTGACGCCGCGGCGGATTTGGGAAAGTGGAGTTTGGAACGTTTCGGGAAAGTCGACATCCTAGTCAACAACGCCGGGCATAGCAGCCGTGTAAGATCGCTGCGATATGTGGGCCCTGAAGAGTGGGATTCGGTGTTCAAGGTGAATGTCGAAGGTGTTTACCGGCTCACGCAATCGGTCTTGGCAAACATGATCGACCGCGGCACTGGCACCGTTATCACTGTGTCGTCGATGGCGGCGTTGAATCCAGGTCTCCTAGGTGGAGCACCATATAGCGCGGCGAAAGCGGCATCTCTGAACATGATCCGCGGTATGAACACCGAACTCGCGAAGTTCGGAGTCCGCGCTTGTGCCATTATGCCCGGCGAAGTCGACACCCCGATCTTGGAGAATCGTCCGCGCCCTCCGGATGCAGATGATCGTTCGACAATGATGCAGGCTGAGGACATCGCGCAGGCGATATTCCTCTGCGCGGCGATGCCGCAACGAACAATCGTCGAACAGGTTGTGATGATGCCTACCCTGCGTCGCGACACGTCGCGCGACATGGTCGCGGCAGAAAACGAAGGTTCTGTTCGATGAAGCCACACTGGGCAATTCTGCGCGCCGAATAATGATGCTCTGTTACGATTCCATCTAGGCGGATATGTGAGCATAGCAACGCGCCGCATATCCGAACTTAGTCTCTCGACTACGCTGGAGATAGATTGACGACAAGTCAGCAACAGAGCCGACCGGAGTTGCGTGAGCGAATCCGTGAAGCACTCGAATCCCAGCGCACCGACAAAGAAAGGGTGCCTAGCATCACCGTACTTTCTTCGCTTCTCGCGGTCCAAGACGATCTGCACTATATCCCCGATGAAGCGATCGAAGAGACCGCGATCTTCTGCAACGCCACCATCAATGACGTTTGGAGCGTCGCATCTTTCTATACCAACTTCCGGTTTACCCCACCGGGCATGACTACAGTCGATGTTTGCTGGGGGCCGACCTGCCACCTAATGGGGGCGCAGAAAGTGTTGGATGCCGTGCAGGACGAGTTGGGTGTGGACTCCGAAGAAACCAGTGCCGATGGCAAGATCACGTTGCGCTACAGCACTTGTCTCGGAGCGTGTGCCCAAGCGCCGGTCATCGCACGCGACCACATCCTCAGCGGTCGCGCAAATCCTAATTCAGCCCGCCAATACATATCTGACCTTCAACAGGAACTCGAGAATGGTATCGCGCACTGAAGCACCTGTGGACACCTACGCAGAGGCGATGAGTCAGCAGACACAGTACGCATTGCTGCGCGCTCGGGCCCGTCAACGATGGGATGATCTGACAGACGGTGACAAACCTTGGGTTCGGGTCGGATTTGGTGCGTCAGGCCAAGCCGCTGGATCACAAGAAGTGTTTGATGCCCTCAAACACTATGGTCCCAACGGGACGCAACAGATAAACCTCTCCATGGTTGGCGCGCATGGTTTGATGTACCTTGAACCCGTCGTGGATGTCATCGTTCCTCGAGCAAATCGCGTGTTCCACGCAAATGTGACCCACGAAGTGGTGCCGGACATCATGTCCCACTACATCGATGGGCGCGATCAGCATCCCCTACACGCTTCCGCGTACGCATACTCTGGACACGCAGACGACTACACATCGCATCTCCACGACTGGGATCAGTTGCCACCTAATCAGCTCCAGAAAAAGATCCTCACCGCAAATTTTGGAGACATCGACCCGCACGATATCTTCCAGTACATTGCCCAAGACGGATACTCAGCCCTGAATAAAGCGGTGCTGTCAATGACCCCGGACGAGGTTTTGGAAGAAGTCAAGACATCTGGTCTACGGGGGCGTGGGGGAGCAGCATTCCCGACCGGCTTGAAGTGGTCTTTTCTCGCCCCTAGCAAAGCACCTGTGAAGTATGTGCTTTGCAACTGCGAAGAGGGTGACCCGGGTGCGTTTAACGACAAAGGCATTCTCGAGAGCGACCCGCACCGATTAATCGAGGGATTGATACTCAACGGGTACGCGACCAACTCGACTCACGGCGTCGTGTTTATCCGACAGGGACACGACATCCCCATCGAAGCCACGCGTCGCGCGATCGATGAGGCATACGAAAACGGCATCCTTGGCGAGAACATCCTCGGCTCCGACTTCTCGTTCGAAATGGAAGTTTCGCTGACTGGGGACTCATACGTCGCTGGTGAAGAGACTGCGATGATGGAGGCGATCGAAGGAAAACGCTCAACGCCAAGGTACAAGCCACCATTCCCCGCACAGGCTGGACTTTTCCAGAAACCGACCAACATCAACAACGTCAAGACAATCGCCTATGTGCCAAGCATCGTAGCGACCAGTGGAGATGAATTCAAAAAAGTAGGCACCGAATCGTCATCCGGGACCGCGTTGGTGTGCCTTACCGGCCACATCAAGCGTCCGGGGATGTATGAAGTCGAGATGGGAGTAACCATTCGTCAGGTCTTGGACGACATCGGTGGCGGTGTTGCTGATGGTTCCGAGCGCATCAAGGTTCTACAGACCGGTGGCCCACTCGGCGGCGTGATGGGCGAAGAAGCGTTTGACACCGAGATCGATTTCGATGCCATGGCTCAATCAGGCGCGATCCTCGGATCCGGCGGAATCATCGTCGGCGACGAAACAACCGATGTCGTCGACCTGATACGTAACTTGGTGGCTTTCAACCAGTTTGAGTCGTGCGGAAAGTGCTTCCCTTGCAGACTGGGCAACACCCACATGCTGGACGTGCTTGACAGAATGTGCAAGAACGAAGCCAAACCTGGTGACATGCAGTTGCTGGAGACGGTTGGAAACAATATGAAGATCGGTTCGCTCTGCGGACACGGCCAACTCGGTTACAACCCGATATCTTCGGCGATAACCTACTTCGGCGAGGAGTTCGAGAAACGGTTCAACGGTGAATTGGAGAAGTCCGGACCATTCGGCGATGGTTCGATGATCCTCCCGAGCCGCACGCGTCCATGAGATCGATTTACACGACTGGTGGCGAGAGATAACATGCCTGAACCTATCAAGTTCACAATCGACGGTCAGCAAGTCGATGCTGCTCCTGGTCAAACCATCCTTCAAGCAGCGCTCGAAGCCGGAATCTACATTCCGTATCTCTGCTACTTCCCGAACATGAAGCCGTACGGCGCTTGCCGCACCTGCGTTGTCGACACCGAGGCAGGCGGCCGCAAGATGACGTTGGCATCATGCACCGCCACACCGATGCCGGACATGGTGGTTGAGACTAAAAACGAGTCGGTAAGCGAACTGCGACGCGGGATCATCGAACTATTGATGTCGGAACATCCTCACGGATGTCTGACGTGTCACCGAATCGAGCTGTGCGGACCTCAGGACGTCTGCCAACGCCATGTCGATGTCACCGATCGATGCACGATCTGCCCGAAGAACGAGCGTTGCGAGTTAAAGGACACCGTACGATCAGTCGAACTCGACCTGCGGACGCCCCTAAACTACAACCGTCGCGACCTTCCGATACACGCTGACGACCCCCTTTACGACCGCGACTACAACCTCTGCATCGTTTGTGCTCGTTGCGTGCGCGTGTGCGACGAAGTGCGAGGCGATGCTGCATTGACGCTAACATCTCGATCCGGCGTCTCGCTCGTCGGCACCTCGCACGGCACTTCTTTGATGGAGTCGGGTTGTGAGTTCTGCGGCGCATGTATCGACGTCTGTCCAACTGGAGCACTGGTTGAGCGGGAATACAAGTGGGAAAAGGCTAGCCGACAAGTCACGACGACTTGCACCAACTGTGCCGTCGGTTGCCAGATGATTGCTGAGGTCAACCGCTTCGACAAGGTGATCAGGTTCCGCGGCGATGTCAACGGCGCTCCTAATCTTGGGCAGGCTTGCTTCAAGGGCAAGTTCGGATACGATTACCCCAACCATCGGTCTAGGCTGAAGCGCCCGTACTTCAGAAAAGCCGGCATTCTTACCAACGCGACGACAGAAGACGCATTCGCCGCCGCCGCTGCCGCTTTGTCCAAATACTCCCCGGACGAAATCGCGGTCATCGCTTCTCCGCGCGGAAGCAACGAAGATAATTTCATAGCCCAGAAATTCGCACGAACCGCGTTGAAGACCAACAATGTCGACAGCGCACACAACTTCATCGACGATTTGACGAAGCACATCGCAGAGCGTTGGGACATCGAACACACCAAGCGGTCGATATGGGACATCGAAAACGCCAAGTCCGTCATGGTCGTCTCTGGGAACCCGACCGAGGACCAGAACGTGCTTGCGGTGCCGGTGAAAAGAGCCGCTAAGCGTGGCGCAAAGATCGTCGTCATAGATCAGCGGGAGACCGAGTTGACGCGTTACGCCGACGTGTGGCTCAGACCAAGGATCGGCACGGCCCATATGGCAGTCATGGGCATAGTGCGATCCGTATTCGATGCAACTTTGGAGCAGGTCGATTTCATTCGTGAAAACGTCAAGAACAGCGAGGATTTCAAAGCTTCGCTGTGGGATTACGATCTGGGTCGAATAGCTCGTTACTGCGACATCCCCGTCGAAGATTTCTCGGATGCTGCTTCCGCACTCGCGAGCCACCGCGAAATGGCGGTATTGCTTGGAGAAGATACCGTTCCGCAGATCAGGCATGACGCATTGGTAGACGCGGTTATGAATCTGCGTCTACTCAACGGCACGACGGATGGCCCTGGCCAAGGTGTTTATCCGTTGTATTTTGGCGCGAACACCCGCGGTTCGGAGCAAGTTGGATGTCGCCCGTTGTCCGTAAACTCTGAACTCGCACAAACCTTGAGTCAGGCGTGGAACATGGATTTCCCCAGCGAGGAACCCAAGGGAGTTGCTGAGATTTTTGATGCGATGCGAGACGGGAAGATCAAGGCGGCGATCGTCATGGCCGACGGCGTGAATCACACGGCGAGGCAGTTTGGGGACATCGACTCCGCTTTGGGATCGCTCGAGACTTTCATCGTCTCATCTGTGTTCGACAACGAGATAACCGCAAAAGCCAGTATCGTATTCCCAGCCGCACCGTTCTCCGAGCAGACTTCCACCGCGACCAATCTGGAGTCCCGAGTGCAACTTATCAGCCGAGCAAGCGAATCTCGCTTCGATGAGATTGCAGGTTGGGAATTCTTCGTTGGACTGGCGAATGCGATGGGAGCATCAGGGTTCGACTACAGTTCGTCGAGCGAGATATTCGACGTGATCTGCGCGACCATACCCGAGTACTCGGATTTGAGTCACGATGCCTTGACAAGCGGCGGCAAGATTACGAAAGCATCTGACGCTGGCTCAATTGAACCAACGTTCGAGATCAATAAACCTGATTTCACCGCTTATGCGGCTAACGGAATGTACTACGCGCCGGGACGCGTGTTGCATCAACCCGAGCGCGAAACCACGCTTTCAGAACGTAACTACTTGAACGTGATCGATCGCGTTGAGGTGATCGAAATACATGAAGACGATGCCGCGTCCCTGGGTGTTTCGGATGGCGATTCATTGCTGATCAAGGACTACAACGGCACGACTGTTGCTGAGGGCGTTGCAAATATCACCAAAACGATGCGAGGCATGGTATGCAGTACGACTCTGTTTGCAGAATTGGCAACATACATCGAAGATTGCGAATACCCGGACCCTTCACCGACAGTGCCCGCACTCGACGTTCGATCGGTTACAGTTGAAGTCGTCGCTAAGGCGCCAATGCGAGAGTTGGTGCAGGTTTGACTTTACCCCCGCAATCGCCGCGAGAGGTTTGAGGCGCGCACAGGGGTTGTAAACTTTAATGTATGCGACCGTTCGTTTATAGAGGTTGCGCGGAGTTGCGGCAGGCAACAAACTAGCGGAGAAACGGAGTTTAAGTAATGGCACATCCCATTGATGTTAACGATGCCGATTTCCAATCTGAAGTGCTCTCTTCTGACATCCCGGTACTTGTAGATTTTTGGGCCGAATGGTGCGGGCCGTGCAAAATGGTCGCACCCGTCGTCGAGAAGCTGGCAAACGATTATGAGGGTGTGGTCAAGTTCGCGAAGGTCGACGTAGACCAGAACCCGGGATTGTCAGGCACGTACGGAGTACGAAGCATCCCGACATTGTTGATCTTCAGAGACGGTAGCCCTGTGGAGCAGGTTGTCGGCGCCGTGCCGGAGAGCGTCTTGAAAGATAAGCTTCAAGGCGTCCTTCAGATGGCTGCTTGATCTACTGCATCCCAAAGCGCTTGCATTGTGAAAGGACGGTTCATTGAACCGTCCTTTTCGTTTGTTGAGCTTTGCCAATACACGAATTTGAAACTTTCGCGCTTTAGTATCGTGATAAGACAGACGAGTGGGAGTGGATGGGTCCCGGTGGGCTTCACGGACTTCAAATCCGCTGGCGTGCATCCTTCGATGTGCGCGGAGGGTTCGACTCCCTTGCACTCCCGCCACGCCATGTTCGGTGTTGGCTCTAAGAATAGGAACTAATGTCCGTGGCACTAGTTTTCGGCGAAATGAGGAGCGAAAGATGCGATACGCAACGCTAGGGAATACCGGAATCGAAGTATCCCGAATGGCACTCGGATGCTGGCCATTCGCCGGTGGAAGAGTGTGGGGGCCCCAAGACGACAACGCCTCGATTGCCGCGGTGCACGCGTCGCTTGACGCCGGCGTCAACTTCTTCGACACGGCGGAAGGATATTCCGACGATTCCAACTCCGAAGAGGTACTCGGACGGGCATTGATAGGGCGACGCGCTGATGCGGTCATTGCCACGAAGATCGGCAACACGAATCTCCATCCGTCGGTTGTAGCCGAACATTGCGATGCGAGCCTTGAGCGTCTACAAACTGACTACATCGACCTTTACCAGATCCACTGGCCGAACCACGACGTTCCGATCGAGGACACCATGGCTGAGCTGCTCAAGTTGCAAGACAGTGGAAAGATCCGTGCCCTCGGCGTATGCAACTTCGCAGTCCGCGACCTCACAGACATTCTCGAATGCGGAGACATCGTCACCAACCAGCTCCCGTATAACCTCCTATGGCGGGCATTGGAGTTCGCAATCAAACCGACATGTGTCGCCAACGATGTAGGCGTAATTTGCTACAGCCCATTGCAGCAGGGAATGTTGACCGGTCGCTACGCTACCGCAGACGATGTGCCGCCAGGATTGTCCCGGTCCCGTCACTTCAACAAGAACCGCGAGCAGGCGATTCACGGGGAAGAGGGTTGTGAAGAAAAGACTTTCGCAACGATAGCGTCGGTGTTGAGCATCGCCGAGGGGATCGGAGAGCACCCGGCAAAGATTTCTTTGGCTTGGCTCTTGACACAAGAGGGTGTTACGAGCCTACTGGTCGGGGCGCGCAATCCCGATGAAGTAGCACTCAACACTCCGACGTTCGATTACGACTTGCCTTCAGATGTAGCCACCGCGCTGTCCGACGCAACGGATGAGCTCAAGCAGATCCTAGGCGAAAACGCCGACTTCTGGCAATCTCCAGGGCGCATGCGCTAATGACGCATTCGGGTTCAGAAATTTAAGCGCTAATATGCACCAGCCTCCATAGTTTGGAGATTGTAGATATTTACGTGCGTAAACTGCCACAATGTATTAGTAAGGGTTGATGCAGTCGTAACTCGGATGATTCTCACTTTTTCTGCACAACCTCGCAATATCGGATGATCGATAAGACGCGAACCACACCCGACAACGGCAAGCCCGATGCCCTGTTCGACGCGTTTGGCGGTATCAACGAAGGTTACGTCGCCAGCATGCTGGAAGGCGATTCCGTGGTCGACGCGTCAAACGGTTTAGATGGGTTTGTGACCGACTTCGAATACGACGGTCTTTTAATGGATCCCGATTTCTTGGATCGGGAGATCGTTATTGTCAACGGCGAAACCGGAGCGCGAAACGATACGGAGGAAAGCTCAACAGCGACAGTTGACCATCCAGTTTCGACCAAAGAGGTAACAGTCGCCGACCCGGCACCAGAGGTGTCAGTCGATCAGATCGTTCGCGTCGAGCGCTTGATCAACGCGATCCGAGAAGACGGTCATCAAGCCGCGGACATTGATCCCCTAAAGATGCTTCAGAGAACCAATGAGCATCTGAACCCTGAACGCTTCGGAGTGCTCCCTAAGACCCTCGCAGCATCGACGCACCTCTTGGCCGAAGCCAACGACGAGATGCGACCTTGGCTGGCCAAATCGACGATTGGCGAAGCTATCGCAGAGTTGAAGTCATACTACTGCGACACCATCGGGTACGAGTTCGGCCACATCCACAGCGTTGAAGAGCGGAACTGGTTGCAGGATCAGGTCGAAAACCAATCGGCGATGCAGTTCATGACCGACGCTCAAAAGCGGTATCAACTCGAACTCCTGACAAAGGTCGAGGGTTTTGAGAAATACCTTCACGCGACCTTCCCTGGAAAACGATGGTACGGACTTGAGGGGTTAGACGCTCTGATACCGCTGATCGACCAGATAATCCTCCAGTCAGCATTTAACGTCAAGCAGATCGTCATGGGCATGCCGCATCGCGGGCGGTTGAATACCTTGGCGCACCTGCTCGAACAGCCTTACGAATCGTTGCTGACCGGATTCTTGGAAGGCAGGTTCGCTCACCTGGCAGCGATGGAAGCAGCTGGTTGGATGACCGATGTCAAGTACCACCTCGGGTCTCGAGCTGATGTCGATGTGAATCAAGACGGCTCTACAGACATCATGTTGCGCCTGCTTCCGAACCCCAGCCATCTAGAGATGGTAGACCCGGTTGTCTTGGGCGCGGTCAGAGCCACGCAAGATGAAGCCCCGGATGAAAACGACCCGCATCTAGAAGCGATGGCTTTGCTGATACACGGCGATGCCGCGTTTGCAGGTCAGGGTGTTGTTGCGGAATCCCTCAACTTGGTAAACCTTGACGGCTATTCGGTTGGAGGCGCTATCCATGTGATCGCCAACAATCAGTTGGGATTCACAACACAGCCGAATGAGGGCTATTCAGGACAGTACTGCTCAGACATTGCACGCGGATACGAGATCCCAGTCGTTCATGTCAACGCAGATGACCTAGAAGCGTGTTCGCTCGTCGCCAAGATGGCGGTCTCGTATCGATTGAAGTTCCGCAAAGAATTCGTCATTGATCTTGTCGGATATCGCCGTCACGGTCACAACGAGAATG
Organism: Chloroflexota bacterium; assembly: GCA_009838175.1. Taxonomy (GTDB): domain Bacteria; phylum Chloroflexota; class Dehalococcoidia; order Lucifugimonadales; family Lucifugimonadaceae; genus Bin127. The sequence continues at coordinate 26,583 of VXSB01000015.1, forward strand.
ACGAACCGCGATTCACCCAACCGATCACCTACGGCAAGCTCGAACCGCATCCGACATTGCGCGAGCAGTGGGCGAGGAGATTGATAGCAGAAGAAGTCGTTTCTGAGCAAGAAGTTGACGGATTGGTTGCGGAAACATTCGAGGCGTTGAGCACTGCCATGCAGGCCGTCGATGGATCCGGTCGAGGAACGAATCGCCAAGCACCCGCAGACTTGGGTTTGAGCCCAGAGCCGATGCAGGGGATGGAATATCCCGAGACCTCGATTGATGAGCAACGCCTCATAAAATTGAACACCCAGATCACCTCGTTGCCCGTCGATTTTAAGGTGCATCCCACTGTTGCCCGAGCTTTTGGCCGGCGTGTCCAAGCGATGGATGATGGCGAGGAGCCAAATATAGATTGGCCCCACGCCGAAGCGTTGGCTCTCGGATCGGTCCTCCAAGACGGCATCGCAGTCCGACTTACCGGGCAGGACTGCGCTCGTGGCACCTTCAGTCAGCGACACGCCGTCATTTGGGAGCAAAACACCGGTCGTCAATATTCCCCATTGAAGCAAGTCGAAGGTGCCAAGTTCTCGATTTTCAACAGCCCTTTGTCAGAAGCCGGGCCAGTCGGTTTCGAGCATGGATACAGTGTGTTTTCCGAGGCTAGTCTCGTGCTATGGGAAGCACAGTTCGGCGACTTCGTGAACAACGCGCAAGCCGTGATCGACGAGATGATCGTTTCGGCGAAAGAGAAGTGGGGGCAAGACTCCAATCTAGTCCTGCTATTACCTCACGGCTACGAGGGTCAAGGCCCGAACCACTCCCATGCACACCTTGAACGCTTCTTGGACCTCGCGTCCAGCGGCAACATGCGAATCGCGAATCCAACCACCGCCGCGCAGTACTTTCACCTTCTGCGGACACAAGCGGCGTCGCTGAGCGAACCGGAAAGATCGAGACCGCTGGTGGTTATGACGCCTAAGAGCCTTCTGAGACATCCATTGGCGGCAAGTTCGATAAACGAACTGAGCTCGGGCAAGTTCCGACCGATCCGTAAGTTCGCACTCTCCAAGTCCGGACCAGACAAAGTGAAAAGAATCGTTTTGTGCAGCGGCAAGGTCTTCGTTGATTTGGCAACCCACCCGAAGATAAATACCGTCGACGACATCGGACTGATCGTTATAGAAGAGCTGTACCCGTTCCCTGAGGAGCTAATCTCTGAAGCCTTTGAATCGTTTTCCAACTACGAAGATGTCGTCTGGCTCCAAGAAGAGCCTCGAAACCGCGGAGCCTGGGACTTCGTCAGAACACCGATCGCCTCGATAGTGAAGTCGGGCATTAGGTACATCGGGCGACCTCGTAGTCCGAGCCCCGCGTCAGGATCGAATTGGCTCCACCGTCGGCAACAAGATCGATTGATTCGCATCGCGCTCAAGCTCGACCACGAGGATTGAAACAGCACGCCCTAATCGCTAAAGACGCGAATTCGACACGACAACAAATAGGACGAACAAGTAGATGGAAGAGATAGTCGCACCGGATTTCGGAGAGTCGGTCTTCGAAGCCTCTGTCGGCCAGTGGTTTAAATCCACTGGTGATGCTGTTGAGGTCGGAGAGCCGATAGTCGAGTTGCACACCGACAAAGCTGTTCAGGAGATAAACGCGGTGCAGAGTGGCACCATAGGAACGCTGCTCAAGCAGGTCGATGAGGTAGTGCGACCGGGCGATGCCCTTTGCGAATTCCAATCGGCTGGTTCACAACCGCCGTCAGCACGAGAAGAAGAATCAATCGATGTAGTTGCAACTGAAGAGGTTGCGATAATCGAGATGGCCGTGGAGGACGAACCGGGAATAGATGGGGCTCCAGACATCGAAGCCGCTACGGATGACGCCGATGAAGAAGATGACGGATATGTAGAGATACAGTTCGGACCGTTCGTTGAAGTGTCCTCGAACCCGGCACAAGTCGATGACGAGGTCGAAGCGGAATCTCAAGAGGCAGACGTGATTGAAATCGAAGAGCCGCCGACTGAGGTCGCTGTACCTGCCCCGACACAACCTGAGGCGGATCCCCAAATCTCAGAGTTGCGTCAGATCGTCGACGACAAGCCAGTAAGACGCGAACGCCTGACTCGCCGTCGATTAACGACCGCGAGGCGCATGTCACAGGTACAAGCCGAAGCGGTGATGACGACCACCTACAACGAGGTCGACATGTACGAGGTCATCCGCATTCGCCGCGATTTCGGCCCGCAGTTTTTGGAGTCCAACGGCGTGAGACTTGGCTTCATGTCGTTCTTTGTCAAAGCCGTCCTCAACGGCCTGAAGGCGTTCCCAATACTCAACTCCGAGCTAGATGAGAACGAACTCGTCTACAAGGAGTACTACGACATCGGTATGGCGGTTGCCAGTGAGCACGGCTTGGTCGTGCCTGTGATACGTGACGCGGACGATAAGTCATTCGCAGAGATAGAAACCGAAATTCGCGGCTTCGCCGACAAAGCCCGCACAGGATCATTTGCGCTGGAAGACCTCGTCGGAGGCACGTTCACCATCACCAACGGCGGCGTATTCGGATCGATGATGTCAACCCCGATATTGAACCCGCCGCAAGTCGGCATCTTGGGTATGCACAACATCGTTGATAGGGCAGTGGTTGTTGATGGACAGATTACGATCCGCCCAATGATGTACCTCGCGGTCACCTATGACCACCGCGTCGTCGAAGGCGCGCACGCCGTGCAATTCCTGATGCGCATCAAGGAATCTCTCGAATCAGCAGAGCTTCTAATGCTTGCCAACTGATCGGCGTCCCTAGAAGTTGAAGTTGGCCTCCGCCTTGTCGGCAATGTAGTTGCCGATGACCAGTGAAGATGTTGCTCCAGGAGAAGGGGCATTAAGAACATGTACCGCAGTCGCGCTCTCATCGATGCGGAAGTCGTCCAACAGCGTGCCGTCGCTGTGGACCGCCTGCGCTCTCACACCCGAACCTCCGGGTGCTAGATCTGACTTCTTCAACGAAGGCATTAGCTTTTGCAGGCTCTTAAGAAACACCCCTTTCCGCAACGATCGGTTCATCTCCCAAAGGCCTACCTTCCAGCTCTGCATCGACATCTTCCAGAAACCTGGGAAGGCGACGGTTCGTCCGAAATCCGTAAACGAGAAGTCGCGTTTGCGATAACCCTCTCGTTTGAGTGCCAACACCGCGTTGGGGCCCGCCTCGACCCAACCCTTCATAGTCTGCGTGAGGTGTACGCCAAGGAACGGAAACGCCGGATCTGGCACCGGGTAAATCAACCCTTTGACCATGTGCTCGCTCGATTTGGCTAGTGTGTAGTACTCGCCTCGGAAGGGAATGATGCGGAGTCCCGGGTTCACACCACTCATCGCTGCCACGAGATCGGAGTGCAGACCGGCGCAGTTCACTAGGAACTTTGTTTCTATCTCTCCAGATGTCGTCTCCAAGGTGTAGTTGGTGCCATCCGATCTTCGGACACCGTTGCTGATATCCTTGACTTCCGAATTGAACCTGATATCGCCACCTAATGATTGAACTTTTTCTCGGTAGACGTCCGCTACCTTGCGGTAGTCGACGATGCCGGTTTTTGGCGCGTAAAGTGCTTTGGTGCCCTCAACGAACGGCTCAATCTCGCCCATCTCCTCGCGGTCGACGAGGCGGAGTCCTTCGACCGCGTTGTTGGTTCCGCGCTCGAACAGATCATCGAGCCGCGCTTCCTCAGCGGGATTAGTCGCCACGATCAACTTGCCGCAGGTCCAGACGGGAATCTCGTTGTCGAGACAGAACTGCGTCATGGACGCTCGACCTTCGACACAGAACTGCGCCTTGAACGACCCGGGTTTGTAGTAGATCCCGGAGTGGATGACGCCGCTGTTGTGTCCAGACTGCTGAGAAGCTGGCGCGTCGGCCTTTTCGATAACTGTCAGCTTCAATCCCGGTCGGCGCTGCAAAAGTTGCATAGCCGTTGATAGCCCGATTAGTCCCGCCCCAACCACAGTTACATCTTGCCGACCGTTACTCAATTGTCACGCCTCGCTGTATGACATTGACGGCGCAGTCCAGGACATGCCAATTCGAATGTCAACGCGCCGTAGCATGATCCCGATTTTAGCAGTGGGCGAAGTGCCGAATCTTCACCCACGCGTTTTATGCTGAATAGGTCATGGACAACGGAAATGCCAACGAATTGCCGGCCAAGGTAAACCTGTTCGTCACCTGTCTGGTAGATCAATTCGCGCCGAATGTCGGCATGAGTGTCGTCAACATCTTGGAAGCGCGCGGCATCGAGGTCCATTTCCCTCCCGACCAGACGTGTTGCGGTCAACCGGCCTTCAACAGCGGGTTCCGAAACGACGCTCGCCCCGTGGCATCGAGGTTCTTGGATGTCTTCGAAGCGACCGAGGGGCCTATCGTGTGCCCATCTGGCTCGTGCGTGGCGATGGTCAGGAACTTTTACGAGGACCTGTTCCGCGGTCATCCCAACGAGTTGGTCAGAGCTCAACAACTGTCCGAACGGATTTACGAATTTACCGAGTTCATCGTCGACGTACTCGGCATCGAAGATTTGGAGGTCGATACCAATATCGATGCTACATACCATCGCTGTTGCCATTTGCTACGAGAGCTCCACATCGACGAACAACCGACTTCGCTCTTGAAGAATGTCGAGGGATTGACAGTGAAACCGATGGAGCGCAACGAGGTGTGCTGCGGTTTTGGCGGCGCGTTCTCAGTGAAAATGTCAGATGTCTCCACCGCGATGCTGAATGAGAAGTTGGACAACGTCGTAGCTACAGGCGCATCGACTCTCATAGCAGGCGATACCGGCTGCATTATGCACATGCAGGGCGGACTGCGAAGACGCGGCGAGGATGTTCAAGTCGTCCACATAGCAGAACTGCTAGACGCCGAATCAGATTTGAATCGAGCCTCGAAGTCGTGAAATCGACGACAAAAGAGTTTCGCAACGCGGCTTCGCGAGCGTTGGCCGATGTCCGACTCCAAGAAGCCCACGAGGTTGTTTACAACGGATTCCACAAAGCCCGACTCTCCGCCGCGGGCGATACAGATGATTGGGAAGCCCAACGCACCCTCGGCAAGGCGATCAAAGATCACACCATCGCCAATCTCGACTACTACCTCGACATGCTCGCCACCAATGTCGAGAAGAACGGCGGAAACGTCTATTTCGCGCGCGACGGCGAAGATGCCAACGCATACATCCGCGGAATAGCCACTAAAAACGACGTCTCAACGGTTATTAAGAGCAAGTCGATGGTTTCCGAGGAGATGGGTCTCAATCATGTCCTCGAAGCCGATGGCATCGAAGTCGTCGAGACCGACTTGGGCGAATACATCGTCCAACTGGCAGGCGAGGCACCGTACCACATCATCGCGCCCGCCATCCACAAGACAAAGGCGCAGGTCGCCGATTTGTTAGCTGAGGAGTCGAGATCGGAACGTCGTGAAACTGCCAAGGAACTGACACGTCAAGCGCGCGAAATGCTTCGCGAGGTATTCCAACGCGCTGACCTTTCAGTAACCGGGGCCAACTTTGCCGTCGCAGAAACTGGTTCCATCGTCCTCGTTACAAACGAGGGCAATGGTCGGATGGCTACATCAATGCCACGTATCCACGTGGCGGCGATGGGTATGGAAAAACTCGTGCCTTCCGCCGCCGATCTCAGCGCGATGTTGCGGATACTCATCCGATCTGCCACAGGACAACGTATATCCGCCTACGTCACGATGGTCAACGGCCCTCGTGCGCACGACGAGGAGGACGGCCCTGAAGAGTTCCACCTTGTAATCATGAACAATGGTCGCGACAGACTGTTGCGAGACGAATCTCTGCGCGAAGCCTTGAACTGCATCCGTTGCGGTGCCTGCATGAACTCGTGCCCCGTGTATAGAAAGGTGGGCGGACACTCTTACGGATGGGTATATCCAGGTCCGATTGGATCGATAGTATCGCCGGTACTAACCGGACTAAAAGACGGCGCCAAATTACCAGCGGCTTCGTCGCTGTGCGGCGCGTGTCACGAAGCCTGCCCAGTGAAGATCAACATCCCCCGGATGTTGCTCGAACTTCGATCTCAAACCGCGCAGGGCGATCCTGATCCGCAGCAACGGGCATCAGGAATTGGCGAGCGCATGACGTGGAAAGCGTGGCGCCAAGGTATGATGAGCCGGTCACGATTCGAGGCCGGATCAAGCGTCGGCAAAATCGCCACTGCACCGTTAAAGCGGGACGGTTGGCTCAGGAAAGTCCCACCGCCGATTTCGGGCTGGACTGAGAGCAGGGATTTTCCTGCTCCTGCCGCCAAAACGTTCGGCAAGATGTTTGCCGAACGAAACAAAGCCAAAAACGGACGATGATCTAGCCACATACGCGACGACGAGGAACACCATGAAAGACGAGAGTTCGACAGATAGTACGCAACACGTGCCAAGCATCCCGAGATACGTCATCGGCATAATTGTGGGCGTTGTCTCTGTGCTACTCGGCGCGTTCTTCCTGACAGAGCCGACTTGGTTGAGGATCCTGATTTTGGTGCTTGGCGTGATCCAATTGATCGTCACAGGTTTCCATACGCGTCAGGTAATTCAACACTTTTCATCGAAGTAAAGCCTGAGTAGTAATTCCATCATGGACCGTCAGGAATTCTTGTCAAACGTCAGCTCCGCTTTGGGCCGTACCTCGCCGCCTACAGATGTCGGCCCAACACCTGTGCGCTACTCCGATCTGTCAGAGGCCCAAATTGCTGCCGAAGAGACACGCACCGAAGTAGCCACACGGTCGGCAGAACTGCTTGACGACGCTGCTGAAGCGATGGCGACCGCGGGATGGAACGTGCATCGCGCAGAGACCATGGAAGACGTGGGCGACATGATCGCCGGGATCTGCCGAGATATCGGCGCTGAAAAGGCACTGCGTTCAGGTCACGAGGTTCTGGACGAAGCCCTTATCGACACGGCGTTAGAACGTGCAGGTATCGAACTCCGCGACATGACGCTAAACGACGGGATGTCCGAAGAAGAACGCGATGCAATGCGGTCGGAGCATAGAGAGGAAGTGTTCCGAACCAACGTGGGCATCACGGGAGGGGACTATGTCGTAGCTGAAACCGGCACCCTCGTCATCCATCCGAAAAAGGGTGTGTCGAGGCTTACCTCACTAGCACCTCCAGTCCACATCGCGGTTATCAAACGCGGTCAAGTCCTGCCGTCGTTGGATGAATTGTTCTTGCTCGAACACGTTGACCTGAACAGCGGCGAACGACACGCGGCGATGAACCTGATTTCCGGTCCTTCACGCACCGGCGACATCGAAGCCACAATCGTGCACGGGATACACGGACCGGTGGAGACGCATGTGGTTTTGGTGGGGTGATTCTCTGTCAGCCTCGGATGGGTGAGGATCCTTTGTCGCCTCTGCAACTGGTCGCGCGGGGTTGAATTTTTGAGACGTTGTATTGCCGCCGTTGCCGCTAAATTTACACAGAGTTCCGCCAATTTTGGGCAATTTGGGCCAATTAACCCCAAAAATTAACCAAGGAAGGGCGAATTTTGGG
>VXSB01000029.1 GCA_009838175.1 Chloroflexota bacterium
CATGCCCGCGGTCTGGCGACGCGGGCCGTGTCTGGAAACGGTTGCTAGCGGTCTGACACACCGCTCTGCGCAGCATCTGACCCCTCTCCGGGGTCGCCCCCTCGCGTGACCGCGAGAGGCGATGGAGAGGGAAGGAGCCGAGGTCTCGGCGCTGAGACCGAGGCTCGAGGCGAGGGCCAGTTCCTACGGGCCCGAAGACCCTGGCCGCCGGGCCTTCCCCCAAGAAGGCCCGGCAGCAAACAGCCACACCAAGTGGACATACAAACACGTCCAAAAACCACCACATCACAGCCCATCATCACAATCCGCGGTTCAGGCTACACCCCTAAACCATCACCTGACCACCATCGCACTGGATCGTCTGTCCCGTGATGTTCTTCGCATCCTCGGAAGCCAGAAACGCCGCCAACGCACCGATATCCGAAGGCGTCTGCGGACGACCCATCGGAATCACCTCCGCCGCTGCCTCCTCGAAAACATCCAAGTGCGCCCGACCAGTCACGTCCGGATCGCCCATCTCATCACGACGCTCCATCCACTCCTGGTGAAAGGCCGTCCAGATCCGACCCGGCGCAATCGCATTCACATTGATGTTGTCAACCGCATACTCCCGCGCCAACGCCTGCGTATAAGCGATAACCGACATCTTCGTCGTCGCATAATACGCCGTCACATACCGAGCCGCACGCGCCGCAACCGATGAGATATTGATGATCTTCCCATACTTCTGCTCACGCATCTGAGGCAGAATCGCCTCCGTAACATCCGCCAAACCCTTCACATTCACCCTCCAAGTGAACTCCCAGTCAACATCACGCCACTCCACACCAGTCGACCCCGGAGCACCCGAAACACCAGCATTATTCGCAAGAATATCGATCCGACCCGCCGCATCATATGCCAGCGAAACACCCTCCGAAATGCTCTGCTGGTCCGTCACATCCATGTGCACCGCATACCCCTTGCAACCCAGCTCCTCCACCCTCGCAACAGCAGCCGCAGCGTTGTCGTCATTCAGATCCGCGATGATGATGCTCGCGCCCTGACCAGCCATCCGCTCCACAATCCCCAAACCCAAACCCTGACCACCGCCAGTAACCAAAGCAGTTCGTCCCGTCAAATCAGCTAGCATGTCGCAATTTCCCCTCGCGCAAAGTGTCGATTCCGTTTGAGATGGTGCATAATTCTAGCACCGCGCATAACTCTGAAAATTGACCACAAATCCTCGGAGAATCCCCGCCCGTGTCACTCCCACCCGACCACGTCACCAACTACGAACCCGTCCCCGGATGGGCAAAAATCCCCCACGGAATATGGCTCCGAGAAGCCACATCAGTAACCGTCGACTCCAAAGACAACGTCTACGTCTTCAATCGCGGCAACGTCCCCATCCTAGTCTTCGATCCCGACGGAAACCTCATCGACATGTGGGGCAACGACGATCCCCAAGGCTCTGTCCGCATAACCGAAGACCCCTACGGCAACCGACTCCAGTTCTGGGACGGCTGGTTCATGCGTGCACACGGAATCTCCACCGACCACGAAGACAACCTGTGGCTCGTCGACGACGTCGGCAACAAAATCCACAAATACACCACCTCCGGCGAACACCTCCTGACCATCGGCACCGGCGAAGAGGTCCCTCGCGAAAGCGGCAAGATGTTCAACCGCCCAACTGACGCCGCTGTCAACCCCGCCACCGGCGACGTCTTCATCTCCGATGGTTATGGCAACTCGCGCGTCCACCGCATGGACGCCCAAGGCAACCACATAATGTCATGGGGCGAATCCGGAACCGACGACGGAAAGTTCAACCTTCCACACAACATCGCCATCCTCGACGACGACCTCGTAATCGTCTGCGACCGCGAAAGCCACCGCGTCGAAGTCTTCACCACCGAAGGCGAATTCGTCCGCCAATGGCCTGCCCACAAAGCCTGCGGCATAGAAGTCACAGGCAAAGGCCCCGACGCAACCGTCTACATCGGAGAGCAAGGACCCGCACCCGTCCAACGCGGCGTTGCCGACATCGGCAACCGCGTCAGCATCTTCGACTGGGAAGGCAACATGATCGACCGCTTCGGCAACCCCCATTTCGGCCAAGGTCCCGATCAGTTCCTATGGCCCCACTCCGTAGCCGTCGACTCCCGCGGCGACGTCTACATCGCCGAAGTCTCATTCGTCGAATGGGGCCGCCACCAAAACCCACCTGTAGACACCCCCGCCAGCCTCCGCAAGTGGCGCCGAAAGAACTGATTCCTCAGCGTCGGAAAATATGGAATTTGCTATTGGAGCGACTTCCAATTTGCACGATTCTCAACCTCATTCCTCATCAACAACCCCGTCGACATACTGCGCCAGGATTCTTCGCGCCTCCTCGGCCCGCGCCTCCGGCACCATCAACCGCACCGGCATGACTGAAGTCCCAAGAAACGGAATCCCATCCGATTTCACCGCGCAAGGACACCCCTCATTGCGAACGAGCCCCGCCCACGTTTCCGCGATCAATTGGTCCGGAGCGGTCGCGAACTCTACCCAACGCTCTCGCATCTCAGTTCGCAGTGTCGACACTCATCGCGACGTTGCTTTCACCAAGAATCGAGACCAGCTCCGAACGTAGCTGCTGAGACGGTTCTACGCTGAAGAACGGAAAGTCCATCGAAACCGTCTTTCCATCAATCGACAGCTTCGCCAACACCTTGCCGTCGCCCTTATGCTCGCCCAATGCCAACAGAACCTCGTGAATTGTCTCGCGGGAGGGCGTAGCTTCACCATCGCACTCGAACGACAGCATCACCGCTGGCTCGTCAGATGATGTACCGCGTGTAGATGTCATAGTCTCGCCATTCTGCTGCGCTTCGCCGTTCGTCCCTTCAATCGCTCCATGATACGTCGCGGCGTGCAAACCGTTGCCGTTCATCGATCCATTGACCTCCGGCCTAGAATCACCGTTCTGCGAAGGAATGTACGCGAAGGCATTGCTCACCGCCACGCCCGACGAGTTGTTGAACGTGCGAACCGAACCCCTGACTTCCGCGTAAACATCCTCATGCCAAATCCCCAACGTCCGCTCCAGCACGTTCGACCAAACCGTCAACTCGATCTCATCGTCAAGCAAAGCCATTTTTGCCGTCAAGAACGGGTCGCCATTGCGAGTCGTCCGACGATCGATGGATACTAACTTGCCGATTACCCGGACACGCCTGCCTTCCTCGTTCAATTTTTCATTGCTGGCGTAAACGATCGCGCCATTACCTTCATGCTCCAGCGCTGTCCGTTTCGCCGCCTCCTCTTGACTCTCGGTGATCACCAACCCGAACAGTTCTTTCTCCCACTCCCTCAGCGTCTTGATACCCACTCCACCGTTTTCCTGCGGCGGATCGAACTCGATACCAATAAACGACTCGCTGGAATCCGCGCCGCCAAACATTGAATGCTGTCCCGATGAACGCGCCGCGCCCGTTTTACGCATGTGCGTCGCAAGGTTGCCCGCATGCTCCAATAGTTGCTCGCGCTGCGCCATCGAATCGAACGCACCCGCCTTGATCAGAGATCGCAGCGACGACTCCGGCGGCGCAACCTCAGCCAAACGGTTGCAGAAATCAGCAACGTCTGCAAAACGCCCCTTGCCGTCGCCATCACGAATCTCAACAATCTCTTCCACCGTCGCCGGCCCGACGCCTCGTATCGATGCGAGACCGTACCGGATACCACCGCGCTCCCCAACACCCTCATCCACCGTGAACGATGTCTTAGAAACATTGATATCCGGTGGCAACACCTCAATCCCCCGCTTCTTCGCCTCCGAGATGCATCTCTGCACCCGCTCAGGCGCACCGGCAAACGAATCCAGCATCGCGACGAAGTACTCCAACGGGTAGTTCGCTTTGAAGTACGTCGTCCAGTAAGTGATGTACGCATACGACACCGCGTGCGCCTTGTTGAACCCGTAGCCCGCAAACGGCAGGATGTAAGTAAACAGGTCGCGGCCTTCCTGCTCCGTGTGCCCCTTCTTCACCGCACCCTCGACGAACTTGCGTTCCTCTTCACGCATGATTGCGGGCACCTTCTTGCCCATCGCCTTGCGCAAAATGTCCGCCTCTCCGAGCGTGTACCCGGCGAAGTCTTGCGCCGTCAACATCACTTGGTCCTGATACACGATCACGCCATAAGTGGTATCCAGAAGATGCGCGATGCTCGGATGTGGGTACTCAATCGGCTGCCGCCCATGCTTACATGCGATCAGGCGATCGATATGCTGCATAGGCCCCGGACGGTAAAGCGCGATCATCGCCGCGATATCGTCGATTGACGTTGGCTTCAGATCCTTGATGTAGCGAGTCATCCCCGCGCCTTCAAGCTGGAACGACCCGAACGTGTCGCCATCCGCCATCAACTTGAAAGTCGCCTCATCATCGAGCGGGACCTGCTTCTCGTCGTAAAGGTCGATCACTTCGCCACGATGTTCGGCGATGATCTTCAAACAGCGATCCAACACCGCCAAGTTGGTGAGGCCGAGGAAGTCCCACTTCAACAGCCCGGCAAACTCAATCGGATACATCGAGTACTGCGTCGCAGCAAGGCCAGTGTCGTTGCCCTTCTGCGGACGCTGCAAAGCCGTGTATTTCACGAGCGGGTCGTCTGAAATCACCACTCCAGCAGCATGGGTGCTCACGTTGCGCACCCGTCCCTCAACACCCATCGCCTTGTCGAGTATCTCGGCAGCGACCTGGTTTTGGCGAATCAGATGTTGGAGCTCCACGCTCTGTTCCTTGGCAGTGCGCAGATTGAACTCACGTGGCGGAGCATCCTCCTCATCGTCATTCGACATCGGAGAATAGTTTGCTACCGCGCGCACGAGCCGGTTACATGCCTCGTTTATCTGAGAATTGTCGGTTGCGCCATCCTCCATCACTCGAGCCGCATCCCGAATCGCCGCCCGCGCCTTCATCGTCCCGAACGTCGTGATCTGCGCAACCCGATCCGGCCCATACCGCTCCAAGCAATACTGGATAACCTCGCCTCGACGGTCATCCGCAAATTCCATGTCGATGTCAGGCATCTCTGGACGCTCGACATTCAAGAAGCGCTCAAAGAAGAGTCCATAAGGCAACGGATCAAAGTCAATCACCTGCAAACAGTAAAGCACCAAGCTCGAAGCCGCCGAACCTCGAACCGTCGATAGTATCCCTTTCTGCTTGACGAATCTGAAGATGTCCCAGACCACCAAAAAATAGTCCGCAAAATCCGTCACCTCGATGATGTGAAGCTCTTTCTCCAACCGTTCCCTCACCTCATCCGAGATCTCCCCGAAACGGTCCATCGCACCTTCGTAGCAGATCTGCCGCAGGTACTGAGCCGAAGACATCCCATTCGGCGTCGGATACTGCGGCAACTTCGTCCGTCGCTGCGAGAGCTCCAACGTGCAACGCTCCGCAATCGCCAAGGTGTTGCTAAGAGCCTCCGGATGCTCTGGGAACACCTGCGTCATCTCCGCCGCCGACTTCACGTAGTAGCTGTCATCCTCCATCCGCAATCGCTTCGCGTCTGCCAGCTTGCTCGATGTAACAATGCATGTCAACGTGTCCTGATGCGGCGCATCCTCCGGATATACATAGTGACAGTCGTTCGTCACTACGAGGTCTATGCCCATCTCCGCTGACAGTTCGTTAACCGCCCGGTTAACCACATCTTGCCCTGGCACATTCTCGTGATGCATCAACTCCAAGTAGTAGCGATCACCAAAAACCTCCCGATACCAACCCGCAGTCCCCCGCGCCGCCGTCAAATCACCATTCATCCGCAACACATCACGCGCCAACTCACCTGACAAACACCCCGACAGCACGATCAACCCCTCCGAATGTTCCGCCAAGAGATCGCGATCTACCCGCGGCCGGTAGTAAAAACCCTCGAGATGAGCTTTGGTCGCAAGCTGCAAGAGATTCCGATAACCCGTCAAGTCCTCAGCAAGCAAAGTTATGTGCGGTTGCGGCCCTCCGCTAGCCCCTTCCGCCGCTGTCCGCTCATGCCGCGATCCGAACGCTACATACCCCTCCATCCCGATGATCGGCTTGATCCCCGCCGACTTCGCCGCCTTGTAGAAATCGATCGCCGCGTAGACGTTCCCATGATCCGTCAACGCCATCGCCGGTTGCCCAAGCTCGGCAGCTCGTTTCACCATATCCTCGACGTGACCATAGCCGTCGAGCAACGAATACTCAGAATGGTTGTGCAGATGAACAAACTGGTCGGTCATCGGTCCATCGGCACCTTCCTTGTGATTGAAATAACTAGGAGCTCAACGCCCTTCATATCGATGGATACAGTATAGACACCGCTGGGTTATCTGTGCCATTTCAAAGCGGGGATTTGTTCCAACGTATCCCAAAACCATGTATGCTATGCGGCAGTGAAATCAGCCCTGAGTTACAAAACATGACACTGCCCACCCTAGAGCAACTCGAACAAGATCCTTATGCCGCATTAGGCGTCCGAAAATTCATCAACGCAACATGTCATCACACCAATATGGGCGGTACGCTGATACCTGAGACGACGTTAAAAGCGATGCGGACAGCTGCCGACAATTTCGTCGACCTCAGAGAACTTCAAAAAGCCACTGGGCGCATCATCGCCGAGGTTACCCACGCCGACGACGGCTACATCGTCTCCGGTTGTGCCGCCGGTCTAATGGTCTCCGCCGCCGCCATCATCACTGGCACCGACGAAGCACTGATCGAGCAACTTCCATACGTTCAAGGCGGTCAAGTTCCATGCATCGCCAAACGATTTGCACGAGCGAAGAACTATAAGGGCGAAGAGTACGTTAACCACGGCTACGCGATGGCCGTCAAAACTGCCGGCGTGAAGTTCGTCGAAATCGGCGAGCCTGATCCCGAGGACCGCCCCACAAAAGTAGTCACCGCCGAAGAATACGAGCAGGCATTCATCGACAACCCCGACGCAAAGATGGTCTACTGGGTCGGATACGCACCCCCAGAAGACATCGCCTTGGAAGACGTCATGGACATCGCGCACGCTTACGGTGCGCGCGTGATTATTGACGCCTCAAACTGTCTGCCTCCGCGCGAGAACCTATACCGCTTCATCGACCTTGGCGCCGACGTCGTTTGCTTCAGCGGCGGCAAAGGTATCCAAGGTCCACAAGGGTCGGGCATTATCGCGGGCAGTCAGGACATCATCGACTCCATAGCAATGCAGTCCGCGCCTTCTCATGGCATCGGACGCGTCGCGAAGGTATCGAAAGAAGAGGTCGTAGGACAAATCGCCTCTTTCATTTGGTGGGTGGAACAAGACGACGAAGAGCGGATGACAGAGCACCACAGGAAGACCGGGATGCTTCACAACAGTTTGTCCGGGCTTGCCAAGATGTCCGACTCCTATATCGAGTTCCCTGACGAAGACAACAGGCCGATGCCAAACGTCCACGTCAAGGTCGACCCAGCCACAGGCAAAGATGCCGAATGGCTCATCGGCGAGCTCCGCGACGGCGATCCTGCAATCTCGGTTGTCGGCCACGCCAGAGACCCGCAGATCGTACGCATCGACGTGCGATTGCTAGAAGACGAAGAGATCGCAGAGATATCAAGGCGGCTACACGAGATCCTCGGATGATACTCCCTCACCCAAGTTCCTCACGGACGTTTGAGTCAACCTCAGACTTCAACCCCTACGCGCACTACGAAGAAGCTATGATCCCCATGCGCGACGGGGTTCGTCTCGCCGCGGACGTTCACTTTCCGGTTGACGAACACGGAGAACCAATCACCGAACCCGCGCCCGTCCTCCTCGCCCGAACCTCCTACGACAAATCCAAAGACGAGTGGGACACCGTCCGCGACTATTATCCCCGCCACGGTTACGTCTTTGTCAACCAAGATCTACGCTCACGCTTCAGATCCGAGGGCGACGGGCGCTACTACCATACCTGCAACCCATGGGAAGGCGAGGACGGTTACGACACCATCGAGTGGATCGCCAAGCAACCTTGGTGCAACGGCAAAATCGGCACCCTCGGAAGCTCCCACCGCGGCATTGTCCAGACCGTAGCGGCACTCCACCGGCCGCCTCACTTGGTCGCCCAATGGGTCGAACAAGCACCTACTAACATCTACGCCCACGAAGCGCGCGAAGGCGGTGCGATGTGCTTCCACATGGCTGCGGCGATCCACAACCATACCCTAGATTCCCACGAACTACGCGACAACCCTGAAGGGGTTCTCGCCGTCGCCAAAACGTTCCAAAATATGCGGGAGTTTCTCTCCAATACCCCGTGGAAACGAGGCGAAATCGCCCTGTCGCATGCCCCGCACATGGAGGAAACCCTCTTCAACTACTACACACGAGGCGAGTACGACGAATGGTGGGCGAACGAGAACCTCGACCAAACCCCATACCTCGACCGCCACGCTGACATCCCGGTCATCCTGACCGGCGGCTGGTGGGATCCCTTCGCCGGCGGCACCGCCGACCTCTTCGTTGACCTGACCAACCGCAACAAGAATCCCACCCACATGGTCTTCGGCCCATGGTCACACGGCACCCAACGCACCGACGCAACCTACGAGGGAGAAGTCGATTTCGGTGCTGATGCCCGGTGGGGGATGTCCAAATTCAACCCGATACGCCGGAGATGGTTCGACCGATGGCTAAAGGACGAAACCAACGGTGTTGAAGACGATCCCCCGATTCTACTCTTCGTAATGGGCGGCGGTGACGGCACAAAGAACACCGATGGACGCCTCAACCACGGTGGTTATTGGCGAACCGAGACGGAATGGCCACTCGCCCGAACCCAATTCACCAACTTCTACTTCCACGCCGACGGCACTCTTAACACCGACCAGCCCCTTTCGCAAAGCGAAGGGGGCGCGAGCGAGCAAAGCGATGCGAGCGGGGGATGCTCGACGACGGGTAACAACGCATCCATCACCTATACCTTCGATCCGAACAACCCTGTCCCTACCCTCGGCGGGAACGTAGCCGGTTTCAGCGTGATCGACAAACCCGAAGAAGGCGGACCAACTTTCGACGAGGCTCCACCTCCCGGACAACAGGCCGATACCATTCTCCAGCACTCCTACTCCTTGGTCACCCCCGGCCCGATGCATCAACGCGAGCAATCAGGTCTATTGGCCTGCTCCGAGCCCTACCCGCTTCTATCCGACCGATCCGACGTCATCGCGTTCCAGACCGAGCCGCTAACCGAAGACCTCGAAGTAACCGGCCCAATCGAAGTCCATCTCTACATCTCCTCAACCGCCCCCGACACCGACTTCACCGCCAAACTTCTAGACATCTACCCACCAAACGATGACTACCCTGACGGTTATCACATGAACTTGTGCGACTCTATCCTCCGCACACGCTACCGAAACTCGTGGACCGAACCTGAATTCATGTCACCGGGCGAGGTCTACCCGATCACCATCGAATTAACCCCCACCAGCAACCTCTTCAAAGCCGGGCACTGCATCCGAGTCGACATCTCCAGCAGCAACTTCCCACGCTTCGACATCAACCCAAACACCGGCGAGGCGATGGGTCGACACACTCACACCCAAACCGCACAAAACACTATCCACCTGAACACCAACTACCCATCTCGCATCGTGCTACCAGTGATACCTTAATCGCCCCTTTCGTCCCGAAAGGGGCGCGAGGGAAGCGAGCGGGGTATGCGCGGTAGGGAACGGGCGCCCTGAAAAACTGCTCCTACGAAAACCTAGAAACCACGCCGCCGATCATCCGCACCGCCTCACGCCGAAGCACCCGATGCTTAGGCTCTCTCAAATCAAAGTCCTCCTCCAAAATCCGTTCGGCAACGCTCCGCGCCTTCCCCAACAACTCCAAATCATCGAACCGAGCGAACCGCCAGCCGCTCCAACCACTCTGCACCTCTGCCAGGTTCCTGCCGGGCCCACGGATCTCCAAATCCTTCTGAGCCAATTCGAACCCGTCCAAGTTCCCAACAACTGCCTGCAACCGTGTCTGGGCAATTTCGGTCTCAGCATCCGAAACAAGGAAACATACACCCTTGTGCTCGCCACGCCCAACACGCCCCCGTATCTGATGCAGTTGCGACATTCCAAAGTGTTCCGCCGTCATGATCATCATCACCGTCGCATTCGGGATGTCGACTCCGACCTCGATCACCGGCGTAGCAACTAACACGTCGATCTCTTTCTCCCGAAACGACTCCATCACGGCCTGCTTCTCCCCCAGACTCATCCGCCCATGTAGCAACCCAACGTTCAAATCCGGGAACTCATTGGACCTCAACCGCTCGTACTCCTCAACCGCCGACGTACCCCCAAGATTCTCCGACGGATCAATCAACGGACAAACCACAAACGCCTGCCGCCCCGCACTTACTTCCCTCCGAATCGTCGCATACGCCTCCGCAACCTCGAATGGCGTTTGCGCCCAGCGAGTTGCAATATCTTTCCGCCCGTGTGGCATTACTCGCAACGTCGAAAGCTCCATCTCCCCGTACATCGTCATGTGTAACGTCCGCGGTATCGGCGTCGCTGACATAGCCAGCACATGCGGACGCGGCGTTCGATTGGTCAAAACGGCCCTCTGCTCCGTTCCGAACCTCTGCTGCTCATCCACCACTACCAGCGCTAGATCCTCGAAATCCACTCCCTCGGACAGCAACGCATGAGTACCGACAACCAAATCTACCTCACCATCTGCACACATCTCATGCATCGTCCGCTTCTCGCGCTGCATCAAACTGCCTGTCAGCAATCCGACCCGCAGATTGCGATCGCGACTCTCAGCTCGATGCAACGATGACTCGTAAACCGGTCCGTGGACGCTCAGAGCGTGCTGACACCTCAACTGCTCCAGCATCCCAATAAAATGCTGCTCCGCCAACACCTCAGTAGGCGCCATCATCGCCGACTGCATCCCGTTCGCACCCGAAGCCGACAGCATTGCCGCAATCGCAACCACCGTCTTCCCGCTACCGACCTCTCCCTGCAATAAACGAGCCATCGGATACCCGGAACCGATGTCCGACAAGATCGTCTCCACGCTTTCATACTGATCCGAAGTCAACTCGAAGCCCAATGACGACACGAACTCCCCTACCAAATCAGCATCAGGAGCGAGCTGCACTGCCGCAACCGAGCTTCTCCATCGCGTTCGTCTACGAATAGCCGCGATCTGGTTGTAAAGAAACTCGTCGAACGCCAAACGCCTGATCGCACCCCAACGTTGCCGATCAGACAAAGGCCGGTGCATCACCTCGATCGCGTCCGACAGCTTCATCAACTGGTGCTCATCAAGAACGTCATCCGACAACGGCTCTTCAATGAATCGCAATCCCTTGTCCAAGCACTGCATCACTCCGTTGCGAACGGTTCGCTGGTTCAAACCCGCGCTCAACGGATAAACCGGCACCAACGCGCCCGCGTGAACAAACCCCCGCTCGTTATTGCGCCCACCCCGCGTCACATCGTCATACTCTGGATTCTCCATCGTTGGGCGGCCCTGATACTCGCTAACCTTGCCGCTCACCACGATCCGATCTCCGCTCTGCCAGCGCGTAGCCATGTACGGCATGTTGAAGAACGTAATCGACAGGGATCCTGTTCCATCCCTTATCCGAACTCGTGCGTACCCGTTCCCCCCGCCAAACCGATTAACATCTGCGCTAACAACATCCACCACAACCGTCGCATCCTCGCCCACTGCCAGATCGTTGATATTTGACTGCTGCGTGTAATCGATCATGCGCAACGGGAAATGCCACAAAACGTCGCGTAGTGTTTGCAGTCCCAACGTCTCGAAGGCTTGTCTTGCAGATCGATGCAAAAACCTCAACGAAGCAACCGGAGCCTCCAATCCAACGGCAGGCTTGGCGACGGGCTTTGACCGATCTTCCGTCGTACTATGGCTTCTATCTTTGACGGGCGGCTCGGGACGAGCGGCGACTGACCCAGATCGACTCTTATGATTACGATTGCCGTGCAACCCGCGGTACGCCGCCGTAGCCCAAGCCCGACGTTCCTCCGGTGAAAGCACCGCGTACCGGCGTCCGCTCATCGGCGGCAAGTTGCGGATCCGACCCGAAATCCGTCCTAGATTCCGCAACATTGCATCTAGGCCCCCATCCACAACCGCACTGTTATTGAAGCCTCGTTTGGCTTCCAATTTCAGCGCATTGACAAGCGTCGTGATCTGGCGCTCAGCAATCGGATCAGTCAAGGTTTTACGGGAGGTTGGATTCAAAGTATCAATCCGAACTTGAAACGACGGAAGTTCTAGCATCAAACTGACGATTCATCTACTGGTTTTGTTCGTCGGTCGTAAGCAAGTTCGGCGGCGGCGTATTCCCGCAACACTCAAAGGATACGGCAAGTTTTTGGATGGACTGACTAGATTCAAATTTTGCGGGGCTTATGACGAGTGTTTATGCGCTTTACAATTCTCGATGGCTGACTCGCGGACATCGTCGCGATTTTAGTCTGGATTACATGCGTTGTATAAACTATGAATTACCTCATAATCCCTTAACAGTTCTGTTTCGCGCTTGTTACCTTACTCCCCCGCCAAATCGCTGTTGCTCGATTGTGCAGATCAGCTAGACAAGGAGACAAACCTCAATGCCGAAATTCGAAGGCGAGTTCACTGAATTGAAAGATCGCGTATCACAGATAGGGTACGTCGGCAAGTGGGTGGAGGAGAACGGAAAGGTGGTATTTCGTAGCGACGACGGCGCGATTTTGAATTGGTGGTCCTCGACCAAAACGGTCAACTTTCAAGGGGCACCAGAAGCTCGTATGAAACTTCAAGCGGCGTTTTTCGAATCCCACCCTGCCGATACTCCAGCCGGATCTATCGATCCAGTGTCAGCCGCTACCAGCTTAGTCGATGATGCTACAACTACATTCGCACTAGATTCGTCAATAGCAGAAACGGACAAAGTTTTCGTCGTTTACGGACACGACGAATCCGCGCGTGAACAACTGGAGCTCATCCTGCACCGTTTAGGATTGGAGCCCTTCGTTTTAGGCAATACAAGTGGTAGTGGACTGACGATTATTGAATCTCTCGAAGATGAAATCGCAACGCAAGCTGAGGGGAACCGATTCGGCATCGTGTTGCTCACACCTGATGACATGGGTTTCAACCGAGAGGAAGACTCAAGCAACGCGGAGCCACGTGCTCGGCAGAACGTAGTCATGGAAATGGGCATGTTGATCGCCGCTTTTGGGAGACGACGTGTGGCGATCTTAAAGAAAGGACATGTAGTTGTACCTTCAGACGCCAGCGGGATCATCTACCTGCCCTTCAACAACCACGTTAGAGAAACGGCACCGAAATTATGCCAACGACTCGGCGAAGCGGGTTTCAAGCTGAACCCAGAATCGATTACAAAAGCATCATCTTAATGAATCAAAAGAAAAACGTCACCATCTACACCGATGGAGCTTGCAGTCCCAACCCAGGCCCCGGTGGTTACGGCGTAGTGCTGCTCTATGGGGAGCACCGGCATGAAATCAGTGAAGGCTTCCGTCAGACCACTAATAATCGTATGGAGCTTCTGGCGCCGATCAAAGGGCTTGAGGCTCTGAATCAGAGTTGCCGCGTCACGTTACACAGCGACTCACGCTACGTCGTCGACGGTATAGAAAAAGGTTGGGCCAAGCGTTGGCGAAAAAAGGGCTGGATGCGCACGAAAAAAAACCGTGCGATAAATCCTGACCTATGGGCGCGGTTACTTGACCTTTGTGAGCAGCACGAGGTGGAATTTAAGTGGGTCCGGGGACACTCAGGCGATCCGGAAAACGAAAGATGCGATCATTTGGCTACCGAAGCAAGTCGCGGGCCCAATCTATCCGTTGATGATGGTTACGAGACCCCGAAATCGGATCCTTTCAATACCAGAGATTCCGGACCGTAACTGTCGTGGGGTTCAGTTGGTGTGTCGCGCATCAATCCCCTTACCAAGAAACCGCCAATCCAACCGTCCCATTGCCCAAGTGCGCTCCAATCGCTGGCCCTATCGTCGCCGTGAGTGTCATGCCGCCCGGCGCGACATGCGATTTCAAATCCTCAAGCACATCCTCAGCCTCTCCTTGCGACGAAGAATCGGTATGCATCACCGCCAAGTTTGTCAGCGGCGAATGATCCTCGGCCAAGGATGAAATCAACTTCGACATTGCCCTTCGGTGAGACCGCGGCTTTGCAAGAACTTCCACCTCGCCGTCAACCATCGCCAACACCGGACGTATCTGAAGAACCCCTGCTACCAAGGCCTGCGCTCCCTTGAGTCTGCCTCCTCGCTTCAAATACTCCAGCGTTTCAGGCGTCCCGCCGAACTGCACACGAGGCACCATGTCATTCGAGGCCGCAACGGCATCGTTAGAACTCCCGCCATCGTCAATGATCTGCTTTGCGGTCAACGCTATGAATCCAGTTGCCATAGACGCGCTACGCGAATCCACATGCTTGATTCTCTCGCCCGACGGATCAGCCTGAGCCGCGCCTGCGACCGCCGACGCGTACGTCCCGCTAACCGCTGAAGAGATGTGGATCGATACGATCTCGTCATGCTCTTCCAGTAACCCGTCGTACACCGACTTAAAATCCCCAGGCGACGGTTGAGACGTAGTAGGAAACACATCCTTGTCACGCGCCAGTCGCGAGTAAAAATCCTCGGTCGCGATGTCCACTTTGTCCCGAAACTCCTCGTCTCCAAACCTCACGAACGCCGGAACTGTAGTCAGTCCATACTCTTCGACCAGATTCGAAGGGATGTCCGCGGTGCTATCGGTAACCACTGCAATGCTCACGCGTTCGCTCCTGCAACTTCACATGGATGAATCACTCGTATGCCAACAAGTTATACCAATTTGCGATTAAGTATCAATTCACTCGATTGCGTTTGGATAATGAGTAAATCGCCGTCCATTTCGCTAGTGTCTGATCACTGATCACTTCTATGACCACCCTTCGCGCCATATTCCGAGGCTTCAACCTGCGCCGACTGCGCAATATCAGGGCGAAACGCGGGCGAAACTACCACGACATCGTCAAACTACGTCGCGCCAAGCAACTCCGTCGCGGTCGCATCAGGCGGACCTGCCTGAAACTCGCATATCAGATCCCGTTGGCGATCTTGGCCGCACTCGGAATCGTCGTCATCATCATGCACAGCGGCGACCGACGCCTACTCACCAAAGTAGAAATCGCCGCGGCCGGCTATGGCTACAACCTCACATCCTTCGAAGTCCGTCACTTCCCTGCCAAGTGGGCCCACCGCATCTACTCTGCGCTACCGTGGACCAACATCGATGAAAAAGATCGACGAATCCACTTAGACCGTTATCAAGACCTCGCACACGAACTCCGCTCCGCTAGAAACGACCTCAAATCCGCTCAAGCACGCGGCGATAATGCCGCAGCATCGGTCGCGCAATCCCACGTCGACTCGCTCATCCAAGAACGCAACAGGATTCGAGACGCCGTCGAAGAACTCCTCGAAGCCGCCATCTCAACCGAACTCATCTCCCTCGACCTCAACCGAAACGGCGATTTCATCTGGCCGCCAGTAGACTTCCGCATCGACGACACTCCCCATGTTCTCGTGACCTCGCCACGCGATGTTATCGAACGGGACTCAGTAAGGATTCTCAAGCCCCACCTGACCGAGAGCGACAAAGAACGGATGGAAACCCAGATCTTCAACTCCGCCGATCTCTCAGCGGTCGTCCTCCCTACCGGTGGATTGGCGTCATTCCCAAATCTAGTCCCCTCCGACTACAGCCTGCAAGCGCTTCTTGAGGTGTCCGCACACGAGTGGCTCCACGCCTATCTCCTCTTCCACCCCCTCGGACGCTCCTACTGGTCCGGCGGTGATATGACATCCCTCAACGAAACCCTCGCCAACCTCTTCGGAAAAGAGATCGGACGCACCGTATACAACGAAATCGCTGGCGAAAACGTCGAAACACTGGAACCTCCGTACATTCCCGATCACGACGACAAAGATTCCGAGGATGAAGACGAAAGGTTCGACGTCCGCGCATTCCTGCACGAAACCCGCCATCGCACAGACGAGTTGCTAGAACAAGGCGAGATCGAAGATGCAGAGGCCTATATGGAAAACCGTCGTCTCGAACTAGTCGAAAACGGCCACAACATCCGCAAAATCAACCAGGCCTACTTCGCCTTCCACGGCCTTTACGCCGACGGTCCCGCCTCTACAAGTCCCTTGGCGCGCCAGATATGGGAGCTGCGGCAACAATCCACCGATGCAGGCCACTTGGTCAAAACCCTGCAGACGATATCGGATTACGACGAGTTCTTGACGCTGCTCGACGAACGCTCCATCGCCAGAGAATGAGCCCGCGGCGTCTTAGACGGCCACCAGTTGATCTCGCCCAGCTTCATCACTATCGCCGGAACCATGATCGCGCGCACGACGAACGTGTCTATCAGGATGCCCAGCATCACCGTAAAACCGAGTTGGAATAGGTCGAGAAGTGGAAACGTCGTCAATACCGAGAATGTACCCGCGAGGATGATACCCGCCGACGTAATTACTCCCCCAGTCCGTGTGATCGCATACCGCGTGCCCTCAGCCAAACCTCGAGTCCGAGTTTCCTCACGCACCCGCGACATGATGTAGATGTTGTAGTCCGCGCCAAGAGCGATCAAAAACACAAAGATGAACGGTATCGAATCGAACGCCATTCCGTCGTGCCCAAATACGTTCTCGAAAATGACGATCGATATGCCCAGTGCCGCGGCGAAGCTCAGAACTACGCTGATGACTAGGTAGGTAGGAGCCACCAAGCTACCCAGCAGGATCGCCAGAATTACCCAAATCGCCGCGATCACAATCGGCGCAATAACTTGGAAGTCGCGGATTGTCGCAGTACGAGAGTCGTAGTTCGTCGCAGATTCGCCTCCGACAACCGCCGTCGCTCCGCTCAAACTCGACGCGCCCACCGCATCACGCACTGTCTCCCGCAACCGCGGCACCGCATCCATCGCTTCGATGTCGTAAGGATCTTCGTTGAGCACGACCTCAAGCTTCGTAGTCGTCCGATCAGTTGAAACCAACCTCTGACCCCCCAAGAACGAACCCGCAAGCTGCGCCTGCTCCGCCGACAACATCGCCATCAACGCGCCAATCTCGCTTGGATCGTCAGGAATCATCGAAACGAGCGGTTGAACTTCCGCAATATCCACCGGCAACGGCTCCCCGAGTGGACGCGTGATCGACGTCACGCTGTTGACTATCGGATCCGCCATCAATGCTGCCGAGAGATCTTCGATGGCTTGCAAGTGGTCTAGAACCGACACTCCCTCTTTCGATACATAAACCGTAGTCGGCGCCAACTCTCCAGGCGGATAGGCCGACTTCAGCGTCTCGAAGCCTGTTTTCGACTCCGCACTGTCCGGGAAGCCATCCACAAAACTGAACCGCGGCGTGAACTCAAAAAGCCCAGCCGACAACGCAACCATTGCCACGAACGTAATCGTCAACAGGGTACCTGGGCGTTTCGCAACGAGCCTGCCCACGCGGTTCCATATACCCGACTCCTTGTCATTAGGCTCGACCCTCTTGATCGGCCAAAACGCCACTCTACCCATGGCCACCAGTACCGCGGGTATCAGTGTCAGCGCACACACCAGCATCACGGCGACCGCCATCGCCAGCATTGGGCCCATCGTCTTCAGGCTTCCAGACAGCGCCAATGCCAGAGCCATCATCGCGACCACCGTGGTTCCCGCACTAGAAGCGATAGAAGGACCAACCGCCCGCATCGTCGCCGCTATAGCCTCGAACTTGCTCTCTCGGACCGGAAGCTCCTCGCGATACCGAGAGACGATGAACAACGTGAAATCAGTCCCCGCTCCAAACATCAACACCGCCATGATCGCTGTAACCTGCCCATTCAAAGCCAATTCGAAATTATCCGCGAGCAGGGCAGCGATCGATTGCGCCACTGTAAGCGCGACTCCCACCGTGACCACAGGCAGCAACGCCAATAGCGGCGAACGATAGATCGCCAACAAGATCACCAGCACCAACACGATCGTGATCGCGCTCACACGGAAGTCGAACGACTGAAACACCACGATCGCATCCGCAAGAATCCCCGCCGGACCTGTTACTTCGAACGTCGACGGCAACTCAACGCCTACATCGTCGTCAAGTTCGCGCAGCCACTCAACCGTCTCCCCGAACTCATCATCAGCCGGCGACCCTGAAATCACAACCGTGATCGTGATTGCAGTTCCATCAGGCGAGATTTCGGGTTCAGTCGGTTGACTTGGCTGGACCGCACCACCGTCGAATTCAGACTGGCCAAAATCCGAGATAACCAACGCGACATTCTCGTGCGTCTCGTCAGCGCGTATCAACGCGTCGATCTCGGCTACTTTCGCAACATCCTTATCGGTAATCCCCGCTGGATTGCGATAGATCAATATCGCCGGCAGACCTTCGAACGCTGGGAACTTCTCGCCCTCAAGCTCGATCGCCTGAAGAGCCTCAGTCTCATTCGGTAAGAACTCGGTCTGATCGTTAGTCGAAACTTCTTCAATACTCGGAGAGACCGATTGGATGATACCCGCAATAACGATCCAAGCAACGATGAGAATTGCGATGCCGCGCCACGATCCGACGCTAGAAGCTATGGCATTGAACAAACTGAAACTGCCCTGAGTTGTCTTAGAGCTTTGTGACGAAGCTGACCCGATGTCTAACTATACGAATTCAGTAAGACCAACGGACGTGTACCAATGCTAGGCCGCCATTTGTCGAATATCTACCACTCTCCACTCAACCGCGCCGACCCAAGTTCTCCATACGCCCGCATAATCGCCTCACGCACGCGCCACGGCGCGGTACCACCGGGAATGTCACGAGCGTTGATGGAATCAAGGGCTGTTATCGTCGGATAGTCCGAATCACTGGCGGATTCTCCGTGTACGATTGCGGCGACGCGAACGTATGCCTCCCTAAACGGCATCCCCCGTTCGCGCACTAAGTAGTCGGCGTAGTCGGTGGCTAATATCTCGTCGCCTTGCGATGCCGCTTCCATGCGATCGCGGTTGACCGATATCTCGCGTACCATACCGACCGCCGCCGCCAGCGATGCGGCAACCGTATCGTAAGCATCCATCAACGGTGGCTTGTCCTCCTGAAGGTCACGGTTGTACGTCAGGGGCAGACCTTTCAGCGTTGTCATCACCGACATCAATGACCCAAACACGCGTCCTGATTTTCCACGGATCAATTCGGCGTAGTCCGGATTTCGCTTCTGAGGCATCATGCTCGACCCCGATGAATATGCGTCGCTGAGCCGCACAAACCCGAACTCCTCTGACGACCAGACAACGATGTCTTCGCACAACCGAGAGAGGTGCGTCATCGTTTTAGCAGCCGCAAATATGAAATCCAAGACGAAATCGCGATCCGAAACCGCGTCCATCGAGTTGGCGCTGACCGTCGAGAACCCTAACCGCTCTGCCACAAACTCCTGATCCAGCGGATACGTCGCTCCAGCCAAAGCACCACTTCCCAACGGCAACATATCCGCCGTAGCTCGCGCCGAGCCAAACGCTTCCGCATCACGCCCGAACATCTCGTAGTAAGCCATCAAGACATGCCCGAACGAAACCGGTTGTGCACGCTGCAGATGCGTGTAACCGGGAACGATAGTAGTGACATTCTCCTCCGCACGATCCAGCAGCGCTCTCTGCAGCTCTCGACACAGAGCACGACACTCACCTGCGACCCGTTTTACGTACAACCGAGCATCCGTTGCTACCTGGTCGTTACGTGAACGAGCCGTATGAAGCCGCCCTGCAGTGTCTCCAATCAACTCGTAAAGCCGAGCTTCAACATTGATGTGAATATCCTCAAGCTCAGGCTTCCACTCGAACTCGCCCGCCTCGATCTCCTCCCTTATCCGCCGCAATCCCTCGATTATCGCCTCAACATCTTCACTGGAAACAATCCCCTGCTTCCCCAGCATCTCGGCATGTGCAATCGAACCCGCAATGTCCTCCCGGTACATCCGCTTGTCGATATCCAGCGACACCGTAAAGTCGCTAGCAAGCTCAGAACCCCGAATGGAAGAGGAAGGTGAATCGGACATAGGCATCAGACCTTATCCACCTACTGCGCCGACGACACCCATCATTGCTCGATTCTTCGGGAGACAGCGTCTAGTTCCACGCCCCACCAGCCCACTTGTCACGATACGAGAGGTCCAAAGATTCATCCCCCGCCAACCGGTTCCACATCCGCGTCCGGAAGTGCTTCTGCTTCGCCGAAAGTGCCCGTTGCATGCCCATCGGATTCTCCGCCTCCAAACGTGTCCGGATCATCGCATCATTCGCCGGGTCGTGGTTCCAAGACGGAACGTTCCACTCACTCGTCCGTTGGAACAGGAACTTGAGCATATACCGTACACGCTTGCTGGTGTTCGCAGTTCCCGCGTGCCAGATGTCGTAGTGCAGGATCACCACGCTACCTGCTGGAACCGTCGCTATGAACTGATCCCGGAAATTCCCCTGCGACGCCATTCGCTCCGGCAAAGCATTCAACACATGCGTCCCCGGCAAAATGCACGTCGGACCCATGTTCTGCTCAACGTCTTGCGGGTAGTACATCGCCAGTACTAGGTCCACGCGGTCCGGCGACCGAACCTGGCCACCCGATACTCGAAGATCGTTCATGTTATCTTGGTGGATCTGCTGGCTCGGAGTTCCCGGCGCATTGCGGTGACAATGCCGATGCGAAAACATCTCGTAATCCGGACCGAGCAAACTGGTCAACGCACCTACCACCTCTGGAGAGTTCCAAACCTCGTTCAGCTGCGGCACAGTTTCAAGCACCCCGTCACCCGGATTTGTATCCAGCGCATCGAGAGCGTCGTAGATCTCCTGGTTCAATCCCTCGCGCAGATCTGGTTGGACGATGTGATACCCGCGGATCACGAATGATGCCATCTCATCATCGGCCAAGCGGTGGTCGGTTGCTACTGCGGTAGCGGTCATTTTTCGTACCTTTTCTGCGTCGATCGACAGATCGTTAACAATTAATCGTCGAAATCTTCGATCTTCTCGAGGATGAACTGGAAACCTATAACCTCTCCCGCACCATCGCTCCCGATGCCGGCCCAAACGTCTGGTGCTTGGATAACGCGCCAGCCGTCGATTAGGGCTGCTTGTACCGATGCGTACGGAATGCCGTCACTAGTCGGATCCAGTTCAGTCAGCGAACCTGCAACCGGCTCATAGATCGCTGCTGAAAGCGCCGGCGACTGCGGATTCGTGCTTTCGCTATTGATGTATAGAAGGCGCTGAAGCTTGGGCATTCGATGACTATCAGAGGTGTGAACAGTTTCGTTGAAGTTTGATGTTATCGCGCCTACGAACCTGCGACAACGCCCGATGTCACACTTTACGCCAGAACGGCTTCCGCTTCGAAACCGTCTCCAGCACCGCTGGATCCCAAGCCGGCATCTCCCAACCCAGAGGCTGCAACGGGCCACTCCTCCAACCGATCCGCTTGTGTACGCGCTCGTCGCTGTAGTAGACGATGTAGACCAGATCCACAAAATCGTCGAAGTATCCCGGTATGTTCGCTTCCAATACTTGGAGCGCAGCAACACGCTGTTCCTCGTCCAACGCCGCGAAACCGCCTTCCGCACGCGCCGACGGCTCGAGTGACAATGCTTCCATCACACGCCCCAACGACACGCCATACTTCACCTCCTTGCCTGCAAACTCCTCCGCGGCCTCGGCCAAGCCCATCTCACCTGCGCCCGGCAATTCGTCGACCGCGGGAACGATCAGGTCCATCACCGCCGATAAAACGAGGCGGTCAGCATCCGTCAATTTGGTTTCGTTATCGTGTTCTGGCATTACTCGAACTTCGCTTCAGGACTTGAGATCTGCACGTTCGCGGTCTATATAGGCGGCAGTTCTAAGCGCAAGCGCTCCGATCGTCGGCGTCGGATTCACCGCAGCAGACGTCACGAAAACAGAACCGTCAACCACGAAGATATTGTCAGCATCGTGCGCTTGTCCCCACCGGTTCACTACCGATGATTTCGGATCATCACCCATCCGAGCCGTACCCATCAGGTGCCATCCAGCCACCTTCAACAATTGAGTAGCCAAAACCTCGACAGCACCAGCCTCATGCAATGCCGTCTCCGCATTCTCAATCGCGTCGTCCAACTGCTTGCGAGAGTTCGAACTCAGCTTGTAATAAACCCTCGGCGCCGGAATACCGTTCGAATCCGTCAGTTCCGGATCGAGTTCGACGCGGTTGTGCTCCTCCGGCAAATCCTCGCCAATAACGCCCAAAACCGTCACATCGCCAAATCGCCGACCGAACTCTGAATGGTGATCAGCTCCCCAAGGCACCCGTCCGAACATGTACCCGCACGCAGTAGATACCGGCCCCGAACTTCGCGCCACCTGGTACGAGTATCCACGCACGAAGTCCTTATTAGGATCAGTCTCATAAAACTCCTGGCAAAGGATTATGTTTGCGAGTGCTCCCTTGTAGGTCTTCAACCCATCATCGAACAACCCGCTAACCATCGCGTACGGATGAAACATCAGGTTCTTACCCAACAATCCGCTTGAGTTGCACAACCCATCCGGATAAGCGTCCGATGCCGAGTTCAGCATTATCCTCGGTGAGCCAATACCGTTCATCGCAAGAACTACCCCCTTCGCCGGCTGGAAGTTTTCCTCACCATCTGCATCGTAATAGCTCGCACCTGTCGTCCGGCCATCCGCATCTGTTTCGATCCTGAAAACCCTCGAATCCGTCCGCAACTCAACCCCGTTCGCTATCGCCTCAGGCCAAATGGCAACGTCCGTCTGACCCTTCGCACCTCTCGAACAACCAAACCCAGTATTGCCGCAGTTGTTACACGCCTGGCGACCACGGTAAGGAATCGAATTCACATAACTGTCCGACGGCCACCAGTGCCAGCCCAGACGGTCAAACGCCCTCGCCATCCGCTCGCCATCAGGTCCGATCGGCAACGGCGGCATCGGACGCTCTTTCCGCGGAGGGTTCGCTGGATCGCCATTGATTCCTGAGCAACCCATCAACTCGTCATAAGCGTCGTAATACGGCTCGACATCCTCATACGTGATCGGCCAGTCATCCGCCACACCATCCAGCGTCTTGACCCGAAAGTCGGAAGGATGGAAACGCGGCGTATGCGCCGTCCAATGTATCGTGCTGCCGCCAACCGCATTGAACATCAGCGGATCGATCGGAGATTCGTCAACGTTTATCGGATAGTCGACATCAAGGCTCCGAACATTAGGATCATAGGCCCAGTTCGTGCGCGCCTGAATCTCCCAGTCAGCGTGCTCGTTCGGGTACTCCTCAGGTTTTATCCACCGCCCTTGCTCCAAGCAAACAACCTTGAAATCAGACTTCGACAACCGCCATGCGACCGCCGCGCCTGACGCGCCAGAACCCAATATCAGGATGTCTGTAGATGGATGCGTAATCGTCAATCTCGCCTGCCTATCCGCTCTTGCAGACCCGTAAGTAATCGGAAATCATACTACCATTCCATATCGGTAAAACCACACCAGAAATATACTCTGTTGATCGACCACGGACCGCGTCACCAACAGTCAGCACGAAGGAACTATGCTAAAGGGCGTAATAATCGCATTCGCCATCATGTTGGTCGCCATACCCATACCCGGCGTCCACTTCGTCGCGATCCCTATCAGCCCCTTCGTCGCCGGATTCATAGGCGGCGGCATCGCCAAGGCCGACGAAATCAAAATCGTGTGGTTCGGACTCATCGTCGGCGCCCTGATGCTCATCCCTGCCGCCGCAATCATCGTCTATTGGCAAATCAGCGACGCCGAAAGATTCCTAGGCGCGCCAACACTCTTCTGGGCGATCATCGGTTTTTCGATCGCTCCATACGCTTGGTTCGGAACCACCATCGGTGCATTGGTCTCATACCTGATGCGTTCCAGATCCTCTGACCAATCGCCAACCGCAAATTAAGAAATCGGTAGCGTTTTCAGGTCTGCTACTGTGGCGGTCTCATCGAGTCCGGCCGATCCTCATCGTCAGACGCGTACAACGACGTTATCTGCTGCGCCCATCCCCGCCTGTTCGCTTGGGTGGCCACCTCTGCGGCGAGAAGCGACAAAGCGTCCTGATGTGCAAGCCAATCGTCGATCCAACGCTTGAGCTGCTCCTCACGTTTCGGTATCACCTCCTCATGTGGCACCGCCAAGACCGGACATGACACCTCGCGGCGTATATTGTCAGCAACGGAAGGCCAAAAATTCCGCGTAAACCCGTACCGCATCCGCGATCCCATAACGATCCAAGAATATGGCGATGACTTGTGCGCCGCCGACAACGAGTTCGTAATGCCTAACCTTGACGCCCGGAACGAATGCTCGACAGGGCTCTCTTCCAACACTTTCGACAGATACTCGCGTGATCGGTCAAACTCGCTCCGATTACGCCGGTACTCGATGTTGCTCTCGACAATGTGGATAGGAATGCGGTTCTTTTGGGCTATCGCTAGCGCATATGGCAGACAAGCCTTCATCGCACCTTCGACGCGCAACGGAACAATCACTGATTCAGGTTGGATTCTGATGTACCTGATATCGATATTCCGATCATCGTTCACCATAAAAACCGGCACCGTCGCCACCGACAAAAGCTCTTCGGCCATCTTCTTCCGAACGTAACGACGGATCCGGTTTTGCGGACGCGCATACATCACGATCATGGAATCACCGGCCTGCTGAGCCTTATACGAAAGGATGTGAGCTGGACTCCCGGCGCTCAAATCAGTGGTGATATCCACGCCATGGTGTTCGAGACGACGCGTCACCTCATTGAGGTAATCATTGGCGAGGATCTTCCCAAATTCGTGAATCGCGCCATTATTGATGATCGAAGCGTCTCGATTCCGAGTCTGTTCAGCCGTGTCCAACGAGAGGTGGGCACGTTGGTGCCACTCGCCATGACGCGTCAACGGCGGAACATCTGCCAGCGAAAAAAACAGATCGAGCGTCGAACCGAACCATTTGCTGATCAGCAACCCGTAAGAAATCGCTCGCTCATGCCACTCCGTGCCATCGAGTGGCACGAACAACGATTCGATCTCAACAGAACCGTCGGATGTAGATTTGGCACTCATTACCATCGCCTACGTCACTGTTAGATAACTTGAGAAAACACAGCAAGAACTGCACAAGACGATTCCATGTTACGCCGATACGTTGAATCAGGCATTCAATCAGGTCACACGCCTGCTTACCCTCTAGAGATTCGCCCTGTTTGGGTCACAGGCGCATCAGCTGACTCGCGCGAATCAACCGAAATCTCGAACCCGCTCCAAACACCCAAGGCGCAGGGTTCAAACCCCGAGCCTCTGCGATTCACTGCGTAGGCATCGGAGCACCCGCAGCCTCATCGAAAGCAAACTCTAGCAATCCTGGAACGCACTGGAACATACTCAACATGAATGTTTCAAACTTAGCCGCATCCCTAGGACTCGCATCTTCACGACTGCCAGCGTAGATCGTCGCCGGGTCAACTGTAGTCAACACGTCCGCCAAACACGCCTCATCACCCTCCAGATCGCCCATCTGCTCTACCATTCCCAACAACCCGCACGTGAACAACCCTCCGTAGAACACGCCCGTCACTGCAACCTCCTCTGGGCTCGCATCTGGCTGTTCTCCAGCGATCACGGCCTTCACATCCGCTCCCGCAACCAATTCCCGAATACAATCCTCTCCCCCTTCTGACAAACCCTCCATCGACGCAAGCATGTTGCCCAACCAAACCGCCCTCGCAGTCGCCGGATCAACACAATCGATAAACGTCTCCTGCCAACCGACCGATTCCTCCTCAGACAAAACCTGTCGGGCCAATATCGTCTCCAACTCCTCTTCGCTAAACCCATCGCGAATGCAAGACTGCTCAGAATCCTCGAACTGATCGAAAAGGTCGTGCCAAGTCGTCGAGATGCTCACATCGAACTCTTTAACCTCACCTGCCTCCATCATCGATTCGCCCGGCTCCTTGACTTCTGCTGCCGCCAACACCGACTCCAAAGACGGCTCTAACTCCAGCTGCGGAACGAAGTTCTCGAAGCGCCCAACTACCACACCATCTCGATCCATCACAAACGTCCACTCCTGCGATACCAAACCCCACTCTTCCAGCAGCGGCGTCTTCATCGCCCGCGTCAGATCGCCCTGTATCTCCTTCGGATTCGTGAACAAATCCACATGCACAAAGTCCGCAGCATCCCCATAAGTCGCGCTCAAATTGCTCAACACCTCAACCTGCGGACCGCAAACCGCATTCGTGCAAAACGCCGGACTCGCAAATACCACCACCGTCGGCTTACCGTTCTGAATCGCATCGCCAAGCGAAACTTGGTACAGAGACTCGTCTCGCTGCGAACCCGTCGTCAGATCCGAAACATCCTCAACGTCCGCCAAAGTCCGACTAGCCGCCAGCGGAGGCACCTCGCCAAGATCGACCGACATCGTCTCCTCGTGAACCTCCATCAAAACCTCGATCGTTGCCACGCTCCCATCCGGCTGCGGAACACTCGCCTCGACTCCCCACATACCGGCCTCGTCGAACGTCAACTCCGTAACGTGAATCCCACGAGTCCCGTACGGAAACTCGAAGTAACGCGCAAGCGCCATCTCGACCGGACCTTCCCGACCAGAAACCGCGTCCGAGCCATCCGGATACCTGTACGACGAAACCTGAACCACCGGAAACGCCACAATCCCCGAGCCGTCCGTCAGCACCATCGCGAACCTACGCGTCCCCGGTGCCAAGTCCGGCGTCGCAAGTATCAGCCGCAACTCCTCGCTCTCGGTTCGAGTAGTCCACTCCTGCTCCGGCTCCTCTAAACCGCTGCTCGGCAACACCGCCGCAGCTTCAGGAACCGCAGTGTTCGTCGGAACCGGCGTTTGGGTAGGCGCTACTGTCGGAACCGGCGTAGCCGTCGGATCTTCACTCGAGCACGCCACCGCGAACAGCGCCAGCAGCCCCATGGCCGCCGCCAAAGTAGTCACATAACCCAAACGCATCACCCACCTCCAATCAAAAGACCCGATCGCGGCTTCATCAATCAGAACCCGCCGTCATAGGTCCCGAACGTGAACGCGAAGATCGCAAAGTTCGGAGAATCGCTGCTCAACTTCAACGTGTCCTCTACATACTCCGGCGTCTCCACGATCTTGTACATCCGACCTTCATCAACGTTGAAGTACGACCGACCTTCATCATCGAACAGAATGTCGTCGCCAGCCTCGTTCTCCATCAGCCAACGACCGTCAAGCTCTACGTAGACCTTGAACTCGTCCGGCTCCGGTGGATCAATCACCACGTTCGCACTGCGACCATGGAAACGGAGCGCTATGTAGTCGCTCAGATCCATCGTCTCGCGAGCATGCACAATCGCCTCTTGCTCATTCCTCCACAGACCGCTCAACACGAACTTCTGCGGCGGATAGCTGTTGCGCTCCGCGTAGATGTCCTCATACTCAACCTCACGGTCAGGCCCCACGTAGTACTCATCCTGCGCCGCATACAGTCCGTAAACGCTGTAGTTCCGGTCGTAGCCACCGTAAAGCTCACGCGTCACCGACCTCGCGGTGTCGTCCCGACTCGTGTTCTCAACCTCGCCGATCGGGATGCCACTCACGTCGTAACCCGATTCTTCGAGAACATGTCGAATCTCGAGTTCGGTCTCTCTGTATGCACCCTCGCCGAAGTGCGTGTAACGCACATCACCATTGGTATCTATCAAGTACTTCGCCGGCCAGTACCTGTTGTTGAAACTCCGCCACGTCGACATCTCGTTGTCCAACGCCACCGGCCACTCGATGCCCTCCTCATCCACCGACATCTGAACGTTCTCGAGCTCCTTCTCGAACTCGAACTCCGGCGCATGAACACCGAGGATCACCAGTCCGTTGTCCGCATACTTGTCCTGCCACTCACGCAGGAACGGCAGCGTCCGCAAACAGTTCACACACGTGTAAGTCCAGAAGTCCACCAGCACGACCTTGCCTTCGCTGGTCAGCTGCGCTATCGACGTCGGTTCGCTGTTGATCCATGCATCGATGTTCCGAACATCCATGTCGAATAGCTCGACAGGCTCGGTTCGCGCCGCCGGTGCCTCTGTAGGCTCTGGCTCAGCAGTTGGCTCCTCGGTCGGTTCCGGCGTAGGGTCCGGTGCCGACGTCGCAGTCGGTTCCGGAGCTGATGTCGCGGTCGGCTCAGGAACAGCCGTCGCGGTCGGTTCATCGCTCCCACACGCGCTAAGCGTCAACAACGTCGCCAACGCAAAAATCAATATCCCGATCGATACGGCGCCGAACGCCGATCCTCGTCTGCTTCTACCCAATACTCTCATCGGTTGCTTCCACCCTTTGTTCCTCGCCCATCACCAACACGGCGTGGCGCGAGCTCGATTTCTCGCACAATCGCTATTGACATACGAACCGTATCGCCGCGCGGTTGTCACGCAACGAAACTATGTCTCGTGTTCCACCGGCACTTCCTCGTTGTTGCCCCACTCTCGCCACGACGCATCGTAGTTCCTTACCCGCTCCGCACCTACCAGCTTCAACACCCAATACGCCTGCGCCGCCCGGATACCACCTTGGCAGTACGTGATCACCTCGCCGTCCGTCGAAACACCCTGATCCGACAGCAAGGCCCGAATCTCGTCCGCCGTCTTCAACGTCGGCACATCGCCACCAGTGTGGAAATTCACCCACTCCAAATGAATCGCACCCGGAATCCGCCCTCCACGCTTCCCGCCGCGCTTATTCGATCCATCCCACTCGCCATCCGTACGAACATCCAACAACGTCGTGTCGTCCGAACCGATCGCCTCCAAAACATCATCCATACCCGCATAGATAGACCTGTCAGCCTCCCGCGGTGTGAACATCGCTGTCCCATCAGCTTCATACGCCACCCTGCTAACCGCGCCTCCATCCGCAACCCAGCGCTGATACCCGCCATCCAGCATCTTCACGTTGTAATGCCGGTAGTAGTGCAGCGCCCACATCAACCGCAACGCGTAAAGCCCACCAGTCCGGTCATACGCCACCACCAGCGAATCGTCGCTGATACCCAACTCGCTCATCGTAGCCGCAAACTGCTCCGGACCCTGAATGTGCGTCCGATCATCCAACGACGTCTTGTAGTAGTTATCCGGCGGATTAGACGCCCCGGGAATATGCCCCTCCGCATACTCCCTCGGATCATCCGTATCCACGACAACCACATGGGCATCATCAATATGCTCAACCAACCACTCAGCCGTAACCAAGATACTCGAATCAGCATATCCACGCTCATCCGGCGGAAGAATATCCATAGCCATGTCCCTTTGCGCCCCCTTAAAATGACTCCCCTAAATTGTACCGCCACATCAGGTAGGGGCAGGTTTCAAACCTGCCCTGCCAAGATGCCGCGAAGCGAGCGGGGTATGCACGGGGTGGACGGGCGGCATCCCCTCTCCCTTGATGGGAGAGGGCTAGGGTGAGGGTGAAAATGGGACAAAAGGGCGGGGTAGACCATGACACTAACCACATATAGATAATTAATACCTAGCCACTGAACCAACCGCGCTCCCCACCACAATTGAACTTCGTACTCACAGGCCTCAGCCACAAAAACGCGCCCCTAGACATCCTCGAACGCGTCGCCATATCCGAGGAAGATCTACCATCACACATCCGCGCACTATCCAGTCGACTAGACTCGCACGACTCCGCAACCATCCTCTCCACCTGCAACCGAACCGAGCTCTACGCCGTCACGCGAAACACCGGCGCAACCATGGAGGAGATGATCACCTATCTCTCCATCCTCGGCGATCGCAACCATCAGCCAAGTTCCAACGGCACAAGAGCAGACCTCGCACCCTACGTCTACGCCAAAACTGGATACGACGCTGTCCACCACCTCTTCCGAGTCGTTACCGGACTCGACTCCTTGGTCCAAGGCGACCACCAAGTCGCCGGACAAGTCTCCCGGTCCTTCCAAGCACTCGCAAACGTCGACACACCCGCCGACCCCGTCCTCTCCCGCATGTTCCACGTCGCATTCCGAACCGGACGTACTGCCCGCAAGGAATCCGGACTCGGCTGGTCCCAAGTCTCCATCCCATCATTCGGGGTCAAACTCCTCGAACGCGAAATCGGCGACCTCACCGGTAAATCCGCGCTCCTAGTCGGTGCCGGCGAAACCGGACGCATCACCGCCTCGTCGCTAATGCGAGCTGGAGTAGCCAACATGCGCATCGCCAGCCGATCACGCGCCCGCTCCAAAGGCCTCGCCGAAGACATGAACGCCGTATCCGTACCACTCGAAAACGTCGGACCCGAAATGGCCACCGTCGACATCGTCATAACCTGTACCGGCGCGAACCAAAACATCATCCTCAAAAACGACATCCAACCACACATCAGCACACGATCATCCGACATCCACATCCTAGACCTCGGACTCCCCCGCGACGTCGAACCAAATGTCGCCGATCTAAACAACGTCCGACTCTTCACACTCGAAGACCTCCAACGCCTACAGGACGAACACCAGAAATCCATCGCCGAGGCCAGCGAAAAAGCCGAAACAATCGTCGCCAACGCCGCTGCCGAATTCATCGACGACATCGAGATCCAACCGCTGCTCCGCGACATCGGAGAATCCGCCGAACGCATCCGAGCCGCCGAACTCCAGCGAACCCTCTCCAAACTCCAAAACATCGACCCCAACACCCGCCAAGCCATCGAAGCCATGACCCGCTCAATGGTCAAACGCATCCTAGCCGACCCCATCCAAATCCTCAAACAGCGCAAACGCTGAGCCACCAACGCCCCTTTCGTGAAACGAAAGGGGCCGCGAGCAAGCGAAGCGAGCTCGCGGGGTATGCCCGGGGCAAGGGGAGGGCAGTGACGGACACCCGTCCCCTTCGCGCAGCGTAAGGGGACGCGGAGCGGAGCGAACGCAGGGGATGCCCCGTGGATGGACGGGGCACCGGCAATATCCCCTCTCCCTCGATGGGAGAGGGCTAGGGTGAGGGTGAAAAGGGGGACAAAAGGGCGGCGGGGCATCATAGCCCATCACTCAAAATCATCGCAATCATAGTTCAACCCCATGCGCTACCATCAATGGTTGCCATGACAACTCCCCGTACCACGCCCATCTCCCAATCCCTCTACGAATCCGCCACCAACCTCATCCCCGGCGGCGTAAACAGCCCCGCCAGAGCTTGGGGATCCGTCGGCGGAACCCCCCTCTTCTTCACCTCCGGCAGCGGCTCCAAAATCACCGATGCCGACGGCAACTCCTACATCGACTACGTCTGCTCCTGGGGCCCGCTCATCCTCGGCCACGCACACCCCGACGTCACCAAGGCCGCACAAGAAGCCACCGCCCGCGGCGCATCCTTCGGTGCTCCAACCGAGATCGAAGTTGACGCCGCAAAACTCATCGTCGACGCCGTCCCATCCATCGAGATGGTCCGCTTCGTCAACTCCGGCACTGAAGCCACCATGTCCGCAATGCGACTCGCCAGAGCTGCCACCGGACGCGACATGATCCTCAAGTTCGACGGCGGATACCACGGACACGACGACGCGCTACTCGTACGCGCTGGCTCCGGACTCGCCACATCCGGCATCGCCGACTCCGCCGGCGTAAACCCCAAACTTGCCGCCGACACACTTGTCGCTCCATACAACGACCTCGACGCCGTCCAGAGAATCTTCGAAGCCCACCCCGAGCGCATCGCCTGCGTCATCATCGAGCCCATCGGCGGCAACATGGGTGTCGTACCCGCCGATCCCGACTTCCTACAAGGCCTCCGACGCATCACCCGCGACGACGGCTGCCTCCTCATCTTCGACGAAGTCATCTCCGGCTTCCGAGTCGCCTACGGCGGCGCGCAGACCCTATACGGCGTCGAGCCCGACATCACCTGCCTCGGCAAAATCATCGGCGGCGGATTCCCCGTCGGAGCATACGGCGCCAGCCGAGAACTCATGTCCCACGTCGCGCCCCTCGGACCCATGTACCAAGCCGGTACCCTCTCCGGCAACCCCGTAGCCATGGCCGCCGGAGCCAAAACCATCCAACTCCTCTCCGAACCCGACACCTACCAAACCCTCAAACACAAAACCGAACACCTAGCCCAAGGCCTCCAACAAGCCATAGACGAATCCGAAACCCCCGCCACCATAAACCACACCACCGGCATGTTAACCCTCTTCCTCGGCATCCCCAACGAACCCGCCCCCTTCGCGAAGCGTAAGGGGGCGCGAGCAAGCGAAGCGCCGCGAGCGGGGGATGCCCAGACCCCTCCCCTTCGCGAAGCGAGAACGCAGGGGGTGCCCGCCCAGACCAGCGTCTACGACATGACCACCGCATCCACCAACGACCGCCAACAATTCACCCGCTTCTTCCACAACATGCTCGCCCAAGGCATCTACCTCCCACCATCTCCCTTCGAAGCGTGGTTCGTATCGCTTGCCCACAGCGATGAGGACATTGAAGCAACGATCCGAGCGGTTCGCGAAAGCCTGTAGCCTGAAAGCCTCTTTCGTGGCACAAAGGGGTTG
Organism: Chloroflexota bacterium; assembly: GCA_009838175.1. Classification (GTDB taxonomy): domain Bacteria; phylum Chloroflexota; class Dehalococcoidia; order Lucifugimonadales; family Lucifugimonadaceae; genus Bin127. The sequence continues at coordinate 32,701 of VXSB01000029.1, forward strand.
CGGGCGCGTTTAATTCTCCCTTTCGGGGAGATTTTCGTTCGAATGATCGATATTCGAAGCATCGCCGCGTCTTTCGGGATCGCGTCGATAGTTGGTTGTGAAAGTCAGTCAATATTCCAGCACCGCCGACGTCGCCAGACCGTCGGCCCTCCGGCGGCATTCTGAAAGACTGCCTCCGTCATCGCTCGATTCGCCCCTCTTGCTGGTGCTGTAGCCTCTTCCGTCCAGCGAAGCGGAAAGACGTGTGCCGGGTAAAAGACCGTTCGCCCGAACCTTGAACGGGCATCCCCTGCGAGCTCGCTTCGCTTGCTCGCGTCCCCTTGCGCTTCGCGAAGGGGAGGAAGGGTTGTCCGTCTGGCTTGCTTTTGTTGGCGGAGCCAGCATATGCTCCGCGTCCGAGCCCTACAGCTACAACGGTCTTCGTAACCGGATTTT
>VXSB01000034.1 GCA_009838175.1 Chloroflexota bacterium
GGAGGGCCGACGGTCTGGCGACGTCGGCGATGCCGGACTATTGACTGACTTTCAAACCGACTTATCGCACGCGATCCCGAAAGACGCGGCGATGCTTCGAATATCGAACATTCGAACAAATCCTCCCCGAAAGGGAGAATTAAACGCGCCAAAACCAACCCATCATAGCCCATCACAAAAATCAGCGTAATCAGCGGTTCAGACAATCACCGTAATCCGCGCTCAAACCTGAACCACCGGATTGACCAGCGTCCCGATCTTGTCGATCGAAATACTCACCAAATCGCCTTCAGCCAAAGTGAACTCCGGCGGCGGTATCGTACCCGTTCCAGTGCACACCGTCGTCCCATTCGGAACCCGGTTGTGCCGCTGCAGCCAGTCGGCCAAGTAGTTGCAGTCACGCTTCATCAACGATGTGTTTGCAGAACCCTCAAACGCTGTCTTTCCATCTCGCTCGATCTTCAAACCGACATCCAGAGTCTGTGCATCACCAACTACGTCCGGCGTAGCAATGCACGGCCCGATCGCGCAAGACCTGTCGTAAACCTTAGCCTGCGGCAGATACAACGGGTTCGCACCCTCGATCGAACGACTGCTCATATCGTTCCCAACCGTGTAAGCCACGATCTCACCCTCATACAGAACGAACGCCAGCTCCGGCTCCGGAACATCCCACTCCGAATCACCCCGTATCCCCAACGCGCCACCAGGCGATACCAACCGCTCCGCCGTCGACTTGAAAAACGCCTCTGGACGATCCGCGTTGTACACCAGCGCATAAACATCCGGCGACCCGCTCTCCGCCTGCCGCTCCCTCATGCTGTCCATATAAGTGACTCCGAAAGCCCAGACCTCAGGCGCGAATATCGGCGGCAAAATCTCATCGCTCGCACACAGCTCCTCAACCGAAACCTGACCACCGCCCCCACGCTCCAAAATCCTCATCGCCACATCATCTATACCGACCCCGCCGAGATGAGCCGCCTTGAACAAAGACAACGTCGAATCCGCCTCCGCCGTAATCGACGTCAAATCCGTAATCACACCCTCTTCAGCCTCAACTCCAACATGGACCTCATCTCCGCAACGGGACTGGTAGTAACGCATCTGATCGCCTTTCTTGACTCGGATTCCCGACTGAAATCACTCTACAGCACCGAGGATAAAATCTGTGGTTACCCTCGAAGCGTATCAAGATTTAGCCGCATTCAACCTGACGCGGCGACATCCGACGCACATTCCCACGCCATTCATTGACCAACTCGCGAACATTACGGGTCATTACCCAATCGCTGACGATCGTCCTGATCGCCGCGTTCGCCCTCGTCTCGTTGAACGCGACAAGCATCTCCGCGCAGTCCCCTAGACCGATAGACAACGAAGTCGTCACCCACAACGTCATCCTTGGCGACAGCATCACCGTCTGGATCGAAACCGAGATCGACGCCGAAATCAAAGAAGCACGCTTCTGGGTGCGTCCCCACGGCCGAGACACCATCCACTCCTATTCCTACGTCGATTTCACTCAAGACACGAGCGTTCGCGGAACTGGAGAGATCGATGTCCGATCGCCCTCATACTTCCCGCCAGGCACGATATTCGATGTCCGATTCGAGTTCACCACCGTCGAAGGCGAAATATACACATCGAAGACGTACCACGTAGAACACATCGACGATGCCCACGATTGGAGACGCATATCCGATGAACGGCTCGAAATCATCTACTACGGAATCAACGACCGAGCAATCGAAAACCTCCACTCACGAACAACGTCGCGGCTACCGGAAATCAGCGCCGCGCTAGACGTCGACGACCTGCCGCAATTCCGCGCCGTCATCTTCCCAAACCTCCGTGAACTCACGCTCCACGGACCCACCATCAGCCAAGCCGCGACCCGAGGTCACTACTTCGGCGGATTCGCATATGACGAATACGACCTCACAATAATGTCGTCGCCATCCCATCAAACCCTCATCCATGAACTCACACACCTCATCTTCGGACGCGCCCTCACCTCGCCGTACGCAACTTCCGCACCAGCATGGCTCAACGAAGGCAACGCTAGCTATTGGGAGACCGGCAGCCGAAGCGAAGCGCTGCGAAGATTCCGACCGATCGCTCGGTCCGGCAACGTCACAGAATTCGCCGCGATGAACACCGTCCCCGGTCTGCATCGGGACATCAGCAACTTCTACACCCAATCAACCGACTTCATCGCATACCTCATCGAAAACTACGGACCCGATTCAATCGGCAAGCTCCTATCCGAACTCAATGCCGGCGAAGACATCAACGGCGCCATGCAAACCGTCTACGGCGGATCATTGACGCAAATCGAAAACCGTTGGCGCGACGAATGGGATCTCCGGTCCGTTTCATCCGTCGAAACCGAAGTTGACATTCAGAAAGACCTGCCGCCAACCATCCCCGGCTTGCCGACCGTCAAAACTGGCACCCTCGAACAATCTGCAATAGATAGTCCCCAACTGAAACCAGAGGCAACCCCCGCACCGCAAGCCACAGTTGCTCCTGAACCCACTGCGGCTCCACCACCGACTGTCGTTTTTCCCACGCCACCTCCGACTCGCGTCCCTTACTTCGTCCCCGGCCCTGACGACGAATGGCCGCAAGTCAAACCCAGCGCCATCATCGTCTTCCTACTCCTAGGACTCGGCGTCATGGCCATGATGTACCGAAGGTTCAAAACCTGATACATCTCTCGCGCGGTAACATCAACCCGTGATGACCTCCGCGACCCCGACTACTTCGTTCATCTACTCGCACGAGCAGTCGCAACACGTTCTCAGTCCGACGCACCCCATGCGTCCCATAAGACTGATGCACATGCACGAACTCATGCGTAGCGTCGGACTCCTCGACTCCCAATCCATCGCCACTGAATCACCGCGCCTAGCCACCGACGACGAGATCGCCATCTTCCACGATGCCGACTACCTCGAAGTCGTCAAAGCAATCGACGCCGGTGCCATCGTACCTGGAATGCACCAATTCGGCTTCGGTCCCGGAGACAACCCGCCGCGCTCAGGAATGTTCCGCCACGCCGCGCTCGCCGCCGGAGGTGCGATGCTAGCGGTCGAACGCGTCCTCAGCGGAGAAACTCAAAACGCGTTCGTTCCCGCCGGAGGCATGCACCATCACGCCATGAGCGATCGCGCATCCGGCTTCGGCATATTCAACGATGCCGTCATCGCCATCAAACATCTCATCAACCAAGGGCTCCGCGTCTTCTACGTCGACATCGACGTCCACCACGGCGACGGTGTCCAAGCCGGCCTCTACGATACCGATCAAGCGATGACTGTATCGATCCACGAATCCGGTCAGTGGCTCTTCCCCGGAACTGGTAATCCTGACGAAACCGGCACCGGAAACGGTGAAGGATACAGCGTCAACATCCCCCTCGCTCCGTACACCGACGACGAACTATGGCACCAAGCCTTCGACGCAATCATCCCGGATTTGGCGCGCACCTTCGAACCCGACCTTGTCTTCACCCAACTCGGCATCGACACCCACCGCAACGACCCACTCGCCCACCTATCCCTCACAACCCAAGGCCACAACCTAGCAGTTCAGAAATTCGCCGCGCTGGTTAACGAACTCGACTGCCCATGGATCGCAGTAGGCGGAGGCGGCTATGACATGACCGCGGTTGCTCGTGCCTGGACTATGGACCTCGCAACAATGGCTAATCTCGACCTTGCTGACGAAATCCCATCATCCTTCACTTCACTGCCCAACATGCCCACCCTCCACGACCAAGGTGATTACCGCATCGACCCCGACATCCGCAACGACATCACCCGCCACAATCGATCGGCGATCGACGAAATCAAGCAGCGCATATTTCCCCGATTTGGCATCTGAATCGAACCGGCAGCAGCAGCAATTTCGGACGCACAATGAATCGATAACCCCTCTACCGGTTGACCCGGTAGAGGGGTTATCGAGCACTGAATCGAGAATTAAACCTCGCGGAATCGCCCTTCCACGGTATCGTCATCCGGAGGCTGCTGTCCCTCATCGCCCCCCGGCGCGGCTCCAGCAGCAGCACCCGCGTGGATGTGTTGGCCGGCTGCCATCATTGCTTGTTGCAGCGCTTCCGATGCGGCTTTGACGCGTTCAGCGTCAGCGTTTTCGTCGGCGAGCACGGTACGCACCTCGGATGTCTTCGATTGGATATCTGACTTGACATCCTCGGGCAGCCTCTCACCGTGCTCCTCGATTAGTTTGTCCGCCTGATAGGCGGTCGATTCAGCGAGGTTTCGTGAGTCGACGGATTCTCGGCGGAGTCGATCGGCGTCGGCGTTATCTTCCGCTTCCTTCACTTTCGATTTGATCTCGTCCTCGGACATACCGGAACGCCCGGTAACCGTGATGTGTTGCTCGCGCTGCGTCGCCTTGTCCTTCGCGGTCACGGTGATGATGCCGTTGGCGTCAATGTCGAACGACACTTCGACCTGAGGAACTCCGCGTGGCGCTGGCGCAATGCCGTCGAGCGAAAAGCGACCGACCGATGTGTTGTCCGCCGCCATGGGACGTTCGCCCTGCAAGACGTGAATCTCAACTGACGACTGTCCATCCGCTGCGGTTGTGAACGTGTCAGATTTCGATGTCGGGATCGTCGTATTGCGCGGGATCAACTCGGTGCGAACACCGCCTAGCGTCTCGATGCCCCAAGTCAATGGAGTTACGTCGAGAAGCAAGATGCCGGATACATCGCCTTGCAACACTCCGGCTTGGAGCGCGGCGCCGAGTGCGACTACTTCGTCGGGGTTGATCGTTCGGTTCGGCTCCTTGCCGAAGATCTCCTTGACCCTATTTATGACCGTTGGCATGCGCGTCATACCGCCTGCGAGAATCACGTCGTCGATATCGGCCGCGGTCACGCCAGCATCGCGCAATGCGTTCTGACACGGCCCAACAGTTTTCTCCAGTAGATCAGCGGTCAGCGATTCCAGCTTCGCACGCGTCAGAGTTTCGACGAGGTGTTTCGGACCGCTCTGGTCTGCCGATATGAATGGAAGGTTTATCTCGGCGCTTGTGACCGAAGAGAGCTCGATTTTCGCTTCTTCCGCCGCCAAGCGAAGCCTTTGCGCCGCTGAAGGATCCGTGCTCGGATCCATGTACTCTTTCTTCTTGAACTCGTCGACCAAGTAGTCGACCAACCGGGTGTCAAAATCGTCACCGCCCAAGTGAGTGTCGCCATTGGTGCTCTTCACCTCGAAGACACCATCGCCGACATGCAGGATTGTGATGTCGAATGTTCCGCCACCGAGGTCATAGACGGCGACGGTTCGCTCGCCTTCCTTGTCGAGTCCATAGGCAAGTGCGGCCGCTGTTGGCTCGTTGACGATGCGCAACACTTCAAGTCCGGCAATCGTACCGGCGATCCGGGTCGCTTCTCTTTGCGCGTCATTGAAGTAGGCCGGCACCGTTATTACGGCCTGTGTGACGGGCTCACCCAATCTCTCCTCTGCATCCGACTTCAACCGAGCAAGCAGCATGGAAGATATCTCAGCCGGAGGGCGTACACTGCCATCGAACTGGATGCCGACATCTCCGTTTTCGAGACCGAACAGAGTGAATGGCACCCGCTCTTGGTCGCCTCTTACTAGATCGTCGTCGAACCTGCGGCCGATAAAACGCTTGGCGGAGTAGACGGTGTGTTCCGGATTGGTAACCGCCTGCCTCCGGGCCATCATGCCGATGAGCCGTTCACTAGTCTTAGTGTTCACCGCAACTACGGAGGGCGTGATTCGTTGCCCTTCGGAGTTTTCAATAATCTCGGGCTCCCCCGCACTCATGTATGCCATGGCGGAATTGGTAGTCCCCAAGTCGATACCGATCGCTCTTGCCATTTCTTGTTACTTGCCTTTCTTTGTCAGTTCGATCTGGTGGGTTTAGTCTCTTTGTTTTGTCGAGCGGTCAACTCGCCTCAGAATCATCCGATCTTCGACCGACCAAGACTCTCGCAACGCGGACTACTCTAGATGTCTCAATGTCTTCGTATCCAGCTTCGATCTCCTGTACAACCTTCCCAACTTGGTCGTCGGATGTCGGCATCGTCGCTAGCGCTTCATGCCTTGCAGGGTCCATATCCTTACCGACTGACTCGAATCGTCGGAAGCCTGCATCAGCCAAACCTTTTTCGATTTTTTCAGCCATCGCCTTGAAACCATCGAACCACTTGGTATCCATGTTCTGCTCTTCAGCAGTTTCCAAGGCATTCGAAAAGTCATCTGCGACGGTCATTATGTGGGTAGCCACTACTAAACGAGCCTGTTCCGCTGCGCTCGCTTCTCGTTGAGCGGACGTGCGTTTTGCGCGCTGGGCATCGTCGTAAGCCCGCACAAGATCGGATTGGAGCCGTTTGATCTGCGATTCCAATCCTTCGGTTGTGCGACGTGTTTCGTCGTGTTCGACTTCATGTTGCTCTAATTTCGCGCTCGCTTCGGTTAATTCGGTTCGAAGTTCGTTACATTCGATAATGAGTTGGCGAACTGCGCTTCGGGAACGCCTACCGCCGATCAATGCCCGCGCTGGTCTGCTAGTTCTGCGTACCCAACGCCCGTCCAAACTCGATCCATCGGCCCTCATCATTCGACTCCCAGGTAGTGAAGAATCACTTTGATCTCATCGGCGACGGCTTTGGCGGAAGCGGAGTTGGTCAAATCCTCGCTGTTTTCCAAGACATCGAGCATCCCACGCATGTGTTGAACCAGTTCGAGGACGAGGCCTACGCCGCTAAGGTTCAGTCCGAGGTCCTCGGACAGTCGTCGCACGATTTGAAGGCGTTCAAGGTCTTCTTCGGAGTACAGTCGCCTGCTTCCCTGGGTTCTAGACGGACTTACTAACCCCTCACGGTCGTATTTCCTGAGGGTTTGCGGATGCATATCCGCCAATTTCGCAGCGATACTGATTATGTAGAGAGCGTCGGCACGTCCGGCAAAACGCACACGCACTCTGCCACGTCTCCGCGTTTGCTGCGCTTCCTCGGCTTGACGCGCCAATTCTCGCCGAGTTGCTTGTGCTGCGATTTTGTTTACAAGACGAACGAACGCGTCCGCGTTTGGGATCGACGCGCTTGCATCCGAGGATTGATGCTCTTCGTATCTCTGTGTCACACTAGCTCCAACGAGGTGGCAAGACGGATAACTGCAAAATTATGACCCGTTACCCATTGCTTCACATTGTATTTCATGGTAACATACATGATACGCTTTGTATCAATGTTGACGAATTCCATCACGAGAACACCTCCGAGAAAACTCTGAGACAAGAAAATTACGAAATCTTGCCAAAATCGCTTGACAAGACCTGTCAGAATGTATTAAAAAGTTTTCAACCAGCCAATTTCGCCGTCGAACGTACGGCGATGCTGAACAGAGCAAGAAGCGAATCGAGAGATCGAAGCAAGACAGACAACCTTCGACCAGAGGTAACTCAAAACCAGCATGTCAACAATCTACGAAAAGCGTTGCCCGCATTGCCAAGGCGACATCCTGTTTGCAATCAGGCTCGAGGGACCAACTCTCAAGTGTCTGCAGTGCACCAGACTGATCGATCGTCATCAGGCACGCGAGCTATTGACGCGAATGGAGCAACCAGCAGCCTGACGACTGGGGCAATCCAGAGCGGAGTGATACACGAAACTCATTCCCAGATGAAGCCCCGGTCAAGAATCGGGGTTTTTTGGTTAAGACCAAAACAACCAACATTTCACCTGAAAACCCAACAACGGAGACAAGCAATATGAAACAGACTGCGATCTTCCCCCGGCGGTGCCCTGTATGCGAGGGCGACGTTCAGTTCGGACGCGGACTGGACGGAATCACGCTGAAGTGCATCCAGTGCACTCGTATCATCAGCCCTGCGCAAGCGCGTCAGATACTCGTCGACATGCAACGCGAACGCGCGGCAGTCGTCAAGGCAGCTTGATGCGATGCATATCTGAGCCTAGAAAACGCTCAGTCCAACGAACCGAAACGGCTCGGTGACACTACGGCTCCGAGCCGTTTTTCTTTTGTTTATCGAGGAATTTAGGAAGAACTAGTCTGCTGGATCACAAGGCATCGAAGGACCACACATCGGTATCGGCCCCAACCACTTCTGCCTCTGGGGCTGCGCGCTCGACGAACGTCAGCGCGCGCTCGAGGATTTGGGTCGCAGTGCGGCGATCGCCACTCACTACCGCGATACCGATGGTTGTCGCGTTCCAAGATTCGTTAGGATCGATCTCAGCAACAGAAACCGAGTGCCGATTCCGTAACTTGGAAACCACTGAATGGATGACCCGTCTCTTGTCCTTGAGCGAAGATGACGCGTGAATTTGCAGTGAAACCTGTGCAACGGCGATATGCATTCGGGACGGTTCCCCCGTGTGTGATGGATTTCGTTGTCTCGTTCAAACCATGGCAAGACACGATTCGCGTATGCGATCGACTATGTCAAAACGCCAGGTACGGTTCGCTCTCGACGGTAACGTAATCGCCCGGCGGGAACTGATTAAGCGCATCGACGTCAATCTCGGTCCCCCATCCTGGTCCATCGGGAACGGTTGCATGACCATCACTGATAGGAATCATCTCTGTCAATACAGCTTCGTACGCGCCTAGGAAACTTACGAATATCTCCTGCATGAACGCGTTGGGCATCGCGAGATCGAGGTGCAGACTGGCGACAGTTGATATCGGCCCATTAGAGTTGTGCGGCGCTACCGATACGTAGTACGTTTCTGCAGCGGCAGCGATTTTGCGCAGCTCTGTTATGCCGCCTGCATGGCAAATATCGGGCTGGATGATGGTGGCGGCATGCGACTCCAGCAGCGGTCTGAAATCCCACCTGCCATAGAGTTGCTCGCCCGTCGAGATCGGAATGTTGGTGTGGTTCGCAAACGCCGCTAGCGCATCGATGTTGTCCCAAAGAATCGGCTCCTCCAGCCATGCGACATCGTACTCCTCGATCGCTTTGGCAGCGCGGCGCGCGCTCCACGGGTCCAACCTTCCGCGCACATCTACGGCGACTTCAACCGAAGGTCCAACCGATTTCCGCACAGCTTCGACGAGTTCAACGCCTTGCTGGATCCGTTCCGGGGTAATCACCTGAGGGCCGTAAAACGGGTAGAACTTCATCGCTCGCCAACCCTCCTCAACCAACTCGGCGGAGCGGCGACGGTAGTCGTCTACCGTAGTCGCGCCTTTTCCTAGGCCATCGTCTTCATCCGGGTCAAACCATCCGTTCGCATAGGCTCGGATGTTGTCACGGACCTTTCCTCCCAACATCTCGTAAACCGGCACCCCGAGTGCTTTTGCCTTCAGATCATTGAGCGCGAGATCAATTCCGCTGATCGCACTCATCGTCACTGCGCCTCCGGTCCATGTCACGCGTCGGTGCAGCGACGTCCAGATGTGCTCGATCTGAAATGGATCCTTTCCTACCAGATACTTAGCGAAGTCTTCGATCTCTGCGGCAACACCGAGATCCTTGTATTGAGTGCTCGCTTCACCCCAACCGTAATCTCCGGTGTCTGCCGTTATACGTACGAACAGCCAGTTCGTCCCGGCCGTCTTGTGTACGGGTGTACGCATCCTGAATACGTCGATGTCTGAAATCTTCATGTGTTCGTGCCGTCCAGTTGAGGTTTCTTGGTTTGATGCAACGATCTTGCGGCAACGTTACATCGTACTCGCGGTTTTCGGGTGCTGATACTCAAGTCAAGATTTTTCGCGACGTGTTAACTTACTCAAAGATCGTTACGATCCGTTTCAATGAACATTTCATGTCAATTGGATTGAAATCTGCGCTTCATGCTACTTGGCTACAGCCGAGACTTGGGTCACTTCGAAGGATCGCGGCCATAACGGTAGTTTTGACCGGATTCGTGGTCGTCGGGTTTGGGATTGTGATGATCACAGTTGGGAGTGCCAGTGGGCATTCTCTTTCGATGCCAGAAGTAAGCTGTGTGGAGTTCAATTCTTGGGAAGAAGCTGACAGTGCCTTTCAGACATTGGAAACATCATCTCGAGAAAAACTCGCTCTTGATACGAACGGTAACGGTATTCCCTGCGATGGCATCCTTCCTCGTGAGAGCGCCGATCTCGAGGAGTTCAAGGTCAAGTGCAACGATTTTCAACATCGCGATGAAGCCGAACACTTTTTTGAGGTTTATGATTCGCTGGACGAGAATCGGTTCGGGTTGGATCGCGACTTGGACGGCCGTCCTTGCGAGACGCTACCGCCGCTGGATAGCATATCCCGCGTTCTGAACCGATTGGACCGTCTCTGGGGTAACGATGCGAGGTTCGTCGCGGACGCGAACTGCAGCGATTTTGAGACTTGGATTGAGGCGAACGAATTCTTCTTGCAGGCTGGCGGGCCTGAAAGCGATCCGCATCGACTAGATAACGACAGCGACGGCATCCCCTGCGAGTCGCTGCCGGGAGCTCCGTAATCTCAGCTTCGAACATAAACATCACGCCCTTACCAGCACCATTGACCCCGTTCAGCACACCCAGAATCGTCTTCAGAACCCGACTAGAATCTTTGTTTGAGTTCAACTGAAACTATCGATCACAGCACAATCCGCGAATGAAGCTTGCTTTCCTCTTATTGCTCTCGGCGTTTATGTCAGTTCTGACGTTGGCCTCCTGCGAATCATCGGAATCCACTGCGACGTCCGAACCCGCTCGATTAGATGGGTCAGCCAGTCCTACCGTTACGGCACCGGCAACTGCGACGCGCACGCCAACTCTTACTCCATCACCAACGGTGACACCGGCAGATCCTTCGACTACCCCCGTACCAACAGCAATCCCGATATCCCCAACATCAACTTCCACATCAACTCCTACGCTGTCCCCGCCACCAACTGCCACTTCCTTTCCTGCGACCGCTACATCAACATCGATCCCTTCGCCAACACCCACCTTGACACCTTCGCCGACACCGGTGTTACCAACACCGACCGCTACCACCGCAGTAACACCATCTTCCCCGACTGCCTCGCCATCACCGTCGGCTGTTCCTGTTATTCCAACACCCACTCCCTCGCCAACTCAAACGGCGGTCCCACCAACCGCAACTGTCACTCCAACTCCGACACCAACTCCAATACCTTCCATCCCGACTCCATTCATCGGTTATTGGGATGAATTGCAACTTCATGAGGTCTTCAGCGGCCGTAACTTCAAATTCCCTGTCGACATGTTCCCATGGCCTGAGGGCGGGATGGCAGTTGTCGATAGAAAGGGCCATATCAACGTACATTTCAAGGTCGGTTTGCCAAGGTTGGTTCTCAACCTGATTGATGAAACTGCGTATGAAGGTGCGGAAACAGGTATGCTCAGCGCAGCTTTAGATCTGGAATTTGAGGAGTTTCCGTTTCTGTACGTCTACTATTCGGTTCGCGGCGAGGGCGAGAAGACGCTACTCTCGCGCTTCACTATCGTTGATGGCGGAGCACGACGCGACACGGAGCTTGTAATTCTCGAGATTCCTCAACCAGCGGACATCCACAACGGTGGCGATATCGCGTTTGGTTCGGATGGAATGCTTTATCTTGGTCTGGGAGATGGTGGCCCTGTGTGGGAGAAACAGTCTCAACGTCTCGACACTTTCTTGGGATCGATAATCCGCATCGATGTCAGAGGCGCGACAGAAGAGCTACCTTACAAAGTGCCCTCCGACAATCCACTAGTTGCTAATCCCGATGCGCGACCTGAGATTTGGGCTTGGGGTCTGCGTAATCCTTGGCGCATGGACATCGATCCTGAGAGTGGGAAAATCTGGGTAGGAGATGTTGGTTGGGCCCGCGTCGAAGAAATTACTGTCGTTGAAGCCGGCACCAACCACGGTTGGCACTTGTTTGAGGGCAGCGAATGTCGTGCAAGCGGTGAAACCGGGGTAACCGAAGAAGACTGTGATGACGCGAGAGATAAGATGATATTCCCGGTTCACGAATACTTGCACCCGGGCAACGGGTGCGCGGTGATCGGTGGGTATGTGTACCGGGGCACAGCTATCCCGTGGCTACAAGGCGCCTACATATTTGGAGATTTTTGCACGTCCAAAATCTGGGCATTGACCCCTGTAGGCGAATTCGAGTGGGGATCTCAGCAGATATTGACCGTGGAACCGCATCGGAGGATCACTTCCTTCGCCATCGACGAAGAAGGCGAGATTTACGTTCTCACCGTCGATGGTCCGATTCTGAAGATCGTTGGCTCGTCGGATGTAACCGACTGACCCTGCGCGTCTTTGCTCAACGCTGTCGTTGCTGCCGGCGACGCGAGAAGCGCAATCTGATCTGAGCGCGTCGCAATGATGCCAGTGCGCGTTCCATGTCTAGATCTGAACCGTGGGTGTCGATCCGTTCTTGCGCCCTTCGCACGGCCTCTTCGGCTCGCGCTTCATCAATCTCATCTTCGCGTTCAGCGGCATCGGCCAAAACCGTCACGTTGTCGGCCAAAACTTCCAGAAAACCGCCTGTTAGAACGATCGCCTGTTCCTCGCCATCAACACCAAACCGCATCTCGCCGGGTACCAGAGTGGTCATCAAAGCCGCGTGTGACGGCAAAACGGTGAGTTCGCCATCCGCTCCGGGAGCAGTGACGTAATCGACGACGCCAGAAAACGTCTCGCGTTCGGCGGTCACTATGTTGAGGCTCATGGGGGCCATTTCGGAACTACTGACTCCTGAGAAATATCATGCGATCTCTCGAATAGCGCGGGTGCTTAAGCGGCCGCTTGCTCCTGCATTTCTCGGCCCTTGGCGACCGCGTCTTCGATCGTGCCGACCATGTAGAACGCTTGCTCGGGCAGGTCGTCGTGCTTGCCATCCAAGATCTCCAAGAAGCCTTTGACGGCATCTGCACGGCTAACGTAAACGCCAGGTAATCCGGTAAATACCTCACCTACGAAGAACGGCTGAGTCAAGAAGCGTTGGATCTTGCGCGCTCGCGACACTGTCAACTGGTCTTCATCTGAGAGTTCTTCAATACCCAAGATGGCGATGACGTCTTGCAGGTCCTTGTATCGCTGCAACACGCGCTTCACCCCGAACGCGGCTTCGTAATGATCGTTGCCAACGATTGCGGGCTCCAAAATTCTGGAGTTCGAAGCCAACGGGTCGACGGCCGGGAACAGCGCTTGCGCCGCCAACGCGCGGTCAAGCGACACGTTCGCGTCCAAGTGACCGAACGTAGTGACGATGCCCGGGTCGGTGTAGTCGTCCGCGGGTACGTAGACCGCTTGGAACGATGTGATCGATCCTGCTTGAGTCGAAGTAATGCGCTCCATAAGGTCGCCCAGTTCGGTAGCCAATGTGGGCTGATAACCGACCGCTGACGGCATTCGACCGAGAAGAGCCGAGACTTCCATACCAGCCAAGATGTATCGGTAAACGTTGTCGATGAAGAGGAGCACATCTTGACCACGCTCGTCGCGGAAGTACTCAGCCATCGTCAAGCCGGTCAGTGCAATACGGGCTCGCGTTCCGGGGGGTTCGTTCATTTGTCCGAATACGAGAGCGGTCGATCCGATGACTCCGGACTCGTTCATCTCGTGCCATAGGTCATTGCCTTCGCGCGAGCGTTCACCCACACCAGCGAACACAGACACACCGGAGTGCTCTTGTGCGATGTTGCGAATGAGCTCTGTGATGATGACGGTCTTGCCTACTCCCGCGCCGCCATACGCACCCACCTTACCGCCACGGGGGAAGGGTGTAATCAGATCTAAAACCTTGATGCCAGTCTCCAAAATCTCCGTGGTTCGCGACTGCTCAGCGAATGAGGGCGGCTGGCGATGAATCGGCAAGCGCTCAGCGTCGGATGCTACCTGCTCGCCACCGTCGATCGCATCGCCAAGCACATTGAAGATGCGTCCCAACGAGTTCTCGCCGACAGGCACTGCAACTGGCTTGCCGGTGTCGATGCACTCGGCGCCTCGGGCTAGTCCGTCGGTCGTGCCGAGGGCAAGACATCGCGCCCAATTGTTTCCGACGTGCTGCTCGACTTCAAGCACCAAGCGTTCGCCATCGACATCCAGTTCTAAACCGTTGTAGATCTCCGGTAGATCTTCCGGCGGGAATTCGACGTCGACAACCGTGCCGATAACTTGGACAACCTTGCCTTTGCTACCTTGTGCCATTTGGGTGAGGCTCCTATATCCTGTTTCGCCCCGCGTTATTTACTTCACGGAGCCTATTCGTTTCAGCTGGCGATTTCGCACAGTCCTTGTAGTTCAATTTCGTGTTTATTCTGCAATCAACCCTGCACGCCTGCGACACCGCCGACGATGTCCAGTAGTTCGCCGGTAATGGCTTCCTGCCGTGCCTTGTTCAGATCCAACGTCAATTCGTCGATCAATTCGTTAGCGTTGTCAGTCGCGTTCTGCATGGCGATCATTCGTGCGGAATGTTCGCTGGCCTGCGCCTCCAAAATGGCGTGGTAGACCTGCGTCTCAATGTATCGCGGGGCCAGATTGGAAAGCACCTCGCCGGGTGATGGTTCATAGATATAGTCGAGATACAACATCGGACCATCGTCGGAACCAGAAACGTCTGTTTCGATCGGAAGCAGTTGTAAGTTAATCGGTTTTTGGACGGTCGTATTGATGAACTGGGCATAGATTAGCTTCACGGTGTCAGCCTCCCCTGAGCGATATCTATCGATCACGAACGAAGAGATGTCCAATGTGTCCGCTAACCTTGGGCGATCCCCGATCGAGAATGTCGCTACCAACGATTGACCCGTGCGGGCTATAAACCTTTCACCCTTACGTCCCACGCCCACCGTGTCGATCGGAACCTCAGACGAACTAAACTCCTCAGCTGCAGCTCGAAGGATGTTGCCCACGAGAGCGCCAGCCAAACCGCGGTCAGGGGTCAGCAGTACGAGCAGTTCTCGGTGATTTGGTCGCCGCTGCAAGAGCGGGTCCAATGTTTCGTCATCGTCTGCCAATCGCATGGTCAAATGCGATAGCACTTCGCGCATCTGATCGGCGTAAGGTCGACCGTTCCGCACCATCTGCTGTGCACGTTGCATACGAGACGCGGCGATCAACTGCATCGCGCTCGTGATCTTCGCGGTGTTGCTAACCGACCGAATACGGTCGCGTATGTCCTTCAGGCTCGGCATGTCTTTGCCTTAGGTTCCTCGCAACTAAGCGGCCACCAAATCTGCGGTCTGTTTGAACGCCGCAACCGCGTCCATCAGCTGCCCGGCAACCTCATCGGTCAATTCGCCAGTTTCACTGATGTCGGCAAGCAATTCCGGCAAGTTGGCGGCCATGTAGTCATACCACTGGCTCTCGAAATCTCGCACTCGCTCAACCGGCACGTCGTCCAACGCGCCTTCGTTAGCGACATGGAACAGAGCGACCATGTTCTCGTAGGTTACGGGCGCGTTTTCCTCTTGCTTCAACAACTCGCGGAAACGTTCGCCACGCGCCAACTGTCGACGCGTCACAGGATCGAGGTCTTCGGCACCGAACTGTGCGAACGTAGCCAATGCATCGAACTGCGCCATCTCGGTCTTCAAGCTACCTGCAACGTCCTTCATTCCTCGACGCTGCGCGGATGAACCCACGCGGGTAACCGAGATGCCGGAGTTGACCGCAGGTCTGATACCGGCGTTGAAGAGATCAGGTTCTAGGAACAGCTGGCCGTCGGTAATCGAAATCACGTTTGTCGGGATGTATGCGGAAACGTCGCCGGCGAGTGTCTCGATGATCGGTAGGGCCGTGATCGAGCCTCCGCCGTACTCAGGCGCCATGCGCGCCGCTCGTTCGAGCAATCGGGAGTGCAGGTAGAAAACGTCCCCGGGGTAGGCTTCACGTCCGGGAGGTCGCTTCAGCAGCAACGACATCTGCCGGTACGCCCAGGCGTGTTTCGAAAGGTCGTCGTAGACGATCAGGACGTCTCGGCCTTTCGACATGAAATATTCCGCCATCGCGCATCCGGCGTATGGAGCCAAGAACTGGGTCGGTGCTGGGTCGGAGGCGTTAGCGGCAACTACAACCGTGTTTTCCAACGCGTTTTGGTCGGCGAGTCGTTGAACCGTACCTGCAACTTTCGATGCCTTCTGGCCGATTGCCACATAGACCCCGATCATGTCAGAGTCGCGCTGGTTAATGATCGCGTCGATGCAGAGCGATGTCTTGCCGGTGGAGCGGTCGCCAATAACGAGTTCGCGCTGTCCGCGTCCCACCGGAACCATAGCGTCGACGACCTTCAGGCCGAACTGCACGGGCTGGTTGACTGGCTGACGGGAAATAACACCGGGGGCGATTTTCTCAACCGGCAACGTTTCGTCAGTATTCGGTGCTGGTTGACCGTCTAATGGACGACCTAGCGGATCGACGACTCGACCGAGGAGGGAATCTCCAACCGGGACCTCTAAAATACGGCCCGTTGATCGGACTTCGTCTCCCTCTCGGATACGGAGATAGTCGCCGAGAATAACAGCACCAACCGATTCCTCCTCCAAGTTCAACGCGAGGCCGAGGATGTCGTTCGGGAACTGGAGAATCTCGTTCAGGCGGACACCAGCGAGGCCGTGAATGCGTGCGATGCCATCGCCCGCTTCGACGACGGTGCCGACGTCGACCATGGTGAGTTCACCGCCGAATTCTTCGATTTGGCGTTTGATCACTGAAGCAATATCTTGCCCTGCGGTGGTCATCTAATTACCTTTCCTTAACGTGCCGGCGGGGTGAAATGAACCCGCGATACTGTAGAAGCTGTTCTGTCATTGCAACTGGTCATGCGGACAATGGGCGCTGAGCTAGCGACTCCTGCATCGATCGCAATCGTGATCGAGTGCTGCCATCAAATAATCGATCGCCAACCCTTGCTACCACACCGCCAATGATTTCTGGATCTACTTGCTCCGATACCTCGATGCGATCGTAACCTGTCAATTCTTGCAGACTGTTCACGATTCGTTTTCGACGAGCATCGTCCAATGGAACGGCGGTCGTAATCAGAGCACGACCGATTCCGAGGTGGTCGTCCGTCAACTCGCGGAACGTGTCGCAGACACCGGCGAGCCGTTCGATGTCGCCGTTGGTGACCAGCAATGACACGAGGTTCCGCACCAACGGATTAACATCGCTCAGCAACGTGCCGATTCCGTCGAGTTTGACGCTCTCAGGCACCGATGGTGCCGACATAAAGGCTTGTACATCAGATTCGGCGAAAATACCTCGAGCAATCTCGAGATCGCTTATCCACGTTTCGAGCGCGTCGCGTTCGACCGCGATCGCAAACGCGGCTTGGGCGTATCTTCTCACTGAGGTCGATGCCATCTGACGGTGTTAATCCTGCCTAGTGGTCAGATCAGTTGTTGCGAGCATCGAGGCCTTCTTCCAAGACTCGGTCGATAAGCTCTCGGTGCGAATCCTCGTTGAGCGACTGCTCAACAATTCGCTCAGCGGCGAGAATGGCGATCCCTGCGAACTCGCGGCGGACTTCCTCCACTGCTGCCTCGCGCTCTCGCCGGATCTCCTCCCGGGCCCGGTCAAGCATTTCGTCGACTTGAGCTCGAGTGCGTTCAGCTTCCTGGTCTTTCAACCGGGATGCGGCGTCGCGGGCTTCGGCGATCAGGCTCTGCCCTTCTTGACGAGCGTTCGCCAACTCTTGCTCAACGCGTTCGGCAGACGATGCAGCTTCGGCGCTGGCACGGTCTGCGGCTTCCAAGCTCTCTTGGATGCGTTCCGCCCGTTGGTCCAACATGCGAGTGATAGGTCCGTACAGGAACATCCGCAGGAAGACCGCGATAACGGTGAACCCGACCAAGAAGGTCAATAATCTGGACAGGTCTATTCCCAATGCGTCCATGAGAATCTCCGGTTCGTTCTACATCACTATGTTCGCCACACCAGCGGAGGAAATCACTCCGGCCACCTTCCGTGACCGATCCCCCGCCGATGTGCCAAAGTTTCGACTTCTAGGTGAACAGCGTGATGATCGCCACGACCAAGGCGTAGATCGCGATCGCTTCCGTGAACGCAATTGCAAGAATCATGTTCTGGCGAATCGCGTCGGCAGCCTCAGGGTTCCTGCCCAGAGCTTCCATCGCCTTGCCTGCCAGCATCCCAATGCCAAGTCCCGGACCTAGGGCTCCCGCCCCGATCGCAAGGCCAGCTCCGATTGGTGCCCAGTCTTCCATCGTTTTAGACCTCCTGGTCTCCGTTTTTGGTATCCACGGCATCAGTCTTTTCTGACCGCGCCGATACTTCACACGCATTCGAATCGGCCTTCACCGGCCCAAGAGTCGAACGCAGCATGCCAAATTTAGTGGTGCCCGAAAGGGACCGAACATGAACAATCCTCATCTGCCTAATGCCCCTCCGCACCATGATGGTCGCCTTCCGGATGATGGTGCGGCATAATCGCAAACGCACCGAACATCAGCGTCAACACCGAGAAGATGATCGCCTGGATAAACCCGACGAACAGCTCCAACCCGATGAACGGAATCATTCCGATCAGCGGGAACAAAAAACCCATCGCTATGAGGAGTATCTCGCCAGCGAACATGTTTCCGAATAGTCGGAATGTGAAGCTAACAACCTTGATGAACTCCCCAACCAACTCCAAGACCCCCACGAAGAGGTCAATCGGGTTGCGTTTGAACGGATTGCCGATGAACTTGTCCCAGTATCCGCCGACACCCAGCGTCTTGATCCCCCAGAACTGAACACTGACCATTGCAAAGATCGCGATCGCTAACGTCATGTTCAAATCCGTGCTTGAGCCGCGTAGATATGGGACCAGGATCCCTGCACGTTTGCCAGCAAGCGACGCGTATTTTTCCGGATTTTCACTGAAGAATCCGGTGTTTGGCACTGAAGCAGGGGCAACGCTCTCACCAACTCGATCCGCAATTTTGATGACATCCTCCGCGGTCGGGTGAGTCGGATCGGTGACATCGTATGCAACTACATCGATGAGACTAAGTTTGTAGTCGTTGCCACGGCCGAACGGCAGCAACCGAATGCCGCCTCCATCGAAGATCACGAAATCTTGTTCGCCGTACGTCTCGAGTGTTTTGCCAACGAGTTTCTGCACTGATTCGACATCAGCGTGAGTTTCGAGGTAGTGCCCCATCCCTTCACCCATCTTGCCAACATCGTGGTGCAAGCCTTCCAAAACCTCCGCGTAGCCCTCACTCTCCGCCTTGCCTTCAAACTTGTGGAAGAAATACTCCGTCGTCGTCTCGACACGGCCTATGTTCCCGATTACGGGCAACACACCTAGCCAGTTTGAGAACAGCACCACCAAAAAGATCGCCGTCGCCACGGGTATGAATATGCGTCCCGCTTTGCCAGACGTCGATTCCGCCAGCCCGATGAAGAACTCGTAAAGGATCTCCATCAATGCTTGCCAACGCCCCGGCACCTCGGATATCTTGCGCGTTGCCAGCCACGTCAACAGCAGGAGCACAACTATCGCGGCGACGAACATCACCACCGTGTTGTAGAGCGGGTAACCGCCGATATAAGCGACCAGTTCCGAAGGGACTTGCAGATGAGGAACCGCACCACCGAGGAATCCACCGCCGAACGCGGCGCCGAGGGCACCGCCCAAAACCGAGATGATTGCCACAGCGAGTAAGAAAACCGCTATGGCGATGCCTTTAGGGGATGAGAGCAATCTCTCCCCCTGCTTCTTGGTTCGGCTCTATCGACATCTTTCGGTTAGCGTTCGGAAGGTTTTGGTCACCTAACTCTTCGTACTACCGAAGTCAGACAACATCCGCATCATGCCAACTAGCGCAACCGCGATCCCTAACAGGATGCCGACCACCAGCAGCAACGGTGCGCTACCGATAAGTCCGTCTAACCACCAACCCAGCAACGCCCCGCCAGCGATACTCACGCCGACGAACCAGCCGATCATGGTCAGTCGTGCTAAAGTCGGGATGATGCCAGACACACTCTTCGGAGTCCGTTCGTCAGGCATCGCAAAACCCGCCTCCACTCTGAACAATTATATGAACCGACGGTTGGCGTGAAGTAGAGATTAGATGATTCGTTACCTGCGGTGGATTGCCTTTCACCAACTGACTAAGGTCTGCACTGAATGCATCGCGAGTCGTGAGACTATCAGGGTGTCGTCGACTTCAAATCCGAGTCAAAAACAGATTCCCAAACTCATCGACAGCCGCCCGGTATCCGGGGTGAATGACAGTTGTCGAGTCGACCTCTTCGATGATTGCTGGGCCTGTGATGTCGTCTCCTGATCCGAGCTTGTAACGGTTGTAAATCGGACAGTCCACGCGTCCATCTGTCTCGGCGAAGTAGACGGGTCTGGTTTTTTTTATGGCGTTGGTTGTGGTGTGATCGCCGGGGCTGACCTTCGGCAATTGCGGTTTGGGGATCACGCCTACTGCGCTCAAACGTAGCGCGACGAATTCGACTGGTTCTTCTTCGGCCTTGAAGCCGTAGGATCGCTCGTGCTCTTGATGGAACTGCGCCAAAATCTCATCCAGCGCGGCTGCATCTAGATCCTCTTCTTGTAAAGGAACTGTCAGCTCGTAGCTTTGGCCGACGTAGCGCATGTCGGCCTGCTTTATGAAGCGAGTGTCTTCGTCTGCGACGCCTTCGCGGGAAAGTGCCATCCGTCCCTCAGATCTCATTCGTTGGAACTGGGTGTTGGCAACGCCGATGTCGATTTGATCGGCTCGTTGTATTAAAGCTACTGAGTAGTCGTGTTTTATGTCGGTCACCAGAAGGCCCATCGCCGAGGTTGTACCTGGACTCATCGGCACCAACACGGTAGGCATCTCGAGTTCGGCGGCGAGGCGGTTGGCGTGAACCGGTCCGGCTCCTCCGAAGGCTACGAGCACAAATTCTCTGGGGTCGTAGCCGCGTTGAACCGACACTCTGCGGAGCGCTCCAACCATGGCGCTGTTGGCGATCTCGACGATGCCAAGGGCGACTTCGTCCGCGTCCATGCCGAGCGGGCCGGCGCATCGTTCGTTGATGGCTCGCCGCGCGGCGTCCACATCCAGTCGCATCTCACCGCCCAAGAAATAGTCGGGGGATATCCTGCCGAGAACGAGATTCGCATCGGTGATTGTCGGCTCGGTGCCACCTTGCCCGTAGCAAACCGGACCTGGATCGGCACCGGCGCTGCGCGGTCCGACTCGGAGAATGCCGCCGGAATCGATCCATGCGATCGATCCGCCACCGGCACCGATTTCGACCAAGTCGATGACTGGCGTACGGATCGGATAGCCGGATCCCCGAGAACCGTGTTCAGTTGTCGCAGCCGTGCCGCCGACCTCGTAATCCTTCGTCACCCGGGGTGAACCGTTCTCGATTAACCCGACCTTGGCTGTGGTACCGCCCATGTCGAACGAGATGACGTTCTCATGTCCTAGTGTTTCGCCAAGTTGCGATGCGGCTATTACACCGGCGGCTGGTCCTGACTCGACCATGAAGACGGGTCGATCCATCGCTGCTTCGAATGTGAGGACTCCCCCGTTGCTCTGCATCACGAGCATCTCGCCTCCAACTCCGGATCGACGCACGCGGGCCTGAATGTTCCCCAAGTAATTGGAGACTACGGGACGTATGGCGGCGTTGATAACGGTTGTGCTGGCGCGGAAATACTCCCTGAATTCTGGTGCGACTTCTGACGAAAGCGAACACAAAGCTGACGGCAATTCGGTGGCGATGATTTCTCCGATCCGTCGCTCGTGTTCCGGGTTGATGTACGAATGGAGGAGGCAAACCGCGATAGATTCCACGCCTTCCTCGCGCAGATCCCGAACCACGCTTTGCACTGCATCTTCGTCCAGCGAGACCAGCACTTCACCCCTGTAATCCAATCGTTCCGGAACACCGAAGCAGAGGTAGCGCGGTACCAACGGCTTCAACTTCTGGAACTGAAGGTCGTAAAGGGTCGGACGAATGCCGGTCTGAATTTCCAGCAAGTCGCGGAAACCTTCTGTGGTGATGAACGCGGTCTTGGCGAGATTGCCTTCGATAATTGCGTTTGTCGCAACTGTGGTTCCGTGAACGACGTATTTCACCGCGTCAGGTTCGGCTTGTCCATCATCGAGCATCCGTCGTAGAACATGAAGGAAGCCATCAGACGGATCGGCGGGTGTAGAGGGCACCTTTCCGGTACGAATTTCGCCTGTGGTCTCATTTAGCAGGATGCCGTCGGTAAAAGTTCCACCGATGTCGATGCCGAGACGGTATTGTTCGTTCACGGGGCGGATTCTCTTTGTCCAGAGACGGCGGAGCGAAGGGTCGCGGTTGCGTCGTCATCAACCGTCCATGTTTCGGTATTGATGGCGACTCGATAGATGTCACGGGCGCGACTTGGACTCACGCGCTTATCTCGGACGTCGCGCAGGACGTCTTCGGGATCGCGTTGCTCTGGCGGTCCATAACCTCCACCGCCGCAGGTTCGATAACTTACGACATCGTTTTCGCTAAGTTGGACGGTTACTTTCGATGGCAATTGCGTCGCACTTGAATCTGGATTCAGAACATAGTGGGCGGGTTCGCCTGAATGTCCGCCAAAAAGGCCGTGTGGTCCCCAACGCTCACGGTCGGCCAAGATGGTGAAAGAAGCCTGATGGTCTGGGAAAAGATAGTCCCGCCGTAGTCCCAAACCACCGCGGTACTGTCCCGGACCTTCCGAGTTTTCAACCAGTTCGTAGCGGGTTATGCGTACCGGATAGTTGAGTTCTGTCTCTTCGATCGGAGCGTTTGCGGTGTTTTTGCCGTGGGGTTGTACGGCATCCGGGCCGTCACTGGTGGCCCGTGCTCCGAACCCGCCGGCGATGGTCTCCAAAAAGCAGTATGTTTCGTTGCGATACGGGTCGAATCCGCCGAATCCAGAATGGCAGATCATGCCTTCAGTGCCCGCAGGCACCTTTTCGGGAATCGCGTCCGCTAATGCCTTCAACATGACCTCTGTGAGACGAAGCTGCGTCTCCCATCCGCCCACGACTGGTGCGGGTGCGGTGCAGTTGACCACGGTGCCTGCTGGAGCAACCATATGCACGTTGCGATAGAAGCCTGAGTTGACAGGGACATCGGGATCGATCATGCACTTGAGCACGAAAGCCACGCCAGAGTGGGTTTGGGCGTACGTCGAATTGACGGGCGCGCTTCGTTGCTCATCGGAGCCATTGAAGTCGAACAGCAGTCCTTCGTCGTCGATGGTCAGTTTGACTACGAGTTTTACAGGTTCGTCCGTGTACCCATCGCTGTCCATTACTCCCTCAGCCATGAACACGCCCTTCGGCAGTTTTGCCAATTCCGACTTGGTGCGCCGATCCGTGTACTCGATCAACTCGTCGATGTACTGTGCAACCACGTCCGCCCCCATCTTGCCTATCAGGGCCTTGAATCTGCGAATTCCGGTGTTGTTCGCCGCTATCTGGGCGCGGAAGTCTCCAGCCGTCTCGCGCTTCGCTCTGACCTGTGCGAGTACGAGATCAAACACATCACGATTGAAGTCGCCGCCGCTTACGAACTTCACAGGCGGGATGATGATGCCTTCTTGGTAGACCTCTCTGAAGGCACCAATGCTCGCCGGCGCGCCTCCGCCAACGTCGACATGGTGGGCCAGACTTGCGACGAACCCTACTGGCGTGGAGTCGAGGTAAACGGGAGAAATGAGTGTTATGTCGTTGAGGTGCACTCCTCCGGTATAGGGCAGATTCACGAGGATGCCATCGCCTTCGGAAAGGTTCTCTAACCCGTACGCTTCGAGCGCTCTCGGTATCGTCTCCATCAATGATCCGAGATGGTTGGGCTGACTGAATGACTGCGCAACGATGCGCATCTTGCGGTCGAATATGGCGCAAGAAAAGTCGTGACGCGTCTTGATGTTGGTCGAGTACGCGCTACGACGGAGAGCCGAGGCCATCTCCTCCGTAGCTTCGACCAAGGCGTTGCGGATGACTTCGAATCGGATGGGGTCTATGGGTGTTTCAGACGACATTTCGGCGAAGCAAGTGACGAGGGAAATGATAGCAATGGTGCGTCGAGAAAGAGTCGCAGTTGGTGTCGATGATGCCGATCTTGATTCCCTGACCCTTGAAGCCCGCGTTGTGCCATGAATCGGCTCGATGCCATTTGACGGCATCGCTCGGAGTAGATGCCGGAGTCGCAGCACTGCCTGTAGGTGCTTCCTTTTCTATCTCGGTAGGAATACGGTCCCCGACGTTCGTCACGTCCTGAAGCTGGGACAGCCGAATCAGAAGCGATACCGGCACCTGTGCTACGACATACCAAATTTGACCACGCACAGGCCTTAGCGAGTCCTCGGATACGCCGTTGGAGAGGAGAAACTCTGATACTGCTCGGAGTTCCGACTCGTTGTCTCTTCCAACCAAGATCCACGCCTCCACGTCTTTGTCGATATCCTCGGGCGACGCTCCGTCGGCGACGGCTGTAGCGTAAATCCTTAATTCTTCAAGCGGCCTTCCTGAGATTTTGTACTGGTTTAGATGTCTAAACGGCTCCTGTACCGTTCCGACAGCACCATCCGACGGGGTTGCAGTAGGCAGAAGTATAGCGGCGTCGCTCGGGGTGGGTGCCGGAGTCGCAGCGCTGCCTGTAGGTGCTTCCTTTTCTGCCTCAGTAGGGAACGGTCCGCCAACTCTACTCACATTTGGATGATTAGACAATGGGAAAAATAGCGATACTGGCACTGCCGCCAAGACATAATACATATGATCTTCCACGTATGGCCTTATCGAATCCTTGGAAACCTCGTGTGCGAGCAGATATTCGGACACGGCTCGAATTGACGCATCGACGTCGGGCCCCCGAAGCGCGATCCACGTCAACATTGTTTTGTCGGCATCTTCCGGAGAGGTGCCATCGGCGACCGCCGTCAGATAAATCTCCAATTCGTCGTGTTGTTCATCGAAAATACTGGAGCCATGTAGGGATTTCGGCAGCAATTCCGCCGTGCCCGCCGCTCCGTCTTGTGGCGTTGCGGGGGGTAGACATATAGGCTTTTGAATCGGGGCGACTGTTGATGCAGTCGGTTCGGAGTTCAGGGATTCCGGAGACGTCGCAGGGCCCAGCGTGAGGATGAGCAGGTAAGAATGCTCCAACAACGGACGCAGTAGGGACACTGGCACTTGCGCGATGACGTATATGTAGCAGGGATAGGCATCCACGACCAGCATCGCGTTCTCTGAGATTCCTGAGGTGAGCAGAAAATCGATCATTTCATCGGAACCCTTATATCCTTCTCTCACCATCAGCCACACTTCTACGTCTTTGTCCGCTTCTCCTGGTGGTACGCCTTCGGCGATGGCGGTGACATAGATACGGAATTCATTGCCTGCCTGGCCCGGAAGGTAGTAGCGAATATCTGGATCCAAAGGTTCGCGCGTCGCGGTCGGTCTGGGTGTAGGCGTTGAGGTCGGGATGGGTTTCGGTGTGGGCGGTGGGGGTTCCGGACTGCACGCGATCACCGTGAGTAGCAGGGCCGCGGCGAAGGATGCCGCGATGACGACCGAGAAGGCCTGCGGGCGGGTTCGTTTGATGCTGGCAGGAGTGTTTTCGGGGCTCTCCGAGGACATGGCGTTGATTCTAGGGAATGGCGGAGAGGTCTTGCCTTCTGCAAACAACGCTCACACGCGATAACGTATTCGCATCGCAACTTGCCTGATCGCTCATAGGTTGAACCCCATGAAATACGACTTCATCGTTATCGGAGCCGGATCTGCCGGCGCCATCATCGCCACTCGTCTCAGCGAAGACCCCAATGTCTCGGTGCTTTTGCTGGAAGCGGGGCCCGATTATCCGACTATGGACGACCTGCCGATGGAGATCAAACTTGGATACGGGTTCGACCGCAACATTTGGGCGCGTGCATTCGGCAAGGACAGCAAACACAACTGGAACTTCACTGCCAAATCGAATGATCTGTTCCCGGAGATGATGGTGCCGCGGGGCAAGCTGGTCGGAGGTTCGAGTTCGGTGAATGCGCAGATCTTCTTGCGGGGGATGCCGGAGGACTATGACGACTGGGCTTCGTGGGGCAACGATGAATGGTCGTTCCAGAAGTTGATGCCGTATTTCCGGCGTATTGAGACGGACACCGATTTTTCAGACGACTACCACGGGACTGATGGTCCGATAGTGGCTCGCCGTTTCAAGCGCGACGAGTGGAATCCGGACCAAGAGGCGTTCGTTGAGGCGTGTCAGATGCTCGGTCATCCCTACTACGAGGACGCGAACAACCCGGACACGACCGGCGTGGGACCGCCACCGTTCAACAACCCGAACGGCGTGCGTTGGAGCACGAACATCGGGTATTTGTCGCAGTCGAGACATCGATTGAACTTGACGCTACGAGGCGATTGCCATGTCCACAAGTTGCTTTTTGATGGCACCACAGCGATCGGAGCGAAAGTGGAATCGGGTGGGGAGTTGTTCGATGTGTATGCCGATCAAGTGGTTTTGTCGGCTGGCGCGATCTGTTCGCCGCAGATTTTGATGCTGTCGGGGGTTGGCCCAGCAGATCACATCAACGAGATGGGGATTCCGCTGATGCTCGACTCGCCGGGGGTTGGACAGAATTTACGCGACCATCCGCAGGTCTCGACGATTTTCCGCACCTATGAAGATTTCCGTCAAGACCCGCTCGCGTCGAAGATCCAGATCAATCTGAAGTTCACGTGCAAGGGCTCGAAGTGGCGGAACGACATGTTCATACATCCTCTGTCTTGCACAACGCAGGAAGGTGTCTACCTCATATCGAACACGCAACCGATCGGGATTTCGATGATCTCGGCGCTGTATCTGGCGGAGGCTGCTGGGGAGATCAAGCTGCAATCGACGGACCCGCATGTCCAGCCTTATCTGGACTACAACCTTCTAGGCACGGATTTCGACAAAGAGCGGATGAGGGAAGCGGTGAGGAAGTGCATCGAAATCGGGGAGCAGTCGCCGTACGGCAACATCATCGAAGAGCTAGTGGCTCCAACGCCGGAGGAGGCGGCTGACGATGAGCTGTTGAACCTCTACATGATGAAGTGTGTAGGTACCAGCCACCATGTCTCGGGTACCTGCAAGATGGGACCCGACAGCGATGAGATGGCGGTGTTGGATCAGTACGGCAACGTCAAGGGGCTGCAAAACCTCAAAGTGGCGGATGCGTCGAACATGCCCGATTGCATCCGAGCGAACACGAACGTCACGTCGATGGTGATCGGCGAGCGCGTCGCCGATTTCATCTTGGAAGGCAAATGAACCGTGTCCAGACGGCGTTTGAACTAGGATTCGGAATGGATGGAAAGATAGGGGTTGTGTGGTTGTATGCCCCCTGCTCCACCCCTCTGGATTCCCGCCTACGCGGGAATGACGGGCGCTGTCCGGATGACGGAGTTATTTCGCGGCTTCTTCGCCGTCGTCGTCCATGCTGAGCGACTCCATGAACTCGCTGAACGCGCTCAATTTCTCGCGTTGCTCAGGGGTCACCGGGGTGGTCGCTTCTTCATATTCGCGTTCCCGCGCGCCGCGACGTGATGCTTCTTCTGCTGAACGGCGGCCCTGCAGGTCGTTGTCAACCTGCTCCATGACTTCCTCTGCCATGTATATGGGAACGCGGGCTCGGACTGCCACCGCTATCGAATCAGATGGGCGGGCGTCCAAGACGATCACATCTTCGCCCACGCGCACGCTAACGTCGGCGAAGAACGTTGATTTGTTCAAACCGCGAATGTAGACGTACTGCACAGTGCCGCCGAGTTCGGTGATGGCGTTGAGCAGAAGGTCGTGGGTCATCGGTCGTGTGGCTGGCGGGTCATTTGAAACCGCGGCGATTGCCGAAGCTTCGTTGCTGCCAATGATAATCGGGCAAACGCGTCGATCCTCATGATCCTTGGGTCGAAGAATCAAGCACCGCTCACTAGACCCGTCACGCCCCATCGTGATCTGGTGAATTTCCACCTCAAGCATGACGGATATCTCCCTTGACCTGGCAGCGGTTGACAATTTTGATGTCCATTCGACCTGTGCGCGTGCGACACGCCGTCTAGCGGAACATCCAATTACATACTGTACTACGAAATTGCAAATGCAAATCCGGTGGCGCGGCCTACTTAAGGGCCTCGGATCAGCTTTTGACGGGGGTTCGACTCTTCATCCTGCGTTGGACGATCGGACGTTCAAGCATGACTCGTCGACGGCATCCTGAGCACAGCAGGCCGATATCCGCGCCGATTCGATAGACCTTCCACTCACTAGAGCCACAAGGATGTGGTTTTCGCAAAACAACCGTATCCCCGACTTCGAATGGGACTACTTCGCGGTCTTTAGGGCGGTCTTTGGGGAGATCTCTCCGACGGTCTTTGCGAGATTCGTGTGGCACAGAGGGACTTACCTGCCTGCCGCGATCTCAGCGCGTAGATCTTCGACAGCGCGACGGGCGGCAATGTCGAAATCAGCTTTTGATTGCGACGCGTAGATGATGCCACGCGAGGAACTGATAAGGATGTTTTCTCCGCCGAGTCTTGCAGACTCGGTTGCGTCTCCGCCTTGCGCTCCCACTCCTGGGATCAGGAATGGCGTGTCTGGGTGCGCAGCTCGCAACGATGCCAGTTCTTGCGGATAAGTAGCTCCGACTACCAAACCGACGTTACCGCCGTCAGAGAGTCCAATGGTTTGGCGCGCTACTCGTTCAAATACCGTTTCACCGCTCGGTTCATCAACGACATCCTGAACCTCGATCGAACTGGGATTTGATGTTCGGCAAACCACGAACACGCCTTTACCCGGATATTCCAAGAACGGTGCTACCGAGTCGGAGCCTTGGTATGCATACACCGTGCATGCGTCCGCACGCCATGTTTCGAACATTGCCTTGGCATACGCCTCAGCTGTGCTTCCGATATCGCCACGTTTGGCGTCTGCTATCACAAACACCCCCGGAGCGATGTCGCGAATGTATTCGATCGTTTTTGCTAACGCCTCGAGACCGGGTAATCCCAACGCCTCATAGAATGCGAACTGGGGTTTGTAGGCAGCGACTAAGTCATGAGTGGCATCGATTATGGCTCGATTGAACTCGAAAACATCGTCGATTGGCATCTTAGACGGATCGGGGTCCAATCCGACGCAGACGCAACTGCCGGAGCGTCTTTGCGCTTCGACAATCTTCTCACGCATCGTAGTCGCCATCACTGTTGTCACGTCGTATCCTCGTAGGTTTGATGAGCACGCCACCTGAGATTATTTATACCTTCAGCCACACGAGGTCTGACCCGCGCGCGGGCAAACCCACTGAACCCACGCGACAAGACATCGAGTGGCTCTTCACAGTTCTGTACGACACCTACGGTCCTCGCAATTGGTGGCCGACGGTGCATGGCGGTGCGTTCGAACTCGTCATCGGCGCGATATTGGTTCAAAACATCTCGTGGTCGAATGTCGAACGTGCGCTAATCAATCTGCGTGAGGCTGATGTGTGGTCGTTCGATGCGGTCTTGGATACGTCGGACGAGGAGATGCACGTCTTGATCCGGCCTTCGGGGTACTACATAACTAAGACGCGGAAGTTGAAAGAGTTTGCGAGGTTCATTGTGGAGAATCACGGGGGCGATCTGGGCGGATTGTTCGCGTTGCCGATGGAGGAGATGCGTGAACAATTGCTCTTAGTTTGGGGTATTGGCGAGGAGACAGCGGACGACATCATTCTGTATGGGGCTAAGAAGCCGTCGTTCGTGATCGATGCTTACACGAAGCGCCTCATCGGTAGGTTGGGTTGGGAAATTGAGGGGAAGAGTTACTCGGCGTACCAGCAACTCTTTCACGATCTCCTTCCTCACGACGTCCAGCTATTCAACGAGTATCACGCCTTGATCGACTACCACGCAGCGCGGATCTGCAAGAA
Organism: Chloroflexota bacterium; assembly: GCA_009838175.1. Classification (GTDB taxonomy): domain Bacteria; phylum Chloroflexota; class Dehalococcoidia; order Lucifugimonadales; family Lucifugimonadaceae; genus Bin127. The sequence goes on from VXSB01000034.1 coordinate 29,915, forward strand.
GAAACCATCATGCGACAAGTGCGCGTTTGCGAATCAGTGCCCAGTGGGGCTTGGTGTTACCCAGCCGTGATGGTGATGCTGCTTGTTTTGAAGACAACGAAGACCTCCAATCCGGGCTCTATTCCGAGTTGATCTACGGCATCTGAGGTCAATTCGACGACGAACTCGGCGCCCGCGTCAACGAAGGCGAACGCGCCGAAATCTCCCTGTTCAACCCGGTGGACGATGCCGCTGAACACATTTCTCGCGCTGATCGCTTCCGGCTTTTTCAACGCCAACATGATGTCTGATGCGCTGATCGAAGCTGTGACCCGTTGACCAGCTTGAAGGTTGCTGGCTTGGGCGATAACGTCGATGTCTCCGATGCGGATCGCGCCTGAGTCGGAAACCGTCCCGACGAAGAGGTTGTCGATATCGCCTCTGCCAACTCTCGTCGACGAAACGATTTCGGCGACCAGATCGACGACTGGGCCGAACGACTTGGCACGTCCTCGCTCGAGAACCAACGCGTTGGCTGCGAGCGCCATGACGTCCGACAACGAATGCGAAACGTACACCATTGGGATCGCGTATCTTTCGTGCACTTGCTTCAGATAAGACACGACCTCGTTCCGTAATCCAATGTCCAGCGAGGCTACCGGTTCGTCGAGCAGCAGTAGTTGAGGTGATGCGGCGACGCTTCTTGCCAACGCCACGCGCTGACGTTCTCCACCTGACAATGTTGCTGGATACCGACCCGATAATTCGTCGATCCGCAAAAACTCGCACAACTCATCAGGATCAACCGTGCGTTGCTCAATGGGAATCATGCGATAGCCGTATTCGATGTTCTCACGAACTGTTTTGTGCGGAAATAACATGCCGTCCTGGAATACCATCACCGCACGTCGGGTTTGCGGCGGTGTTCTCACACGCTCGCTTGAAGAAAACAATGTTTGTCCGCCCAGCTTAATGAAGCCGTCGTCGGGTTCAGTCATCCCTGCTAAACACGCGAGCAATGTCGATTTTCCAGCACCTGACGGGCCGAAAACGGCATTGATCCCGTTTGAAAAGTGTCCGGCGACGTCAAGATCGAAATCGCCTTGTCGCAGCTTCAGATCAAATTCGAGGAATTTGTCGGAGCCTTCAACTACCATTTGAACGGCTCCCAATCTTTGAACGATCGCGGTAGTTCGAGACCAACCGGTTGTGTATCGCCAACGCGATACCGCCGATGGTGATTGACACTGCGGCCAGGACCCATGCTCCTGAGAAGTCCCCGGCCGCGATGCGGGAAAAAATCGCGCTCGGCAATCCCTGCGTGTCTCCGGGGATGTTTCCGGCGAAGACGATGGTGGCCCCAAATTCGGCGAACGATCGTACGAATCCCAGCAACAACCCGGCGGCGATGCCGCGCCGTGCGAGAGGCAGCGTAACGTCCCACGCCGCCCTCAATCGGCTGGCTCCCAAGTTGCGCGCCGCGAAGACCAATCGTGGATCTACTTCGGCCAAACCAGCGATGAAGGCTCGAACGACCAAAGGAAATGCCACGACCGCCGACGCGATAGACATCGCGACCCAACTGAACGCTAGACCATCCGTTATCGAACCTAGCGGGCCGGTTGCGCCGAAAAACCACAGCAACACAAAGCCGACAGCGACTGGTGGAAGCGCCAACGGCATCGACACTATCAAGTCGATTGCGAATGCCAAGCGTCCTTGATTGCGCACCAGGTAGCTCGCGACGAGTAGTGCTGGCACCAGCATTCCCGCAACTGCAACCAAGGAGGCTTGCAGCGAAAGCAAAGTTATGTCAAGGATTGATGCCACGGGTCTCTGATCTTGGTTCTTTGCGAAAGGTCTTGTTTGGGGATTTTTAGCTAGGATGGGCAGGATGGTGAATGATTTTAAGGATGGGTGTTGGTTGTTTGGGGTTTTGGGCGCGTTTAATTCTCCCTTTCGGGGAGGATTTTCGTTCGACGAGTGGTTTCTCGAAGCATCGCCGCGTCTTTCGGGATCGCGTCGATAAGTTGGTTTGAAAGTCAGTCAATAGTCCAGCACCGCCGACGTCGCCAGACCGTCGGCCCTCCG
>VXSB01000037.1 GCA_009838175.1 Chloroflexota bacterium
GCATCGCTCTGGAGAAGTTCTCAGCCAGCGACAGCTACTTCATTCGCGGTGCCAGTGGGTCCGTGTACGCGAGGGAGGAAGAGGGTTCAGCGGATTGGACGGATCTCACGGGGATCGAGGGCCTGTACGTCGACGGCACAGAGACGGCTTGGGGAACCGCCGGCCGCGACCGCATTCACTTCACAACGCGATTTAGGGTGTCCGATCAGGCCCTCGGGGGAAGGTGGCGCATGTTCGGGTACGCCCGCGACCAAGACGGCAATCTGCCCGTCGCCCCCTGGCACGAGTTGCTGGAGGGCTGGCCCATAGAGGTCGGGCGACATCAATAACCAGCGCTGCCTCGGACCAAGTGGCACCCCAGAAGACGAAGCTCGACAGCATCTACCCGAATCCCTTCAATCCGGTCACCACGATCCACTTCACACTCTCGGAGCCGCAGCACGTGACGCTGTCGGTCTACACTCTCACGGGGCAGCTAGTGGAGACACTGTTCCGCGAGACTAGGAGCCGAGGGAGTCACTCCGCGACGTGGGATGCCTCAGACCGGGCTTCAGGCGTCTACCTGTGCAGGCTGACAGGGACTGATCAAGTCTCGCGGATGCAGAAGATGGTCCTGATCAAATAAAGAGGCGACGACGCGAATCTCCGCGCCGCCGCCTTGCTCGTCATACGCTCCACCATCGCTGGGGCGAGACCGTCCAAGATCAGCCCTATGGCTCGACATGGACATAGTTCAACCACCCACTCGTCCCGGTCCCGTTGCGAACCTTAACCCGGGACACCTGCAGAACGCCCGCCATCGCGCTCGTTGCAGACAACAATCGCCGTCAATCGCCATTGACGAGAAAGTTGAAGTGTCACGGGTCGGTTACCTCCTCAAGATCGCGGGGATTACTGATCGCAGATCGCTTAAATACCGGAATGTTCGTTCCCCCCACCCGTCGCACCGAGGGAGCCAGCAGTCCGTCCAGACCCGTCTTCACCGCCTCGAATCCTAGTTCGTTACAAAACCTGTAGTCGGTGCCATATGTCAGCTCCGACCATTCAGCTTTCTTCCGGCGAAGGTCTTTGACGGACCCGTCGAAATCGCACCTGAAAAGCGTGTACCGTGTAGAAAACTCATCACTGACTGACTCAGTACGGTGGTGTCGGACTTCGGCTTTCGCCGTCTCGGCCTCCGTGGCACAGTAAAACACGGGGAAAGAACCATCCGAAAAGCGCGAGACACTATATCCGGTCTTCTTGAGTCTGGGCTTAGGTCTAAACGGTCCGTCAAGAAGCGCTTCGACCGAATCATTGGCGTTTTGCGATTCCAGCAGATTCATGAGCTCGTACTGGCCCTCCTGATCCAATCCGAGCCTATCCATAAACTCCTCGTCCTCGCGATAACTCGCCAGTCGATATACCGCAGTCTGCAAAGACTCGACGGGAATCGTTTCAAGCACTTACCTACCCGCCGCCTCTTCAACGAATTCCTTCACGAGCAGCAGGTTTTCCATTGATCCCTCCAGCAACCGTTGCATCGGCGTTTGTCCTTCCAACGCCGCGTGCGGCTTTCGGAGCCATTTGTTCTCATCTTCCTCACTCGGAAACAGCGCGGATAACGTTTTTCGAATATGAAAGAGATATACAATCCGGTCCTTAGTGTCGCGCCCCTTGAGAGCAGTGCGTCCATTCAGCAGGTCTGACACATATGGCATTTCCGACGGTTCATGCCCGAGCAGCGGCACGGCATCTTTAGGCTCCAGTTGCCAAGTTCCCAAGAGTTTATTGATGAACTGGATCGGGCCTGTCAACCTCTCTTTCCTTTCAGGAGCGGAAAAGAAATGTATCTTGAATAACGACCAATCAATCGACCCCATGGAGTCCGTCACATAGGGACCTTCCGCCGTCTGAGAAACTGCTTTCACTGCGGAGTTCATCACATAGGAACCCGCCTCCACGTCTCCGTAAGAAAGATAAAGATAAACTACTTCCACTCTGGACGGCGCATAGTTTTTACGAGCGAATCTTAATTGATCCGTAGCGTCCACCTTGAGGAAAGGTTTCTTCATTTTAGACGCAAAAGCCCTGTTAGAAGCGTCATAAACACTATGTAAGTAACCCTTTCTTTCTTTTATCATTGACCATCACCTCGGGCAAGTATATCCAATCCAAACCGACTACGAACGATTTGCAAAATTTCTTTCGTTTTTTTTATCTCCTGCTCCAGTTCTTCAAGCGAGTCTTCCGTGATCTGAATGAAAAGTGCTCGCTGTCCGGCTACAGGTTCGTCGAACTCCAACCGGGCAAAGACAACGGGAACAAGCCTGCACTCCACCTTTGGGTCCGACACAACGCGTAGATCGCTATTTAGGCTAATGTCTGCTAGAGTTGGAGCAATCGCAATGGCACTGGTCCTGAGTTCCTCGTTGTCCAATTCCGGTAGGGCCGAGAAGAACGCCGAAAAGTATTCAGGTACGAATGATTCGACTCCCACCAACGCAGCAAAATTGATCAAGCTCTCTCTTCGTTCATCCTGGTCAATACGTCGAACAGATGAACGGATCAATCGTGCGGCTGCCAATATGCCGCGTCCATTCCCATCGAGTCCACAAGCGTTCTTGAATTCAGCGATTTCGCTCGCCGGGACGTCAAACGTTGCGTGCTTCTCGATGAGAGCCACGAGCTTGTCAACGGCATCTTGCGATAGAGACAAAAACTTGACTACATCAGCGCGGAACTCTGGATTATCAATCCAGCGCCCCAATGCGCCAATCAACTCATCTGACATGATGTCCGTCCTCTATTGATCACTAATAATGTCCCCTTACCGGTTAATCCTTCCCTCAGGCCACAGTCGCGGGCCTATGAGTAAACACTTTAAGGAGAGGCTGTCAAATCGAGGAACTACGTCCGAGACCTAGCAGTCGGGCAATTCTGCTTGATGACAAGCCTATATACCCTCGATAAGCGCAACCATTGGTCACCGCCGTGGCTGGGAGAAGGGGACAGGGCCTTGAAGATCAAATATATAGAAATTTCCAATGTCAAGCACTTTTCCGATCATCTTCCTCTCTGTCTGTTCGCCCCGCAGGATTCCCGCATTACTATGCGCGATTTCGAGGTTACTTGCCGAGGTGTATCCTGTACCTAAAGCTGTCCCAGCACCAACTCCATCGCCACCGCACGTTTCGTCCGCAAGGAAAGGAACGCCACCGCGCCCGTCAAGAGAATGGGCAAGTTCGATTTCTGGTTCATATTGGCCCCCTTGACGTACAACGGAGCCCGCACGGCTCGATTTATTTATTTGGGTCGATCTTTTCCAGCCGCGAGAGGCGCTGATCCAGATTGTCGAGGGCAGGTTTAGGATCGTCGATGAACATCCGGGGATAGCGCAACCGACGGCTATGGATTTGGTGGTGCCGCTCCAAGGTCTTGAGGCTCTTTTCCAATTCTTGGACGGCCTGATGCGTCTCAAAGTGGAGTCGTCTGGGACGGCGTACCCGCAGGGCCGGC
>VXSB01000062.1 GCA_009838175.1 Chloroflexota bacterium
ACGGGCCCGAAGACCCTGGCCGCCGGGCCTTCCCCCAAGAAGGCCCGGCAGCAAAAGGCCACCCACCCGTGGACATACAAACACGCCCTGAACGAACTCCCCTTTCGCAAGGTGCAACCAAACCATGCCCTCCGCCTTGAAGGGATTCAGAGAGGGTATTGAAAACGCGAATGTTACAATCAACGATTGCGACTGAATAACGATGCCTAAGCGAACGTACCAACCCAAAAAGCGCCGGCGCGCGCGCGTCCACGGCTTCCGAACACGGATGTCAAGCCGAGGCGGGCGAGCGATATTGGCGCGCCGACGTGCTCGTGGTCGCAAGCGCCTAACTGTCTGAGTTCGTTGCTTCTGGGTTAATTGATTCGCTGGGCCAACGCCGCATTAACGGCACCCGAATTATGTAAACAATGGGGCTCTCGAAGCATCGACGGTTGCGCCGTCGCGAAGAGTTCCGTAGAGCACTAAGAGACGGCAAACGGGCCCGAGACGCACTGCTTTCGATTACTGCGGTCAGATCGGAGCTACCCAATGCCGATTCGCGTTACGGCTTCGCAATTCCGAAACGCGTCGGCGGAGCGGTGGTGAGAAACCGAATCAAGCGACGTCTACGAGCGATTGTCGGAAAATCGGACCACCCTAAAGGATGGGACTACGTCATATACGCCTTCCCGGCAGCAGCAAACGCTACATCGGAAAAGCTCGCGGGATCGGTAAACAGGCTCGTTCGGCGCCTGAAGCCTGGCAATCGAACGCGCTCCAAGAGTACGTCGAGGTAAGAGCGTGATAGCGAAATCCGCATTGGCGCTCATCAAGTTCTACAAACTTGCGGTATCTCCGTATCTGCCCAGCACCTGCATCTACCAACCTACATGCTCCGAGTACGCGGCTGAAGCGATCGAGCAACACGGCGTGGTGAGAGGGATTTGGATGGGTATCAAGCGAATCGCCCGATGCAACCCCTTCACTACCGGCGGATTGGACCCGGTGCCGGTTCGCAACGAAGGCTCTGGATCAGCCACGCGTACCAACGAGACGCACGTCCGATGAGGTTGCTACTCAACCCACGACAAATCCGGCGCGTGCTACTCGCGTCGGTTCTTGCAATCTTGAGCGCCGTTGCACTGACCGGATGTTTGAACGACCTCACACCCCAAGGGCGTTGGTCAGCCCCGGTGTCGGATGGAAACTTCATCTACATCGGAAATCTCGACGGTGTATTGGTCAGAGTCGATGCCGTGAGCCACGCATTCGATGTCAACTGGCTATACCCGTACGAGCTGGACGGGGTGCGTAAGAAACCCAATGGACTCGGTGCCATCTACGGCGCGCCAGTGGTCGAAAACGGTGCCGTGTACGCGGCTGGTTACACCTGCGCTGGCTCCAACTGCGACGGCGAAGTATTAGCTGTCTCAACCGAAAACGGCGAAATCGCTTGGAATTCCGGTCGCGCCACCCTAGAAACGAAATTAGTCGGGCAAGTCGAACTCACTGCAAATGACCTTCTTCTCGTCGGCACGGGCGCGTTAGGTGGAGATCGCGAACCGCCCGGATACCTCATAGCTTTCAGTTCCGACCCCATCGCTGGTAGACGAATACAGTGGCGCGTGGCCCTTGACGGTGAAGTTCTAGGCGACATCGCTGTCGACAACGCAACAAACACCGCCTATGTCGGCACCGCCGCCGGAACTCTTTACGCCATCGACATCTCCGAAGAAGACCTCTCAGAGCGTGTCAAGTGGCAATACTCCGCTGATGGCGCAATCGCAGGAAATATCGTCTTTCATAGCGGAGCCATCTACTTCGGCGACCTCGCTAGCAACTTCTACCGTCTCAACCCGCGAAGCCAATCTTTAGACTGGCAATTCGATGCTGAAGCATGGGTCTGGGCTGAGGGTATTCCCGACGAGGAAAAGGGCACGATCTACGTCTCAACTCTCGGCGGTCATATCTACGCACTGAACATCAGTACCGGCGATTTGATCTGGAGCAACAGGATCGACGGTCAAATCATCGGCACGCCCCTTCTATTCGACCGTGTGCGCAATGAGTTCTCGCAGCGAGTATTGGCGGTTCCGTCTGGCGACGAAGATGTTCACGTGTTGAACGTCAACGACGGACAGATCATCGGGACATTCCCCACCGACAGCGCCGTGAAATCGTCGCCGGTTCTCATAAATGACTTCATCTACATCCACACTTTGGACGGCGAGTTGAAATGGTACTCACCTAGCGACCAGACGTTGCAAGGCTGCATCGGGCTGAAGGATGGCGGGCGATGCGACTGAGCCCTAGAGCAAGATCACGACTCCGCGGGGGCATCGCCTGATGGAATTCCTAGGTCTAATCTGGGATCAGGGCATCATGCGCCCGATGATCAACGCGCTTGCCCTGTTGTATCACTATCTGTTCCTTAACTACGGGGTGAGCATCATCGTCTTCACCGTCATCGTACGCGTGTTGATGATTCCGCTCACGATCCGCCAGACCCGCCAGATGAAGAAGTTGCAGGCATTGCAGCCTCGAATGAAGGCGATACAAGACAAGTTCAAGGACAAGAAAGATCCCGAGAGTCGTAGGGCGCAATCTAGCGAATCGATGGCGCTGTATCGCGAGGCCGGCGTAAATCCGATCGGATGCCTCGGACCCATGGTCATACAGATGCCCATCTGGATCGGTTTCTACCGCGCCATCATCCGAACCATGCCCACCACGCCGGAAGGTATGGCCAACTTGTCGGCGTCCTTCTACGCCTGGAACCCCGCGAGCGCAGACGTGCCTTTCAGCCGCCTGTTCTTGGGCATCGACCTCGCAGACACGGTTTCACAGGTCTACCTGCCTTTGAATTTCGTACTTCCCGTCTTGGTCGGGGCTTCAATGTTCATCACCACCAAGATGTCATCAACCATCGCAATGGATGAGCGGCAGCAGTCGCAGCAACGAATCATGCAGTGGATGATGCCGGTGATGATCGGCGTATTTACATATCAGTTCCCAGCCGGTCTCGGCATTTACATATTGCTATCCAACATCGTCGGCGTCTTTATCCAATACTTCGTCGGCGGCCGACAGCCGATCGATCTGTTCGGCAAGCTGTACCTAGGCACAGCAGAAACGCGGGCCGAAGCGATAGCAGCAAAGACCGCGCTCGCGGAACGCAACCAAGACAACGACGACTCGGACGAGGAGGAGACAACCGATGACGATTCGACGAGTATTCACCGGCAAGAACGTACAAGAGGCAACCGCCGTCGCGCTCGAAACTCTAGGCGCAGAGCTCGAAGACGTAGACATTAGGGTTCTCAACCCGGGAAGATCTGGAATCTTCGGTCTCGGCGGTGCCTTGGCCGAAATTGAAGTCGCCAAACTCTCCGACGTCATTGCCGAGGAGGCAATGGAAGCGGCTGAACGACAAGCGCAGATGGACGAGGCTACGGGTGTTACCGCGTCTGCACCTACTCCCCAACCTCGTCAAAGCCGAAATCGTCAGCGACGAGAACGTCCGGCTCGCGGACAAGAAGAACCTTCGAATCGGGAAGCCGGTAGCGAAGACGCAGAGTCTCGCCGAGAGCGTCCGACACCCCGGCGAAACCGCCAACCCGCTCAGAACCGACAGCGGCGTCAGCGCAGATCCAACAATCAGCGTTCGCGACAGGAGCGGACGCAACCCGAACCAGCTGCCCAAGAGTCTAGAGACGAGCAACCGGCCCCGAGGCGCCAGGAACCCGTCGCAGAGCCCATCCAAAACCGCGAGGAATTGGAGGCCACCACTGGTGAGATACTGGGCTACCTCATCGCTGCTATGAATGTCGACGTGGAAGCGTACGTGCTGGACGATCTCCGAGACGGCTCGATCGTGTTCGAGATCGAAGGCGCAGACGCCGGATTGCTCATCGGGCGACGCGGCGAAACGTTACGCGATCTGCAGTTCATCGTCAGAATGTTGGTCAATCGCCAGCTGAAGCAACGGGCTAACATCATCATCGATGTCGAGCGTTATCAACTCCGACGAACCCAAAAGCTCCACACTATAGCCGAGAGCGCGGCCCGTGCTGCGTCGCGTGGCAGGGCTCGTTCCCTCGACCCCATGACGCCCGAAGAGCGGCGCATCGTTCACATTGCGCTGTCGGACAATCCGGAAGTCGTTACAGAGAGCGAAGGCCAAGGACCAGAGCGCCACGTGGTAGTCAAACCACGCTGAACGGTACTCCGAACCCAACTGCGCTTGCTAAGTCGAACTCAAAGAGATTCGGCGCGCTTACATCTCGATAATGTTGTCTTGTCCTCCGCCGAAATAGGCACATTTTCGCGCAATTTTTTCGTGGCATCATCCGAATGCGAATTCGATACGCTTCTGCAATACTGTAGACACTCGCTCTAAAAGACACGCTACCTACGATCAAGGACGCGTTGAACGACCGTCATTGGAGGTCTGATGGCATGTATTCCGGTGATGTACGCGGATTAAGTCACAAAACCAAAGACCTTTTGGTTGCATCAATCAATAGTGTTAGAAGATCGATCAAACGGATTCCGGTCGTCTCAGTAGGTGGCTTACTCGTGGTCCCGGCATTTTTGTTGGGGCAGCCGTCAGTGGATTTCGCAGAAAGCATCGACGAAATATCTTTCGTCTTCAATACATTCTCGTTCTTGGTTTGGGGGGCGCTGGTGATGTGGATGTGCGCCGGCTTCACCATGCTCGAATCCGGTTCTGTGAGGACAAAGAACGCGTCAATGATCTGTCTCAAGAACATCGGACTTTACTCCATCGCCGGTCTCGCGTTCTTCTTTATCGGTTACAACCTGATGTACGTGGATGTAGGCGACTTCATCGGTTCTTTCAAGCTGATGTACGGCCCTTCCTCCGACGAGTTGGCACTGCTCAACGGGGAGGAAGGAGCATTGGGAGGTGTAGTCGATCAAGGCTACGCTACAATGTCCGACTGGTTCTTCCAAATGGTCTTCGTGGCCACAACCGCGTCCATAGTCTCGGGAGCCTTGGCAGAGCGTGTAAGGATGTGGCCGTTCTTCATCTTCACATTGGCTCTGACAGCGATCATCTATCCCATCGTCGGAGCGTGGACATGGGGCGGCGGGTGGCTGAGCCAGATGGGATTCCAAGACTTCGCTGGTTCAACCATCGTCCACAGCACTGGTGGATGGGCAGCACTCGCCGGTGTCATGATTGCTGGCCCACGCCTCGGAAAGTTCCGCGCCAACGGAGATGTCAGACCTACTCCGCCTTCAAATGTCCTAGTCGTCACCTTGGGCGTCTTCATTCTCTGGTTAGGCTGGTTCGGGTTCAATGGAGGCTCCCAGCTGAAACTCGGTTCCGCAGTTGACGCTGTAGCCATGAGCAACATCTTGGTCAACACCAACTTGGCCGCAGCCGCAGGGGTCATCGTCTCATTGGCCTTCTCCAGATTCATATTCGGGCGCGTGGACCTCATCGTCGGCTTGAATGGCGCGATCGCCGGACTGGTCTCGATAACCGCCGGTCCGGACCTCACCGATCACTACTGGGCCGTCATCATCGGCGCCATAGGTGGGATCCTCTGTTCGGCAGGGATGAGATTGCTAGAAAAACTTAAGCTGGACGACGTAGTCGGAGCCATACCCGCGCACTTGATCGCCGGTGTTTGGGGCACACTCGCTGTCTGTGTAGCAGCAGGTGGCGATTTCATCGCTCAGATAGTAGGTGTCCTAGCCGTCGGCGTCTTCGTCTTCGTCCTCTCGTGGCTCCTCTGGAAAGCACTCGCGCTCAGCCCACTCGGCATCCGCGTGACTCGCGACGTTGAAGAGCTAGGCCAAGACGCAGGCGAACTCGGCATCGAAGCCTACCCTGAATTCGTACTAATGCCCGAAACCTATGAGGAGAAGTAGGAAACTCATCCTTCTCCTAGTCGGGGACTTTTGCAAAACCCGCATTATTCCCGCGTTTGCGGAAAAAACCCTTGTCGCCGATTAGGTGCTTGTTGCTGGGACGCCGGATGCGGGATTGTGCTTTGGCAAGCGGATGATGAATTCGGTGAATTCGCCGGGGTCTGTTTCTACCTCGATGGTTCCACCGTGGCTGCGAACTATGTCCATCACTAGTGAGAGTCCCAGCCCTGTCCCGCGGCTGGTCGCCTTGGTGGTAAAGAAGGGATTGAATATCTTGTCTACAACATCTTGAGGCATTCCCGTGCCATTGTCGCGGAAGCGGATCTCAATATCTTCACCTATCAAACGAGTAGAAGTGAATAGTCCTGGAAAGTACGTCTTGGCTGCTTCGGGATCTTGCTCTCTGAGCGCGTCGCGTTTGTCTTCCGTTGCGTGCCATGAGTTGGTGACTAAGTTTAGGAACACTCGTCCAAGGTCCTGGGAAACAGCCTGTATCGGTGGAACCTCAGGGTCGAAGTCCGCCTTGATCTCGATGTTCATATCCGGATCGGTAGCGCGTCCACTATGGTATGCGAGTTGGGTGTATTCTTCGATGAGAGCATTGAGGTCGGTTTGCTGAAGTTCAGTGGATTCTCGCCCCATCGCCAACATGCCGTGCACAATGCGGTTGGCGCGGTCGCCGTGGGATTTGATTCGGACCATGTTGCCGGCAATGTCGCCGGTAACCTCTTGAATGTATTCCATCTGCTCATCGTCAACATCGTCGGCTATTTCATCGAGGATCTCTTGCAGTTCTTCAAGCAATTCCCCTGACGCCTCGGAAAAGTTGTTGACGAAGTTGAGCGGATTCCGTATTTCATGTGCGACTCCGGCTGTTAGTTCGCCGAGGGCCGCCAATTTGCCCTGTGTGATGATCTGATCCTGTGCGTTTTGCAGATCGTCCAACACGCGCTCAAGCTCATCGTTCTTGCCCTGCAGTTCGCCTGCGAGTTGCTCAACAAGGTTTAGTCGCTGGACTTCGTATGCGTGCTGCCTGAAGACTTCCAACGCCCCTGCCATCTCAGCAACCTCATCACGCCCTCTAATCTCAACCTCCGTTTCGAGATCGCCATCTGCCATGCGGAGCATACGGTTCGAGAGTGTTTGGATTCGACGCAACAATACCTTTCCAACAAACAGCCAGACGATCAAGAAGGCACCCACGATACTCAGCGTAGCGATAGCGACCAGCAACAATCGGCCCTGCAGTATCGACTGTTCCGTCGCTTCCGATTCAACGCTGACGCTGGTTTCGGCGGATTGGACCAAGCCGTCAACCTCGTCAACCAGAGCGACTGCAACTTCTCGGTTAAGTCCCAAAAGTTCGTTTTGCCTCTGATTAAGCTCGTGCGTTCGAGCAAGCAGTTCAAAACCGCCTCCTGAGCCAAGGGATATATCAAATAACCGATTGAAGATAAGTGCGATTGGCGGAGCGTACTCCGTTCCTCGCAATACTGCCAAGCTACGCTCGATGCGTCCTCGTGCCGCCTCTGATCTTTCTCTCAGTGGTTCGATGAACGCGGAATCTGAAACCGTGAAAGCACTGGCCAAAAGCTGGGTGGCAGTGTTGGCGGCTGCTTGCAGATCAGCTACGTTGCGGTAACGGTAAAATTCAGTCTCCGAAAAATGCTCCTGAGTCGAAACCGGGCCTCCGCCAAGTTCACTGTAACCGGTCATTGTGTAGAAAAGCTGATCGTCAATCGCTGGAATAAGAATGTCGTCCAGGCGCTGTTGAAGCAGCGATAGCTCGATGCTGATTGCGGTGGTCCTGTTCCGCAGGTCAAGCAACTCTTGCTTATCCGCTTTGATCGTTTCGATGCTCTGGATCAGCTGATCAGCCAACTGCCGGATAGTGGTAAGACGCTCGCCTCCATCGCCTGCAGCTGTCAGCAAATCTAACTGCTGCTCGAAAAGGCTTTGGTTCGCGTCGATCAGATTGACGACCTGCTGAAATTCACTAGTCGTCACGGCCGATGTGAGTCGAGGCGCAGCAGCCGCAAGCTCACCGGTGTACTGGGCGATACCGAAAGATGCCACCATTTCCGGTACGCTTTCTTCCCGTACGCGGTTGGTGCGGTCTCCGATCGCGTCGAAGGAAAGCCATGCCACCAGACTCGCACTCAATGTCAGCGCCACTGCGCCGCCGACACCGACATACATCTGAGCCGACAGTCGGAAGCGGCCTTCAAGCAGAGATCTTGCTTTGTCGATCACGGTTAATTGGCAATCATCACGTCGATTGGATGATAGTTCCCGTCGGGACCGATGACGGTTAGGAACACTTCGTTAGAGCCTTGACTATCCATCGCCCCGAACTGCAACTCGAAACCGCCAAGGTCAACGATGTCGCCGTTCCGCAGATTCTGCATGAAGCATTGACGATCGATGTCGCGCCCGCATCTCTCGGCGACCTCAATAACGAAGCGCCCGGCGATGTAACCTTCCAAGGACACAAATCCCGGAGATTCCTCGGGTGCGTAGGCCTCCAACGCCGCGTGGTAGTCGGCGACAATCGGTATGGAGTCGTCCCAAGGGAATGGAACCACTTGGGTAACGTAAACGCCCTCTCCGTATTCGCCAAGTTCGCGCGCTAACGCGTTGCTGCCCACAAACGACACAGTCATGAACTTGGGATTGAACTCTGTGTGCCGCGCCCAAGATATTAGGTGGGCGACAGGTTCGTAAGCCCCGATCATGATAACGGCTTCTGGTTCACCTTGTTGCAAATCTAGAAGCGCGGTTTTAATTGCTTTCGTATTACGAGGGTAGATACCGATCGCTACCGGCTCCATCCCTTCTTCTTCCAGAGCTATCCTCACACCCTGATACCCGGCTCGGCCGAAAGAATCGTCTTGGTACATAACCGCGATACGGGTGATGTCCAGATCCTCCATCAGACGCCTTACCATAGCGGCGGTCTCTTGGTAATAGGAGGCTCGGACATTCAATATGTGCTGGTAATCGGGGCTGCGGAGGAACTCGGCACCTGTGAATGGCGCAACGTACGGCGCTCCGCCCGCCTCGGCAACCGGGACTGCCGATCTTGAAGTCGGCGTCCCTACTGCCCCAACCAGTGCGAATACTTTGTCCTCATCTATCAGCGCTGCGGTATTCGCGATTGCGGCTTCAGGTTCATATGCATCATCCCGAAACGCGAGATCGAGCTGTCGGCCGTGAACGCCGCCTTGCGCGTTCCGTTCGCTGAATGCGGCCAATATGCCAGTGCGCATCCCCAATCCGAGTTCGGATGCTGGGCCGCTGAACGCTGCCGATTGGCCGAATAGGATTTTGTCGTTCGTGATGCCGTTGCGATTATTCGCAACATTTGAACCTACTGCTGGAGTCGGATTCAGAAGATCAGATTTGCCGACAGCCTCAACTGTTCCTACCAACGGCGTTGCAACGTCCCCGCCATTACTAGAACACGCGATAACTGCAATTAGCGAGAGAGTTGCGACCGCTACCCGAATTGCGACCGATTTTGAGGCAGCCGATCCAGGGAACGGTATCTTCAACCCGTCCTCCGTTTGACTAGGGTCAAACAGTTCATTCCGTTGACCCGCTTGTAGCGCATTTCATCCGAAAACGTGTGCGCCAAGTGCACCCCCCATCCGCCGATGCTACTGTCTTCGATAGAAGTGACCTTTGTCGGTGTCTTGGCGTCTTTAGTAGGATCGAACGCCTTGCCGTTATCAGATATCTCGATGGTGATCTCGTCGTTTCCAGAAACGATAACGACCTTGATAGGTTGAGTTCCGTCGACTTCACCGTGGTTAATGACGTTGATGCACAGCTCCTCAAGAATCAATTCGATCTGATACGTCAGATCCGGGGGCCAATTCCCCTCGGCTGAGATCGATCCGATGGTTTCTTGGATCGCATCTAGCTCGCCGATCTCTGGCATGAACTCGATTGCGGCTCTTACGCTCATCGTATGCTCTACGTGCGCCTAAAGACTAAGCAAGCCTGATCGTCGGACTGTGGTTCGTCGCCCGCAAACTTGTTGACTGCGTCAAACACGATCTCGCTTGCGTTTTCAGCGTTTTGGGGCTGTCGATCTCGGAAAATCTCGCAAAGCTGGTCCAAGCCGAACAATTCGCCTTGTGCGTTGAAAGCCTCCGTGATCCCGTCGGTATAAAGAATCACGGTGTCGCCCGGTTCGAGCTTTATCGAGTTCTCCTTGTAGGGGATTTCAGGAATGATGCCGAGGGCTGTTCCGCCAGTCGGAGGTATCACTGTTGTACTGCCGTCCGGATGCACCACTATGGGTTCGTTGTGGCCACCATTCGCGTAGTTAAATTCCGACGTGTTCGTGTCGTAAATCGCATAAAAGAGCGTCACGAACATCGCCGCTTCGTTTTCGGCATCGAGAAGATTGTTGACCTCTTCCAACGCTTCGCCTGGATTCTCAAAGCGTTGACCAGCTCCCTTCAACAACATGCGACTCGACATCATAAAGAGCGCGGCAGGCATGCCCTTGTCGGAAACATCGGCTATCGCGAGACCGATTTTGCCGTTACGCAATATCTGAACGTCGAAGAAATCTCCCCCAACGTTTCGAGCTGGCTGCATTGAACCGTATATCTGGTAACTGGCATGCTCGGGGAAACTCGCCGGAAGAACTGACTGCTGGATGTTGTTCGCGACATCCAATTCATTCTGCAACGCTACCAATTTGTCCCTAGACTGGAGCGCCTCTCGCCATTCGTCTAGGTGTTGCAACGTCCGGTCGATCGTTATCTTTAGATCCTGAAAATCTAGGGGTTTGGTTACAAAGTCGAACGCTCCACGGTTCATCGCGGTTCGGATGTTCTCCATGTCGCCATACGCAGAGATGATTATTGCGCGTATGTCCGGACTGACATCTTTTATCTGGTCCAAGAGCGTCAAGCCGTCCATCCGGGGCATGTTGATGTCGGAGACGACCATGTCAATCTCCTTGTCCTCCATCAACATCTCCAGCGCCTCAATGCCGTCGCGAGCGAACACGAATTCGAACTCACCACGACGGATGTTGCGGCGCATCCTTTGCAGCATCAGCGGCTCGAGATCCGGCTCGTCGTCTACAACCAAGATCTTCTTTGTTGTCTTAGCCATTAGGAACTAAACGGAGTCTCCGTGGTCGGTATGCGAAGTCAAACGTCAATGTTGCCGTGAATCCGCGATTTCAGCGCGCCGTCGCCGCTGCAATTAGCCTATGGCAGCCAAGGCTTCGTCGCGTGTCGCCTCTATCGGGATGATGTTGTCGAACCCGCTTATCGAGAAGATCTCTCGGATGGGGTCTGACAATGAACAGACCGCGAACTTGCCGCCTCGCCGGTTAATCGACTTGACGACCAATAGGATTGCTCGCAGACCCGCGCTGCTGATATATGTCAACGTCTCCGCATCGAAAATGACTGCGCTATCGGTCTCCTCGATTGCAGCTTCCAATCCGACTTGGAAGTCACGGGCGTTTGTACCATCCACCCTATTTTCGCTGGGCATCACTATCAAGGCATTGCCCACTCGTTCTGTGCTGATTTCCATTAGCAATAGTTCCCTCTACGCTTGTCAGCGCGCTTCAAGTCAAGATTACATCAAGTCCGCGCTGTAATACCAAAGTACGGGCGCGTTAGAGTTTACACCCACCAGATTTCGGCGTCACGTCCGAGCGGTGTTACGCTTCCCGATCGTACTTACCTACGAAACTGTCCTCTGTACGTGGAGGCCTCGGCATTCGCGCCATCGAGACCGACTCTGGAAGAACGATACCCCCAGAAAAGATGAGCTTCATCGCATCTTCCACCGACATGTCCGTTTCTACGACATCGTCTTCCAAGACGAATGCCATGTTGCCAGATGTGGGGTTCGGCACAGTAGGCACGTAGACGGAGACTAGGTCTTCTTCCCTGCCAGGTGCCCTGGCTCTGCCGGTGACGAACCCCATCGCCATCATCCCATCTCGTGGCCACTCGATGAATACCACACGGCTGAAGTTGGCCCTTGATCCTACTGAAGCCATCGCCTGCTCCGTCACACCGTAAAGCGTACGGGCCACGGGGATGAAATTCATCAGCCGGTGTACACCGTTGAGGATCACCTGCCCGACACCAAAAATCGCTAGCAATCCGACAAGGTAGAAAACGATCGCCAAAACCACAAGACCGATGCCGGGACGGTCCAAAACCGTGCCTTCTATAAAAGGCCAATCCCTCACCCCCTCGGTGAAACCTACCAGCCAAAAAATAGCAATCACCGTCACGAGCAACGGCACGAGCTCGAGAAGCCCTTTTAGCACGCGGCTCTGGATATGGTTTTCGACCTGTTTGAAAAGATTCGGTTGGACCTCTTTTTCGGACCTCAGATCGGGCATCTTAGTGCTTGCCACAGTCAAGAAAACTCAGTTTGTGATCAGAATGGCACGTGTGGTGAGCTACGCGCTAATCAGTTTACGACTCACCAACGACTGAATTCCGTATTATTCGGCGCGAAATGAAGTCGATAACGCCTGAAAAGTCACGTGTTACCCCGGTGTCGCTTCTTGTGGTATCTAACTAAGCAACGCATCAATGCTGACAATGCGGCTAAAGTAATTGAAAAACTAGGCGAATTCATTTCTACACTTAGACGGACAGTTCAATTTGCCAAGCAATCACACAGCGTCTCCTGATCAAGACGATCAGCGCCAATCGTTTCAGACAAGTAATCGTCTGTTTCGTCGCGAGGCAACGGCTCGTAAAGGACGGCGAGAGCCAATCGACGGGTTGTTGCGAGTCACCGCTCCCCATGAGTGGTTGATACTCATCGCGTTAATCATCTCGATCAGCGCATTCGCCGCTTGGGGGACATTCGGCGAAGTCGAACGTGGCCTAAAGGTTGAGTGTCTTCTCGTCTACCCTGGAGAACGTTACACCATTGCATCCGACAGTTCGGGCAATGTCGCCGAGGTCTTTGTTGAGATCGGCTCGATGGTAAACGCGGGACAACCGTTGGCCCGGTTGCGATCGAGCCAACTCGATCGCAACATCCTGTTGGCTCAGTCCAAGGTAGATTTGCTCGAGGAACGATCAGGCTCAGAGGGCAGTGAGGAACTTACTCTGGCTAAGAACGACCTTTTAGAACTCACCGCATTGCAGATCACCGGCCAGCTTGTAATATCCCATGCCAGCGGTCAGTTGGTATCTCACCAACTCACACCGGGAAGAGCCCTCCAACTAGGCGATGAGGTGGCTGTGGTTCGAGAGTACAACTCTATGGATTTGCACGCACTGGCCTACGTATCACGACGAGATGCCCAACGAATCGAACCGAATATGGACGCTAGGATCAGCTTAATTTTCGGAGCGCAAAATGGCAAAAGCGTGTTAGATGCCGAAGTGATCGGATTTTCTGATACTCGTGTGGAATCGCTGACTTGGTTGTCCGCACTCGGTCTCAACGGCCAAGGTCAAGTATTGGAGTTGAGATTGCTGGAGATTCCTCCCGACGACGTTTCCGATGGTACCCCGTGTAATTCTCGGATAATTTACGAACGCGACTCCCCTTTCAGCGTAATCATTCCATAGCGGTGGTTTGGGGCAAGGATCTCAAATGCTTCGCAGATTGCTACGAAGAATCTTCCGTTGGCGCACACGTACGCCGGTGTTCCCACAACTTGAGGTCACAGAGTGCGGAGCTGCGTGCCTAGGCGCGATCCTTGCATACTACGGCAGATGGGTAACGATCGAGGAACTTCGTACAGCTTGTGGTGTCAGCCGTGATGGGAGCAGCGCCGCCGACATCGTAACCGCCGGTCGCAAGTTCGGCCTCGAAATCTCAGGTTGGCGACGGTCGATCGCTGGACTCAAAGATGTCGACTTCCCGGCGATTCTCTTCTGGGAGTTCAACCACTTCGTGGTGCTAGAAGCGATAAAGAACGGACGATATTACCTGAATGATCCTGCCAACGGGCGCCGAACAATCGACGAAGAAAGCTTCAGTCAGAGCTATACGGGCGTAGTGCTGCTTGTCAAACCAGGCCCCAAATTCAAGCCGGGTGGGACATCGCCAGGCATTGTTCGGAACTTGTGGCCTTGGTTGCGCGATGTGAAACCTTCTCTGGCGTACATAGCCGTATGCGGTCTTCTGCTGGCGATACCAGGCTTGGCTCTGCCGATTATATTGAGTTCGTTTGTCGACAGTGCCATCGATCGCACAGCGGGATCAATCGGCGGCGTTCTGGTCATTGCGTCCGTAATTGCGGGGCTTGCTTTGTACGTCTTCACGCTACTTAGGCAGGTCGCATTGCGCCGTCTTTCGATTCGCCTCTCGATCGTGCACGCTGAGCGCCTTTTGTCGAGAATGTTTCGTCTCCCGTCACAGTATCTAGCGCATCGTTTTGCCGGGGATCTGGCAACCCGAGTCCAACTAGTTGACGATGTCGCGGTTCGGGCCGCGCGCGACTTTGTAGGTGTCATGATCGAACTTGTCATGAGCTTGCTTTTCCTCGGGCTCATGGTCTATTTCGATTCACTTCTCGCGGCACTGGTAGCGGGACTAGGAGTCGGGAACGTGATTCTGATGCGAGTCGTGTCTAACATGCGCGCCGATCAGAACCGTCAGTTGCGGCGTGAACAAGCCCTGTTGTTCGGTATAGGCGTGTTCGGTTTGCGCAATATCGACAACTTGCGCGCAACCGCGTCCGACGACGATTTCTACACGCGACTTACCGGCTATCAGGCGCGAGAGTTGGTGGCGCGTCAGCAATTCGCCGAATTGGGCTACGTCATTGCGGCTCTGCCAAGGTTTTTCACCCTCCTCAGCGCGGCGTTGGTTCTAGGAGTAGGCGGTTGGCGCGTCATCTCGGGTGAGATGTCCGTCGGTACTTTGATGGGTTTCTACACAATAGCGGCCAGTTTCCTCGTGCCAATCGGAACTTTCGTTCGGTTCGCTGATACCTTCCAAATCCTCGAAGCGGACTTGCAACGAATCAACGACGTAATGAGTGCAGAAGAAGACCCGTCCTTTGGTGACCAAGCCGATGCCGAACCCGGAAAGATTGCCACCTTGAATGGCAAACTGCGATTGGCAGGAAAAATCGAGATCCGCGACGTCACATTCGGATATCGACCGAACCACCCTCCTATGATTAAGGACTTCAATCTGACAATCGAGCCCGGTCAACGCGTTGCAATCATCGGACCTACTGGTTCAGGTAAATCGACTTTATTACGTCTGGTCAATGGAGAGTTCGCGCCATGGTCGGGCGAGATATTGTTCGACGGGGTACCTCGAAACCAGGTCCTGCGCCACGTCATGACCGGATCCGTCGCGTCCGTCGACCAACAGATACTCCTCTTCTCGGCCTCGATACGAGATAACTTGACCCTCTGGAACCCTACTGTCACCGACCAACAGCTAGTGTCCGCCGCCAACGACGCTCTAATCCATAACGAAATCATGGTGCGCCCCTCGGGTTACGATTCGCACGTCGAAGAAGGCGGACGCAACTTCAGCGGCGGGCAGCGCCAACGTATCGAGATCGGACGTGCACTAGTAAACAATCCATCGGTCTTGCTGCTCGACGAGGCAACCAGCACGCTGGACGCCCTGAGTGAGATGCGGATAGACGACGCTCTACGCCGCCGAGGCTGTACGTGCCTTATTGTTGCTCACCGCTTAAGCACCATCCGCGACTGTGATCTGATCATCGTGCTCAACGGCGGCGAAGAGGTTCAACGAGGCACCCACGAAGATCTAATCGCTGAGAAAAACAGTCTCTACTACGAGTTGATCCAATCCCACTGAACAGTTCTTTAAATCGCTAAATGAGATGACCCGAACCACAAATCAAGATCTGTGGAGCCTCGCAATCGCTATCGGCAAGACTCTAGACGCTGCCGGCAACCGACCAGTTGATCTCAACGAGCGGGATTTCGCGTGGTTTGTAGAACAAGGCGCGCTCGATATCTTCATCATTGAACACGAAAACGGGGTTCCCATATCTACCGCCAAGCACATCCTGCGGGCTGACGAAGGGCAACTGGTTTTCGGTGTCGGAGACACTGGCTCCTCACTGACCGCCTTTGCCAAGGGACTGCCGAATACGAAGCTCCGACACATGCCGTCGGACCAGCTTTGGGAACGCGCAACGCCTGAAGAACTCGCCGATCAGGTTGATGGTTGGATAACCAGGTTCTCAGCTTCAGTGGCTCAACAGATCGAGCCGCGTCCTCAGTCGCACCATCTTCTTGATCCCGGTGATCAAGTTGACCTAGAAGCGGGCCATGTCTTGTCCGCTCACCCATCTAGACTTACTTGGGCACGAGCTGAAAGTGCAGCATACCTCGGCACCGAGGAGGTCGACAACAGTGGCACAGGTCTTATCCCGTTAACCTCCGCTACTTGGCTCACTCTCGTAGAAGCGACATCCGTTTCCGGCTTCAATTCTCAACAGCTTTGCGTTGACGATCGCATTGCCCAAGCCCTTGATGAATTCCACCATTTGATTCTTGCTGCCGAACAGTTGAATCGGCTCCTGTTACTTGCCGACGAAGCAAATGAACAGTCGGCACGAACCACGCATCGACGCATCGACGAAGAGCGTGCTCGGCAAGAATTGTTCGGAGTTTTGGGGGGCGCCCGTGCCACTAGTCAGATTGGCGGTTCAGTTCTTCTAGCGGCGCTCCAAATGATTGGCAATCACGAAGGCATCGAATTCCACCCGCCTCAACCCAGCCGAGTTTCGATTGCAACCGAACACACGATGCGCGATATCGCTAATGCTTCCGGTGTCCCATTCAGGAAAGTTCGTCTCCAGACGCAGGACCGATGGTGGATCGGCGACAGCGGAGCAATGCTCGGTTTCCGAAAGGAAGACGATTCGCCAGTAGCCCTTATACCGAGCGGATATCGTCGATACCGTGTGGTCGATCCAGTCACGGGTGAATCGAAAAGAATCGATGGCGAGGTCGCGACCAGCTTGAGCGATTCGGCATGGTCTTTCCAAATGACCCTGCCAAAAGACGAACCAGTAGAACCAAAAACCCTGATCGGTTTCGTTGGTAAGGGCATGGCCGGTGACTTCATTCGCTTCGCGATCGCTGGCTTCATCGCGAGTCTGTTGATTCTTGCCCCACCAATTGCGATCGGCGAACTCATAGACTGGGTCATCCCATCTGCGGCAGGCAGCACATTGGTGCAGATGGTCATAGCCCTAGTTGCCATTACCTTCATCGCGACTCTCATCCACATGCTGCGTGGTACGGCGATAATGCGGATCGAAGCGCGCGGCACAGCACGGGCCGCAGCGGCGACTTGGGACCGGTTGCTACGCCTGCCGCCCAGTTTCTTCAACCAGTACACAGCTGGTGAACTCGCCACTCGAATGGCAGTGTTCCAACAGATGCGGGATCAGATTTCCGGGATAGTGGCGAACGTTCTACTCTCAGTCGTGTTTCTTCTTCCGACTTTCGGCTTGCTCTTCTACTACGACTCGACTCTCGCGTCGTTTAGCCTCATCATCGCGATCGTCTCGCTAGGTTTGACCATCACGATCGGAATGTTGCAGATCGCGCCGATACGCCGTCGCTACGAGGTCGCGCGACGTTTGGGAGGCGAACTATATCAGTTCATCAACGGAATGAATAAACTCCGTTCCGCTGGCGCGGAGGCTTCGGCATTCGCATCATGGGCCAGAAAGTACCGCGAGCTTCAGCATCACAAGATACAAATCGCCCGCCTAGGTGAACACAACATTGCGTTCAGTTCAGCCCTGCCAGCATTGGTGGCGGCCGCGCTCTTCGGAGCGACTCTATGGCGTGGTGTCGATGAGATCGACTTGGGCAGCTTTCTCGTCGTCTATTCAGCGGCTATGTTGTTCTACGTGGCAACGGTCAGATTAGGCTACTCGTTCGAATCGATCGCCTCGATAAAACCGGGTTACGAACAAATCGAACCGATTTTGAACGCCCTGCCTCACGGGATTACAGGCGGATCGGCAACCATCGACCTAAGCGGACACATCCAGTTCGATCGTATCAGCTTCCGATACACCGAAGATGGGCCGATGATACTTGACGACATCACTCTCGAAGTTCGCCCCGGTGAATTTGTCGCCATCGTCGGTGAATCCGGCTCCGGCAAAAGTACGTTGCTCCGTCTTGCACTCGGACTTGAAGATCCGTCATCAGGTGCCGTTTACTACGACGAACGCGATCTCGCCTATTTGGACAGACGTTCCGTGCGACGCCAGATCGGCGTGGTGACTCAAGATGGTTCGCTCATGCCGGGTGACATCCTTGACAACATAATCGGCATGGCCGACGACCTCACTATCGAAGACGGTTGGCGAGCCGCTGATCTGGCTAACGTACGGAAAGACATCGAAGCGATGCCGATGGGAATGTTCACTCCTGTGAGCGACGGTTCGTCGACGTTTTCCGGAGGACAGACCCAGCGATTGCGAATCGCCGCCGCACTCGTTCGTCGTCCAAGAGTCGTATTTCTCGACGAGGCTACAAGCTGGCTCGACGCCAGAACTCAATCCGAAGTCATGCGCGGTATCGAAAGCATCGCCGCCACGCGTGTCGTCGTCGCTCACCGGCTTTCTACAATCCGAAAAGCGGAACGCATCTACGTTATGCAAAACGGACGCATCGTTCAACAAGGAACCTTCGATGAACTCTCTGAAATCAAGGGAGCATTCAAAGAGTTGGTTAAGCGTCAGATGACGTGAGGCGAATCCAATCCTAGAAATGCCCGCGATTGCTCCCGAAAACTCCGTCCAATGTGAAACTCGTGCCGAGTGGCGCGCTTGGCTCGCGGAAAACCACGAGCGTGACGAAGGCGTGTGGCTTGTTACCTTCAAGAAGACGAGCAACCGCCCGCCTGTGGGCTACGACGCATCCATCGAAGAGGCACTCTGCTACGGATGGATCGACAGCCGCAGCAACTCGCTCGACGATGAACGGTCCATGCTCTGGTTCGCCCCACGTCGCAAAGGCTCCAACTGGTCAAAATCGAACAAAGACCGCGTTTCAAAACTCACGAAAGCCGGGTTGATGATGCCCCCTGGAATCGCCAAAGTTGAGGCGGCCAAACGCGATGGCACATGGACCGCGCTGGATGCCATCGAACGCCTCGAAATCCCGCCAGACCTAGCAGACGCCTTCGCAGACCGCCCCGGTTCAGCCCAAAACTTCGGTGCATTCCCGAGATGGGTCAAGCGAGGCACTTTGGAGTGGATATCGAACGCGAAACGTCCCGCAACGCGTACCCGACGGATCGAAGAAACTGCACTGTTCGCACAGCAAAACGAACGCCCGAAGCAGTTTAGATCAAACTAAGTTCACTCTGCTTCATTCAAACACTCCTCCAACAGTCCGAATGCAGCATCCACAAATGCCCACATGTTAGCTTCGCGGTCGGATTCGCCGGTTTCTAGGGTGATGTATCGCTCAATGGGGCCCGAAACCGCGACGCAAGTATGACCCGCGGCATCACCGTAACGGTTACCAGTTGGCCCGCTTGCACCCGTCTCCGCCAGCCCCCAAATCGTGCCCAATGCCTCTCGCACCGACCGCGCGTTGAGTGACGCGTATTCCTCCGTCGACGATCTGATACCGGTTAGCGCTTCATCCGGAACGCGCAAGAATGCCTTGTGAGATGTCCGCGTGTACGTCACCGCGCCACCGATGAGATACGCGGAAGCTCCGGGCACTGCCAAAAGACACGCCGAAATCAATCCGCCACCTGACGACTCGGAGACGCCGATGGTCTGACCAGCGTCCTTCAGCAATGTCGCAACGGCTTGTGCTCGATTACCCAGTTCGTTCATGGGACTAACTCCATCTGCCAGATTCATCGCGTTCGTAAGTTAAAAGATAAACGCGTCTATTGTGTGTCGCCAAGATCGATGCGGCGAATGCGCGGGTCTGGCTGTGTTCGAAATGCAAACCCGATATGACTCAAATAGTGGTAAAGTGTGTGAAAAGTTGACTGGAAATGGTCGCTTTGAATGTTTGAACGGTGTTAATCCGTCAAAACACGCCGACTATCGGCGAGGAGGCAGACATGAACGATGACTATCCGGTGCAGTTCAGCGTTGACTATGGGGATGGGTCGCGAAACCGGTTGACAACGCTGTTCCGGATCATAATGATCATTCCCATACTTGTGGTGCTGATGGCTGTTACATACAGTTCCGTAGTGTTTGCGGCGTTGCTCATGATACTGTTCCGCGAAAAGTATCCGAAGTGGATGTTCGATTTTCAGCTAGAGGCGCTTCGGTTAAACGCTCGAGTCTCCGCCTACTTGTATCTGTTGACAGATGGATATCCCTCAACAGACGAAGAACAGTCGGTGCATCTGGATGTTGCGTACCCGGATGCTCGAGCAGATCTGAACAGGTTCATGCCGCTGATCAAGTGGCTGTTGGCGATACCGCACTATATCGTGTTGCTGGTATTGGAAATTATCGCCCTGATAGTCACGATCATTGCGTGGTTCGCGATCATAATCACGGGCAAGTACCCGGAGGGGATGTTCAACTACGTTGTGGGTGTGTCTCGTTGGACCTATCGAGTAACCGCCTACGCGTTCCTGCTCGCGACGGATCGCTACCCGCCATTCCGCCTTAGCCCATAAGGCGTTCAAGCATTTCCGGCTTCGGCTCTTTCACCGCGCTCCAACTCGGAGTGCGTGTGGAGAGCGCAGCGCATGCTGAAGCATATGTCGCCGCACTTTTGGCATCGCCGGTTGCGGCGTATCTGATGAGCATTGCGGCGGCGAATACGTCGCCGGCACCCGTAGTGTCAGCGCCGGCGCCATCGACTCGGTGGGCGAATGACGGCACCTCTACCGGATCATCCGCGTCGCTGAAGTAGAGATCTGCGCCCTTGCTGCCTTTAGTTACGACTAGGTTTGTCGTCGATTCGCGCCATGTGGCGAGGGTGGCTGGTTCGACCTCGGATTCGGATATCACGCAGATGTCCCATCCAGCGCTCATTCCAACTGGCGGCGATTTCGACACTTCTACGATCGAGGGTAGCGGTTGAGACCATGAGCGTAGCCAGCCTTGCGGGATCACGCATGATAGGCGGGGGTTGAACCAGTCGAGGCAGTCGAGGGGCAGTTCCTGCGTCAGGGGTCCGATGAAGAGCATGTCTGGGTTAAGCCATGCTTTGGGGATGTGATCGCGGGTGATGTCGTCGGCTCGGTGGTGGAGCACTTGCACGCGGTCGCCGCATTGGTTGTAACGGTTTTCGAAGGTTGAGGTTTGGTGCGAGGGTACGCGGATGAATCGGTTAGGTGAGTCGATGACGCGTCGGGATGGGTAGTCGTCGGCGCAGGAGGTGATGATTGCAGGCTGGATGCCGTGGCGAGATGCGGTGATAGAAGCGAATGACACGGCGCCGCCGGGGTGACGAGTTTCGAGGTCGTCGGGTGAGATGTCGAAGGTTACGTGACCGATCGCGAGGAGTTGAAGCGGGTTCACAGCTGGCGTAGTTTGGGATCCCAGCGGTCTCGGAGCCAGTCGCCGAGGAAGTTAAGGGACAGAACAAGGAGGAATATGGCGATACCGGGCATGGTTGATATCCACCATGCGGTGTCGAGGTAGTCGCGTCCGTCGGAGACCATGTTGCCCCAAGTAGGCGTTGGTTGTGGGATGCCGACGCCGAGGTATGAGAGTGTGGCTTCGGCGAGTACGAGTCCGCCGGCACCAAGGGTTGCGAGAACGATGACGGTGCTGCTGACGCCGGGGAGTATGTGCCGCAACGCGATTCTGAAGCCTGAAGCGCCGGCGACGCGGGCTGCGTAGACGTAGTCACGCTCGCGTAGAGATAAGACCTCCCCCCGTACAGGCCGAACGAATCCGACCCAAGATATGAGTACAAGTATCATGAACATGATCGTGAAAGATGTGCCGAGGACGATCTTGATCACGAGGGCGAGCATGATGAAGGGCAATGCGATCCAAGCGTCGACGAGACGCATGATGATTTCGTCGACGATTCCGCCGATGAATCCGGCAGCGAGGCCAAGGGAGGTTCCGATGATCATGCCACTGGTCATGCCGACTGCGACAACCATCAGCGATGCCCTTCCGCCGTATAGCAGACGGCTCCAGAGGTCACGTCCAACTTGGTCCGTTCCGAGCCAGAACTCTGGTGCGCCGCCTTCGAGCCATATCGGGGGATTACGGACGCGTGTGAAGTCGGCGTCTCGGATGGGGTCGTGCGGAGCGATTACAGGTGCGAATACAGCCAACACGAGGAGGAACGCGAACACCACGGTCCAAATAATCGGATAGCGACGCAAAAAGTCATAGACGGCGATTGGTCCACGCAAGACGGATCGCACCGGTGCAGGCAACCAAGCACCGGTTTGAGCATATTCAGGTAGTTGATAGTCGGTGGCCATGAGATTCAGCTCAACCTGATGCGCGGGTCGACAAGGACGTATAGCACGTCGGCGACGAGGTTTGCGGTGATCAATACGACACCTGTAACCAGCGTAGTCCCTACTACGAGGTTCAAGTTGTTGTTGACAACAGCCTCAATTGCCAGTAATCCAAGACCTGGCCATGCGAATACTGCCTCGACAACGACGGTTCCGGTGACGAAGTTCCAGAGGAGCAATGCCGACACTGTAATTGGAACGATGAGGGAGTTCCGAAGAGCGTGTTTCCAGATGACTTTAGATCCGTCGACGCCTTTGGCTCGTGCGAGTTTGATGTATTCGGAGTCGAGGACTTCGAGCATTGAAGACCGCATCAAGCGCATGTAGCCAGCTGCAGCACCCCAAGCCAAGGTCAAAACGGGCAGGATCATCGCTTTAACAGTCGCGAGAGGGTCATCAGATCCTATCGTGCCTATCACGGTCACTGGTACCCATCCGAGATTCACGGCGAATATGAGGATTGCCATAATCCCGACGTAAAAAGCCGGAAGGGTGATGCCGAGATTTGCGATTAGGCGCACGGCATAGTCGAGTAGCGAGCCGCGTTTGACAGCGGAGATCATGCCGAATGAGAGGCCGAATATGGTGGCCAATATCCAAGCTGAGACTCCGAGTTGTACGGTAGGAGCGATTTTTTCTCGGATTTTGTGAGTTACGGGGAAGCCGTCTGAGAGATCATGTCCGAGGTCGCCGCGCAGTACGTCGGTGAGCCAAAAGAAGTATTGAAGCGGGACGGGTTTGTCGAGGTGCAGTTTCTCGCGTTGGATCTGTAGTGCGCTCTCGGAGATTCCGTAACCGCCTTCTGAAACCAGCATGGCCAGTGGGTCGCCGACGAGTCGGGACAGTGAAAAGACGATGATGGTGACGAGAAACAGCGCGACTAGGGATGCGAAGATTCTTCTTAGAATGAAGCGCTGCATTTATGGCTGATCAATCACGGCAGGTTTAGATGCATTTAAGCAGGGACGGTCGTGGTTGTTGTATCGACCGCCCCTGCTCGTACGAGCGCGGGTTCAAGCTGCTCGTTTCAGCTAGAGAGTGTTGGGTGGGCTCAGTTAGCGAGCCTGACCCACTCCAAGCTGTTCATCCTGCCTAACACGCCTTTGCCTTCCGGCAACATCTGCCACTCAGATATCAACGATGGGTTGTACAGGGCGGCGACAGGGCTTTGGTAGACACCGACCCACACCATATAGTCGCGGTTCCAGTCGAACATCTTTGTGACTAGGTCACGAAGTACTTCGATGTCTGATTCCTTGGACATCGCGAGGTATGTCTCGGCGAAGATGGGTATCTCCATAGCTCGGTTGTACCCGCCGGGCCGTCCAAGCGAAGTTGCGTGGAGGTCGGTAGGCCAGGTAGGCGGCGCGGATGCTGCACCGCCGGAGAAGAATATCTTCTTGTTTGTCCTGTTGACGAGCGAAGGCCTGTACGACGAGTAGTTTTGCTTGTCGAACGTGCTGTTGATGTTGAGGTTGGCGAGCCATTCGATGCCGATGGCTTCTTGGATGGTCTCACCAGACCCGGCTGCCGGACCTGCCCACCATTCGACGTCGAATCCGTCGGACAAACCGACCTCCGACATCAGAGCCTGCGCGCCTGCAACGTCGTGCGGGATGTCCCACTCGCTCTTGTAGAACGGGTGGTTAACGTCCCAACCCGGGGCGTATGAAACGCGGCCGAAGCCGTCGGTGAGAGCGGTCATCAGCTTCTCGCGGTCGATCGCCATTGCCATTGCGGTTCGCACCTTCTTGGAGCGTTCCATCGAGGCTTCGTCAGCGGGATCTCCGATCCACGGTAGCGAAGTGTCAAGCGGTGGCTTGAACAGCAAGTCGCCCGGTGTGTCGCTAGTGAAAGGTTGACCGTCGATGGCGAGTTTGTCTTCCCAGTAGTTACCGGAGTAGACGTATGACGAGTCGCCCCAGAAGCCTTCGGGGGCTTGCGAGAATCCTTCCTCGAACATCTCTTTCCAGTCGGTGAGCGCGAGTTCGCCGATCTGAGCTTGGCCGGTCTTCAGCATGGACTTGCGGACGCTGGCTTCCGTCACCTGCAAGACGTTCGCGGAAGCGACGTAAGGTACCTTGCGCCAGTGGCTGTCGAGAGCGTTGAGGAAGACGCCTTTGTGCTGCGTCCACTCGGTAACCTCGAACGGTCCGGTGCCAATCATCCTGGTGCGCATTCCTTCCGGACCGACTTCGTCGAAGAAGCTCTTAGAGAAGATCGAGATCCCTTCATGGAAGTTGGTCACGTACTGCAGGAGAGTGTGCCCACCGAAAGCGATCCAGTTGAAGCGGACCTTGTAGTCGTCAATGACCTCGACTTCGGACACTAGGTTGGCGAGGTCGCCACCGGTGTCGTGGATGCTGTCGGGTTGCAGCTTCGGGTTGGCGTCGTTCCAAGAGAACGCAACGTCTGCCGCCGTCATCTCGCCATACCCGCCGTGGAACTGGACACCTTCGCGGAGAGTGAAGTCGGTGTAGGAGATACCGTCTGCGGACATCTCCCAGTCGCTGGCGAGGAGCGATCCCAGAGCGACGGTTCCGTCGTCGGCTCGTACGGCTTCAAGTAGGGTCTCTGTAGCACCGGTTCGGGCAGTGACCGAGCAAGCCGGGCAGTAGCGCGGGCTGGAGTTCATGAAGTAGGAGTTGCCGATGGCAGCGATGAGCACGCCGGAAGGTGCGACATCGTCGCCAGCGCCGCGGGATACACCCTCGATATCTACCTTCGCGGCAGGCGCTTCAAGAACGGTCAACTGCGGAGTGGCCGTTATGATGACCTGAACCTCTTTAGCGACTTCCTTGATGACTTCGCGAACCACTTCCTTCTCGACCTCGACCGGAACTTCTTTGACGACTTCGCGAACGACTTCCTTCTCAACCTCGACGGGGACCTCAACCTCTCTCACGACCTCGCGGATCACTTCCTTCTCGACTTCGATCGGGACTTCCCGCTCAACTTCGCGAATGATCTCCTTCTCGACCTCGACCGGAACTTCCACCTCGACCGTGCGAATGATTTCGGTTTGAACCGTCACCTCAACAATTCTCTCGCTGCCGCATGCCACAACCGCCAAACTAGCGGCTCCTAACAGCAGCAACGCGAAATTTCGGATGCTAAACATCGTGACTCCTCCTTTTGAAGTCTGCATGCGTCACGATATTCTAGCACCGCAACGTACTCGCGCGCGTACGAAATTCCCGATGACCAAAACCACTTATCTCGCACCCTTAACTTCGTACCACGTTGAACGTAAGCTCTGCATATAGATGGGCTTTCTAGATCGGATCGCGTTCGTATCATAAACACGTAACTATCCCGTATATCGTCATCCCTCAATGAGCACCGTCTTCTATCGAAAGTGGCGTCCGACGCGCTTCAGCGATGTTGTTGGCCAAGAACACATCACCGACACTCTCCGGCGCGCAGTCCTATCGGATCGCGTCGCTCACGCTTACCTCTTCACTGGACCGCGCGGCGTTGGCAAAACCTCTACCGCTCGTATCCTCGCGAAAGCTCTAAACGCTGAACTCGACGAACACGGCGACCCGATACCGGAAACCGAGAACGCAATCGCCATAGATGAGGGGCGATTCATGGACCTCATCGAGATCGACGCCGCTTCTAACCGAGGCGTCGGCGACATTCGAGACTTACGCGAGCGAGTCCTGCTGCGACCAACCGTCGGACAGTTCAAGGTCTACATCATCGACGAAGTCCACATGCTCACAACCGAGGCCTTTAACGCACTGCTGAAAACCTTAGAGGAGCCGCCGCCTCAGGTCGTCATGATCCTCGCCACGACCGACATCCATCGGGTGCCGGCAACCATCATCTCCAGATGTCAACGCTTCGACTTCCGGCGACTTACAACCGACGATGTCATCGGGCGTCTCATCCTCATATGCGAAGAAGAGGAGATCGAATGCGAGCCGGCCGTGCTTGAACTCGTCGCCCGATCTGCGTGGGGCTCACTCCGCGACGCAGAAAACCTGCTCGAACAACTCGCCGTCTCATACGGAACCGGCGAAATCACCGAAGCCCAAGCCCGCGAACTCCTTGGCATCGGCGATACTTCATCCGCCCGAAACCTAGCCAGCGCCATCCTACGCAAAGATGCCAAAAGGGCGTTGGAAATCATCGAAGAGGAAGCATCACGAGGTGCTGAGCTCAAAGGGCTACGCGACAGCACCATCTCCGCGCTCCGCGGCGCGTTGCTCGCGAAACACGGCATCGCAAGCATCTACGGCGAACTCGGCGACACCCCCGATCTCGAACCCGAAGCGATGGGCGCATCGACCGATCAGATGCTCCACGCCATCACCATCTTCGGTCGCAACGAACGCTTCGGCGAAGCATCATCCCCGCTGGCTCTCGAAATCGCCGCCCTTCAAGCCGTAGCCGAGCCCCCGAAACCCGAATCACCCGCAGTTGCACCGCAACCCGCACGCCAACCAACCCGGCGTAGCGCACCCACCGTGCAACAAGCACCACAAGCCGAACCAGCACCTTCACAACCCGCACCCGCAGACACGTCTGGATCGTCTCGCATCTTGGAAGAGATCGGTAAAGCGGCGGGTACACAAGTTCGCACTACCTTCGCACAAGTCAACTTCATAGGCCCCAACAACGGCGTTCTAGTTCTTCAGCCCAAATACACTAATGGAGCAAAACGGCTCCGCGATGCCTGGATGAATGAAGAAATCCGCGCCAAGCTCCGACCGGCGTTCCAATCCGTCTACGGAAACGACATCCGCATTCAACTTCAGCAAGCTCCATCGCCAGCACCCGCAACTACACGCGCTTCCACTCCCGCCGAAACGCGACCAGCACCCGAGCCAACACAATTCTCTACCCCACCTTCCAACCAGCTATCCGATCAATCTCAACCCTTCGATGCCGACCATGCCATCACCAACCATCCCGCGGTTCAAAACCTGCGCAGTCTCGGTGGGCGAGTAGTGGCGATAGAAGACGATTGACCGTGAGTTGGTGACGCCCTAGACTGTGATACCTTCCATTAATGGCGTCGCGTTCAATCCCGATCCCCCGTCGTGGGTCGGCGCTTGATCCGTATCTCTTCTTTGCCGGACGGTTCGTGAGGGATGGCGCTCGGTCGCTGATGGCGATCCTGGTGGTCATCTACCTCGCCGAAATCGGCTTCTCCAACAGCCAAGTCGGCATAATCTTCGGTTTCAGCCTAGCTGGCGGATTCGTAATCTCCGTCGCCGTCATGCTCACCAGTCGGGGCGTCTCAACGCGAACGTGGGCGGTTGTGAACATGTTCATCACCGCTCTCGCTGGAGTCTTGCTGATAGTTTCCAACGACTTCTGGATCCTGATCATCGGCGGGTTCTTTGGTTCGTACGCGGCCAGCGGAGCGCATTGGGGCGGAATGATGCAGCTCGAACAGACCGGTATCGCCGCTGTAGTCCATCAGGAGCGCCGGACGCAAGCATACTCGAACCTCTCTATCGCCTCATCCGCCGGCCGCGCGACCGGTGCATTGCTTGCCGGACTTTCGACTCTTCTCATCAACACCCTCGAGTGGGAGCCGATCAGCGCCTACCACGCCGTCCTTTGGCTCTATGTCGGGATGCACGGACTCGCCGCGCTTGTCTACCTGATTCTCTCCAAGGCTGTCCACCCGCAATCAATCGCAAACGACAACACCTCTTCCTTTTTGGCCAATCCCTTCAAGGCGCGTGCGCGTCGCCCGATCCTCACCATCTCCAGCCTTTTCGCTATCGACTCCTTCGCCGGAGGCATGGTTTTCGAATCGTTCGTCAGCTTCTGGCTCTTCACCAAATTCGGGATGTCTGCCGCGGCGATTGGCGGTCTACTTATCGCTGCACATGCGTTGAATATAGCCTCACTCGCCTTGGCACCGTGGGTCGCTAGGCGAATCGGCCTGCTTAACACTTTGGTGTTCACCCAGGTCGTCAGCAACATCGCCCTCATCCTGTTCGCGTTTGCGCCAACAGTCCTCATCGCTGTCGTGCTGTGGCTGTTGAGGGCGCTGTTCGATGAAATGGACGTGCCAACACGACAGGCGTACATGATGGGAATCACCGAAACCGACGAACATTCGATTATGGCCGGTACGGCAAACCTGGGTCGCGGGCTAGGACGGATTCCCAGCGCCACAGTCACAGGCTGGCTCTGGGCAGGCGCACTGACCGTCACGCCTTGGATCGCAGCCGGCACGCTCAAGATCGCCTACGACTTGGCCATCTGGATTGCTTTCCGGCGCGTCACGATCTCATCGCGTTCGCCACGCGGGAGTTAGCGTGACCGCGAATGCACGATAGGATTTCCGTCATGCAAGTCGTCTCCCTCTATCGTCATCCCATCAAGTCTTTTCCAGCAGAGCCGTGTGACGCGCTGGAGATCGATACCAATGGCCGGGTAACGGGAGACCGAGTTCTGGGGTTCCGTTTCGATGATGCTGGGCCGCCAAACGATGTCAAGTGGCGTCGCAAAACTTGGTTTGCATCGCTTCAACATACGCCAGCACTGGCACTCTTGCGTTGCGGCTACGACTCGGCGACGCGTCGGGCATGGATCAAATTCCTTGATTCGGATGAATTAGTTGAGGGTTCCATCGACGAACCGGGTGATCGTCTTCGATTCGAGCATCATCTCAACCGTTGGTATGCCGAACTCGATGGTACGCCATTCGCGATGGGAAGGCGGAAACTACCGCTGCGACTCGTAGGCAATGGCACGGATGGTCGGTTCCACGACACGTCGGCAGGTTTGACCACGCTCCACTCGCGCGAGAGCCTGTCCGACCTTGCTAAAGCCGCCGGAATGTCGGCGATTTCGGAACTCCGATTTCGCTCCAACATCGCTATCGAAGGTTGCGACCCGTGGGAGGAGTTCGGCTGGATTGGACGGAAAATCCGCATCGGCGAAGTCGATTTCAAGGTCCGGAAGACCGTCGTTCGTTGCTTGGCGACACACGTAGATCCGGCATCTGGTGCCCGAGACATCGACGTAATGGGCACGCTGACCCGCATAATCGGCCAAGACGAACCTCAATTCGCCGTATCACTCAAAGCACAGAACTCCGGCACCATCCGTATCGGCGACGAAGTAGCGGTTATGTGAAACGGGTGCTAACCCAAACGACCATGATCGAAATGCGTTCGCAGGTCCGGGTTGGCGACGATGTAGTCCTTCGTGTGCATCACGATGTTTTCTTGGAGCTGTATGGACATGCCGCCGTCGACGGGGAGGACGACGCCGGTTATGAATGATGCGTCGGGAGAGCAGAGGAAAGCGATGGCGTTCGCAATGTCGGCAGGCACGCCGGTGCGTCTGACTGGGTAGTGGCGTTCGAATAGTCCGAATCCGGCGTCGTTGCCGAGTTCTGCCCACATGGCCTCGCCGCGCTCGGTGACGATGTGGCCTGGGGCGATGGCGTTTACCGTGATGCCTAGCGGTCCGAAATCGACCGCCATCTGTCGGGTCAGTCCGACTACTGCGGCTTTTCCGGCTTCGTAGATTAGTGCTCTCGGTGCCTGAAGCAGACCGTGAACCGATGAGATGTTGACGATGCGTCCGACTTCCATCTTTGGCGGCTCGCCGTGCCGTCTTCCGGCGCCTTTCCATTCGGGTATTTCGAAGGTATCTGGTGGTCCAGATGCCTCCATCGCAGGAACGCCGTACTTGGCACCTAGGAACTGTGCGCCGACTAGCAAGTCCATACCTGACCGCCAGGCGTCAGGTTCGACATCGACCGCAGAGCCGTCACGTCCAACACCGCCACCGTACGCGTTCTGGATCAATATGTCGAGTCGACCGTACTCGTCGACGCAACGCTCGATCATCGACTTTGCGACATCTTCCTGGGCGACGTCGCCGACCATGTAGGTCGCGTTTCCGCCGGCATCGTTGATGCGTTGGGCATTGCGTTGAGCGGCGTCTTCGACGATGTCGACGATGAGGATGCTGGCGCCGTCGGCCGCCAATCGTCTGGCGGTTCCGCCTCCGATGCCGAGAGCTCCGCCGGTAACGATGGCCGCACGACCTGCAAGTGGTTGATGATGTGACATGATCTTTCGCCTCTCCCGACGTTATTTTGTGGCTGGAGATATCTTATATGCAACGACGTGTCGGGCTGTCGATAGTTGGGATGTCGGCATTTGGAGCGCTCATTCGATCCAAAAGTGCGGATTCCAAGCGATCTCCCAGAGATATCCCTCGGGGTCGGAGAAGTAGCCAGAGTAGCCACCCCAGAAAGTATCTTGCGCCGGCTTGACCAACGTGGCACCCGCAGATACAGCGACGTCCAAGAGCAAGTCGACCTCCTCACGCGTCCTCACGTTGTGAGCCAATGTCACACCGGAAAAACCGCCGCCTTGGGTGGCAATGCCGATATCGTCTGCGAGGGCATCCCGCGGGTAGAGCGCCAACCAGGTCCCGCTGGTCTTGAAGAAGGCGATCGACTCGGTGTTTTCGTCAAAAAGTGGCAGTCCCAATCCGTTGCGATAAAACTCGACCGAGCGTTTCAGGTCGTTAACGCCTAAAGTGATGATGCTGATGCGCGGTTCCATAGATATTCCTTTCCAGCTTATGGCGTGTTTGTATGTCCACTTGGGGTGGCTGTTTGCTGCCGGGCCTTCCGTGGGGAAGGCCCGGCGGCCAGGGTCTTCGGGCCCGTAGGAACTGGCCCTCGCCTCGAGCCTCGGTCCTAGCACTCGGACCTCGGCTCCTTCCCTCTCCATCGCCGCTTCCCTTACGGAAGCGGACGACCCC